>NZ_PTJS01000001.1:5317471-5917471 GCF_002941025.1 Streptomyces sp. QL37 | reverse complement strand
GTCAGCAAGGAGAAGTTCGCCTCGCTCGGGCCTGCGCTGGAGCCGCAGGTCTGAGCCCGCCACGACGAGCGGTGCCCCGTCCCGCCGGACGGGGCACCGCTCTGTGCGTACGGCGTTCAGCAGCCGCCGCAGTTGTAGTACGTCACGTCCCAGTGGTTGCCCTCGTCCGCGTAGACGTTGCCGGAGCCGGACTGGTACTGCGGTGCGCCGTCGCCCCGCACACCGATGTAGGCGAATGTGCCCTTCACGTAGTTCGTCAGGCAGGTGGTCTTGCCGAAGTCGAGCTTGTAGCCGTTCCAGTGCGAGTACGTGCCACTGGCGTGCCCGGTCTCGGTGCCCCCGGTGATGTTCAGGGCGCAGCCCGTGGCGCTCTTGAGGGTCTGGGCGCCCTGGGCGCTGGTCAGGTTGAGCTGGTCGAAGGACGTGCAGGTGGAGACGTTGCGGTTGGAACAGCCGCCCGAGGACGACCAGGTGATCCCCGACGAGCTGAAGCGGGAGGTCGCCTGGGAGTGGGTGAGCTTGGTGACGGCGTGCGCCTCGGTGGCGCCGCCGCCGAGGACGCCGACGCCGGGCGCGAAGAGAGCGCCGAGGACGAGGGCGAGAGCGGTGAGGGCCGAGCGGAGTCTGGGACGGGTCAGCATGGGGGATTCCTCCTGCTCATGACAATTACGGGCAGGGAGATAGTGCCCCAGCTCTACGCGCGTCCGCCAGAGGGCGGCCGAGGCCCGTGCAGTTGCTTCCGCCCGGCCCGGAGCCACCACGGCCGAGCCCCCACCGAGGCTGGGCGCCTCAGGCCCAGGAGAGCGTGCGCCAGGGGCTGGCCGGGTCGCTGGTCAGGGCGCGGTGGGTGGCGAGGACGGTCTCGTACCACTCGCCGAACTCCTCCTCGTCGAAGTGCAGGCAGCGGCCAAGGACGTAGGCGGCCGAGAAGCCTTCCCACGAGCGGTAGTTGAGCTGGACGAGACGGCCGGCGCGGACCACCGCCGCCTCCGCCTCCCGCAGGGAACACAGCCGGG
This sequence comes from Streptomyces sp. QL37, assembly GCF_002941025.1. Lineage (NCBI taxonomy): Bacteria > Bacillati > Actinomycetota > Actinomycetes > Kitasatosporales > Streptomycetaceae > Streptomyces > Streptomyces sp. QL37. The sequence goes on along the minus strand of NZ_PTJS01000001.1, from coordinate 5,916,455 downwards.
CGGCGAGGCCCCAGCGGGCCATGCCTGAAGCCCGGCCGTAGTCCCAGGCCTCGACGCTCTGGACGAAGCCCCCTTCGGGCAGCAGGCCGTCGGCGCGGAACCGCGCCTCGTAGCGGGCGATGCGGCCGATCAGCCGCTGCACGCCGGTCACCTGGCCCTCCAGCTCCGCGGCGGTGACGGTGTGGCCCCGGGTGACGCCGTCCGCGGTCAGGCGGGGTTCGGCGGCGGCCTCGGTGCGTCGGCGCACCACGTTCGCCGCGGCCTGGCGCCAGTGGTCGACGTCGACGGGGCCCGCGAAGTCCAGGGTCATGGAGCGGCGCAGCTGCAGGACGAACTCCCAGACGCCGCTGACCATCCCGGCGCGCAGCAGCCGCTCCTGCGTGTCCTGCCAGTCCTCGCGGGTACTGACGCCCCACCAGCGTTCCAGCGTGTTCTTCTCGGTGCGGTAGCCGCTGCCGTGGTGGGCCATCGAGTTCCAGTAGCGTCCGTTGCGCACGTTGATGTGCGCGCCGGCCGCGAGACCGAAGGCGACGGGACCGCTGCGCGGCCCGCCCACCTCCAGGGTGTGGACGACGTCCTGGGCCAGCCCCGGCAGTTCGACCGGGGCCGAGTGGCGCTGCCACAGGGCGCGGCCCTCCGGACCGGCCGGCAGGATGCCCTCGCAGGGGCTGCCGGGGTTGACGACGAGGTAGGGCGGGTCGTGCTGGTCCCAGACCTCTGCGAACCAGCCCAGGTCGTAGCAGTTGTAGACCGGGTCGGCGACGGGCGGCGGCAGCATGCCGCCGGTATGGACGGCCAGGCACATGCTCTGGGTCTGCGGGTTCCAGTAGGGATGGAAGCGGGTGTTGCCCGGGTTCGCGTCGACGTACGCCCGCGACTGCAACATGTACAGGTCGGCCCGGGCGACGAGGTCGTAGTACGCGGGCCAGTCGCCGCGCGCCTTCGCCTCGTACAGCCCCCGCTCGACCGCGCTCGGCGCCTGCCAGCCCTGCGCCGGGGGCGGCGGACCGGGCAGGACCCCTCCGTCGTGACCTGCTGTCAAACCCATGGGCAAACTTTAAGGGGTGGTCCGGCACGGTCGGCGTGCTGGACCCTTCGGGCCGGGGCCGGCCCGAGCGAGGGCGCCGAGGCGGACCTCGAAAGCGTCGGCGGCGTCCAGGCTCAGGGCCTCCCGCATCCGCGCCAGGACCGGCGGCCCCGACCAGCTTTCCATGCATTCCGGACGACCTGGACCCCAGATGTTGAACTTTGAACAAGATGGGTCTACAGTCGAAGTCGTTGAAGGTTAAATCAACCTTCTCGACGACCGCTCGTCTGAATCCGTCCCCCGAGGAGGAGCCATGGCTCTGTTCAACCGCAAGAACAACGACGCCCCGACCGCCACCGCCACCCTCGCGGTGGACCCCGCGCTGGCCGCGCTGACCGGCACCTACACGATCGACCCGGCCCACAGCAGCATCGGTTTCACGGTGCGCCACGCCATGGTCACCAACGTGCGCGGTTCCTTCGGTGAGCACGAGGGCACCCTGGAGCTGGACGGCTCCGACCCGTCCAACTCCTCCGCCTCCATCGACGTCAGGATCTCCAGCGTCGACACCGGCATCGCCGACCGCGACGGCCACCTGGTGAGCGGCGACTTCTTCGACGCCGAGACGTTCCCCCTGATGACGTTCCGCTCCACCGGGGCCGAGCAGCTCGGCGGGGACACCTACCGCGTCACCGGCGACCTCACGATCAAGGACGTCACCCGCCCGCTCTCCATCGACCTGGAGTTCAACGGCTCCGCCACCGACCCCTTCGGCAACCAGCGCGTGGGCTTCGAGGGCAGCGCCGAGATCCTCCGCTCCGACTGGGGCCTGACCTACAACGCGGCGCTGGAGACCGGCGGCGTGCTGGTCGGCGACAAGGTCAAGCTGAACTTCGACATCTCCGCCATCAAGGCCGCCCCGCAGGCCTGACCCTCCCGGACCGAGCGCGCCCGCCGGCCCTCCCCTTCCGGGGAGGACGGCGGGCGCTCGGCGTCAGCGGCCCGCGTGACGGCGGACCTTCAGCGCGTTGTCCGTGCGGGTGGTGGGGTTGCCCTCGGGGTCGTTCTGGATCCGCTCGTGCTCCTCGCTGAGCAGCACCTCCCACTCCCCGTCCGGCAGTTCGAGCGAGGCGAGGACCTCGTCCGTCGTGGGCAGCTCCATGTCCGGGTGGTCGTGCTCCCACGAGGGGAAGCCGGCGTGCCCGACGATCAGGAGTACGCCCCCGGGGGCGACCGCCTCGGCCGCCCTGCGCAGGATCTCCTCGCGGGGCAGGTCGCCCATCGAGTGCAGGAACTGGGCGGAGACCAGGTCGTACTCCCCCTCGGGGAACGACGCCCCCAGGTCGTGCCACTGCCAGTCGATCCGGTCGGCGACATCGGCCTCGGCCGCGTGGACCGCCGCCCGCTCCAGGGCCACCCGCGAGATGTCCGTGGCGGTGACCCGCCAGCCCCACCGGGCGAGCCAGACCGCGTCCGCGCCCTCGCCGCACCCGAGGTCGAGGGCCCGTCCCGGCTGGAGGCCCTCCACCTCACGGACGAGGGCGACGTTGGGGTTCCCGCTCCAGATCCGGTCGCTCTCGCGGTACTTCTCGTCCCACATCTCGGCGTCGGTACGGGTGCTGTCGGTGGTCATCGTGAGGTCTCCTGAAGTCCGTGACGGCGGTCTCCGAGCACACGCTCGGAGACCTGGCGCTCGGCCTCGGCCGAGAAGGGCGCGCGGCGGGCGTCGACCGCGCGGCGGGTGTCCTCGGTGACGAGGTCCATATTGATCATCGAGGCCGCCTTCAGCCCGGCTGCCGCCGCTCCGACGACCTGCTCCATGAGGTTGGCGACGTTGCCCGCCACCCAGACACCGGGCACATCGGTAGCCCCCGCGGGGTCGGCCGCGATGTACGTGCCGATGACCTGGTCGCCCATCACCATCTCGGTCGGCACCAGGCCGAGGCTCTCCAGGACCGCCGACCGCGCGGTGAAGCGCGGCTGGACCACGAGCGCCTCGCGCGGGATCACCGTGCCCCCGGCCAGCCGCACACCGGTGAGCCGGCCGTCGGCCACCTCCACCGCGGCCACCTCGCCGTCCACCACGGAGATGCCCCGCGCGGCGAACTGCTCGTACTCCTCGTCGCTGAAGTCGGGCTGGTCGTGCCGGAACAGCATCACGTCGTCGGTCCACTGCCTCCAGAGCAGCGCATGGTGCACGGCCATGGGGCTGCTGGCCAGGATGCCGACCGGCCTGTCCCGCACCTCCCACCCGTGGCAGTACGGGCAGTGCAGCACCTCGCTGCCCCAGCGCTCGGCCAGGCCCTCCACGTCCGGCAGCTCGTCGACGATCCCGGTGGTCACGAGCAGACGACGGGCGTGGACGGTGCTCCCGTCCTCCCGCACGACGCGGAAGCCGTCGGACAGCTTCTCGGCCGAGACCACGCGGCCCTGGACGATCTCCGCCCCGTACTCCGCCGCCTCCGCCCGGCCGATGGCCAGCAGCTCCAGGGGCGGGACACCCTCCCGGCCCAGGTAGTTGTGCGCGTGGGCCGCGGGGGCGTTGCGCGGGCTCCCCGCGTCGATCACAAGCACGGAACGCCGCGCCCGGGACAGGGCGAGCGCCCCGCTCAGCCCGGCGGCCCCGCCGCCGATCACCACTACGTCGTACCGCTGGTTCGTCTCGCTCATGCGGAACACCTCCTGTTACGGAAGATGGTGCGCGCACGGCGACGATTCGACAAACATGCTTGCCGAACCAGCAAACTCGCACCAGACGGTCTTCCCAGGGTCCCGCTCCCCCACCCCCCACGCATCGGCGAGCGCCCCGACGAGCGTGAGCCCACGCCCGTACTCGGCGAGGGGCCCAGCGTCCACCACCTCCCCGACCTGGCCCCCGCCACTGTCGTGCACCTCGATCCGGAGCACCTTTCCCCAGGTGAGCTGGGTCCGGAAGCCCCTCCCGGGCGGGACGCCGTGGACCAGCGCGTTGGTCGCCAGCTCGCTCACGCAGAGGAGTACGTCGTCGAGGTCCACCTCGCACGCCCAGTCGACCAGAGCCTCCCGGACGAACTGGCGCACGAGCGGCACCGACCTGCGCTCGCGGCGGTAGAACGCCTCACGGAAGGAGGCGAGTTGCGTTGTCTCGTTCACGGGACGACTGTCACAGAACGTCACTACTGTGGGTCACCGCGTCAGGTCGTACACCGCGTTTGTACGAGCGCTGACGGGTCCGGCGGGGCTCGCGTACGGGGAAAGGCACGTCATGCACTCGGTGAAGAGGAACAAGCGGGTCACGTCCTGGCATGTCATCGGCGCCCAGCTCGCCGCCTTCCGGCGCGCGGCCGGGCACACGCAGACGTCGCTGGCCGACCGGTTCTGCGTGGGCGAGGACACGATCGCCTCGATCGAACAGGGCCGCCGCGCACTCCAGGCGGACTTCGCGGCGCAGCTGGACGAACTGCTGGAGACAAAGGGGGCGTTGGGGGTCGCGGTGGCGAAGGTGCCGCAGAAGGAGCGGTTCCCGGCGTTCGTACAGGACTTCGTGGAGTACGAGCAGGAGGCGGTGACGTTGCTCTGGTACGAGAACCAGGTCGTCCCGGGGCTCCTCCAGACCGAGGCGTACGCACGCTTCGTATTCTCGTGCCTGTTCCCACCCCTCGAAGAGGAGCAGCGGGAGGAGTGGGTGGCGGCCCGGCTCGACCGGCAGAAGCTCCTCGAACGCAGGCCACGGCCGATGCTCCACTTCATCCTGGAGGAGAGCATCGTGCGCAGCGAGATCGGAGACTCCGCCATGCGGCGGGAGCAGATCCAGCACCTTCGCCGGTGCATGGAACTCCCCTTCCTGGGGTTGCAGATCATGCCCACGAAGCTCCCCAAGCACGCGGGTCTGGCGGGCCCGATGGTCCTGCTCGAAACACCGGACCACGACCATCTGGCCTATGTGGAGGCCCAGCTGACCAGCGTGCTCCATGACGATCCGGATGACGTCAGTGTCCTCCAGCAGAAATATGGGATGCTGCGCTCGCAGGCGCTTTCCGTCGAGAACAGCGCGCGCCTACTGGACGACCTGCTTGGAGAGTCATGACTCGCGCAGCACACGGCACGGATCTCTCGTGGTTCAAGTCCAGCTACAGCAGTGACCAAGGCGGCGCGTGCCTCGAAGTCGCCTACGACTGGCGTAAATCGAGCTACAGCAGCGACCAGGGCGGCAACTGCGTAGAGGTCGCCGCGCACCCCTCCGCCGTGCACATCCGCGACTCCAAGGTCACCGACGGCCCGGTGCTGACCGTGCCCCCGGCCGCCTGGGCCGCGTTCGTCGCCTCCGCCGTCTGAACGTGCACGCGTGACCGGCCCACTCTCCCGGATCACCGGACGGGTACGCCCTCCCGCCGTGGTGGTCGACGGCCACGGCGACTGGGCGGAGGCGGAGAGGACGCTGGGCACCCGGCTGCCCGAGGACTACAAGCAGCTGGTCGAGACGTACGGACGCGGAGACTTCTGGGGCGCGCTGTGCCTGTGCACCCCGTTCGGTGACGACAACCCGGTCCCGCTCACGGCGGACCTCCTGGACGACTACGGTCCGCTGCGCGACTTCTCCCCCGAGCGTTACCCCTACCCCCTCTTCCCCGAGCCCGGCGGCCTGCTCGCCTGGGCGGTGACGGAGAGTGCGGCGCACGTCTGCTGGCTGACCGAAGGGCCTCCCGAGTCCTGGCCCGTGGTGATCTGGTCACGCGACGACGACTACGAGCGGTTCGACTGCGGGGCCGGCGCGCTCCTCGACGGCCTGACGAATCGCACCATCACCTCCGGCCTCCTGCACCATGAGCCGGAGCTCGCCCCCTGGTTCGACCCCGGAGTCGAGCTCGACCACGTGTACGTCCGGCTGGGCGAGGGGCCCCGCCCGTACGCCGAGCGCCTGCGGATCCTGCGCGACGCGCTCGCCCCCACGTCCGACCGTGGCGGCTACGAATACGACGGCCAGCGGCAGGACCACTTCGCCGTGGACGCCACCGGCTGGCTCCTGACGTACGAGTCGGCCTACGGCCATCAGCTCCGGGTGGCCTTCCCGCCGGCGGACAGCGCGGCGGCCCGCCGTGCCGTGCTGGCGGCCGTGGAACTCACGGGGTGCCCGGTGCGGTCGGCCGACACCGTGCACGGCACATCGTCCTGGACCTGACTGCCGCGTCTTCCCAGCTCGCCGCCCCGACGTGACCGTCGGCCCCGCACCGCTCCTCACCGAAGCCGGTCGGATGTCTGTACGCGCATCCGCACACCGTGTACGGTCTCGGCCCGATGGACCTTGGGAGCGCTCCCACCCCCCCACTGTTTCCGCTTCGCACGAGGAGGAACGCTATGAAACGCCTACTCGCCTTACTGGCGACCTGCGCGACAGTCCTGGGCCTCACGGCAGCACTCGGCCCCCAGGAGGCGGCTGCCGCCACCGGCTGCAAGGTCGAGTACACCGTCGCCAGTCAGTGGCAGGGCGGCTTCCAGGCCGGAGTGAAGGTCACCAACCTGGGTGCGCCGACGAACGGATGGACGCTCGAATTCTCCCTGCCGGACACCGGCCAGAAGGTCGCCCAGGGCTGGAACGCCACCTGGTCGCAGTCCGGCTCCGCGGTCACCGCCGTCGGTGTCGACTGGAACCGCGCGCTGGCCACCGGTGCGACGGCCGACCTGGGATTCTCGGGCACCTTCACGGGCGCCAACCCGAAGCCCACGGCGTTCAAGCTCAACGGAGTCGCCTGCACGGGCGCCCTCGAAGAGGAGCCCCCGCCCGCTCCGGCCGACGGCACCCCCGTGGACATCAACGGGAAGCTCCACGTCTGCGGCGTGAACCTGTGCAACCAGTACGACCGCCCCGTCCAGCTGCGGGGCATGAGCACGCACGGCATCCAGTGGTTCGACGCCTGCTACAACGCCGCGTCGCTGGACGCGCTGGCGAACGACTGGAAGTCGGACCTGCTGCGCATCTCGATGTACGTGCAGGAGGACGGTTACGAGACCGACCCGGCGGGGTTCACGGCACGGGTGAACGGACTCGTCGACATGGCCGAGGCCCGCGGCATGTACGCCTTGATCGACTTCCACACCCTCACGCCGGGTGACCCGAACTACAACCTCGACCGCGCGAAGACGTTCTTCGCCTCCGTCGCCGCCCGCAACGCGGAGAAGAAGAACGTGATCTACGAGATCACCAACGAGCCCAACGGTGTGAGCTGGTCGGGCATCAAGAGCTACGCCGAGCAGGTCATCCCGGTGGTCCGTGCCGCCGACCCGGACTCGGTCGTCATCGTCGGCACCCGCGGCTGGTCCTCACTCGGGGTCTCGGACGGCTCCAACGAGAGCGAGGTCATCAACAGTCCGGTGAACGCGGCGAACATCATGTACGCGTTCCACTTCTACGCCGCGAGCCACAAGGACAACTACCGCGCCGCTCTGAGCCGGGCGGCCTCCCGACTGCCGCTGTTCGTCACGGAGTTCGGCACGGTGAGCGCAACCGGAGGCGGGGCGATGGACCGGTCGAGCACCACGGCCTGGCTGGACCTGCTCGATCAGCTGAAGATCAGCTACGCGAACTGGACCTACTCCGACGCCCCCGAGAGCAGCGCGGCGTTCCGGCCCGGCACCTGCGACGGCGGTGACTACAGCAGCAGCGGCGTGCTGAACGATTCCGGGGCGCTGCTCAAGAGCCGGATCAGCACTCCCGACAGCTTCCCCACGAGCTGACCTGCGGCGGGGGCGCCGGAGCGTGCCCTCAATCCGGTTGGGAGGTTACGGACAGAATCGCGGGCGTCATGCCCGTTCCTCGTGTCCGTAACTTCCCAGTGGCCGGCTCGGGGCATCCCTGGCGTTCAGGCGATAGACCTGCCGTGAACCGCCTTCCGGGCCGGGTTCGGCCGCCTCGGCCGGGATGAAGCCGAGGCGTTCGTAGAAGACGCGCGCCCCGCTCTCCACGGCCCCCGGGTGGTCGGCCCCGAAGGTGACCACCTCGACGGTGCCCGGCCCCCGCACGTACCTGCGGAGGGCGTCCGCCATCAGCGCCCGTCCGGCGCCGGTCCCGCGCGCCTTCTCGGAGACGACGAGCCAGTGCACGTGGTGAACCGGTGCCTCCGCGCCGAACAGCAGGCCTCCGAGGGTCTCGCCGTCCGACGAGACGGCGACGAGCGCCGCGGACCGGCGGATGTGGTCCTCCACCGCGCGGTGGAAGCCGGGCTCCTCCACCATCGGCCCGAACCAGTCCTCGACCTGGGCCGCAAGGGCGATGAAGCCGGCCAGGTCCTGTTCACGCGCCAGTCTGACGATCACTCAAGAAGTCTAGAGCCTGTAGCCCGCCGGCTTCCGCCTCACCGCCTGCCATGGGGCGGCCTCGCGCGGGGCAAACGAGCAGGCATGGACATCACGGCTTTCACGCATCGATCGCGATGGGCCGCACTGCTGGCGGCCGTCCCCCTCCTGGCGGCGTGCGGCGGGGACCCCGGCGCACGGCTCGACGGAGCCCCGCCCGCCCTGGGCCGGGGATCGCAGCTGGTGATCACGACCGACAACGGTGTGCGTCTGCGTCCGGCCGGGGACGACCGGGCGGTCACCGAGGCGCGGATCGAGAGCCGTTGGTCGCACCGCGACGACACCTGGGTCCTCGATCTGTCCTGCCCCCGGCCCGACAAGGACGGGGATCACGAGGACGGGCCGTGCCCCCGCATGCCCTCGGTCGGCATCCCCGCCGGCGTCCCGGTCACGGTCACCGCCAGGAACGCGGGGATCGACGTGGCCGGCGTCGCGACGGCGCTGGACCTGACCACCGTCAACGGGGACGTGACGGTGACCCGGTCCGGCCTCGGTGACGCCACCGTCCGGCTGGCCACCCGCAACGGCTCCGTGCGCGCCGGGGCCCTGAGCTCGGCGCGCCTGCACGCGGAGACGGTCAACGGGGACGTGACGCTCGGCAGCACCACCGCACCGTCCCGTGTCGACGCCGCCACGACCAACGGCTCGGTGCGGGTGGCGCTGCCCGCCGACGCCCCCGCGTACGTCGTGGACGCGACGACGCGGAACGGCAGGACCTCCGTGGCGTTCCCCTCCGCCAGTGAGCGGAACGGGCACGACATGACCCTGGCCACCGTCAACGGTGACGTCACCGCCAAGCGCGGCTGAGACCCGTCAGGGGTGTTCGCCCGGTCCCTCGGAGTGCGGGGCGAGGCGGGTGGGCGAGAGGGCGGTGTCCTCCTCGCCCGGTTCCAGCAGGGTGGCGGCCGGGCCCACGACGAGGGGGTCCGGCTTGCCGACGGCCTCGTCGCTCTTCGCCGTGTAGTCGATGCGGGCGAGGAGACTCCGCATCGCTTCGAGGCGGGCCCGGCGCTTGTCGTTGCTCTTCACGACGGTCCAGGGCGCGTGCTCGGTGTCGGTGGCGCGGAACATGTCGACCTTCGCCGTGGTGTAGTCGTCCCAGCGGTCGAGGGAGTCGATGTCCGTGGGCGAGAGCTTCCACTGGCGGACGGGGTCGACCTGGCGGATGGCGAAGCGTGTGCGCTGCTCGGCACGGGAGACCGAGAACCAGAGCTTGACCACGATGATGCCGTCGTCGACGAGCATCTTCTCGAAGTCCGGGCACTGCCTGAGGAAGAGCTCGTACTCGGGCTGGGTGCAGAAGCCCATGACGCGTTCGACTCCGGCCCGGTTGTACCAGGAGCGGTCGAAGAAGACGATCTCGCCGGGTGCCGGCAGATGGGCCGCGTAACGCTGGAAGTACCACTGGCCGCGCTCGCGGTCCGTGGGCTTGTCCAGGGCCACGATGCGCGCGCCACGCGGGTTGAGGCGCTCGGTGAAGCGCTGGATGGTGCCGCCCTTGCCGGCCGCGTCCCGGCCCTCGCAGACCACGACGAGCCGTGCGCCGGTGTCCTTGGTCCACCGCTGGAGCTTGAGCATCTCTATCTGCAGGATGCGCTTGATCCGCTCGTACTCCTTGCGGCGGAGCTTGCGGTCGTACGGGTAGTTCTCCCGCCAGGTCCTGATCGGCCTGCCCGCCTCGTCGAGCAGGATCGGCTGCTCGGGCCTGCTCGTGTCGACGGTCAGGCCGTCCAGCAGCTGCTTCTCCACCCGGTCACGGTTCACCCCGTAAGCCTGTCACCCGTTCGGGCCCCGCGCCACCAGATGGCACGGGGCTCCGGCGTGCTACTTCATCCTCTCCGCGAAGAGCGGGACGACCTTCTCCAGCGCGTAGCCGGTGGACAGCACCGAGTCGGTGGCGAACGCCGTGCTGATGTCCTTGTCGTCGAAGACGACGGAGTGTCCGGCCTTCACCGACGGGACCGCCTTGTACAGCGGGTCGCCGCTGATGTCGGTGGCCGGGATGCCGATGGGGGCCATGACCGTCAGGTCGGCGTCGAGGAGGTCCAGCTTCTCCTTGGAGACGGAGATCGAGAAGCCCTCTCCCGCCTCTGCCTCGACGGCCGGGTTGTTCTCGAAGCCGAGGCGCTCGACGAAGCCGACCCGCCCGGTGCCGGAGACGTAGGCGCCGTAACCCTCGGAGGTACGCGAGCCGAGCGTGATCGTGCTGCCCTTGAACTCGGGGTGCGCCTTCGCGGCGTCCGCGAACTTCGCCTCGGTGTCCGCGATCAGCTTCTCGCCCTTCTCGGGAACGCCCATGGCGGCGGCGATCATCTCGGTCTGCTTCTCCCAGGAGAGCTTGTACTGGTCGGCGCCCTTCGGCACGCCCACGGTCGGGGCGATCTTGCTGAGGGTGTCGTGACGCGTACGGTCCCCGCTGGACTTGGTGTCGAGAATGAGGTCCGGCTGGAGTGCCGCGATCTTCTCGAACTCGGGCTCCAGGGTGCCGATCATCTGCGGGCTCTTGTCGTACATGCCCTTGGCCCACGGTCCGACGCCCTCGCCGCCGAACGCCAGCCAGTCGCTGGCACCGACGGGCTGTCCGCCGAGGGCCAGCACCGTCTCCGCGTCGCCCCAGCCGAGAGCGACGATGCGCTCGGGGGCCTTGTCGACGGTGACCTCGCCGAACTTCGTCGCGACCTTCGCCGGGAAGGCGCCCTCGGCCGCCCCGCCCGAGGCGGAAGCGGAAGCGGAGCTGTCGGCGTCGTCGGAGGAGCCACAGGCGGCCAGGCCGACGAGGAGGGCCGCGACGACGCCGGCCATCAGGACCGGAGTGCGGCGGGGGCGTGGAGCGGAATCGTTCATGCCGGTTAGGTTAGCCTAACCTGGGTGGTGATCACGGCGCGGGGCGGACAGCCGCGGCCCGCACATGGTGGCGGCCCAGCGGCACCACCATCGGCGTGGCCGACGCCGGGTCCTCCATGACCGAGCAGCGCATGCCGAACACCTCGCCGACCAGGGACTCCGTCACGATCTCGGACGGCGGGCCCTCCGCCACGATCCGCCCGTCCTTCATGGCGATCATGTGGTCGGCGTAGCGGCAGGCCAGATTCAGGTCGTGCAGCACCGCCACCATGGTGACGCCGTGCTCGTGGTTCAGGTCGGTCAGCAGGTCCAGGACGTCCAACTGGTGGCTGGCGTCCAGGAACGTCGTCGGTTCGTCCAGCAGCAGGATGTCCGTACGCTGCGAGAGCGCCATCGCGATCCACACCCGCTGGCGCTGCCCGCCGGAGAGTTCGTCCACCGGCCGGTCGGCGAGATCCAGGGTGCCGGTCGAGAGCAGTGCCTGGGCGACGGCCGCGTCGTCCTCGGCGGTCCAGCGGCGGAACCAGCCCTGGTGCGGGTAACGGCCTCGCCCGACGAGGTCGGAGACGGTGATCCCCTCCGGTGCGGACGGGCTCTGCGGGAGGATGCCGAGCACGGCGGCGACCTCCTTCGTCGGCGTGTCCTGGATGCTCCGGCCGTCCAGCAGCACGGCGCCCTCGGAGGGGGCGAGCAGCCGCGCCATCGCCCGCAGCAGGGTCGACTTGCCGCAGGCGTTCGGGCCCACGATGACCGTGATCCGCCCCGGCGGGATGCTCACGTCCAGGCCGGAGACGATCTCCCGGTCGCCGTAGCCGAGGCGGACGTCCTGGGCTCGAAGGGTGTGCTCAGCCACGGCGCGGCCACGCCTTTCCATGTCGTCGGTCTTTGATGTCCGCAGGTCAGCCACCACTGCCCCCACGGTTGGCGCGCGCCAGGAGCAGCAGCAGGTAGGGGGCCCCGATGATGCTGGTCACCACGCCCACCGGCAGCTGGACCGAGGGCAGCAGGTGCTGGGCGCCGAGGTCGGCGACCAGGACGATCAGGGCCCCGGTCAGTGCCGCGTGGGGCAGGGCGGCACCCCGGCCGGGGACCAGTCGGCGTGCGATCGGCCCGGCCACGAACGCCACGAAGCCGACCGGCCCCGCCGCCGCGGTCGCGACGCCCGCCAGGGCTGTCGCACAGCCGAGCAGCGCCAGCCGGCCGGGCTCGACGCGGGCGCCGAGCCCCGCCGCCGCGTCGTCGCCGAGCTGGAGGGGACCCAGTGCGCGGGCGGCGAGGGCGGTGAGCGGTACGAGGACGGCGAGAGCGCTCAGCAGCGGCCACACCTGGCCCCAGGAACGGCCGTTGAGGGTGCCCGTCAGCCAGAGGTACGCCTCCTGCGCGTCGGCCGTGTCGGAGCGGGCCATCACGTACCAGACCACGCTGCTCAGTCCGGTGCCGAAGCCCACACCGATCAGCACCAGGCGCTGGCCGGCGACGCCCTGGCGCCAGGCGAGCAGGTAGATGGCCGCGCCGGCGGCCACCGACCCGGCCAGGGCGCCCCCGGACAGGGCGAGTCCGCTGACCTGGAAGAGCAGCGACGCGGTGACGGCGACCGCGCTGGCCCCCGCACTGATGCCGATGACGTCCGGGCTGGCCAGCGGGTTGCGCAGCAGGGACTGGAAGACGGCCCCGGAGAGCCCGAAGCCGATGCCGACGAGGATCGCCAGCAGGGCACGGGGCAGGCGGAGTTCCAGCACGACGAACCGTGAGCCGCCGTCACCCCCGCCGAACAGGGTCTCCACGACCTTGCCGAGCGGCATCACCATGTCGCCGAGGCTGAGCGAGACGGCGAACACCGCCACCACGGCGGTCAGCAGACCGGCCGCCACCAGCACGGAGCGGCGGCGCCCCCTGCCGCGCACCCGTTCCACCGTGCTCACGGCGTCGGCGAGACGGGCGTCGGGGGTCTCATCGAGGAGGGGCCCGGTCACAGCTCCACCTGCTTCCCGCGCCGGACGAGCCAGATGAAGGGGACGCAGCCGATCGCGGCGGTGACCACGCCCACCTGCACCTCGCCGGGCGGGGCGACGACACGGCCGACGATGTCGGCGACGAGCAGCATGACCGGGGCGAGCACCATGCTGTACGGGAGCACCCAGCGGTAGTCGGGGCCGGTGATGAGCCGGGCGGCGTGCGGCACGGCGAGGCCGACGAAGCCGATCGGGCCGGCGACGACGGTCGCGGCGCCGCACAGCAGCACGACGGCGAGTGCCGAGGTCAGCCGGGCGAGGCCCACCCGCTGGCCGAGGCCGCGGGCCAGGTCGTCACCGAGGGAGAGGGCGTTGAGCTGCGGGCCGAGCAGCAGCGCGAGGACGGCTCCGGCCCCGATGAACGGGGCCACCTGCCACAGCACGTCCGCGTCCCGGGCGGTGAGCGCACCGAGCTGCCAGAAGCGGAACCGGTCGTAGCTCTCGCGGTCCTGGAGCAGGACCGCGCTGGTCACGGACGTGAGCACGGCGCTCGTCGCCGCGCCCGCCAGCGCCAGCTTCACCGGGGTGGCGCCCTCGCGGCCGAGCGATCCGACGCCGTACACGAGAAGGGCGGCGAGGAGTGCGCCCAGGAAGCCGAACCAGATGTACTGCGTGGCGACCGTGAATCCGAAGAAGCTGATCGCGCACACCACGGCGACCGAGGCGCCCGCGTTGACGCCGAGGAGCTGCGGGTCGGCGAGCGGGTTGCGGGCGACGCCCTGCATGACCGTGCCCGCGAGGCCGAGCGCCGCGCCGGCCAGCAGTCCGGCCACGGTGCGGGGGATGCGGACTTCCTGGACGATGAGCTGGCCCTTGACCGCGAGGTCCGGGTCGAACACCCCGTCGAGTACGTCGCCGAGGGCCACGTCGCCCGAGCCGACCGAGAGGCTCACCAGCACGGTCAGCAGCAGGACTGCCACGGCGGCGAGGAGTCCGAGGGCCAGCACGGGGCGGCTGCGCGCACGGCGCCGCTCGGGTATCCCGCTCTCGCGTTGCTCCGCGCCCTGGAGAACCGGGCCGCTCACAGCCGGTGCACCCGGGAAGGCGGCATGCGGTTGTGCACTGTTCCTCACCCTTGCTCGGCGCCCCCGGGACGGGGCGCACCCGCGAGCATAAGTAAGGTGAGCCTAACAGTGCCAGGTCAGCGATCCGCTGCTGTGCCCCCGCCCTCGCGAGGTACGGAGAATCCCTTGTCGAACGCCGCGCCCGTGGCCGCCACGGCCGACGCCCCCTCCCCCGGCGACGACCCCTTGGCCGGGGCTGTGCCCCTGAGGTCGGCGGAGCAGCTGCGGGAGATCCTCGGCACGCCGTGGCCGCTCGTCATCGACAAGGTGCACGAGGAGCTCACCGAGGCCGACCTGGACCTCCTGGCCCGCGCGCCGTTCTGCGCCGTCTCGACGTCCGACGCCGACGGCAACTGCGACACCTCCCCGCGCGGCGGCGCACCGGGCTTCACCCACGTCCTGGACTCGCGGACGCTCGCCCTGCCCGACCTGCCGGGCAACCGCCGTGGCGACAGCTTCCACAACATCCTGTTCAACCCGCACGTGGGCCTGCTCTACCTGATACCCGGCGCGATGACCGTCCTGCGGATCAACGGCCGGGCCCGGATCCTCACGGACGCGTCCTTCTTCGAGGGGATGACGGTGAAGGGCCGGCGCCCCGACCTGGCCCTGGTCGTGGAGATCGACGAGATATACCTGCACTGCCCGGCGTCGCTCAAGCGCTCGGGCATGTGGGCGCCGGAGACGTGGGAGGGTGCGGCCGGGAAGGCCTGACGTGCCGAGGGGCTAGAACCCGCCGCCGCCGTCGAAGCCGCCGCCGCCGCCACCGAACCCGCCGCCGTCCCCGAAGCCGCCGCCGCCGAAGCCGGACGAGTCGAAGTCGGATCCCGAGACGTCACCGCCGCCCCAGTCACCGCCCCCGCCGCCTCCGCCGAAGTCACCGCCGCCGTACTCGGCCGCGTACGCGGGGGTGGAGAGCATCGAGCCGAGCATGGTGCCGACCAGCAGGCCCGGGAGCAGGCCGCCGCCGAAGTAGCCGCCGGCCCAGGGGCCGTAGGCCGGGCCCGCCTCCCAGTAGGGGCGCCGTCGGCCGTCGCCCACGTCGACCGTGCGGCTCATGGGGTCCTCGCCGTCGCGCAGCCGCACCTCGTCGGCGCCGCAGACCGGGACCTCGCGGGCCGCTCCGCCGGACGGCGTCCACAGGACGTCCGCCACCGAGGGGCCGTGGCGCGGGTCGAAGAAGCAGGGCGGGCGGCGCGCGGGGAGCGTCCGGCCCTTGCGGCGTGCCTCCAGGACGGCGAGCGAGAAACGGCCGTCCTCCAGGGCCTGGGTCACCCCTCGTACGTCGGAGGGGTGGTTCGCGTTGCCCATGCGGGACTTGGCGTCCTCGTAGGAGTCGAGCGCGCGCTCGTAGTCGATGCGCATCGCGTCGTTCGCGCCCTTCTCGGCGGGATGGAAGTCCAGCCGGTCCAGGGCCTCGCCGTACGCCGTGATGTCCTCGTCCACGACGACCCGGAGCTTCTCCAGGGCGGCCCGCTCCTCCTCCTCCTTGCGCTTCCTGTTGCGGCGGACCACCGCGAAAGCGGTGCCCCCGCCCACCAGGACCACACCGCCGAGGACGATCAGACCGGCCACCGGGGCGCCGCTCTCCGCGCCGTCGTCCGCGCCGCCGCCGGACCAGGAGGCCGGGGCGCTGCCCCGGGCCTCGTCGACGGCACGGTCGACGAAGGCGTTGAGCTGGGTCGCGGCGTCGGTGTCCGTGCCGGGTGCCTTCACGGCGGTGGTGAGGTTCTCGACGGCCCGGGTCGGCATCACCTGCGGGTCGGCGCCCGCGTCGAAGCCGTCGCCGAGGCGGACCGCGTAGACACCGGTGACTCCGGTGTCGGTGCGCAGGTTCCGCAGGAGGTTCTCGGGCGGGTACTCGGACGTCGCGGGCAGCACGGCCACGAAGACCGGCTTGTCGGCGTCCTCGATCTTCTTCTCCAGGGCGGCCTCCTGGGACGCCGAGAGCTGGCCGGTCGCCGCCGGGTCGACGTAGACGGGGTCCTCGCGCAGAGCGGTGGCCACATCGTCGATGGTCGAGGGGGCGGCGGCCTGGGCAGCGGGGATCATCGCCAGCACGACCGCCGAGACCATCAGCAGCAGGCAGGCCCACAAGGGAGCGAACAGCCTTTTCCGCATACTCCGAAAGTAACCCGAACGGGCGACAAATGCGTCGCCCGCCCGGGTCCCTTTTATGCTGTTACACGGCTTTGTGTCGTTGCACGGCTTTGTGTCGTCACACGGCGCGGTACGCCGCGCGCAGCTTCGACACCGCCCCGGTGAGGTCGCCGGTGAGCAGCAGGTGGTCGGCCTCGGCGAACGGCTTGGACACCGCCGCGGTCAGCTTCCCGCCCGTCTTCCGCTGCACCAGGAGTCTCGCCCGGTCCACGATCTCCTTGCCCGCCGCGGTCTTCCCGAGGCCCGCCCGCTCGGCGAGTCCGGCGGCGACGGCGAGGCCGGTGAGGGTGGCCTCTCCGCCCGTCGGGGCCGTCCTCAGGGTGGTCAGTCCCCAGCCGTACGGGAACTGCGGGTCGTACGCCGCGTCGCCGACGTTGACCGGCAGCTGCGACTCGGACTTCGGCCAGGTCACCGGGAGCTGCCCGGTGAAGGCCCGCTTGCCGTAGAGGACGTCGGCGACCCCGTCGCCCTCGGTGCCCGGCAGCCACGAGGCGACCAGGGCGTCGATGCCGCCGAGCCGGTCGCCGATGAGCTGGGGGCGGCCCGAGACGACGAGGACCGCGCACTTCATGGCGGCGCAGACGGTGTCGACGGCCTTCTTGTCGGCGTCGCCGAGCTCCAGGTCGTGGCCGTTGCCGACGTCCCCGATGCCTTCGGCGTACGGCTTCTCGCCGACCACCACGACTCCGACGTCGTATCCCTCGGTCGGGGCGGAGGCGTCCTGGGAGAAGGTGGCCGAGGAGGTGTTCTTCTCGATGCCCTTCAGGATCGTCGTGCCCGGCGTGGTGGCACCGGAGGCGCCCTGCCAGCTGATGGTCCAGCCGCCGGCCTGGTTGCCGAGGTCGTCGGCGTTGGACCCGGCGACGTAGACCTTCTGCGACGCCTTGAGCGGCAGCACGGCGCCGTCGTTCTTCAGCAGCACCTGGGACTTGGCGGCCGCCTCGCGGGCGACCGCACGGTGCTGCGCCGAGCCGACGTCGTCCAGGTTCGACGTGTCGGCGTACGGCTTCTCGAAGAGTCCGAGGCGGAACTTCTGGGTGAGGATCCGGGACACCGCGTCGTCGATCCTGGCCTGGCCGATCCGGCCGGCGGTGACCTCGTCCTGGAGTGTCTCCGTGAAGTCCTGGTACGCCGTCGGGACCATGATCATGTCCAGGCCCGCGTTGACCGAGGTGCGCACGTCGCTCGCGTAGTCGCCCGGGATCTGGTCGATGGCCTGCCAGTCGCTGATGACGAAGCCCTCGAAGCCCATCCGGTCCTTGAGCACGCCGTTGATCATCTCCGCGTTGGCGTGCATCTTCACGGGGCCCGCTTCGTCTCCGAGGACGTCGAGCGAGGAGTACGACGGCATGACCGTGCCGACGCCCCGCTTCACGGACTCGGCGAACGGCGCGAGGTGGACGGCTTCGAGCTCCTGGCGCGTGACCTTCGTGACGCCCTGGTCGATGGTGTACGACCCGGTGGTCGAGGAGCCGAACTCCGTGCCCCCGTCGCCGACGAAGTGCTTGGCGCTGGCCAGCACCTTGTCGTTGCGGTCGAGGTCCTTCCCCGACGGGCTGCCCTGCATGCCGGTGATGACCGTCTCCATGGCCTCGACCAGCGCCGGGTCCTCACCGTACGCCTCGTAGGAACGGCCCCAGCGCTCGTCGCGGGTGACGCAGACGCAGGGGGCGAAGTCCCACGGGATGCCGGTGGCGCGGACCTCGTTCGCCGTGACGGCGCCGGTCCTCTCCGCGAGCTTCGGATCGCGGCCCGCGCCGATGCCGATGTTGTGCGGCATGATCGTCGAGCCGATCACGTTGTTGTGGCCGTGCACCGCGTCCACGCCGTAGATCAGCGGGATCTGGAAGCGGGTGGCCTGCGCACGCAGCTGGTAGGCGTCGGTCATCCTCGCCCAGGCCTCGGGCGTGTTCGGGGTGGGCACGGAGCCGCCGCCGGAGAGCAGGGACCCGAGGTCGTACGTGGCGATGTCGCCCTGCGACCTCAGCGCGTTGCGCTCGGCCTGGGTCATCTGGCCGGCCTTCTCGGCCGGGGACATCCGCGACAGCAGGTCGGCGACGCGCTTCTTCACCGGGAGCTTCGCGTTCTGGTACGGCAGCCCGTGGGCGTCGATGACGACCTGGGGGTTCTCCTTGGGCGCCTTGGCCCCGGTGACGGTCAGTTCGAGCGGGATCGTCTCCGCGGACTCGGCGCCCTTGTCCTTGGCGGTGGCCACGGAGACGGTGTGCGTGGTGCCGGAGGCGGTGCCCGCCGGGAAGGTGTGGGTGCCGGTGACCGGTGTGTAGTCCTTGCCGGCGCCGGCACTGCCGCCCTTGGTCGTGTACGCGACCGTGACGGGCTCCTCGGTGGGCAGGGAGCCGGTCGTGGCGACGGAGATCTCGATGTCCGCGGTCGCACCCTCCTTGACCGGATGCACGGCGGAGTCGACGACGACGCTCGACTTCAGGGCCGGGTCGGCCTTTCCGTACAGCTCGACGGCGTCCATCGCGAAGGAGCCGGGGGCGCCGGTCGGGAGGGTGAGGGCGTAGCCCCACATCTCGTTCAGGCCGAGGACCTGGTCGATGCCGCCGACGGGCTGGTAGTCGGCCCGGTAGACGAAGTCCGCGAAGGGGATCTCGACCTGGTGCCAGCCCTCCCAGTCGTCGGTGAAGGAGGTGGTCCACAGCTCGGAGGCGCCGCCGTTGGCTCCGCCGTCCTTGATCTCGAAGTTGATCCGCTTGCCCGAACCGGGCGGCAGGGGCGCGGTGTTCTGGCCGTACCACCAGAAGCGGATGCCCTTGTGGGCGGTCCAGTCCTTCGGGGGCTGGTCCACGGCGAACTCGTGGCTGAGTCCGCCGTAGGCGCTGATGTCGTAGGTGCCCTGGAGGACCTTGGCGCCCTCGGGGGCGTCGGCGCGTTCCTCGAACGCGAGGGCGGGGTGGTCGTCGTTGTCGCCGCCCCAGGTGAAGAGGGAGTCGGCGGGCGGGTTGCCGAGCGGGACCTCGCCCTCGAAGCGGTCGACGAGGACGGGCGCGGGATCCTCGGCGTCGGCCGCCGCGCTGGGGACGGCCCCGGCGAGCAGTGACGCGAGGACGGTGGCCGCGGCGAGCGCGGCCGTGGCCGGTCTCGCCCGGTGGCGGGCGCGGGTGTGCGGTGGACGGGGCATGTGCGGCTCTCTTCCGTGTGTCGTAGGTGCGGCTACTTCTGTTCGACCCGCACCCAGTCGATCTCCGCCTTGACGCCGCCCTGCGCGACCCGGTCGACGCTGGACTGCGGGAGGCCCCAGTAGGGCTGGGTGACCTTGTTCCAGCCGGCCGGGTAGGCACCGCCGAGAGCGAGGTTGAGGATCACGTACTGGTTGTGGTCGAAGACCCACTTGCCGCGGGTGGACTCCAGCTTCTGGCGGGAGGTCTGCTGGACGACGCGGTCGTCGACAGTGAAGGTCATGCCCTCGGGCGTCCACTCGACGCCGTAGGTGTGCCACTGGTCGGCCCGGCCGCCGGCCGGGTAGGTCTGCTGCTTGCCGATGTTGCCGTCGGCGGAGTACCCGGGGCCGTGCAGGGCGGAGCTGGTCCAGTCGCCGTAGCCGATGTTCTCCATGATGTCGGTCTCGCCGGAGCCGGGCCAGGAGACCGCCGGGTCGTCGACGTCGCTGCCCAGCATCCAGAAGGCCGGCCAGAATCCGTCCCCGACGGGCAGCTTCATACGGGCGCTGACCTTGCCGTAGGTGAAGTCGAACTTGGTGTTGGTGTCGACACGTCCGGAGGTGAAGTCGAAGGTGCCGTTGGGCGTGGAGGTGCAGCCCTTGCAGTACTTCGACTCCAGGACCAGGGAGCCGTTCTCCGTGCGGATGTTGGCCGGTGAGTCGACGTACGCCTGCGACTCTCCGTTGACCGGCCCCATCTCCGTGCCGGTGCGCACCACCCGCCACTTGGACCGGTCGAGGCCCGACCCGGTGAAGTCGTCGAAGAACTTCGTGGTGTACGCACCGCCGGGGTTCTCGGGCAGGGCCGGGTACGCCGCGGCGGCGCTGCCGCCGGTGCCCCAGACCTGGAACTCGTAGAGCGAGTAGCCGAACTGGGCGGTTGAGGGGGCCGGGTTGAAGAAGGAGCGGCGCTCCTTGCCGAGCATGCGGACGTAGCGGGCGGTGGCGGGGGTGGCCAGGGTGATCGTGTCGTGGCGTCCGACGGCGTCGCCCGGGGACTTCACGTCGGCGCGTCTGGCGGCCACCTCGGCGGCGGACGGGCGGTGGACCGTGCGCCAGTTCCTGTTGTCGTCGGAGACCTGGATCTCGTAGTCGACGGCGTAGGCCGCCTCCCAGTACAGGTCGAGGCTGCTGATGGTGGAGGTGGCGCCGAGATCGACGCCGACCCAGCGGTCGGCGTTCCAGTCGGAGGACCAGCGCGAGCGGTCGGCCTTGAGATCGGCGGGCCACCCGCCGTCGGTGATGTACGCGGGCGAGTTCCCGGCGTGCTGGTAGAGGTTGCCGAAGGCGGGGTGGTTCAGGGCGAGGTTGGCGCGGGTCGTGGACGCGGGGGCCGGCTCACCGCCGTACACCTGGAAGGAGAAGAGGGAGTAGCCCCAGGCGGTGCCTCGCTCCACGCCGCGCATCCGGACGTAGCGGCCGGTGACCTCCTGCGGGTAGGTGTGGGCGGTGACGGTGCCGCCGGTGCCTTCCGTCTCGGTGTAGAAGTCCGTCCAGTTCGTGCCGTCCTTGGAGACTTCGAGGACGTACCTCTTGCCGTAGGCGGCCTCCCACTCCAGCTTGACCTGGTTGATGCGGATGGTGGAGCCGAGGTCGATGCGTATCCAGGCGTCGTCGGCGAAGTCGCTGGACCAGCGGGTGCCGGCGTTGCCGTCGGCGACGGCTCCGGGGCCCGAGGCACCGTTCTCGCTGCCGGACGCCGTGACCGCGCCGGGGTTCGCGGCGTAGGCGGACGCGGCTCTGTCCGTGTCCCAGGCCGCGGCGGCGGCCCGAGTGGCGGGGTCGGGGGCGGGTGCCGCGAGGGCCATGGGGGTGGCGAGCGCGGCGAGGGCGACGGCGGTGGTGACGAGTAACGTCGTACGAGAAGGCATGTGGGGGCGCTCCTATACGGGTCGGTCGGTGCGGGCGTTCCGGGTGAGGCGGATCGTGTCGCGGTACCACTTGGCGCTGTCCTTGAGCGTCCGCAGCTGCGTGTCGTAGTCGACGCGGACGATGCCGAACCGCTTGTCGTAGCCGTAGGCCCACTCGAAGTTGTCCATCAGCGACCAGGCGAAGTAGCCCCGGACGTCGGCGCCCTGCCGGCGGGCCTCGGACACGGCCGCGATGTGGTCGGCGAGATAGGCGGTGCGGTCGGTGTCGGGCACGGAGCCGTCGGCGGCGACGGTGTCGTCGAAGGCCGCCCCGTTCTCCGTGATGACGGTCGGCAGCGCGTAGTCGCGCTGGAGCCGCAGCAGCAGGTCGGTGAGTTCGGTGGGGGTGATCTCCCAGTCCATGGCGGTGCGGGGCAGGTCGCGCTCCACCCCGCGGACGACGGGGAGGCCGTCGGCGTCGGTCGGCGAACCCTCCTCGGTCACTCCGGAGAACAGGGCCCCGCGGTAGAAGTTGACGCCGAGGATGTCGAGGGGGGTCGCGATGGCGGCCAGGTCGCCGTCCTGGACGGGCAGTTCGATCCCCTGGGCCGCGAGGTCGTCGACGACGTCCCGCGGGTAGCGGCCGTGGACGATCGGGTCGAGGTAGAGCCGGGTGCCCATGCCGTCGGCTCGGCGGCAGGCCTCCCGGTCGGCCTCGCTGTCGGTCTCCGGGGTGGCGGTGCCGAGGTTGAGGGTGATGCCGAGCTCCAGCGGGCTGCTTCCCGCCGCCTCGCGCATCTGCCGGGCGGCGAGTCCGTGACCCAGGAGCAGATGGTGGACGGCGCTCACCGCGTCGCCCATGTCGGTGCGGCCGGGGGCGTGGGCCCCGTAGGCGTATCCGAGCATCGCCGAGCACCACGGCTCGTTCAGGGTCGTCCAGTGCTCGACCCGGTCGCCGAGGGCGTCGTACGCGAGCATGGCGTACTCCGCGAAGCGCAGGGCGGTGTCGCGGGCCGGCCAGCCGCCGGCGTCCTCCAGCTCCTGGGGCAGGTCCCAGTGGTAGAGGGTGATCCAGGGGGTGATGTCCCGGCCCCGGAGCTCGTCGACCAGCCGCTTGTAGAAGTCGAGGCCCTTGGCGTTGGCGGGGCCCCGCCCGCCCGGCTGGATGCGCGGCCAGGCCAGCGAGAAGCGGTAGGTGTCGACGCCCAGGCCCGCGATCAGCTCGACGTCCTCGGGCATCCGGTGGTAGTGGTCGCAGGCCACGTCGCCGTGCTCCGCGTTGTGCACGGCGCCCGGCACACGGCAGAAGGTGTCCCAGATGGACGGGGTGCGGCCGTCCTCGGCCGCCGCGCCCTCGATCTGGTACGAGGAGGTGGCCACGCCCCAGCGGAAGTCGGCAGGGAGTCCCTGGACGGCGGCGGGCTGCAGGCTGCTGCGGGGCGTGACGAGATTCATGGGTCTCCGAACTCCGGTTCTGCTGTGGGGTGGTGAGCGTCGGTGCGGTCGGTCAGTGGTGCAGCCAGCAGGCGACCTCGCGGTCCTGGCCGGCGTCCGGCGGGGCGAGCACCGGGACCCGCTCGGCACACGGCTCGAAGGCCTTGCCGCAGCGGGGGTGGAAGGCGCAGCCGGTGGGCATCGCGGAGAGGTGCGGGGGCGATCCGGGGATGCCGGTGAGCTCACGGCGGGGGCCGTGCAGCGCGGGGAAGGAGTGGAGCAGGCCGTCGCTGTAGGGGTGGCGGGGGTCGCGGTAGATGTCGGCCGCGCCGGCCTGCTCCACGATCCGGCCGCCGTACATGATCGCGATGCGGTCGGAGAACTCGATCAGCAGCGAGATGTCGTGGGTGATGAACACGACGGAGAAGGAGAGGCGCTCCCGCAGCTCCACCAGCTTGCGCAGGATCTGCCGCTGCATCACCACGTCGAGCGCGGTGGTGGGCTCGTCCATGATGACGATCTCGGGTTCCAGCGCGAGCGCCATCGCGATCATCACGCGCTGGCGCATGCCGCCGGAGAGCTGGTGCGGATAGGCGGCGAGCCGGTCGGCGGAGATGCCGACGAGGCCCAGCAGCTCCTCGGCCCGGGCGGTCCGCTCGGCGGCCCGCATGTCCGGGCGGTGTGCGGTGAGTACGTCGGTGAGCTGGCTGTGGACGGTGTGCACCGGGTTCAGCGAGTTCATCGCCCCCTGGAACACGATCGACAGCTCCTGCCAGCGGAAGGCGCGCAGCTCGTCGGGGGTGAGCGAGAGGATGTCGACGGGCTCGCCGCCGCCGGGCCGGTGGTAGTGGACGTCGCCGCCGGTGATCACCCCGGGCGGGGAGAGCAGCCGGGTGACGGCGTAGGCGAGGGTGGACTTGCCCGAGCCGGACTCGCCCGCCAGGCCGAGGACTTCGCCGCGGTGCAGGGTGAGGTCGATGTCCCGCAGGGCGCGGACGCCGTTCGCGCCGGTGCCGTAGTCGACGTTCAGGCCGCTGATGGTGAGGATCGGCTCGGCGGTCATGCGCTGTGCTCCTTGCTGGGCGTTCCGGGCGACTCGGGTGCGGCGGCGCGGGCCACCGGGGTGAAGCCGGGCGCGGTCGCCTCGGGCGCGGTGGCGCGGGCCACGGGGGTGAAGCCGACCCGCATCCGGACCTTCCTGGAGGAGCCCGTGGCGGTGCGCAGGCGCGGATTGACGAACTCGTCGATGCCGAAGTTGATGAGCGAGAGGGCGGTGCCCAGCAGGGCGATGCAGAGTCCGGCGGGCACGAACCACCACCAGGCGCCCTGGGCCAGGGCCTGGTTGGACTGGGCCCAGAAGAGCACGGTGCCCCAGTTCCAGTGGGAGATGTCGGCGACGCCGATGAAGGCGAGGGTGATCTCCGAGAGGACCGCGAAGATGACGGTGCCGACGAAACCGGAGGCGATGACGGCGGTGAGGTTCGGCATGACCTCGAAGAGGATGATCCGCCAGGTGGACTCGCCGGTGGCGCGGGCGGCCTCCACGTAGTCACGGCGCCGGAGCGACAGGGTCTGGGCGCGCAGGACGCGCGCTCCCCAGGCCCATGAGGTCAGGGCGATGACGGCGGCGATCAGCAGGTCCCCGGTGTCCTCGACGAAGCTCGCGATGATGATGATCAGCGGCAGGCCCGGGATGACGAGGAAGATGTTGGAGAGCATCGAGAGGATCTCGTCGGCGGCTCCGCCGAGGAATCCCGCGCTGACCCCGATGAGCACGGACAGCACGGTCGCCAGGATGCCGGCGAGGAATCCGACGAGCAGCACGCCGCGGGTGCCGACCAGGATCTGGGAGAGGACGTCCTGCCCGGTCTGCGTCGTACCGAACCAGTGGTCGGCGGAGGGCGGTTGCAGCAGCTGGTCGCTCATCGCGTCCGGGTCGTACGGGGCGAGCCAGGGGCCCGCCACCGCGAGGATCACGAAGAAGGCGAGGATCAGCAGCCCGGCGCGGGTCTTCCCGCCGCGAAGGAAGCGGAATCTGGCCCGGCCGGCCGCGGCGGGGGTGGGAGGGTCGTCCAGTACGGCGACGTCGGTGGCGGTGACGGACACGGTCGTCATGCCTCCTTACGGGTGCGCGGGTCGAGGAGGGCGTAGGCCATGTCGGCCAGCAGGTTCGCGGCGAGGACGGAGAGCGTGATGATCAGGAAGACGCCCTGCATCAGCGGGTAGTCCTTGGCTCCGACGGCCTGGAACAGCTGGTAGCCGATGCCCGGGTAGGAGAAGACCATCTCGACGAGCAGGGTGCCGCCGACGATGAAGCCCAGCGAGAGGGCGAATCCGGAGATGTTGGGCAGGACGGCGTTGCGCGCGGCGTAGGAGAACATCACGCGCCGCTCGGACAGCCCCTTGGCCTGCGCCACCATGACGTAGTCCTCGGAGGAGACGGTCACCATCATGTTGCGCATGCCGAGGATCCAGCCGGCGATGGCGCTGAGCACGATCGTCACGCCGGGCAGCACCCCGTGGTAGAGCGCGCTGGAGACGAACGGCCAGTCGAAGGCCGGGACCAGGGAGTTGTCGTAGCCTCCGGCGGCCGGGAAGATCTGCCACTTCACCGCGAACACGGCGATGGCGATGAGACCGAGCCAGAAGTACGGGATGGCAGAGATGAAGGTGGTCACGGGCAGCAGCCCGTCCAGCCAGGAGCCGCGCCGCCAGCCGCTGTAGACGCCGATGCCGGTGCCGAGCAGGAAGCTGATGAGGGTGGTGATGCCGACCAGGGCGAGCGTCCAGGGCAGCGACTGGGAGATCACCTCGCCGACCGGGGTCGGGAAGAAGGTGAAGGACAGTCCGAGGTCGCCGTCGATCAGGTGGGACCAGTAGTCGGTGTACTGGGACCAGATGGACTGGTTCTCGTCGAGGCCGAACAGGGCCTTCAGGGAGGCGATGGCGGTGGTGTCGAGCTGTCCCTGGTAGCGGCTCATCAGGGCGTCGACGGGGTCGCCCGGCATCATGCGCGGGATCAGGAAGTTGATGGTGATGGCGGCCCAGGCGGTGACCGCGTAGAAGGCGATCCGCTGGAGGATGTACTTCACTTCGCTGCTCCCTCGGCGGTGGTGCCGTCGTACAGCCAGCAGGCGGCCCACTGGCCGTCCGCGAGGTCGAAGCGGGGCGGCAGTTCGGTGCGGCAGCGCTCCATGGCCTTCGGGCAGCGGGGGTGGAAGCGGCAGCCGTCCGGCGGGGTGATCAGGGAGGGCGGCTCACCGCTCCCGGTCTCCTCCTGCGCCTCCTCGTCCGCCACCCGGTCGGGGTCGGGCGCCGAGGCGATCAGCAGCTGGGTGTAGGGGTGCGCGGGGTGCTGGGTGACCTGCTCGCTGTCGCCGCCCTCGACGATGCGTCCGGCGTACATCACCAGGGTGGTGTCGGCGAAGTAGCGGGCGGACGCGATGTCGTGGGTGATGTAGAGGATCGCGAGGTGCAGGCGCTCCTTGAGGTCGCGCAGCAGGTTGAGGACGCCGAGCCGGATCGACACGTCGAGCATCGAGACCGGTTCGTCGGCGAGCAGCACCTGAGGGTCGGCGCCGAGCGCGCGCGCTATCGCGACGCGCTGGCGCTGCCCTCCCGACAGCTCGTGCGGGAACTTGTCCAGGAACTGATGAGGAGGAGTCAGCTGGACGCGTTCCAGCAGGGCCGTCAGGTTCGTCTCCAGCTCCGCGTCCCCGCTCCCCGCCCGGCCGTGGATCCTCAGGGCGCGGGTCAGGTGGTAGCGCACGGTGTGCACCGGGTTGAGCGAGGCGAACGGGTCCTGGAAGATCAGCTGGACCTGCTTGACGTATCTGCGGAAGGACCGGCCACGCCCGGCCTTCACCGCCGTGCCGCCCAGCTGGATCTCGCCCGCGGTGAGCGGGTACAGCTGGGCGAGCAGCCGTGCGACGGTGGACTTTCCGGAGCCCGACTCCCCCACCAGGGCCGTGACGGTGCCGCGCCGGAGCTTCAGCGAGACATCGTCGACGGCGTGGACGGTGCGGCGTCTGCGGGCGACGAGGTCGCCGGCGGTGCGCCGTACGGGGAAGTGCTTGGTGACTCCGCGTGCTTCGAGCACCACGTCGGTCGCGGTGCGCACGTCTGCGGACGGTTCGGTGGTCATGGCCGGTTCCCCGTACTTACTTGGCGGGCTTCAGGTTCAGCACGACTTCCAGCGCGTCGGGCTGGGTGTGCTGCGGGGCGGCGTACTGGTCCTCCTCGGTGGGCCAGCCGACCCAGTTCTTCGTGGAGTACTCGGCGCCGATGGGGGCCGCTGCCGTCGGGATGAGCGGGGCCTGCTCGACCATGATCTTCTGGAGGGCGTTCATGGCCTTGGTGCGCGTGGGGTCGTCGGTGGCGTTGGCGTACTCCTTCAGCGCGGCGGTGGCCTCGGGGCTCTTGAAGCGGCCGAAGTTGCCGAGCTGGGAGGGCTTGCCGATGGGCTGGAGGATCGCCCCGTCCATGATGTTCTGGTACATGTCGTACGGGGTGGCGCCGCTGTTGGTCCAGTGCAGGGTGGCGTCGAAGTTGCCGGCGGCGACGTCGTTGGTCCACGCCTCGGCGGTCTGCGTCTTGACCTTGGCCTCGATGCCGAGCTGCTTGATGTTGTCCTTGATGATGGACAGCCCGGTGATGTAGTCGTTCCACCCGGCCGGGTCGGTGAAGGTGAGCTCGACGGGCTTGCCGCTCGGGTCCTTGAGGACACCCCCGCTGAGCTGGAATCCGGCGTCCTTGAGGAGCGCCTTGGCGCCGTCCACGTCGGGCTTCGTCGTGGCGCTCTTGTACTCCGGCGCCAGGAACGGGTCACCGGCGGGCAGCGGGATGCCGGTCGGGTTGCTGATCTCCGGGTAGAGGGTCGCCTGGGCCTGCACGTGGATCGCCTTGCGGTCGACGACCATGGCCATCGCCTTGCGCAGGGCCGGGTTGTCGAACGGCTTGCGGGCGGTGTTGAACCACAGGCCGTGGATGCCGAGCCCGGAGGGGAACCAGAGCTTGTGGTTCTTCGGGTCCTTGGCGACGTACAGCTGCTTGTAGTTCGGCATGAAGACGAACGACCACTCGAGCTTGCCGTTCGCCAGGGCCGTGGTCGCGGCGCTGTTGTCGTTGTACGTGCTGTAGCGCAGCTCCTTGACCTTGGTCTCGCCCTTCCAGTAGGTGGGCGTGGCGGTCAGGGTGGTGGTCTGCGGGGTGAAGGTCTTCAGCTTGTACGGGCCGGAGCCGACCGGGGTGCGGTTGGGCCAGGTCTCGGGGTTCTCGACCTTCTCCCAGATGTGCTTGGGCACCACGTACGTCGTGATGATCTTGTTCTGGTTGACGAACTGGGAGTCCTTGAAGGTCAGGACGACCTTCTTGCCCTCGACGGCGATGCCGTCGTACGGGATGCCGTTGCCGTTGAGCGCCGGGTGCTCCTTGAGCAGCTCGAAGGTGAACGCGACGTCCTCGGCGGTCAGCGGCTTGCCGTCGGCCCACTTGGCCCGGTCGTCCAGGGTGAAGGTGACCTTGGTGAAGTTGGCCTCCCAGTCCCACGCGGTCGCCAGCCAGGGGTCCGCCTTGTCGGTGGGGCGGATCTGGTTCGTCATCGCCAGCGGTTCGTAGATCATGAAGCGGTAGCCGAGGGTGGCGCTCGCCGAGGTGGCGAGGAACGGGTTGCTGTTGTTCGTCTGCGGTCCGTCAGGCTTGCCGATGGTCAGGACACCGGACGCACCGGCCCCGCCCCCCTTGTCGGCACCCGAGTTGGCGGACGAGCAGCCGGCGGCGAGCGCGACCACGGCGGTGGCGACTGAGAGCGCTCTCAGAGTGTGACGACGGCGTACGGACATGGCGACTCCAGGAGGACTGCGGGTCTGGGAGATCCGGCGGTGTAGCGCTGGACGCGCGGGGTGCGGGTGGGGCGTGTGCGGGTGCGGCTGGGTCGGGGATGCGGACGGGTGACCGGCGGGGCCGGGTCCGTTACGGCGCCGAGTGGCGCACGACCAGTTCGGTGGGCAGCACGACCGGTCCGTCCGGTACGGCGGTGCCGCCGAGATGGGAGAGCAGCAGGCTCGCCGCCGCCTCGCCCATCTGCCGCGTGGGCTGACGCACGGTGGTCAGCGGCGGTTCGGTGTGTTCGGCCATCGGGATGTCGTCGAAGCCGACCACCGCGATGTCGTCGGGTACGCGGCGGCCGGCGGCTCTCAGGGCTCGCAGGACCCCGGTCGCGGTGATGTCGTTGTGGGCGAAGACGGAGTCGAACTCCGTGCCCGACGCGAGGAGTTCCTCCACGGCGAGACGGCCACGGCGTTCGGTGAAGTCCCCGTCCACGACCAGCTCGGTGGGCAGGACCGAACGGAAGCCCGCGAGCCGGTCGCGGACACAGCCGAAGTGCCTCGGGCCGGTGACGACCAGGGGCCTGGTGCGCCCCGCGGCCCGCAGATGGCGGGCGGCGGACGCGCCTCCCTCGTGATTGGTGGTCACGACGGAGGGGAATTCCGGGTGGTGGCCCCGGTCGTCGATCAGGACGATCGGCAGACCGGACCGGTGCAGCGCGGTGAGCTGGTCGAGCGTGTTCTCCGGTTCGACGACGACGAGCCCGTCGAAGGCGCGCGCCGACACCTGGGTGGTGAAGCGCTCGACGGACTGCGCGCCCCGGGTGCACGTGAAGAGCAGGAGCCCGTAGTCGGCGGCCTCGACCGTGTCGACTATGCCCTGGAGCACCTCCCCCATCCAGGGCCAGGTGAACGAGGGCACCAGCAGGCCGACCGTACGGCTCCGGCCGCGCGCCAGCCCGACGGCGCCGGAGCTGGGTACGTAACCGAGGGCCGCGATCACTTCACGAACGCGGGCGGCGGTCGAACCGTCCACTTCGCCCTTGAGGTTGATGACCCGTGACACGGTCGTCTTGCTGACGCCGGCCTCACGGGCGACATCGGCGATGGTGACACGCAACGGGGCCTCCAGGGACAAGGCAGGGCAGGGGGTGGCACGGGCTTCGGGACCGGTTCCGTAACCGGTCCCGGAACCGGTACCGGCGTTGCGGCTGGAGTTAACCGCGCCGGAACAGAGGCGTCAATACTTCACGCCGACATTGGTCCGTACCCATGATCGAAGCAGGTCCGACGGAGCTTCTGTTCACTTCTTGAACGAACCAGGCTCTTGACGCGAACACGTAAGAGCAGTTCACTCACGGCTCGTTCGACGGCATTTCCCCCACGCCCCTGCCGAGAAAGGCAGCAGCCCATGATTCGGACAAGCAGAGCGGCGCGAGTCCTCGTCGCGACGGCCCTCGCGACCGCGGGACTGGCCGGACTCTCCTCCGGTACCGCACAGGCCGCCGGTGAGACCGTGAACATCGTGCTGACCACCACGGACGACTCCGGAGGACGTCATGTCACGCGAGGCCTCCAGCAGCAGACACCGGTCGCCTTCGGCTCCGGCAACGGCGGCTCCGGCACCAACATCACCGTCGACGAGAACACCCGGTACCAGACCTTCACCGGCGGCGGCGCCTCGTTCACGGACACGGCGGCCTGGCTGATGAAGGGCAGCGGAGCGCTGAGCCAGGCGACCCGCGACGAGACGATGAAGAAGCTCTTCTCCCCCACGGAGGGCATCGGGCTCTCGTTCGTACGCAATCCCATGGGCGGCTCCGACCTGGCGCGCTTCGGCTACACCTACGACGACATGCCGGCCGGCCAGACGGACCCGAGCCTCGCCAACTTCTCGATCGCACACGATCTGCAGGACGTCCTGCCGCTCACCCGGCAGGCGAAGCAGCTCAACCCCGCGCTGACCACGGTCGCCTCCCCGTGGACCGCGCCCGCCTGGATGAAGGACAGCGGGCAGCTCAACGGCGGCTGGTTGAAGGCCGAGAACTACGGCGCCTACGCGAACTACTTCGTGAAGTACCTCCAGGCCTGGAAGGACCAGGGCGTCCCGGTCGACTACGTCACCGCGCAGAACGAGCCGACCTGCTGCTCCGGCTACCCGTCGATGAGCTGGAACGGCTCCGGGCTGGCCTACTTCACCAAGAGCGAGCTGCTGCCCAAGCTCAGGTCGGCGGGCCTCGCGACCAAGGTGCTGGCGCACGACTGGAACTGGGACACCTACGACGCGTACGCCGCCGCGACGGTCGACGACGCGGCGGTGCGCAGCCACCCGAACTTCGGCGGGGTCGCCTGGCACGGCTACGGCGGCGACGTCGCGAAGCAGACCGCCGTGCACGACCGGTACCCGGAGCTGGACGCCTTCCAGACCGAGCACTCGGGCGGTACGTGGATCGCCGACCAGCAGCGCGAGGACATGCTCAACATCATCGACTACACCCGCAACTGGGCGAAGTCGGTGACCAAGTGGTCGCTGGCCGTCGACCAGAACCGGGGCCCGCACAACGGGGGCTGCGGCACCTGCGACGGGCTGGTCACCGTGCACAACGGGGACAGCAGGCACGGCCAGGTCGACTACACGATCGAGTACTACACGATGGGCCACCTGACGAAGTACGTCCGGCCCGGCGCCGCGCGCATCGCCTCCACGGGCAGCTCGGCCGTGCCCAACGTGGCGTGGCGCAACCCGGACGGCTCGAAGGCCCTGATCGCGTACAACGGTTCGGCCTCCGCCCAGCAGGTCACCGTCAACTGGGGCGGGCAGAGGTTCACCTACTCGCTGCCCGGCCGCACCTCGGCCACGTTCACCTGGTCGGGCACCCAGTCGGGCTCCTCGGGCGGCAGCGGCGCCCTCGCGGGGATCGGCGGCAAGTGCCTGGACGCCACGGGCAACACCGGCGCCGACGGCACCCCCGTCCAGATCTGGGACTGCACCGGCGCGGACAACCAGCGCTGGACGGTCGGCGGCGACGGAAGCATCAAGGTGCTCGGCGCCTGCCTGGACGTCACCTCGGGCTCCACGGCCGACGGAGCAAAGGTCCAGCTGTACACCTGCAACGGCTCGGGCGCGCAGCGCTGGAGGTACGACGCGTCGACGGGGGACATCGTCAACGCGGCGGCGGACAAGTGCCTCGACGTGACGGATCAGTCCTCGGCGAACGGCGCCCGGGTCCAGATATGGACCTGCACCGGAGCCGCCAACCAGAAGTGGCGGCTCCGGTAGGGGCCGAGTCGGTCCGGGCCCCGGACTCCCGGCCCGTCCGGCCGGTCAGTGGGCGAGGTCGGCCTTGAAGGTGTTGCTGGCGTAGTCCATGGAGACGCTGTACTTCGTGCCGTCCTTGACGTCGGTGGCGATCACCCGCCACCGGTCCAGGTCGCTCGACTCGTGGAACTCCTTCCAGGAGTTGCAGGTCGTGCCACCGGAGGACGGGTGGAAGCACACCCGCACGGCCAGCATGCCCGCGTTGCCCCAGCTGGTGAACCTCACGTTGATGTCGTTGCACCGTGAGGTGGTGGTGTACGGGCCGAAACGGTGCTCGGACTGGTCCGTTCCCATGTTCCATGTCTTGCCGACCGCACCGCCGTGACAGGTCGCGGCGGCCGCGTTCGACGCGGTTCCGACCGTGAGTCCGCCGGCCGCCATGACCAGTCCGCCCGCGACCGCCGCCGCCCGCTTCGTCGTTCTCCTCATGTCTGGTTCTCCCCCTGGGTGCCGATACCGCCGTCTGCCGCACGAGGCGCCCGGGAGACCGATCTCCCGGGCGCTGTTCGCCGCATCAGCTTCTCCGCTTCGGCCCCCGGTCTGCCAGGCTGTTGCGCCCTGCCGCAACAGCCCAGGTCAGGAACGGGTCCAGGGTGCGCCGCAGCCGGGCCGAGGCCCACCGCCCGGCTAGTCCGTGGGCTCGACGCCCGCGCGCAGCAGGCCGTAGGTGTAGGCGTCCTCCAGGGCCTGCCAGGACGCGGCGATGACGTTCTCGGCCACGCCGACCGTCGCCCAGTCACCGGATCCGTCGCCCGTGGTGATCAGCACCCGGGTGGTGGATTCGGTGCCGGTGCGACCTTCCAGGATGCGGACCTTGTAGTCGATCAGCTCCAGCTTGGCGAGCTGCGGGTAGATGCGTTCCAGGCCGACCCGGAGCGCCCGGTCCAGGGCGTTGACCGGGCCGTTGCCCTCGGCGGTGGCGACGATGCGCTCGCCCTTGGCCCAGAGCTTCACGGTCGCCTCGTTGGCGTGGGTGCCGTCGGGGCGGTCCTCGACGATGGCCCGCCAGGACTCGGTGCGGAAGTAGCGGCGGGGCCTGCCGTCGACCTCCGAACGCAGCAGCAGTTCGAAGGAGGCGTCGGCCGCCTCGTAGGTGTAGCCCTTGAGTTCGCGCTCCTTGACCCGCTCGACGACCCGCTGGACGAGTGCGCGGTCGCCTCCCAGGTCGATGCCGAGTTCCTTGCCCTTGAGCTCGATGGAGGCGCGGCCCGCCATGTCGGAGACAAGCATCCGCATGGTGTTGCCGACGCGCTCCGGGGCGATGTGCTGGTAGAGGTCCGGGTCGACCTTGATCGCGGAGGCGTGCAGTCCCGCCTTGTGCGCGAAGGCGGAGACACCGACGTACGGCTGGTGGGTGGAGGGCGTGAGGTTGACGACCTCGGCGATGGCGTGGGAGATGCGCGTCATCTCGGCCAGCGCGCCCTCGTGCAGGACGGTCTTGCCGTACTTGAGTTCCAGGGCGGCGACGACGGGGAAGAGGTTGGCGTTGCCGACCCGCTCGCCGTAGCCGTTGGCCGTGCACTGCACATGGGTGGCGCCCGCGTCGACGGCGGCCAGGGTGTTGGCGACGGCGCAGCCCGTGTCGTCCTGGGCGTGGATGCCGAGCCGGGCGCCGGTGTCGGCGAGGACGGTGGAGACGACGGCCTGGACCTGGGCGGGGAGCATCCCGCCGTTGGTGTCGCAGAGGATGACCACGTCGGCGCCGGCCTCATGGGCGGTGCGCACGACCGCCTTGGCGTACTCCGGGTCGGCGCGGTAGCCGTCGAAGAAGTGCTCGCAGTCGACGAAGACCCGGCGGCCCTGCTCCCGGAGGTGGCTGACGGTGTCGCGGACCATCTCCAGGTTCTCGTCCAGGGTGGTGCGCAGGGCCAGTTCCACATGGCGGTCGTGGGACTTGGCGACCAGGGTGATCACCGGGGCGCCGGAGTCCAGGAGCGCCTGTACCTGCGGGTCCTCGGCGGCCTTGCCGCCGGCCCTGCGGGTGGCGCCGAAGGCGACGAGCTGGGCGTGCTCGAAGTCGATCTCCTGCTGGGCGCGGGCGAAGAACTCGGTGTCGCGGGGGTTGGCGCCGGGCCAGCCGCCCTCGATGAAGCCCACGCCGAAGTCGTCCAGATGCCGGGCAATGGTCAGCTTGTCCGCGACCGTCAGGTTGATGCCTTCACGCTGCGCACCGTCGCGCAGGGTGGTGTCGAAGACATGGAACGTGTCGTCGGGGGCTGTGGCCTTGGTGGTCATGCTGATCTGACTCCTGTCGGGTGAGCGGATCCGGACGAATCGGCTCCACTTGCCCCCATCATCTCGCGTGCCTCGCCCCGGCCGTGGTGTGGGCCGGAAAACGAAAAAACCCCTCGCGGGTGCGAGAGGTCTGCGCGCGGGTCTGGGGCACGATGTCCGTTCCGTACGTGGTGATACGGGACGGTCACTGCGGACCGGCGCGCCTGCTGCCGATAATCATGGCGAACGAGGACACGCCCGCAGTCTGGCACAGGCGCGCCCCCCGGTCCCGGCCCGTCTCAGGATGCGGGCGTGATGTCCGTCGCACGGGCGGGCGGTGCGAGCGTCTCGTCCGCGTATCTGCGCATCTGGTCCAGGACCCGCTCCCGTCCGGTGCCGGGGATGCCGACGGTGACATGGACGCTGAAGCCGTCCAGCAGGGCCCGCAGCCGGGTGGCGGCCCGGTCGGTGTCGACGGCGCGGAACTCGCCGCGCGCGATGCCGTCGGCCAGCAGCTCCGCGAGGTCGCGGTGCCAGGCGTCCTCGATGGCGGCCTGCCGGGCGCGGGCGTCGTCGTCGGCGCCCTGCGAGCGGTTCCAGACCTCCAGCCAGAGCGTCCAGTGCGGGTCGCGGTGGCCGTCGGGGACGTACAGCGCGATGTAGGCGTCGAGCCGCTCCCGCGCGGTGCCGGGCCCGGTGAGCAGGGCCCGGCGTTCGACGCCGAGCCGTGCCTCGCTCCACTCCAGGGTCTGGAGCAGCAGCTCGTCCTTGGTGCGGAAGTAGTAGAGGAGGTGACCGCTGCTCATCCGTACCTCGCGGCCGAGCCCCGCCATGGTGAGCCCGTCGAGCCCACGCTCGGCGACGGTGGCCATGACGGCGGCGAGTACGTCCTCCCTGGGCGGGGCGATGTTGCGACGGCGCGGGCTACTGGGCACGGTTCAGATCCTGGGCTGTTGCTGCGTGATGCAGTGGATGCCTCCACCACCGGCAAAGATCGTACGGGCGTCGACGGGTGTCACCGTACGGTCGGGGAAGAGATCGGCGAAGACGGCCGCCGCCTCCTCGTCCCTCGGGTCGTCGAAGGCACAGAGGACCACTCCCCCGTTGCAGAGGTAGTGGTTGATGTAGGAGTAGTCGGCCCACGCGCCGTCGGCGTCGGTGAGCGCCGTGGGCGCGGGGACCTCCACGACCTCCAGCGGGCGGCCCCGGGCGTCGGTGGCGGCCCGCAGGATCCGGACGGTCTCACGGGTGATCCCGTGGTCCGGGTGGGAGGGGTCCGGCTGGACGTGGGCGACGACGACGCCCGGGCGGGCGAAGGCTGCGACGATGTCGACATGGCCGAGCGTGCCGTACGTTCCGTAGTCCCCGGCCAGTCCCCGGGGCAGCCAGATCGCCTTCTCGGTGCCGAGGCGGGCGTGGATCTCGTCCTCGACGGCCTGCCGGGTCCAGCCGGGGTTGCGCTCCTTGCCCAGCTGGACGGTTTCGGTGAGCAGCACGGTGCCCTCGCCGTCCACGTGGATCGCGCCGCCCTCGTTGACCAGGGGCGAGCTGTGCACGGGCACGCCGGCCAGTTCGGCGACGCCGCGCGCGATGTGCCGGTCGTGCTCCCAGCGGGCCCACCCCTGGGCGCCCCAGCCGTTGAACGTCCAGTCCACCGCCGCGAGTTGCCGGCCGTCTGTGACGAACGTGGGGCCGATGTCACGCATCCAGGCGTCGTCGAGGGGACGTACGGCCGTCTCGATGTCCGGGCCGAGGAGCTCGCGGGCGCTGTCCTCCTGGCCCGGCCCGACGATCACGGTGACGGGCTCGAAGCGGCGTACGGCGCGGGCGACGGCGGCCCAGGCCCGGCGGGCCTCGTCGAGCTCCTCGCCGGTGGCGAAGGTGGGGTTGGGGCCGGGCCAGGCCATCCAGGTGCGCTCGTGGGGGGCCCACTCGGGCGGCATGCGGAAGGTCATGGCGGGTCCTAGAGGAAGTAGAGGCGGTTGAGGGAGACGGATTCGGCGGCCGGTGAGCGCAGGGGGTCGCCGTCGAGGGTGACGAGTCCGGTCTCGCCGTCCACGCCGACGGTCCCGGTACGGGAGTTGAGGCGCAGGTCCGCCGGTCCGATGGAGCGTGTGCCCCGGACCGCGACCCTGCGTCGGCGGGTGGGCATGAGGTCGGCGCCCAGCTGGGTGGCGGCCTCGGCGACGAAGGCTACGGAGAGGTCGGCGGCCGTGGCCCCGTACGCGCCGAACTGCGGCCCCAGGACAAGGGGTTCGCAGGTGTCCGTGGCCGCGTTGGGGTCGCCCGTGACCCCGTAGGCGGGGAAGCCGGACTTCAGGACCAGCTGGGGCTTCGCACCGAAGAACTCGGGGCGCCAGAGGACGATGTCGGCGAGCTTGCCCGTCTCGATGGAGCCCACCTCGTGCGACAGACCGTGGGCGATGGCCGGGTTGACGGTGAGCTTGGCGATGTAGCGCAGCACACGCGCGTTGTCGTCGCCGGGGCCGTCGCCCTCCATGGGGCCGAGCTCGGCCTTCATCTTCGCGGCCATGGCGAAGGTGCGGCGTACGGTCTCGCCGGCCCGGCCCATGCCCTGCGCGTCGGAGGACGTGATCCCGATGGCGCCCAGGTCGTGCAGCACGTCCTCGGCGCCCATCGTGCCCGCCCTGATCCGGTCGCGGGCCATCGCGGCGTCGCCCGGGAGGTCGGTCTTGAGGTCGTGGACGGAGACGATCATCCCGTAGTGCTCGGCGACCGCGTCCCGGCCGAAGGGGAGCGTCGGGTTGGTGGAGGACCCGATGACGTTGGGGACGCCGGCCATCTTCAGCACGTTGGGCACGTGCCCGCCGCCGCAGCCCTCGATGTGGAAGGCGTGGATCGTGCGGCCTTCGAGCACGCTCAGGGTGTCCTCGACGGACAGGCACTCGTTCAGCCCGTCGCTGTGCAGGGCGACCTGGACGTCGTGTTCCTCGGCGACCCGCAGCGCGGTGTCCAGGGCGCGGGTGTGGGCGCCCATGTCCTCGTGGACCTTGAAACCGCAGGCACCTCCCTCGGCGAGCGCCTCGACCAGCGGCGCCTCGTGGGAGGACGAACCGCGCCCCAGGAAGCCGATGTTGACGGGCCACGCGTCGAAGGCGTTGAAGGCGTGACGCAGGGCCCACGGGGAGTTGACGCCGACACCCCAGACCGGGCCGAACTCCTGGCCGATGATCGTGGTGACGCCGGAGGCCAGGGAGGCCTCCATGATGCGCGGGGAGAGCAGATGGACGTGGGGGTCCACGGCGCCCGCCGTCGCGATCAGGCCCTCGCCGGAGACGATGGTGGTGCCCGTGCCGACGACCACGTCGACCCCGTCGAGGGTGTCCGGGTTGCCGGCCCGTCCGATCGCCGCGATGCGGCCCTCACGGATGCCGATCGAGACCTTCCGGATGCCGAGCACGGCATCGATGACCAGGACGTTGCTGATGACGACGTCGCAGGTCTCCCGGACGGCCGCGGCCTTGAGGTGCAGGCCGTCGCGGGCCGTCTTGCCGAAGCCGGCGAGGAACTCGTCGCCCTGCTTCTGGGCGTCGGACTCCACGCGGACGGTCAGCCCGGAGTCGCCGAGCCTGACCCGGTCCCCGGCGCGCGGGCCGTGCACGGAGGCGTACTCGTACGGATCCATCAGCTCTCCTCCCCCGCTCCGAGGTATCCGCAGGCCGCCGCTCTGCGCAGCGCCTCCTCCTTGGCACCCGGCGCGTCGAGCGGTCCGTCGACGAGCCCGGCGAAGCCGATCGCGATCCGGTCGCCGCCGATGGGGACGAGTGCGGCCTCGGCGGTCTCCCCCGGGCCGAAGCGGACGGAGGAGCCGGCCGGCACGCCCAGCCGCATCCCGTACGCCGCCGCACGGTCGAAGTGGAGCCGGGGGTTGGACTCGAAGAAGTGGAAGTGGGACGTCACGCTGACCGGGACGGTCGCGGTGTTACGGACGGTGAGCCGCACGGCGGGCTCCGGCCCGGGCGTCGCGGGGCCGGGGAGGAGCGCGCCGGGGGCGTCGTCGCCGAGCGTCCCGCCGTCGAGGGGGCCGCTGACGACGGCGAGCCTGGACCCGTCGTCGAACACGGCTTCCACCTGGACCTCTGTGACGACGTCCGCCACGCCCGGCAGCACGTCGTCCGGTCCCAGCACGGCGCGGGCGGCCTCGATGGCCTCGGCCAGCCTGCGTCCGTCCCTGGCCGCCTCGCAGACGGTGTCCGCGATCAGGGCGGTCGCTTCGGGCACGTTGAGCCGCAGGCCACGGGCGCGCCGGGCCCTGGCCAGTTCGGCCGCGCCGAAGAGCAGCAGCCGGTCGCGTTCGGTCGGGGTCAGTCGCACGTCACGGCACCTCCTGGTTGGAGCAGCACTCTAACCAGGTTTTGAGCGGCGCTCAAAACTCGGAGGACGACAAAGGCCGCGCCCCCGGTGGGCGCGGCCTTCTCGTGGGTACGGCGGGCGACTAGCCGAGCTGGTGCATCCAGCCGTGGGTGTCCTCGGCGGTGCCGCGCTGGATGTCCAGCAGACGGTCCCGCAGCTTCATGGTGACCTCGCCGGGAGTGCCGTCGCCCTGGGTCCACTCGCCGCCCGCGGACTTCACGGTGCCGACGGGCGTGATGACTGCGGCGGTGCCGCAGGCGAAGACCTCGGTGAGGGTGCCGTTCTCGGTGTCCGCGCGCCACTGGTCGATGGAGACGCGGCCCTCCTCGGAGGTGTAGCCGAGGTCACGGGCGACGGTGAGGAGGGAGTCGCGGGTGATCCCGGCGAGCAGCGAGCCGGTGAGGGAGGGGGTGACGATCCTCTTGCCGCCGTCCTCCTGCCCGTACACGAAGTAGAGGTTCATGCCGCCGAGCTCCTCGACCCACTTGTGCTCGACCGCGTCGAGGTAGGCGACCTGGTCGCAGCCCTGCTCCGCGGCCTCGGCCTGGGCGAGGAGGGAGGCGGCGTAGTTGCCGCCGGTCTTGGCGTCGCCGACACCGCCGGGAACGGCACGCACCCGGTCCTGGGAGAGCCAGATCGAGACCGGCTGCACACCGCCGGGGAAGTACGCGCCGGCGGGAGAGGCGATGACGACGAAGAGGTACTCGTTGGCCGGGCGGACCCCGAGGCCCACCTCGGCGGCGATCATGAACGGGCGCAGGTAGAGGGACTCCTCGCCGCCGTGCGGCGGGACCCAGGCCTGGTCCTGCCGGACCAGGACGTCACAGGCCTCGATGAAGGTCTCGACG
The DNA here is from genome assembly GCF_002941025.1 of Streptomyces sp. QL37. Classification (NCBI taxonomy): domain Bacteria; kingdom Bacillati; phylum Actinomycetota; class Actinomycetes; order Kitasatosporales; family Streptomycetaceae; genus Streptomyces; species Streptomyces sp. QL37. The sequence goes on along the minus strand of NZ_PTJS01000001.1, from coordinate 5,876,971 downwards.
GGCAGCTCCGGCATCGCCATGCGGGCGGCGGACCGCTGGAAGCGGGCGGCGTTGGCCTCGGGACGGAAGGTGGCGACCGAGCCGTCGGGCTGCCGGTAGGCCTTGAGCCCCTCGAAGATCTCCTGCCCGTAGTGCAGGGTCATGTTGGCCGGGTCGAGCGACAGCGGGCCGTACGGCACGAGCTGGGCGTCGTGCCAGCCTCGGCCCTCGGTCCAGCTGATCGTCACCATGTGGTCGGTGAAGTACCGGCCGAACCCGGGGTTGGCCATGGCCGCCTCACGGTCCGCGTCGGACAGCGGGTGCGAGGAGGGCTTGAGCTCGATCGTGGGCGTCGTCATGAGTGCGTGTCCTTCACCGGTCTTGTGTGTGATGGACCGCGCTCACGCCCGCTCCCGCCCGGCAGCAGCCGCGCAGGTTGTAGGACGTCCGAGCTCTACCGCGTGCCGCGGTCCCGCGTTCGATTATCTCCCGGGGGCGGCTGTGCACGAAATGATGTGATTGCGGTGACGTTCACGGCGACGCTCACGCGACGCGAAAACGCGGTCCAGGGGTCGATGGTGGCACCCGGAGACCGCGAGAAGAAGCCGCCGGGTGCGGTTGCGACCCGGCGGCTTCGAAGTGGAGACGTCGGGTCAGCTCGCTACGCGTACCGCGAGCGCGTCGCCGATCTCGTCGGTGGTGCGTGCCTTCTGCCCGTCACGCTCCGCGAGGTCGGCGGAGACGGCCTCCTCGATGCGCACGGCCTCGGCCTCGTAGCCGAGGTGGCGCAGCAGGAGGGCGACGGAGAGGATCGTGGCCGTCGGGTCGGCCTTGCCCTGGCCCGCGATGTCGGGCGCGGTGCCGTGCACCGGCTCGAACATGGACGGGAAGGCGCCCGTCGGGTTGATGTTGCCGGACGCGGCCAGGCCGATGCCGCCGGTCACGGCTGCGGCCAGGTCGGTGAGGATGTCACCGAAGAGGTTGTCGGTGACGATGACGTCGAAGCGCTCGGGCTGGGTGACGAAGAAGATCGTCGCGGCGTCGACGTGCAGGTAGTCGGTGGTGACCTCGGGGAACTCGGCCGCGACCTTGTCGAAGGTGTTCTTCCACAGGTGACCGGCGTGCACGAGGACGTTGTTCTTGTGGACCAGCGTCAGCTTCTTGCGCGGGCGGGCCGCGGCGCGCGCGAAGGCGTCACGCACGACGCGCTCGACGCCGTAGGCGGTGTTGACGCTGACCTCGGTGGCGACCTCGTGCTCCGTGCCCGTGCGCAGGGAACCGCCGTTGCCCGTGTACGGGCCCTCGGTCCCCTCGCGGACGACGACGAAGTCGATCTCGGGACGGCCGGCCAGCGGCGTGGCGGTGTTCGGGAAGAGCTTCGACGGCCGCAGGTTGATGAAGTGGTCGAAGGCGAAGCGCAGCTTCAGCAGCAGCCCGCGCTCCAGCACGCCCGACGGCACGGACGGGTCACCGATGGCGCCGAGCAGGATGGCGTCGTGCCCCTTGAGGGACTCGAGCTCCGCGTCGGGGAGGGTCTCACCGGTGCGGTGCCATCGCTGGGCGCCGAGGTCGTACTCCTTGGTCTCCAGCTTCACATCCTGCGGGAGAACAGCGTTGAGAACCTTGAGGCCCTGGGTGACGACCTCCTGGCCGATACCGTCGCCGGGGATCACTGCGAGATCGATGCTGCGAGACATACAGGCACCCTAGCTTCCGTCCCACCCCATGACATTCGGTGTCCATGATGCGGACACCGCGTGTCCCCCGCGAGGGACGGTGTCATGAGGCGGGACCGGGACCTCAGTGGCCGGTCGACCCGCCGTTGTCCCGGCGGTCGAGGGCGCGCTGCAGGGCTGCGGCGGCGTTCTTGCGCTCCGACTCGGCGGAGCGGGAGCTGTGACGGACGCGGCGGACAGTGGTCTCGGCCATGAGGGATCGACTCCTTGAGATCGCGTGGATTTCGAGATCGGGACTTCGCGCAACGGATATCGAGATCGGGATGTCGAGGCGCCGGCAGGGCGGGGAGCTGCCGCAGGGATTGCCTGCTCGGGGCACGCTCACACACGCCGGTCGCTGGATCAGCGATTCGTTCGGCTCCTACAAAGCTAGGACAGCTCGGGCCATCTGTCTCTACAGATACTCGGACTTCCTACTATCTGAGACGGCAGGGCCCGGAGGCCGGGCCGCCGGGCGCCGGCGGACCGGGCGTCAGCCCCCGGACGTCACCGCCGGGCCGCCGGACAGATAGCGGGTGAGCATGGCGACGAGTTCGTCCTCGAAGCGGGCGACGTCGACCTCGCCGGGCCCCGCCATCACCCTGTGCACCACCATCTCCACCGTGGAGGTGACGAGCCGGGCGGCGATGTCCACGTCCGCGACCCGCACATCCGGATGGGTTTCGAGCAGCCTGCGGGCGTAGGCGATGTGCCTCTCCTCGCTGCGCGCGACCCGCTCCAGCAACTCCGGTGCACGGGGGCCCTGTTCCATCATCACGCGGAGCAGCTGCGGGTCCTCGCGGTGGTTCTCGATCGCGCTGTGCACGTAGAAGCGCATGATGCCCTCGATGGACTCCGGCAGCAGTTCGTCCTGGCCCAGCGGAGCCGCGGCGATCCCGGCGTCGAGATGCCGGGTCAGCAGCTCGACCAGAATCGCATCTTTGTTCGGGTAGTACTGGTACAGCGATCCGATCGACACCCGGGCCCGCTCGGCGATGCGGTTGGTGGTCCCCGCCGCGTAGCCGTACTCGGCGAAAACGCGAGCAGCGGCGTCGAGGATGCGCTGCCGGGTGAGCTCGGCCCTGAGCTGACGGGGCTGTTTACGTGGCTGAAGTCCACGGGAGCCGGACGCCATGACACCTCCTGCGGGGGCCGTGAAAGCGAGTAGCGCACGACCTGACTAATTGCTCACAATACTGCCATGAACTGCGGCGATGCGGATTCGAGTGTCCGCGGCCGCATACCCACGCCGGCTTGAGGAAGGTGCCATGACGCATGCCCCCACACGTCCTCGACGGGTCTCTCCGGAGGAGGTCCTGGCACGGCTCGGGCAGCCCGAGCCCATGGTCCGGGCGAAGGTGAAAGACCGTGTCGACGACCACTTCCGCTTCTTCATCGCCCACTCGCCGTTCCTGACGATGGCCACGGCGGACGCGGCCGGACGCGCCGACTGCTCGCCCCGCGGTGACTACCCGGGCTTCGTGAAGGTCCTCGACGACCACACCCTCGCGCTCCCCGACCGTCCCGGCAACAAGATCGCCGACTCCTTCCGCAACCTCGCCGAGAACGACGGCGTCGGGCTGTGCTTCCTGGTCCCCGGCATGCGGGAGGTCCTGCGCGTCAACGGCAGCGGCTACGTCACCGACGAACCGGACGTGCTGGTGCGGATGCGCACCGAGGCCAAGCAGCCGGAACTGGCGATCGTCGTCGAGGTGGCCGAGGCGTACTTCCACTGCGGGCGGGCGCTGATCCGCTCCCGGCTGTGGGACCCCGCCAGCCAGGCGCTCGCCGAGGGCATGCCGTCGCTCGGCGAGATCGCGGCCGCGCAGTTCGGTGTCGACGTGGACCCGGGGCTGCTCCAGCGGTCCCTGGAGGACGGCTACCGCAAGCTCTACTGACCAAGGCCGACCGGCCGACGGAGGAATCACCCATGCAGCAGACCGTCGTCGAGCACATCGACCGGGTCGCCGAGGACGTCGTCGCCCTCACTCTTCGCACCACCGCCGGGGAGCTGGCACCCTGGGACCCCGGCGCCCACATCGATCTGTCCCTGCCCAACTGGCTGACCCGGCAGTACTCGTTGTGCGGGGACCCCGCCGACCGGGACGCCTACCGCGTCGCCGTCCGGTACGACCCGCTCAGCCGGGGCGGCTCGGAGTACGTCCACCGGTTCCTGCGCCCGGGCCGCCCCCTCGGCGTCTCCCTGCCCCGTAACCACTTCCCGCTCGTCCCCGCACCGCGGTACCTGTTCCTCGCGGGCGGGATCGGGATCACGCCCCTGCTGCCGATGCTGCGCGCGGTGGCGGCCGCCGGACTTCCCGCGACCCTGCTGTACGTGGGGCCGTCGGCGGACAGCATGCCCTTCGCCGACGAGTTGCGCCGCTCCTACGGGGACCGGGTGCGGATCGTCGAGACGGGAGAGCAGGGCAGGCCGGACCTCGACGCCCTCGCGGCCGGGCTGGACGCCGACACGCTCGTCTACTGCTGCGGCCCCGCGGCCATGCTGGCGGCGGCCGACGCGGCGTTCCCCGCCGAGCGGCTGCACGCGGAACGTTTCCAGCCGGTCCCCCGGTCCTTCGGCCCCGACACGGCGTTCGAGGCGGTCTGCGCCCGGTCCGGGGACACCGTCGCCGTGCCGGCCGACGAGTCGCTGCTGGACGCCCTGGCCCACGCCGGGCACCCCGTCCCGTCCGGGTGTCGCGAAGGCGTCTGCGGCAGCTGCGAAGTCACCGTCCTGGACGGCGTACCCGAGCACCGGGACGACATCGGCGCTCCCGAGCGCCGGATGTACGCCTGCGTGTCCCGGGCCCTGTCCCCCCGGCTCGTCCTCGACCTCTGAAATCTGAAAGGGGCCATGAACAGCATGCTGCCCAAGGTGCAGTCCCCCGAGTCCCGGCGCATGATCACGCTGGAGGTGCGCCGCACCGCGAGAACGACCCCCGGCTTCCTCACCGTCACGCTCGGCGGCCCCGGGATCGAGCATCTGCTGCCGACCGGATTCGACCAGGCCGTGCGCCTGTTCTTCCCCCGCGCGGGACAGGCCGGCCTCACGATGCCCACCCTCTCCAGCGAGGCGTGGATGGCCCAGCTCCTCCTCCTGCCGAAGTCACGCAGACCCTGGGTGCGCAACTACACCATCCGCCGGGTCCGGCCCGAACACGCCGAGCTGGACATCGAGTTCGCCCTGCACGGCCCCACCCCGGCCTGCACCTGGGCGCTGGGGGCCCGTCCCGGCGACCCGGCGGGCATCTTCGACATGGGCCTGACCTATCTTCCGCCGGCCGACGCGGAACGACAGCTGCTCGTCGCGGACGAGAGCGCCGTACCCGCGGTCCTCGCCATCCTCGAGGACGCGCCCGCCTCCCTGGTCGCGGAGGTCTTCCTGGAGGTTCCGGAGACGGCCGACATCCGCAAGGACATCGAAGCCCCCGAGGGCGTCCGTGTGCACTGGCTGCCCCGGGACGGCTCCGGCGGTCCGCCCGGCCGGCTCGCGCTCGACGCGGTCAGGGCGGCGGCTCTGCCGGCCGGCCGCTCCTACACCTGGGCCGCCGGGGAGTCCGGCCTGGCCACCGGCGTGCGCCGGCATCTCGTACGCGACCGGGGGGTGCCGAGGCAGGACATCGCGTTCCACGGCTACTGGCGGCACGGCCGCTCCAGCCTCGGCTGACGCGCCTCAGAACTCCACGGTGAGCTGCGCCTCGATGTGCGCGCGCAGGACGCCCGCCATGTCCGTGGCGCAGTCGCTGAGCAGCCACTGCACCTGGAGCCCGTCCATCAGCGCGATCAGCTGCCGCCCCGCCGCGTCCGGTGCGATCCCGGCCCGCAACGCGCCCTCCTGGCGCACCTGTTCGTAGGTGCGCTGCGCGCCCGCGACCGAGTTCTCGTAGCGGCGCACGAAATACCGGTGGGCGGGGTGGTCGGCGGCCGTCGCCTCGGTGGAGACCACCGAGAAGAGTTCGACGATCCCGCGCCGCCCGGAGTTCAGAGCGGCCAGCTCGGCGAAGCGCCGCAGCCTCTCGACGCCGGTGGCGCCGCCGAGCGAGAGCCATTCGTCGTCCACGTCGTCGCGGTGCTCCAGCACGGCGAGCAGCAGCGCCTCCTTGGTCGGGAAGTGGTGCAGCAGCCCGGTGTGCGAGATGCCGCAGCGGGTCGCGATCACCCGCAGCGACGCGCCCCGGTAACCGGCCTCGCCGAACAGGGACATGGCCTGGTCGAGGATCTCGCGCCGCTTGGCGCGGCCCTTCGCGTAGCCCCGCGGTGGATCGGCCGGCACTCGCCACTCTCCCGCTCCGCCGGCCTCGGTCGGGCCGGCACTTCGGTGTATCGGATGTCCATTCAACCCCCCGGAGGCCGGGCACCCGGAGATTGGGCCCCGGAGATACTTACCAGGTGGTCGGTATTGACTCTATGGTGAAGGCGACCCATGTCGCGAAAGGACCCCCCGGTGGCCCCCTCCCTGCCCTATCTGGACCCCGCCCTCCCCGTCGCCGAGCGGGTCGACGACCTCCTCGGCCGCATGACCCTGGCCGAGAAGACCGGTCAGATGCTCCAGCTGAACGCCAAGAACGGGGTACGCCACCTCATCGAGGACCTGCACGCGGGCTCGATCGTCCACGCCTCGCCCGCGCACGTCATCGAAGCGGCCGGGCTGACCGAGCGGACCCGGCTGCGCATCCCGCTGCTGGTCGCCGAGGACTGCATCCACGGCCACTCCTTCTGGGAGGGGGCCACGATCTATCCCACGCAGCTCGGTCTGGCGGCCACCTGGGACCCGGGGCTCGTGGAGCGCGTCGCGAGGGCCACCGCGGTCGAGGTCGCGGCGACGGGCGTCCACTGGACGTTCTCGCCGGTGCTCTGCATCACGAGGGACCTGCGCTGGGGCCGGGTCAGCGAGACGTTCGGCGAGGACCCCTTCCTGATCGGCGAGCTGGCCTCGGCGATGGTCCGCGGATACCAGGGCGAGGGGCTGAGCGACCCGACGGCGGTGTTGGCCTGCGCCAAGCACTTCGCGGGATACTCCGAGACCCAGGGCGGCCGTGACGCGAGCGAGGCCGACATCTCCCGGCGCAAGCTCCGCTCCTGGTTCCTGCCCCCGTTCGAGCGGGTCGCCCGCGAGGGCTGCCGTACGTTCATGCTCGGCTACCAGTCCATGGACGGGGTGCCGATCACCGTCAACGACTGGCTGCTCAACGAGGTGCTGCGCGGCGAGTGGGGCTACACCGGCACGCTGGTCACCGACTGGGACAACGTCGGCCGCATGGTGTGGGAGCAGAAGATCTACGCCGAGCACGCCCAGGCCGCCGCGGCGGCGGTCCGGGCGGGCAACGACATGGTGATGGCCACCCCCCAGTTCTTCGAGGGCGCGCAGAGCGCGGTCGCCGCAGGAACCCTGGCCGAGGCGGAGATCGACGCGGCGGTACGGCGTGTCCTGACCCTGAAGTTCGAGCTCGGCCTCTTCGAGAACCCCCGCCACCCCGACGCCGCCCGGCAGGCCGCCGTCATCGGCAGCGCCGGGCACGCCGTGCTGAACCTGGAGTCCGCCCGCCGGTCGCTGGTCCTGCTCACCAACGACGGCACCCTCCCGCTGGCCGGCGGACTCACGGCCGGCCAGGACGGACGCGCGGTCGCCGGAGCGGGCTCCGCGCCGCGTACCGTCGCCGTCATCGGCCCCAACGCGGACGACGCGCAGACCCAGTTGGGCGACTGGGCGGGCTCCTCCGGCCAGACGGACTGGATGCCGGACGGCCACCCGCGCGCCATGATCCGTACGGTGCTCGACGGCTTCCGCGAGCACGTCCCGGACGACTGGCACGTCACCTACGCGCGGGGCGCCGAGATCCTCTCCGTGGGTCCCGACCCGGAGGGTGCGTTCTTCCCGGACGGGCAGCCCCGCCCGGACGTGGTCGTGCCCGCGGAGCCCTCCGAGACCCTGATCGCCGAGGCGGTCGCCGCCGCCGAGGCCGCGGATCACGTCGTCGCCGTGGTGGGCGACCGCATCGAGCTGGTCGGCGAGGGGCGCTCGACCGCGACCCTGGAACTCGTCGGCGGCCAGGTCGCGCTGCTGGACGCGCTCGCCGCGACCGGCAAGCCGCTGGTCGTCGTGGTCATCAGCTCGAAACCCCTGGTGCTGCCGCCGTCGGCGCTGGGCGCGGCGGCGATCCTGCACGCCTTCAACCCGGGCATGCAGGGCGGCCGCGCGGTGGCGGAGGTCCTGCTGGGCCTCGTCGAGCCTTCGGGCCGGCTGCCCGTCTCCTTCGCCCGGCACGCGGGGCAGCAGCCGACGTACTACAACCAGATCCGGGGCCAGCACGGCTCCCGGTACGCCGACCTCACGCAGCGTCCGGCCTTCGTGTTCGGCGAGGGGCTGAGCTACACCACCGTCGCCTACTCCGGTCTCGAGGTGCTCACGGCGAGCGTCGGGGAGAGCGACACGCTGCGGGCCCGCGTCACCCTGCGCAACACGGGTGAGCGGCCGGCCCTGGAGACCGTGCAGGTGTACATCAGCGACACGGTGACGTCCGTGACCTGGGCCGAGAAGGAGCTCAAGGCCTACCGGCAGGTGACGCTGGCCCCGGGCGAGGAGCGCGAGGTGCTGCTGGAGCTGCCGGTCGCCGAGTGCACCCTCGTGGACGCCGCCGGCCGGCGCGTCGTCGAGCCCGGTGCCTTCGAGCTGCTGGTCGGTCCGTCCTCGTCCGACGACGCCCTCCTGCGGGCCGACTTCACCGTGAAGGGCTGAAGCCGCACCGTGCAGGGCTGAGGCGGGGCCCGAGATGGAAACCGCCTCAGCCCTGCACGGTGCGGCTTCAGCCCTTCACGGTGAAGTCGGCCCGCAGGAGGGCGTCGTCGGACGAGGACGGACCGACCAGCAGCTCGAAGGCACCGGGCTCGACGACGCGCCGGCCGGCGGCGTCCACGAGGGTGCACTCGGCGACCGGCAGCTCCAGCAGCACCTCGCGCTCCTCGCCCGGGGCCAGCGTCACCTGCCGGTAGGCCTTGAGCTCCTTCTCGGCCCAGGTCACGGACGTCACCGTGTCGCTGATGTACACCTGCACGGTCTCCAGGGCCGGCCGCTCACCCGTGTTGCGCAGGGTGACGCGGGCCCGCAGCGTGTCGCTCTCCCCGACGCTCGCCGTGAGCACCTCGAGACCGGAGTAGGCGACGGTGGTGTAGCTCAGCCCCTCGCCGAACACGAAGGCCGGACGCACGGTCGTTGGAGATGACCGCGCCGGTCAGCGCGTAGTCGGAGACCGACTCCATCACCATGGGTGACGTCACCGACCTGTCGCACTTCATGGGCGCCGTCATCGACGCGCGGTCCTTCGCGAAGAACAAGGCCGCCATCGACCGCGCCGCGGCCGACCCGACGTGCACGATCGTCGCCGGCGGCACGTACGACGACTCCGTCGGCTACTTCGTCCGCCCGACCGTCATCGTCTGCGACGACCCGGCCAACGAGGTCTTCACGACCGAGTACTTCGGCCCGATCCTCGCCGTGCACGTCTACGAGGACGAGAAGTACGACGCCATGCTGGAGCAGATGGAGTCGGTCTCCGACTACGCGCTGACCGGCGCGGTCATCTCCAACGACCGTGCGGCCGCCGCGTACACGATGGACAAGCTCCGCTACGCCGCGGGCAACTTCTACATCAACGACAAGTCGACCGGTGCCGTCGTCGGCCAGCAGCCCTTCGGCGGCGGCCGCGGCTCGGGCACCAACGACAAGGCGGGCGCCCCGCAGAACCTGCAGCGCTGGACGCTGACCCGCGCCATCAAGGAGACGCTGGTCCCGCCGACCGAGTACACCTACCCCCACCAGGGCTGACGCCCCCGGGGCGCCCGGCGCGGGCGCCCCGGGGGCGTCAGCCCTGGTGGGGGTAGGTGTACTCGGTCGGCGGGACCAGCGTCTCCTTGATGGCGCGGGTCAGCGTCCAGCGCTGCAGGTTCTGCGGGGCGCCCGCCTTGTCGTTGGTGCCCGAGCCGCGGCCGCCGCCGAAGGGCTGCTGGCCGACGACGGCACCGGTCGACTTGTCGTTGATGTAGAAGTTGCCCGCGGCGTAGCGGAGCTTGTCCATCGTGTACGCGGCGGCCGCACGGTCGTTGGAGATGACCGCGCCGGTCAGCGCGTAGTCGGAGACCGACTCCATCTGCTCCAGCATGGCGTCGTACTTCTCGTCCTCGTAGACGTGCACGGCGAGGATCGGGCCGAAGTACTCGGTCGTGAAGACCTCGTTGGCCGGGTCGTCGCAGACGATGACGGTCGGGCGGACGAAGTAGCCGACGGAGTCGTCGTACGTGCCGCCGGCGACGATCGTGCACGTCGGGTCGGCCGCGGCGCGGTCGATGGCGGCCTTGTTCTTCGCGAAGGACCGCGCGTCGATGACGGCGCCCATGAAGTGCGACAGGTCGGTGACGTCACCCATGGTGATGGAGTCGACCTCGGCCGCGAACTCCTCCTTGAAACCGGAGTTCCAGATGGAGGCCGGGACGTAGGCGCGCGAGGAGGCGGAGCACTTCTGGCCCTGGTACTCGAAGGAGCCGCGGGTCAGCGCGGTCTTCAGCACGGCGCGGTCGGCGCTCGGGTGCGCGACGACGAAGTCCTTGCCGCCGGTCTCGCCGACGAGCCGCGGGTAGGTGCGGTAGTTGGCGATGTTGTTGCCGACCGTCTTCCACAGGTGCTGGAAGGTGGGGGTCGAGCCGGTGAAGTGGACACCGGCCAGGTCGCGGTGGTTCAGCGCCACCTCGGAGACGGCGATGCCGTCGCCGGTGACCAGGTTGATGACGCCCTTGGGCAGCCCGGCCTCCTCCAGGAGCTGCATGAGCAGCACGGCGGCGTGGGTCTGCGTCGGGGACGGCTTCCACACCACGACGTTGCCCATGAGGGCGGGCGCGGTGGGGAGGTTGGCCGCGATGGCGGAGAAGTTGAACGGCGTGATCGCGTAGACGAAGCCCTCGAGCGGGCGGTGGTCCATACGGTTCCACACGCCGGGGGAGTTCGCCGGCGGCTGCTCGGCGAGGATCTGGCGCGCGTAGTGCACGTTGAAGCGCCAGAAGTCGACGAGCTCGCAGGGACAGTCGATCTCGGCCTGCTGGGCGGTCTTGCCCTGGCCGAGCATCGTGGAGGCGGCCAGCGTCTCGCGCCAGGGGCCGGACAGCAGCTCGGCGGCGCGCAGGATGATGGCCGCGCGGTCGTCGAAGGACATGGCGCGCCAGGCCGGAGCGGCGGCGAGGGCCGCGTCGACGGCGTCCTGGGCGTCCTGCTCGGTGGCACCCGCGAAGGTGCCGATGACGGCCTTGTGGTTGTGCGGCTGCACGACGTCGACACGCTCGCCGCCGCCCATGCGCTTCTCGCCGCCGATGGTCATCGGCAGGTCGATCGGGTTCTCGGCGAGCTCCTTGAGCTTCGCCTCCAGGCGGGCTCGCTCGGCGGTGCCGGGGGCGTAGGAGTGGACCGGCTCGTTGACCGGCGCGGGGACCTGGGTGACAGCGTCCATGAGTGCCTTGTCTCCTTGGTTGAGGTGGGTGGTCGGCCGGGCAGGTCAGCCCTTGGTGACGACGGAGCGGGCGAAGAAGAGCAGGTTGGCCGGCTTCTCCGCGAGGCGCCGCATGAAGTATCCGTACCAGTCGGTGCCGTATGCCGTGTAGACGCGCATCCGGTGGCCCTCGGCCGCGAGCCGGATGTGCTCGTCGCTGCGGATGCCGTACAGCATCTGGAACTCGTACTCGTCCAGTTTGCGCCCGGCCTGGCGTGCGAGCTCCTGGCCGATGGCGATGAGACGGGGATCGTGGGAGCCGATCATCGGGTAGCCGTCGCCCAGCATCAGCGTCTTCAGGATGCGGACGTACGCCTTGTCGATCTCCGGCTTGTTCTGGTAGGCGACGGAGGCGGGCTCCTTGTAGGCGCCCTTCACCAGGCGGACCCGGCTGCCCGCGGCGGCGAGGCGGCGGGCGTCGGCCTCGGTGCGGAACAGGTAGGACTGGATCACGCAGCCGGTCTGCGGGAAGTCCTTCCGCAGCTCCTCGTGGATGGCGAACATCGAGTCGAGGGTGGTGTGGTCCTCGGCGTCCAGGGTGACCGTGGTGCCGATCGCGGCGGCGGCCTCGACGACGGGACGGACGTTGGCGAGGGCGAGGTCGTGACCGCCCTCCAGCGCCTGGCCGAACATCGACAGCTTCACGGACATCTCCGCCTGGGTGCCGAGGCCGAGCTCCTCGAGGCGGCCGATGAGCTCCAGGTAGGCGTCGCGTGCGGCGGCGGCCTGCTCGGGGGTGGTGATGTCCTCACCCACGACGTCCAGGGTGACCTCGAGGCCCTTGGCGGCCGCGTCCTGGATGACGGGGACGACCTGGTCGACGCCCTCACCGGCGATGAAGCGGTCGACGACCTGCTTGGTGCCCGGCGCGGCCGAGATGAAACGACGCATCTTGTCGCTGCGTGACGCGGCGAGAATCACGGGACCCAGCACGGGGCACCTCCACGGAGTACGAACGAGGCCGCACCGGTACGCATGGGAAGGACCGGGACGGCACGGAGAACCACTGTGAAATCTAGGGACCCGTCCACCCGCCTGCCATCGACAGCTGTCACGCATCCGTGTACTGGATCTCAGACATATGTCTGAAGGGGTGCGAGAATGGCGGGGTGAAGGGCGATTACCAGGAGCTGGTCGACGAGATCTCCGCGCTGCTCAGCGCCCCCGCGACACTGGAGAACCGCGATTTCGGCCTGGTCGCCTTCGGGGCCCACGACAGCGACGACGACACGGCCATGGACCCCGTCCGTACGCGTTCGATCCTCACCCGGCGCTCCACCCCCGCGGTCCGCGCCTGGTTCGAGGGCTTCGGCATCACCCGCGCGACGGGCCCCGTCCGCATCCCGGCCGCCCCGGAGGCCGGGGTCTTCAGGGACCGTATCTGCCTTCCGGTACGCCATAGGGGTGTCGTCCTGGGCTACGTGTGGCTGCTGGACGCCGATCCGGGGCCGACGGACGGGCAGCTGACGGCGGCGATGGACGTGGCGTCCCGGATCGGGGCCCTGCTCGCGGACGAGGAGCGGGCGGGCGCGGACCTGTCGCGGGAGTTCGGCGCGGTGCTCGTCGCCGGACGCGGCTGGCAGCGCGACATGGCGGTGGCCGCGCTGCACGATGCCCTGGGGGCGGACGCGGACGGGCTGCACACGGTGGTCTGCGTGATCCCGTGGCCCGGCGAGACCCCGTCCGTGCGCACGGTGCCGTCGGCGGCGGCCCTCGCCACGGCCCCCTGGGCCGACGGCCAGGCCCTGGCCGCCCTGGTCCGGCTGCGCTCCCCCGAGGCGCTCGACCCCGCGACGACGGCCGCGGAGCGGCTGCGCACCACCGCCGGGCCCGCCGCGACCGCGGGCCTCGCCGCCGCCCGCCGGGGCCTGGCGGAGCTGGCAGAGTCCTGGCACGAGGCCCTGTCCGCCGCCCGCGCCGCCTCGGCGGAATCCCGCTTCGGCCCGGTCGCCGACTGGTCGGCCATCGGGCCGTACCGCCTCCTGACCGCCCTGCCCCACACCCCGGACACCGCCCCGGACCGGGCCGTCCGCCCCCTGCTGGCCCCGCCCCACGCGGAGCTGGCGCGCACCGCCGAGGTGTTCCTCGACCTCGCGGGCCAGGCGAGCCGGACGGCCACGGAGCTGGGGATCCACCGGCAGACGCTCTACTACCGGCTCGCCCGGGTCCAGCAGCTCACCGGCCTCGACCTGAACGACGGCGAGGACCGGCTGCTGCTGCACATGGTGCTGAAGCGGGCCCGGCTGTAGACGTGCGGGGCCGCGTCAGCCGCGCGGCGCTCCCGGGGACGTGTCGATGCGCCGCAGAGGTCCACCGGCGCATCCCGGGCAGCCTCGCCCGGGATGCCGGTCCGGTGGTCGGCCGGAGCGTCCTCGTTCTCCCAGCGGACGTCCAGCGGCGCGAGGTGCTGGACGCGTCGCGGTCTCTCCTCACGCTCCCACCGGAACCGCAGCTCGTCGGCCGGCCTCCGCGAGGCGCTGTCCAGCCGCGCCTCGAAGCGCCGCGACTGCCTGGGGCCGTTCCACAGCCGCACCTGCCGCAAGGCCCGTAACCGGGGCGGCAGCACGCCGAAAAGCGCCGGCGCGGCCCCCGTGAACACCAGGACCATCGGAAGGGCCAGGCGCCCGGGAGCCTGCTCCGCCGAGGCCCGTGGCCCGGCCCGGGCCGCCGTCGGGCGCGTACGTGACGTACATGTCCGGGGCGGACTGGAGGACATGCGCATGATCGTGGGCATGCGCGATCATCCGGGGCGGATCCGGCTCCGCGGATCACCGCAGTCCGGCGCCCACCGCGCGGGGAGTCGCTTCCGTCTGCCCGAGAACACGGGAGCGCACGCGGCGGGCCCCGTACGCCGAGAACGTACGGGGCCCGCCGGGTGCGCGTGCGGTCCGGGGCCGGTCAGTCGGTGAGGTTCACCGAGCGGGCCGACACCGCGCCGATCTCGTCGGCGATCTCGGTGAGGACCGACTGCGGGATGGTGTCGTCGACCGTGAGGACGACCAGCGCCTCGCCGCCCGCGTCCTGCCGTGAGACCTGCATGCCGGCGATGTTCAGCCCGGCCTCGCCGAGGATCTTGCCGACGGCGCCGACGACGCCGGGACGGTCCTCGTAACGCAGGACGACCATGTGGTCGGCGAGCGCCAGGTCGACGTCGTGCTCGCCGATCGCGACGATCTTCTGGAGGTGCTTGGGGCCGGCCAGCGTGCCGGAGACCGCGACCTCCTCACCGCTCGACAGCGTGCCGCGGACGGTCACCACGTTGCGGTGGTCCGGCGACTCGGAGCTGGTGGTGAGGCGGACCTCGACACCGCGCTCCTGCGCGAAGAGCGGGGCGTTGACGTAGCTGACGGTCTCGTCGACGACGTCCTCGAAGACGCCCTTGAGCGCGGAGAGTTCCAGCACCTTCACGTCGTGCTGGGTGATCTCGCCGTAGACCTCGACGTCGAGACGGGCCGCGACCTCGCCCGCGAGCGCGGTGAAGATCCGGCCGAGCTTCTCGGCGAGCGGCAGGCCGGGCCGCACGTCCTCGGCGATGACGCCGCCCTGGACGTTGACCGCGTCGGGCACGAGCTCACCGGCGAGCGCCAGGCGGACGGACTTGGCGACCGCGATGCCCGCCTTCTCCTGGGCCTCGTCGGTGGAGGCGCCGAGGTGCGGGGTGCAGACGACCTGGTCGAACTGGAAGAGCGGGGAGTCCGTGCAGGGCTCCTTGGTGTACACGTCCAGACCGGCGCCGGCGACGCGGCCCTCCTTGAGGGCGGAGGCGAGCGCCTCCTCGTCGACGATGCCGCCACGCGCGGCGTTGACGATGCGCACCGAGGGCTTGACCTTGTGCAGCGCGTCGTCGCCGATCAGGCCGAGCGTCTCAGGGGTCTTGGGGAGGTGCACCGTGATGAAGTCGGAGACCTCGAGCAGCTCGTCCAGCGTGAGGAGCTTGACGCCCATCTGCGCGGCGCGCGCGGGCTGCACGTAGGGGTCGTACGCGACGATCTTCATGCCGAAGGCCGACATGCGCTGCGCGACCAGGACGCCGATGCGGCCGAGGCCGACGACGCCGAGGGTCTTCTCGCTGAGCTCGACACCCGTGTACTTGGAGCGCTTCCACTCGCCGTTCTTCAGGGCGGTGTTGGCCTGCGGGATGTTGCGCGCGGTGGCGACGAGCAGGCCGCAGGCCAGCTCGGCGGCGGTGACGATGTTGGACGTCGGCGCGTTGACGACCATCACGCCCGCCTTGGTGGCCGAGGAGACGTCGACGTTGTCCAGACCGACACCCGCGCGGGCGACGACCTTCAGCTGCTTCGCCGCGGCGATGGCCTCGGCGTCGACCTTGGTGGCGGAGCGCACCAGGATCGCGTCGACGTCGACGATCGCGGGGAGGAGTTCGGCGCGGTCCGCGCCGTTGCAGTGCCGGATCTCGAAATCCGGACCCAGGGCGTCGACCGTGGCGGGCGACAGCTCTTCAGCGATGAGTACGACAGGTTTCGAGCTCACGTGTGTCCTCACAAGTCCAGTGCGGACGGCCGTCCCGACGGCCGCAGGCGGTGGAGGGGCTAGCCGCGTGGAAGACGCACGACACTGTGGGCCCTGACGCGTGTATGTGTTGTTGAGAGTGTAGTCATGCGGCCGGGCACATACTGCGCCCCGGTGGAAGGATCACCCGCACGGGGTGGACGGTCTGTACAGACGTACGGTGCCGCCTCCTGCCACCCACCTCTCCCCGCAGTGACACGGGGTGTGAGGCCGGCCTTGCGCCGAGGGGCAGGCCCGATGCGGACCTGCCCCTCGGCGAGAACTCAGGCGTCCTCGTTGTCGACCCAGCTCATGAGCTTGCGGAGCTCCTTGCCGGTGGTCTCCAGCAGGGACTCGCTGTCGGCCTTCTTGTACTCGTTGTACTTGGGCAGACCGTTGTGGTACTCGGCCATCCACGCCTTGGCGAAGGTGCCGTCCTGGATCTCGGCGAGGACCTTCTTCATCTCGGCCTTGGTGGCGTCCGTGATGATGCGCGGGCCGGTGACGTAGTCGCCCCACTCGGCGGTCTCCGAGATGGACCAGCGCATCTTCTCCAGGCCGCCCTCGTACATGAGGTCCACGATCAGCTTCAGCTCGTGGAGGCACTCGAAGTACGCGATCTCCGGCTGGTAGCCGGCCTCGGTCAGCGTCTCGAAACCGGCCTTGACCAGGGCGGCGGTGCCACCGCAGAGGACGGCCTGCTCACCGAACAGGTCGGTCTCGGTCTCCTCGGTGAAGGTCGTCTTGATGACGCCGGCGCGGGTGCCGCCGATGCCCTTCGCGTAGGAGAGGGCGAGCTCCAGGCCCTTGCCCGAGGCGTCCTGCTCGACCGCCACGATGCACGGGACGCCGCGGCCTTCCTCGTACTGGCGGCGGACCAGGTGGCCCGGGCCCTTCGGGGCGACCATGCAGACGTCGACGTTGGCCGGCGGCTTGATGAAGTCGAAGCGGATGTTCAGGCCGTGGCCGAAGAACAGCGCGTCGCCGTCCTTGAGGTTGTCCTTGACGGACTCCTCGTAGACCTGGGCCTGGATCGGGTCCGGCACGAGGATCATGATGACGTCGGCCTCGGCGGCGGCCTCGGACGGGGTCACCACGCGCAGGCCCTGCTCCTCGGCCTTGGCCTTGGACTTCGAACCCTCGTGCAGACCGACACGGACGTCGACACCCGAGTCACGCAGCGACAGCGCGTGGGCGTGCCCCTGGCTGCCGTAACCAAGCACCGCGACCTTACGGCCCTGGATGATGGAAAGGTCGGCATCGTCGTCGTAGAACAGCTCGGCCACTGGGTCTTCTCCTTGGTGTGCAGGTGTTGCGTCCCACCGTACGGCGGGGTGCGTCGGATACGTTGCCGGGTCTCGCCATACGAGCGGCGGATCGACCCGTGCGGGGTCACGCCGTACGGTCGAGTGCGCGCAGGGAACGGTCGGTGATCGAGCGCGCGCCGCGCCCTATGGCGATGGTGCCGGACTGGACGAGCTCCTTGATGCCGAACTGCTCCAGCATCTTGAGCATGGCCTCCAGCTTGTCGGCGCCCCCTGTCGCCTCGATCGTGACGGCCTCCGGGGAGACGTCCACGGTCTTGGCGCGGAACAGCTGGACGATCTCGACGATCTGGGAGCGGGTCTCGTTGTCTGCGCGGACCTTCACCAGGACGAGCTCCCGCTGGATCGCTGCGGAGGGCTCGAGTTCGACGATCTTCAGGACGTTGACCAGCTTGTTGAGCTGCTTGGTCACCTGCTCCAGGGGCAGGCCCTCGACGTTCACGACAATGGTGATGCGTGAGATGTCGGGATGTTCGGTGGTACCGACCGCGAGCGAGTCGATGTTGAAGCCGCGCCGGGAGAACAGGGCCGTGATCCGGGCGAGGACACCCGGCTTGTTCTCGACCAGGACGGAGAGCGTGTGCTTGGTGGACATGGAGTCGGTCTCTCTCTGTCTCTCAGTCGTCTTCGTTGTCGCCGAAGTCGGGGCGGACGCCGCGCGCTGCCATGACCTCGTCGTTGGAGGTGCCGGCGGCGACCATCGGCCACACCATGGCGTCCTCGTGGACGATGAAGTCGATGACGACCGGGCGGTCGTTGATCGCGTTGGCCTCGGCGATGACCTTGTCCAGGTCTGCCGGGTCCTCGCAGCGGATCGCGTAGCAGCCCATGGCCTCGGACAGCTTGACGAAGTCCGGCACGCGGGTGCCCTTGGCGGCGTTGCCTTCCGCGTCCGGGCCCGAGTGCAGCACGGTGTTGGAGTACCGCTGGTTGTAGAACAGGGTCTGCCACTGGCGGACCATCCCGAGCGCGCCGTTGTTGATGATGGCGACCTTGATCGGGATGTTGTTGAGCGCGCAGGTGGTGAGTTCCTGGTTGGTCATCTGGAAGCAGCCGTCGCCGTCGATCGCCCAGACCGCACGCTCGGGCATGCCGGCCTTGGCGCCCATGGCGGCCGGGACCGCGTAGCCCATGGTCCCGGCGCCGCCGGAGTTGAGCCAGGTCGCGGGCTGCTCGTACTGGATGAAGTGCGAGGCCCACATCTGGTGCTGGCCGACGCCCGCCGCGAAGATCGTGCCCTCGGGGGCGAGTTCGCCGATGCGCTCGATGACCTGCTGCGGCGAGAGGCTGCCGTCCTCCGGCAGGTCGTAGCCGACCGGGTAGGTCTCGCGCCAGCGGTTGAGGTCCTTCCACCAGGCGCCGTAGTCGCCGGTGTTGCCCTCGGTGTGTTCGGCCTGGACCGCCTGGACGAGGTCGGCGATGACCTCGCGGGCGTCGCCGACGATCGGGACGTCGGCGGCGCGGTTCTTGCCGATCTCGGCCGGGTCGATGTCCGCGTGGACGATCTTGGCGTACGGGGCGAAGCTGTCCAGCTTGCCGGTGACGCGGTCGTCGAACCTGGCCCCGAGCGCGACGATCAGGTCGGCCTTCTGCAACGCGGTGACGGCGGTGACCGATCCGTGCATGCCGGGCATTCCCACGTGCAGCGGGTGGCTGTCGGGGAAGGAGCCGAGCGCCATCAGGGTGGTGGTGACGGGCGCTCCGGTGAGCTCTGCCAGGACCTTCAGCTCGGCGGTGGCGCCGGCCTTCATGACGCCGCCGCCCACGTAGAGCACCGGGCGCTTGGCCTGGGTGATCAGCTTGGCGGCCTCGCGGATCTGCTTGGCGTGCGGCTTGGTGACCGGGCGGTAGCCCGGCAGGTCCATCGTCGGCGGCCAGCTGAAGGTGGTCTTCGACTGCAGCGCGTCCTTGGCGATGTCGACGAGGACCGGGCCCGGACGGCCGGTGGAGGCGATGTGGAAGGCCTCGGCGATCGTGTGCGCGATGTCCTCGGCGCGGGTGACCAGGAAGTTGTGCTTCGTGATCGGCATGGTGATGCCGCAGATGTCGGCTTCCTGGAACGCGTCCGTGCCGATGGCTGCGGAGGCCACCTGGCCGGTGATCGCGACGAGCGGCACGGAGTCCATGGCCGCGTCTGCGATCGGGGTGACCAGGTTGGTGGCACCGGGGCCCGAGGTGACCATGCAGACACCGACCCTGCCGGTGGCCTGTGCGTAGCCGGTGGCCGCGTGGCCGGCACCCTGCTCGTGGCGGACCAGGATGTGACGGACGCGGGTGGAGTCCATCAGCGGGTCGTACGCCGGAAGGATGCAGCCGCCGGGGAGGCCGAATACCGTGTCGGCGCCGACTTCCTCGAGAGAACGGATGAGGGACTGCGCGCCCGTGAGGTGCTCAACGGAGGCGGAGGACGGTCCGCCGTTACGGGCCCGCGGCTGCGGGTGCTGGGCCCCGGTGGCCTGCTCGGTCATCGGCATTCTCTTCTCGAAGCTGAGGGTTTATGCGGTGTTTTTGCTGTGTTTTGCAAGGTCCCGGTGCAACAAAAAACCCCTCGTGCCGTGAGGCAAGCGAGGGGAGCGCGCCGGTGCGGTCTGCAGGGTGTCCATGAGTGACCCTGCTTCAGCCGACGCGCTTTCCAAGTACGAGAATTCGGGTGCGCATGGCATTGACCCTCTCTCCGGCACACACACGGTGTCAAGTGGGTGGGACGGGAGTCTCATCATGTGATCGTCCCTGGAGCGGGATCGCGCCGCCCGCCAGCACCGGCTGAGCGGCCGGACCGATGCCCGGGACGGGGTACTTCCCCCGGATCAGGGTCCGCCGCAGCCGGTACTCGTCCAGCGGGCCGGCGAAGGCCATTCCCTGGCCGTGCGTGCACCCCATGGCCCGCAGGGCACGCACCTGTTCGGGCACGTCCACCCCGTCCGCCACGGACTGCATCCCGAGATCTCCGGCGATGCGCAGCAGCCCGCTGGTGATCTTGTGCAGTCGCGCCGACTCGACGACGCCCTCCACCAGGCACCGGTCCAGCTTCAGCACGTCGACGGGGAGCCGGCGCAGGGCGTTCACCGCGGCGTATCCGCTGCCGAAGCCGTCGAGCGCGATCCGGACACCGAGCCGGCGCAGCGCGACCAGCCGTCTCTCCAGCTCGTCGATGGAGATCCGCGGGTCGCTGTCGGCCACTTCGATCATCAGAGCTCCGGAGGGCAGCCCGTGCCGGGTCAGGAGCGCCTCGACGGACCCCGGGGGCAGGGCGCGGTCCAGGAGCCGGGCGGCCGACACGCGCACCGACACGGAGACCGGATGCCCGGCCCGGGCCCGGTCGGCGGCCTGCTCGACGGCCTCCTCCAGCAGCCAGGTGCCGAGCTCGGCGGCTCGGTCGCTGCTCTCGGACACGCGGAGGAATTCGGCCGGGGTGAACAGGATGCCCTGGGCGGAGCGCCAGCGGGCCTGGGCGGCGACGGCCGCGACCGTGCCGCTGGCCAGGTGGACGACGGGCTGGTGGAGCAGGGCGAACTCACCGTCGCGCAGGGCCGTGCGGAGCCGTGACGCGAGCTCCGAGCGGCGGACGACGTCCGCCTGCATCTGGGGGGCGTACAGCTCGACCCGGTCCTTGCCGCTCGCCTTCGCCCGGTACATGGCGAGGTCGGCGTTGCGCATGAGGTCCTTGGGCGTGATGGAGGGCTCGGCGAAGGCGACCCCGATGGAGGCGGCCACCCGGACCTCGCCGGTGCCGATCCGGTACGGCTGGGAGAGCCTGAGGCGCAGCCGGTCGGCGATCTCGTGGACCTGGTACTCCCTGGCGGCCTGGTCGCGGGTGCCGTCACCGACGATGAGCGCGGCGAACTCGTCGCCCCCGAGGCGGGCCGCGGTGTCCGAGGTGCGTACGGACTCCTGGAGGCGGCGTGCGGCCTGGACGAGGAGCTCGTCGCCCGCCTGGTGGCCGATGGAGTCGTTGACCGCCTTGAAGCCGTCGAGGTCGATGAAGAGCACGGCGGTGCCCGGGTCCCCGGCCCGGCGCCCTCCGAGCGCCTGTCCGACCCGCCTGGTGAAGAGGGCGCGGTTGGGCAGGTCGGTGAGCGGGTCGTGCTCGGCGTTGTGCTGCAACTGTGCCTGCAGCCTGACCCGCTCGGTCACGTCACGGCTGTTGAGGAGCAGGCCGCCCTGGTGGCGGTTGACGGTGGACTCGACGTGGAGCCAGTCGCCCGTGCCCGATCTGAAGCGGCACTCGATCCGGGTGGTGGGCTCCTCCCGGGACGGCGCGGCGAGGAAACGCCGCAGCTCGTGGACCACTCCCCCGAGGTCGTCGGGGTGGATGATCGACGACAGCTCCGCGCCGACGAGGTCCTCGGCGTCGCACAGGTAGACCCCGGCCGCCGCGGGGCTGACGTAGCGGAGCCTGCCACTGGGCTCGGCGATCATGATGACGTCGCTGGAACCCTGCACCAGGGAGCGGAAGTGGTTCTCCTTCTGGACGAGTTCCTGGGTGAGCGCGATGTTGTCGAGGAGCATGATGGCCTGCCGGAGGACCAGGGCGAGCACGACCGTGCATCCGGTGAGGACCACGACGCGGTCGACCCTGCGGCCCTCCACCACGTTGTAAAGAATGCCGAGGGTGCAGACCGCCGCGGCCAGATAGGGCGTGAGCGCGGCGAGGGACCCCGCGATCGGGCGGCTCGCGGCACGCGGCTCCGGGGAGGGAGCCTCGACAGCGTTGTCCTGGCCGCGGCGGACGCCCCAGGGGGCGTACGCGAGGAGCAGGGAGCCGGCGAACCAGCCCGCGTCGAGCAGCTGGCCCGACTGGTAGGCCGAGCGCAGCAGCGGGGCCGTGAACAGGGCGTCGCACAGCACGGTCAGGGCGAGGCCGGCGATGGCCGTGTTCACCGCGGAGCGGTTCACGCTGACCCGCCGGAAGTGCAGCGCGAGGACCATGGAGACCAGCACGATGTCGAGCAGCGGGTAGGCCAGCGAGAGCGCGGCCCTGGCCACGCTCTCGCCGGCGGCGTTGGCGACATGGGCGGTGTGTGCCAGCGCGAGGCTCCAGGAGAGCGTCAGCAGGGACCCGCCGATCAGCCAGGCGTCCAGCACCAGGCAGACCCAGCCGGCCCGCGTGACGGGCCGCTTGGCCAGGACGAGCAGCCCGACGATGGCGGGCGGCGCGAAGCAGAGGAAGAACAGGTCCGCGAGGGAGGGGGCGGGCACGGGGCGGCTCAGCACCACCTCGTACCACCCCCAGACCGCGTTCCCCCCGGCGGCCATGGCCGAGGAGAGCGAGAAGAGGAGCCAGGCGGGCCTGAACCGGTTCCCGGCGGAGCGGGCGTAGACGAAACAGGACACCGCGGCGATCAGGGCGGCGGCGCAGAGGCCGAAGTCACCCATGAACAGGGCGACTCCCGGCGATCCCCAGCCGAGGGCGGCTCCCACCGCGTATCCGGCGCAGACGGCACCGAGGGCGAGCTGGGAGCGCAGCCCCACGGCCCGTCCCGAGGTCGGCCGCCCGGAGAGCAGTGCCCCGAGGGCGCTCACCGGAAAGCTCCACGGGCAGGCCCTGGCGCCCTCGCCGCCGCCCGCCTCGCCTGCCCGCCATGCCGCGTCGGATCATCTCTCCGCTGGCCGAACATGCCCGTCGCCCCCTCGCGTTCCGCTTCCCCCCGGCACCGTCCCTTCCACGGCGCTGCCCTCTTGTGGACGATACACCAGAGCCGTCACTCAGGGACATACCTTCTCTACTCTCCGTTACCACCTGCGGTGTTGCCGGGACGCAGAGCGCCGGAACAGCTCCGGAGCGTGGTCAGCCGGTGGTGAGCACGAGGTTGGCGACCGGCTCTCCCGCGGCGAACCGGGTGAGCTGTCCGGCCAGCAGGCGCTTGGCCCGGGGCAGGAACGCGGAGGTGCTGCCTCCCACATGAGGGGTGATCAGCGTGTGGGGAGCATGCCAGAGAGGATGGCCGGCGGGCAGCGGTTCGGGATCGGTCACGTCGAGCGCGGCACGCAGCCGCCCGGACTCGAGTTCGGACAGCAGGGCCGCGGTGTCGACGACGGCGCCCCGCGCGACGTTCACGAGCAGCGCGCCGTCACGCATAGCGGCGAGGAAGCCGGGGCCCACCAGCCCTTGTGTGGAAGGGTTCAGCGGGGTGGACAGGATGACGATGTCGGCCTCGGGGAGAAGGGCGGGCAGATCGTCGAGCGCGTGTACGGGACCGCGCGCGGTTGTCCGTGCGGAGCGTGCGACGCGCACCACCCGCGCGCACTCGAAGGGTTCGAGCCGGTCCTCGATGGCCGCGCCGATCGATCCGTAACCCACCACGAGAACGGACTTGTCGGCGAGCGCCGGATAGAAGCCGGACCGCCACTCCTCCTTGTCCTGGCCGTGCACGAATCCGGGGAACCCCCGGAGCGAGGCGAGGATCAGGGCGATCGTCAGCTCGGCCGTCGAGGCCTCGTGCACGCCCTTGGCGTTGCACAGCCGCACCCCGGCGGGCAGCAGGCCGAGCCCCGGTTCCACATGGTCGATGCCCGCTGAGAGGGTCTGGACGACCTGGACGGCCTTCATCCCGTCGAGCGGGCGGACCGCGACCTCCGAGCCCTTCATGTAGGGAACGACGTAGAAGGCGCAGTCGGCGGGGTCTGCCGGGTAGTCCCGGCCGCCGTCCCAGAAGCGGTAGTCGAGGCCCTCGGGGAGGCCCTCTGTCTCATCGGCGGGAAACGGCAGCCATACGTCGGTGGCAGATGTAGAAGTCATGGTCAGGAGGCTATGCGAAGGACGCGGAGCCGTAGAGGTTACTTTGGGGTGCTGGTGACCCCGTGATCATGGGCCGAGGGAGGGTTCGGGGAGTTGGAGCGCAGGACTATCGGTGCGGCGGCACTCGCCGTGGGTGCGGTCGGGCTGGGCTGTATGCCGATGAGCTGGGCGTACAGCACGTCGCAGCAGCGCGGTGACCGCTCGGTGCGGACCGTGCACGCCGCGCTGGACGCGGGCGTCCAACTGCTCGACACCGCCGACATGTACGGGCCCTTCACCAATGAGCTGCTCGTCGGCCGGGCCCTCAAGGGCCGCCGCTCCGAAGCCTTCCTCTCCACCAAGTGCGGTCTGCTGGTGGGCGATCAGCACATCGTGGCCAACGGGCGTCCGGGCTATGTGCGCCGTGCCTGTGACGCCTCGCTGCGACGGCTCCAGACCGATGTGATCGATCTCTACCAGCTGCACCGGGCGGATCCCGAGGTGCCGGTCGAGGAGACCTGGGGCGCGATGGCGGACCTGGTGACGGCGGGCAAGGTGCGGGCGCTCGGACTGTGCGCGGTGGGGGCCCGGGCGGGGCGCGGGCCGGGGGCGCGGATGCACGACGGGACCATCCGCCAGCTGGAACGGATGCAGCAGGTCTTTCCCGTCAGCGCGGTCCAGGCGGAGCTCTCCGTGTGGTCGCCCCAGGCGCTGGAGGATCTGCTGCCGTGGTGCTCGGCCCGGGGTGTGGGGCTGCTCGCGGCGATGCCGCTGGGCAGCGGTTATCTCACGGGCACGCTCAAGCCCGGCCAGGGTTTCGAGCCGGACGATCCGCGGGCCAGGCACCCCCGCTTCACCGGCGAGATGATGGCGGCCAACCAGCCCGTGGTCGCGGGGCTGCGCAGGATCGCGGAGCGGCACGGCGCGACACCGGCGCAGGTGGCCCTGGCCTGGGTCCTGCGGCAGGGCCGCCATGTGGTGCCCGTGCCGGGCACGAAGCGGGAGCTGTGGGCCGTGGAGAACGCGGGGGCGGCGGGACTGGTGCTCACGGACCGGGATCTGGCCGAGATAGCCGGGCTGCCGCCTGCCCGCGGGTCGTGGGACTGAGGCGGGGCGGGGGAGGACGGTCCGGCTCCGGAGCGGGAGAATTGACGGAGATCGGAACTCCGGGGCGGAGCGGCGGTGTAAGAACGTAGTCGTGCGACCCTCGAAAGGATCGGTGCTGTGCAAACTCCCGTGCTGCGCAAGGGGGTAGTGGCCCTGCTCGCCTCGGCCTCCCTCCTCCTGACCGCCTGTTCGTCCGACGACGGCCCGGCGGCCGGCGAGGGCGCCTCCTCGCCCCCGGCGGGCGCCACGTCCGCTCCCCCGGCCTCGGCGAGCCCGTCGGCGGACCTGCCGCCGGCCAAGGGCTCGGCCGAGGTGGTGAAGACGCTCACGGAAGGCCTCGCGTCACCCTGGGGCCTGGCGGCACTGCCCGGGGGCGACCTGCTGGTCTCCTCGCGCGACGAGGCGACGATCACCAGGGTCGACGGGGAGAGCGGCAGGAAGACCCTGCTGGGCTCGGTTCCGGGGGTCGCCCCCGCGGGTGAGGGCGGTCTGCTGGGCCTCGCCGTCGCACCGACCTACGGCGCGGACCACCTGGTCTACGCGTACTTCACCACCGAGTCGGACAACCGCGTCGTCCGCCTCCAGTACGACGAGAAGAAGCCCGCGGGGCAGCAGTTGGGGGCCCCGGACACCATTCTGCGGGGGATCCCGAAGGGCGCCGTCCACAACGGCGGCCGGATCGCGTTCGGCCCCGACCGCATGCTGTACGTGGGCACGGGCGAGACGGGTGACACGGGCCTCGCCCAGGACAAGGCGTCCCCCTCGGGCAAGATCCTCCGGATGACGCCCGACGGCGAGCCGGTGCACGGCAATCCCGAGGCCGACTCGCTGGTCTATTCGTACGGGCACCGCAATGTGCAGGGCCTGGCCTGGGACGGCGGGAAGCGGCTCTGGGCATCGGAATTCGGCCAGGACACCTGGGACGAGCTGAATCTGATCGAGCCGGGCAAGAACTACGGCTGGCCCGATGTCGAGGGCAGGAAGGGGGAGTCGGGCTTCGTCGACCCGGCGGCCCAGTGGAAGACCTCCGAGGCCTCGCCGAGCGGTATCGCGTACGTCGAGGGTTCGATCTGGATGGCCGGCCTGCGGGGTGAGCGGCTCTGGCGCATCCCGCTGTCGGGCAAGGCGGACGGGGAACCCCTGGCCGCCCCTCAGGCGTTCCTGGAAGGGAAGTACGGGCGTCTGCGCACGGTGCTCGCCGCCGGTGGCGACAAGCTGTGGCTGGTGACGAGCAACACGGACGGCCGGGGCTCCGCGAAGGCGGGCGACGACAGGATCCTGCTCCTGAAGGTGCGGTAGCGGGCGTCCCGTGCCCGTCAGGGCCCGCCCGGCCGTATCGCGCCGGACGGGCGGCGGACCGGAGGGAGCACAGCTGGTGTCCGACTTCTTCGAGGAGCTCTTCGCACCCGGCCGCGACGACCTCGCCCGCTCGCTGTGGCGGGTGAGGCCGTAAGCACACGGCCGAGGAGCGGAAGCGGCTGGAACTCGGACACCCGGCCCCCGGGCCGCCTCCCGAGGACGACCGGCACGGCGACAACCGGCGCGAGGACGACCGGCACGGCGACGACCGGCGCGAGGACGCCCGGCGCGGCGACGACCGGCGCGAGGACGCCCGGCGCGGCGACGACCGGCGCGAGGACGCCCGGCGCGAGGACGCCCGGCGCGGCGACGACCGGCGGCGGGGCCGAGAGCCGCGGGCCGGGCCGGCCTCACCCCGCCGCGTACAGCCGGAAGCGGTGCGCCAGGGCGGCCGCCTCGCCACGGCTGGAGACGCTCAGCTTGGCCAGGATGTTGGACACGTGCACGCTGGCGGTCTTCGGCGAGATGTACAGCTCCTCCGCGATCCGGCGGTTGGTGTAGCCCGCCGCGACCAGCCGGTGCACCTCCTGTTCCCGCGAGGTCAGCCCGAACGACTCGATGGCGTCCACCGCAGGGGCGGGCCCCGCGGGCCGGGCTTCGTCCCCGGCCGCGTCGTCCGGCCCGGTGAGCGCGATACGGGCCCGGCCCGCCAGCAGCTCGACGCTCTCCGCGAGCGGCCGCGCCCCGAGGCGTACCGCGACCGCGTGGGCCTCGCGCAGGAGTCCCGCCGCCGGTGTCCGGTCACCGGAGGCGGTGAGGATCGCCTCCGCCCAGTGATGACGGATCTGTGCCAGCTCGTAGGGGCGCTGGAGCGGGGCGAAGGCGGTGGCGGCCCGGCACCAGTGGTCCGGGGTGTCCGCCCCTTCCGCCCGGGCCAGCTCCGCCTCGATGAGCACGCCGTACGCCGCCCAGACGGGCACCAGCATCGGCAGCCGCTTGAGGTGGCCCCGGATCCGCTCCAGGACCGCCGGCCGTCCGGGGTCCGTGGCGGGCAGTCCGCGTGCGTCCGCCTCGATCATGGCGGCGGCGTGGAGCAGCGGCAGCGAGTACCGCTGGGTTCCCGGTGGCAGCCCGATGTCGGACTGCGCCTCGAACGCGGCCCGCGCCTCGGCCAGCCTGCCCTTCTGGGCCGCGAGGACCATGGAGTGCCGGACCGGGGAGATCAGGTGCTGCGGCTGCGGGTCGTGGCCGAGATGGCGGCGGTTCAGGGCAAGTTGCTCCTCGGCCTCCTCGAAGTTCCCGGTGGCCAGGGCCAGGTCGGTGCGGCGTGCGGCCACCAGGGCGTTCGACTTGCGGGAGCGGGCCAGCGGTGCCGCGGCCTCCGCCGCGGCCCGGCTCTCCTTCCAGTGCCCCAGCGAGTAGTACGACTGCGCCTGGTTGGCCCGTGCCCAGGCCTCGGACTCGGGGACCCCGTGGCTGTGGCAGATCTGGATGCCGTGGTCGGCGGCCGCCACCGCCTCCAGGGACCGTCCGCAGGATTCGAGCGAGGAGGGCAGGTTGACGGCGGCCCGGCTCATCACGCCCACCAGGTGCAGCTCCTCGGACCGGTCCCGCACGGCGTACATCTCGGCGACGCCCTCCTCGACGTCGCCCGCGTCGATCGTGAGCCAGCCGCGGGTGAGCCGGGCGTGCAGCTCGATGGACTCCTCGCCGACGAGCCGGGCGTACTCCACGGCCCGGTCGGCCGCGACCAGCGTCTCGGGCCCGGGCCGGTGCAGAGCGCCCCAGCTGGCGACCGAGGCGAGGACGTCGGCGTGCACTGCGGAGGGTTGCAGACCCCGCACCAGGTCCTCGGCGGTGGCCAGTTCCTGTCGGCCGTCCCCCCGGGAGAGGCTCTGCATCAGGAGGGAACGCTGCACCCAGAACCACGCCGCGCGCAGCGGGTCCCGCTCCCGGTCCAGGATGCGCAGCGCCTTCTTCGCGATGGCCAGGGCCCGTTCGCGGTCGCCGCCGAAGCGGGCGGACACCGTGGCCTCGGCCATCAGGTCGAGGTAGCCCAGCGGATCGGCCGGATCGCAGCGGCACCCCGGGTAGGCCTCGGCGTGGTCGAGCGGCCGCAGGGTGGCGCGTACCTCGTCGGGGACGTCGTCCCAGAGCTCCATGGCCCTTTCCAGCAGCCGGAGTTGCTCGCTGTACGCGTAGCGGCGCCGGGCCGCCACCGCTGCCTGGAGCACCGCGGGCAGCGCCTTGACCGCGTCGTGCGCGGCGTACCAGTAGCTGGCGAGGCGTGCGGCGCGCTCGTCGGCGCGTACGAGGGACGGATCGGCCTCCAGCGCTTCGGCGTAGCGGCGGTTGAGGCGGGTGCGTTCGCCGGGCAGCAGGTCGTCGCTGACGGCCTCGCGGACCAGGGAGTGCCGGAAGCGGTATCCGTCGGTGTCGGGGGCGGGCAGCAGCAGGTTGGCGCCGACCGCCGCCCGCAGGGCCTCGTCCAGGTCGTCCTCGGCGAGGCCGGCGACGGCGGCGAGGAGCGGGTGCTCGACCGTGGAGCCGCCCTCGGCGATGATCCGGGCGATCCGCTGCGCGTTCTCGGGCAGCGCCTCGACGCGGACCAGGAGGAGGTCGCGGAGGGAGTCGGAGAGTCCGGAGCTGTCGCCGCAGCACTCCACGCTGCGGGCGAGCTCCTCGACGAAGAAGGCGTTGCCGTCGGAGCGTTCGAAGATGTCGTCGACCAGTGCGGCGTCGGGGACCATCGCGAGGATCCCGGTGAGCTGCCGGCCGACCTCGGCTCGGCTGAAGCGGTCGAGCTCGATGCGGCGGACCGTGCGGAGCCGGTCCAGCTCGGCGAGGAGCGGGCGCAGGGGGTGGCGGCGGTGGACGTCGTCGGCACGGTACGTCCCGATCACGACGAGGCGGCCGCTGCGCAGGGTGCGGAAGAGGTAGGCGAGCAGGTGGCGCGTGGAGGCGTCGGCCCAGTGCAGGTCCTCCAGGACGAGGACGACCGTGCGGGTGGCGGAGACGCGCTCCAGCAGCCGGGCGGCGAGTTCGAAGAGCCGGGCGGTGCCGTGCTCGTCGTCCGGGGCCCGGTCGGCCTCGCCCAGTTCGGGCAGCAGCCGGGCGAGCTCGCCCTCCTGACCGGCCAGGGCCTCCGTCAGTTCCTCCGGGAGCGCCCGGCGCAGGGCGCGGAGCGCCGTCGCGAACGGGGCGTAGGGCAGGCCGTCGGCCCCGATCTCCACGCACCCGCCGACGGCCACGACGGCGTCCCGGCGGCAGGCCGCCCTGATGAACTCCTCGACAAGCCGGGTCTTGCCGACGCCCGCCTCGCCGCCGATGAGCAGCGCCTGCGGTTCCGCGGTGGCGGCGCGGGCGAGCGTCTCGGTGAGCGCGGCGAGTTCACCGGCTCGGCCGACGAAGACGGGGCTGACGGTGTTGGTCTCCACGCCGCCGAGCATCGCATACGCGTACGACACCCCGGACACCGTTTTTCGGGGGTGGTCCATCGCTACGCAGCGCGGACGAACCAGTTCCGGTTCTTCCCCACCCGCCCTTCGGTGTCGTCCTGACCGGAACGGCGGGCGGCACGGCGGGCCAGAACCGCCTGGCGGACGGTGCGCTGCTCCTCGGCCCTGCGGATCAGCTCGGCGACGGCGAGCTGGTGGATCTCGTACTCGTACATGGTCTTCTCCCTGGTGGAACAGCGAAAGTGGGTGCACGGCCTCTTGCCGTGCACCCACTCTCGTCCGCCAGGGGTCGCCGCCACATCGGGCGAGTGCCGCATCTCTGCGGGCGGGGGGCCTTAGGCCCGGGTGGCGGATGCCTTAGACCGGCCGGTTCCCAGTGCTGGCCGGTCCGGACAGGCCGCCGCCACGTCCTCAGCCGGCCGCGGAGGGCAGCGCGACGAAGAGGTCGAGGTACATGCCCACGGAGATCAGCAGGCCGAGGACTCCGAGTGCGATGCCCGCCATGGCGACGGAGCGGACCCAGCCCGCCTGCGGGACGAGGGAGGGGGTGCCGAAGGAGGGCCGGACCAGGACGAAGACGCCCACGAGCAGCGCGAGCAGCGCGAAGACGCCGTTGACGAGGGCCGTGCTGTGCCACGCGTCGCCGTAGATCTCGGAGATCTGCTGGGCGGCGCTGCCGGTGCCGCCGGAGGTCTTGATCTGGCCGACCAGGGTCTCGCGCTCGGCGGCGACACGGCCGGTCCAGGCACCCGAGAGCGAGATGACGCCCAGCCCGGCGGCCACCACGGCCGCGGCTCCGGTTCCGGCCCCGGAGGCCGCGGCCGCCTCGGCCTCGGCGTAGGGGTCGGGCTCCAGGTCGGTCTCGACGCCGTCCTCCGCGGCCGCGTCCGTCGCCGCCACGTCCATGGCGGTCACGTCCGACGCGGTCACACCCGGTGCGACGCCGACCGGAACGGCGTCTTCCGTCGGCCCGGCCTGCTTCGTCACGCCCGGTGCGGTGGCGGTTCCGTCGGCCGCCTTCTTCTCCTCGGTGTCGTCGGTGGTCGGAGTGGAGGGGGAGGTGTTCATGCGCCGCACGCTAGGGGTCCCGTATGAGAACCTCCTTAACACCGGCCGCCTCAGCCCTTCCTCTGCCGCCATTCGGACGCCAGAAGGGCCCAGATCTCCTCGTCGTGACGCTTGCCGCGGTACGGATAGGCCTCGCGCAGTACACCCTCGCGGGTCATGCCGAGCCGTTCGGCGACGGCGACGCTGCGCCGGTTGGCCGAGGACGCGACCCACTCCACGCGGTGCATGCCCCGTACGCCGAACGCCCAGTCGATCAGCTTCCGGGATGCCCGGGTGACCAGGCCGCGGCCCTCGGCGGCGGCCTCCAGCCAGCAGCCGATCTCGCAGTTGCCGGTCCCCGCCTCGAATATCCGGAACAGGACGCCGCCGACCAGCGTGCCGTCCAGCCAGATGCCGTAGAGCCGGCCGGTGTCGGCCGCCTGCTTGTCGGCGTACCGCTGGAGCAGGGCGCGTGCGGACGTGAGGTCCTCGGCGGCCGCGGCGAACGGGATCCAGGGGTCGACCAGGGCGCGCGCCCGGTCCATGTGGGCCAGGAACTCCTCGGCCTGCCAGGGCTCGATCGGGCGGAGCTCCGCCCCGTCGTCCCCCAGTGACACCGTGAACACAGTGAATCTCCTCGCTCCTCGTGCGGTCTCAGTGAACGCGCTGCGGGGCCGCCGGGGCCTCGTCTCCCGCGCGCTCCCCCGGGATCCTCGCACGGGGTGCCGTGCGGTCCGGCGGCTCGATGCTGACATGGGGGAGCAACCGGTCCAGCCGGGCGGGGAGCCACCAGTTCGCGCCCCCGAGCATGTGCATCAGCGCGGGCACGAGCAGGGTGCGCAGGACGAAGGCGTCCAGGGCGACGGCGGCGGCGAGCGCGATGCCGAACATCGCGATGACGCGGTCGCCGCTGAGGACGAAGGCGAGGAAGACGGAGATCATGATCACCGCGGCCGAGTTGATCACCCGGCCGGTCTCGGCCAGGCCGACGCGTACGGACCGCCGGTTGTCGCCGGTCTCCAGCCACTCCTCGTACATCCGGCCGACGAGGAAGACCTGGTAGTCCATCGACAGCCCGAAGAGCACCGAGACCATGATCACCGGGAGGAAGGGCTCGATGGGCCCCGCGCTGCCGAGTCCCAGCGGTTCGCTCCCCCATCCCCACTGGAAGACCGCGACGACGACGCCGAAGGAGGCGGCCACGGCGGCCACGTTCATCACGGCGGCCTTGAGGGGGACGGCGAGGGAGCGGAACGCCAGCAGCAGGAGCAGGCAGCCGAGTGCGACGACCACCCCGACGAAGAGCGGCAGCTTGCCGACGATGATCTCGGCGAAGTCGTCGTATCCGGCCGTCACCCCGCCCACCTGGGTCCGGAGCGAGGTGGCGTCCTCTGCCGGCGGCAGGACGTCGTGGCGGAGCCGGTCGACGAGTTCGCTGGTCCGCTGCGACTGCGGCGCGGAGTCGGGGACGACGGTGAGGAACGCGGTGTCGCCGCTGCTGTTGTAGGTCACCGGACTCACCGACGCGACGCCTTCGGTGTCCCGCAGCACGGCGGGCAGGCCGTCCAGGGCGAGCCGGTCGTCGGCTCCGTCGAGCTGGGCGGCTACGGTCAGCGGCCCGTTGACGCCGGGGCCGAACCCGTCGGCCAGGAGGTCGTACGCCTGGCGGGTGGTGGCCGTGGCGGGGTTGTTGCCCTGGTCGGAGGTGCCCAGGTGCAGGGAGAGGGTGGGCAGCGCGAGCACCACCATGACGGCGGCCGCGGCTGCTCCCAGCAGCCGGGGGTGCCGCTCGACGAAGGCCGACCAGCGGGCGGTGAAGCCGTTGGTACGTTCGCTCCGCGGCCCGTGCTCGGTGAGCCGGCCGCGCTCACGCCGGCTCAGGGCCCGCGTGCCGATGAAGGAGAGCAGCGCGGGCAGCAGGGTCACGGAGGCGGCGACGGTCAGCACCACGGTGAGGGAGGCGGCGATCGCGACCCCGTCGAGGAAGCCCAGCCGCAGGACCAGCATGCCCAGCAGGGCGACGCAGACGGTGGCTCCGGCGAAGACGACGGCGCGCCCCGTCGTGGCGACGGCGTTCCGCGCCGCTTCGGCCACCGACAGGCCGCGCCTCAGGCCCCGCCGGTGCCGGGTGACGATGAAGAGGGCGTAGTCGATGCCCACGCCGAGCCCGATGAGCATCCCCAGCATCGGCGCGAAGTCCGCGACGGTCATGACGTGGCCGAGCAGCACGGTGCCCGCGTACGCGGTGCCGACGGAGACGAGTGCGGTGGCGATGGGCAGCAGGCTCGCGGCGAGCGAGCCGAAGGCGAGGAAGAGGACGACCGCGGCGACGGCCACCCCGACGGCCTCGCTCAGATGGAGCGCGGGCGCCTCGGTCAGCGCCACGGCGGTGCCGCCG
Organism: Streptomyces sp. QL37; assembly: GCF_002941025.1. Lineage (NCBI taxonomy): Bacteria > Bacillati > Actinomycetota > Actinomycetes > Kitasatosporales > Streptomycetaceae > Streptomyces > Streptomyces sp. QL37. The sequence continues at coordinate 5,843,886 of NZ_PTJS01000001.1, read as the reverse complement.
AGTTCGACCTGGAGGTCTTCGCCCGCGGCCCGCTGCGCGGTGTCGACGACGGCCCGCGCCTGTTCCGGCGGGATCTCCCCGGCCCGGTGGTCGAAGGTGACCGTCGCGTAGGCGGTGTGTCCGTCCGCGCTGATCCGCCCCTGATCCGTCGCCCCGTAGGGACCGGCGACGTCACCGACCCCGGGCAGCGCGCCGATCTCGCGCAGCGTCCGGGTCATCGTCCGCTCGACGCCGGCGTCGCGGACGGTGGAGCCGGAGGTGTGCCAGACGACGGTGCCGGTCTCGCCGCCGAGGTCCTCGAAACCCGCCCGCAGGAGCTCCCCGGCCCGGCCGGACTCGGTGCCCGGCACCTCGTAGTCGTCGGAGTACGCGGACCCCGCGACCCCGGCCGCGGCCGCCACGCCTCCGAGGGCGAACAGCCAGATAAGGACGGTGGCGAGGCGGTGCCTGAGACACCAGCGTGCGATGGCGGCCAACGGAGGTGCTCCTGGGGTTCGTGGACGTAGAGGGATATGACGGGAACATCCCACCAAGTCGCATGACCTGAGAGCCTCACTCTGTCAGCCATTCCTGACCATTTGCCGCTTTCGTGGCCATGGTCACATGGCTTGACGTCGCCCCTTTCGTCGTGCGGCCACCACCGCCCGCCTCCTGCCCGTCAGCCGGTGACGCTCGCCCGGCCGTTCTCGATGTGGCCCATCAGCCGGCGGCGGAAGGAGCCCGCCTCGCCGGCCGTCACCTCGATGTCGTACCAGCCGTGGGCGTCGGCCGCCGAATGCACGACCGTACGGCTGCGCCCGGGCTTGACCTCGACCGTCCGGGTCCAGTTCCGCAGGTCGTCCTCGTCGACGTATCCGAGGGGCCGCACGGTGTAGGTCAGCGTCCGCCTGCCGTCGTTGCGCAGCGTGAGGTGCAGGTCCCGCTCGTGGGCGTCGATGCGGGAGGCGAGTTCCGCGCCACCGCCGGAAGCGCCCTCGAACTCCCGCCGGAAGCCGTTCGGGCCGGTGACCGTGAAGCGGTACGCCTCACCCGTCAGCGGCACCGCCCACCGTGCCGTGCCCCTGACGTCCCGGTGCTGCGGGGCGGGGAACTCGCCCGCGTACGGATAGAGCGTGAAGTGCGCGGAGGACCTGCCGGTGTTGCTGAGGTCCAGCCGCAGTCCGCCTGCCACGCGCCTGGCCTGCGCGTCGGGCTGGTAGGGCAGGGGCCGGGCCGGTCGGACGCCGGCCTCCTGGACGGGCATGTGCTGGACTGCGGGCGGCTTCGGCTGCCAGCGTCCGCCGAACGGCGGGATCGCGGCGGGAGGCTCCGTCCCGGGCTGCCGCCGCGCGCGGGTGAAGTCGAAGGCCGAGGTGAGGTCTCCGGTGACCCGGCGCCGCCAGTCGCCGATGTTGGGTTCCTCCACCCCTGTCCAGCGCTCCAGGAGGCGGATCACGGAGGTGTGGTCGAAGACCTCGGAGCAGACGTACCCGCCGACGGACCAAGGGGAGACGACCAGCAGCGGGACCCGCACGCCGAGCCCGGTGGGCTTGCCCTCCCAGTGCTCCTCGGTCACCTCCGCGGGGGCGACCGGCGGCGGCACGTGGTCGAAGAATCCGTCGTTCTCGTCGTAGTTGATGAGGACGACGGTGCGCCGCCACACGTCGGGGTGCTTGCCGAGTGCGTCCAGGATCTTGTAGACGACGGTGGCGCTGTGCACCGGCGACGAGACGCTCGGGTGCTCGGAATCGACCGCCGACGGGACCAGGTAGGAGACCTCGGGCAGCGTCCCCGCCGCCACGTCGTCGGCGAACTCCTGGGCGAGTGTGCCGGTCTCCACCCGGCGCAGCCCCCGCTCGAACAGACTGCGCTCGGCCGCCGTCAGGGCGGCGACGCCTTCGTCGAGCAGCCCCAGCAGCCGCTCCCGCTCGGCGGCCCCGTCCGCGGCGCGCACGGTGGCGTAGAAGGACTCCATGTAGGTGTGGCCGTCGGTCTTCGCCAGGGCCTTGCGGGCGATGGCCTTGAAGGTGGCGAAGAACTCGATCTGGTTGTCGGTGAAGTTCTCCCACTCGGTGTACGTCTTCCAGCTCCGCCCGGCCTTCTCCAGCCGCTCGGCGTAGGTGCCCCAGTCGTATCCGGGGTGGGTTCCCTCGTCGTACGCGTCGTTGCCCACCGCACGCCTGCCGTCCGGCTCATCACCCGTCCGGCCGCTCCACAGGTGGTTGCGGTTGGGGCTGGTGGAGGTGTGGATCGAGGAGTGGTAGGCGTCGCAGACCGTGAAGGTGTCGGCGAGTTCGTAGTGCAGCGGGATGTCGCCGCGGTCGTAGTACGCCATGGTCGCGGCGGTCTTCGCGGTGACCCAGCCGTTCATCCAGCCGTCCGCCCACGCCTTGGAGCCACCGCTCCACGAGTGGTCGAGGGCGCCGATGTACTGGAGGTCCTTCTTCTGCGCCTCCGCGGCGTCGCGGACGGGGAACGGGAACACGGTCGTGCCCGCGGGCCCCGGCTGTTCGAAGACGGTCCGGCCGGAGGGGAGTTCGATCGCGTTGCGGTCGCCGAAGCCGCGCACTCCGCGCAGCGTCCCGAAGTAGTGGTCGAAGGAACGATTCTCCTGCATCAGGATCACCACGTGCTCGATGGCGTCCAGCCCCGCGCCCCCGGACCGCTCGGCCGCGGGCTGTGCGGCGATCGCCGCCTGGAGCGACGGGGGCAGGAACGATCCCGCCGCGACGGCGCCGAGGGCACCGCCCCCGAGCGCGAAGAGCCGCCGCCGTGACATGTCCGTGGTCAAGTGAGCCTCCCGATTCCGTATCTACGGCTGGAAGCTAGTCACGCCGGGTGGCTACGGGAAGACCGCCGTACGGCCTGGTGGTGAACGTCCTGCGGGCCGGGCCGGGCAGCGCGAAGGGGGCGGCACACCCGGTGAACGGGTGCACCGCCCCCAGGGGCGTGCCGGGGATCAGCCCTCGACGCCGAGCTTCTCCAGGATCAGCTCACGCACACGCGCCGCGTCCGCCTGGCCGCGGGTGGCCTTCATGACCGCGCCCACCAGAGCGCCGGCCGCGGCCACCTTGCCGCCGCGGATCTTGTCCGCGATGGCGGCGTTGCCCGCGATGGCCTCGTCGACGGCCGTCGACAGCGCACCCTCGTCGGAGACGACCTTCAGGCCGCGCTTCTCGACGACGGTGTCGGGGTCGCCCTCGCCCGCGAGGACGCCCTCGAGGACCTGGCGCGCCAGCTTGTCGTTGAGGTCGCCGGAGGCGACGAGCTCAGCCACCCGGGCGACCTGCGCCGGGGTGACCGGCAGCTCGTCCAGGCTGCGGCCGGTCTCGTTGGCGTTACGGGCGAGCTCGCCCATCCACCACTTGCGGGCCTGGTCCGACGGGGCGCCCGCGTCCGTCGTGGCGACGATCAGGTCGACCGCGCCGGCGTTCAGGATGGACTGCATGTCGTGCTCGTTGACACCCCACTCCTCCTTCAGCCGCTTGCGGCGCAGCCGGGGCAGCTCGGGAAGCCCCTTGCGGAGCTCCTCGACCCAGTCGCGGGCAGGGGCGACCGGCACCAGGTCCGGCTCGGGGAAGTAGCGGTAGTCCTCGGCGTTGTCCTTGATGCGGCCGGCCGTGGTGGAGCCGTCCTCCTCGTGGAAGTGCCGGGTCTCCTGCACGATCGTCCCGCCCGAGTTCAGCACGGCGGCGTGCCGCTGGATCTCGAAGCGGGCGGCACGCTCGACGGAGCGCAGCGAGTTGACGTTCTTCGTCTCGGAGCGCGTGCCGAACTTCTCGGTGCCGTTGGGGCGCAGCGACAGGTTGACGTCGCAGCGCATCTGGCCCATCTCCATGCGGGCCTCCGAGACGCCGAGCGCCTTGATGAGCTCGCGGAGCTCGGCGACGTACGCCTTGGCGACCTCGGGGGCGCGTGCGCCCGCTCCCTCGATCGGCTTGGTGACGATCTCGATGAGGGGGATGCCCGCGCGGTTGTAGTCGAGCAGCGAGTGGGAGGCGCCGTGGATACGGCCGGTGGCACCGCCGACGTGCGTCGACTTGCCGGTGTCCTCCTCCATGTGCGCGCGCTCGATCTGCACGCGGAAGATCTCGCCGTCCTCCAGCTGGACGTCCAGATAGCCGTCGAAGGCGATCGGCTCGTCGTACTGGGAGGTCTGGAAGTTCTTCGGCATGTCCGGATAGAAGTAGTTCTTCCGGGCGAAGCGGCACCACTCGGCGATCTCGCAGTTCAGCGCGAGACCGATCTTGACGGCGGACTCGACGCCGATCTCGTTGACGACGGGCAGCGCGCCCGGCAGCCCGAGGCAGACCGGGCAGGTCTGCGAGTTCGCGTCCTGCTTGAGCTCGGTGGAGCACCCGCAGAACATCTTGGTCTTGGTGCCGAGCTCCACATGGACCTCGAGGCCCATGACGGGGTCGTACGTCGCGAGGGCATCCTCGTACGACTCCAGGTCGATGACAGTCACGATGAAACTTTCCCTCTCAGCCCAGCAGGACGTCGTCGTCGCCGAGACGCTTGAGCTCGCGGTAGAGGATCGCGAGTCCGGTCACGATCGCGGCGGCGGATACGGCGGCGTCGACCAGCCGCAGCGTGTCGTTGTCCTGGCGGGCCATCCTCGCCTGCTTGACGACGCTCAGGGCGCCGAAGGCGGTGGTGCCCAGGGACACGTACACACCGGACTTGGACTTCTTGAAGTTCTTGGCCTTCTTAGCCATTGCGCTCATAGTGACGGAGCCTCCTCAAGCAGCGGGTGCCCCCACTTTTCCACGAAAGCGGCCTCGACGGCGGCTCCGACCTTGTAGAGCCGGTCGTCCTTCATGGCGGGGGCGATGATCTGCAGTCCGACCGGCAGGCCGTCCTCCGGTGCCAGGCCGCAGGGCAGCGACATGGCGGAGTTGCCGGCGAGGTTGGTCGGAATGGTGCACAGGTCCGCGAGGTACATCGCCATCGGGTCGTCGGCGCGCTCGCCGATGGGGAAGGCGGTGGTGGGCGTCGTCGGCGAGACGACGACGTCCACCTGCTCGAACGCCTTCTCGAAGTCCTGGGTGATGAGGGTGCGGACCTTCTGGGCCGAGCCGTAGTACGCGTCGTAGTAGCCGGAGCTGAGTGCGTACGTGCCCAGGATGATGCGGCGCTTGACCTCGTCGCCGAAGCCGGCCTCACGGGTGAGGGCGGTGACGTCCTCGGCGGACCGCGTGCCGTCGTCGCCGACCCGCAGGCCGTAGCGCATGGCGTCGAAACGGGCCAGGTTCGAGGAGGCCTCGGACGGCGCGATGAGGTAGTACGCCGAAAGGGCGAGGTCGAAGGACGGGCAGTCCAGCTCGACGATCGTGGCGCCGAGCGACTTCAGCAGCTCGACGGACTCGTTGAACCGCTGGACGACGCCGGCCTGGTAGCCCTCGCCCGCGAACTGCTTGACCACGCCGACGCGCATGCCCTGCACGGAGCCGTTGCGCGCGGCCTCGACGACCGGCGGGACAGGGGCGTCGATGGACGTCGAGTCCATCGGGTCGTGGCCGCCGATGACCTCGTGGAGCAGCGCCGCGTCCAGGACCGTACGGGCGCAGGGGCCGCCCTGGTCGAGGGAGGACGAGAAGGCGACCATGCCGTAGCGGGAGACGCCGCCGTAGGTGGGCTTGACGCCGACGGTGCCGGTGACGGCCGCGGGCTGGCGGATGGAGCCGCCGGTGTCCGTGCCGATGGCGAGCGGCGCCTCGAAGGAGGCCAGCGCGGCGGACGAGCCACCGCCGGAACCGCCCGGGATACGGGTGAGGTCCCAGGGGTTGCCGGTCGGGCCGTAGGCGCTGTTCTCGGTGGAGGACCCCATGGCGAACTCGTCCATGTTGGTCTTGCCGAGGATGACGACGTCGGCGTCCTTCAGCTTCTTCGTGAGGGTCGCGTCGTACGGCGGGACCCACCCCTCGAGGATCTTCGAGCCGACGGTGGTCGGCATGTCCTGGGTGGTGAAGATGTCCTTGAGCGCGAGCGGGACGCCGGCCAGCGGGCCGAGCTTCTCACCCGCCTCACGCTTGGCGTCGACGGCGCGGGCCTGCGCGAGCGCGCCCTCACGGTCGATGTGCAGGAAGGCGTGGACCTTCTCGTCGATGGCGTCGATCCGGGCCAGGTGCGCCTCGGTGACCTCGACGGCCGTCAGCTCGCCGGAGGCGATCTTCGCGGCGATCTCGGCCGCGGTGAGCTTGATGATGGTGCTGATGTCCGTCATGGCTGTTAGTCCTCCCCCAGGATCTGCGGCACCTTGAAACGCTGCTGCTCCTGGGCCGGGGCGCCGGAGAGCGCCTGCTCGGGGGTGAGCGACGGACGGACCTCGTCCGCCCGCATGACGTTGGTCAGCGGCAGCGGGTGGGAGGTCGGCGGTACGTCTTGGTCGGCGACTTCGGAGACGCGGGCGACCGCGCCGATGATGTCGTCGAGCTGACCGGCGAAGTGTTCGAGCTCTTCGCCCTTCAGCTCCAGACGCGCCAGCCGGGCGAGGTGGGCGACCTCCTCGCGCGTGATGCCAGGCATGCAGCGATCCTCAGGGTTTGGTGTGTGGTTTTGGCCCAATCCTATGGGGTCGCCGGGCACTGCCCCGACTGCGTTACCGCCCGCCGCCTCACAATGCCGGTCCGGCCACATCGGGCTCGTCCGGCGATTGGGGACAAAAAGGCCACCGGGTGGGGCGTACGGTCCTCAGGTCGTCGCCGGGTGGGGGGCCGTACGGTCCTCAGGCCGTCGCCGGGCCGGACACCGCCCGCCCGGCCGGGCGCTGCTGCTCCACCTCGGGTTTCAGAGCCGCCGCGGCGGCCTCCAGGTCGGCGGGCCTCCGCCACCCGTGCTCGCCCCGGGCCCGCAGCCAGGCCGTCGTCTCCTGCGGCGGCATCGCGGCGGCGACGAGCCACCCCTGCACTGCGTCGCATCGCAGGTCCCGCAGCCGCTCCCAGGTCTCGTCGTCCTCGACGCCCTCGGCGACGACGATCAGGCCGAGCGAATGGGCCAGGTCGATGGTGCAGCGGACGATCTCGGCGTCCTCGTTGTCCACGGCCAGCCGCGCGACGAACGACCGGTCGATCTTGAGCTCGCTGACCGGCAGCTTCCGGAGATGGACGAGGGAGGAGTAGCCGGTGCCGAAGTCGTCGAGGGACATCTTCACGCCGTGCCCGGTCAGCCCGGCCAGGGTGTCCGCGGCCCGCTGAGGGTCCTCCAGCAGGACGTGCTCGGTTATCTCCAGCTGCAGCGCTCCGGCCGGGACGCCGTGCCTGGCGAGCCGGGCGGCGACGCTGCCCGCGAAGCCGGGAGTGTGGACGTCGCGCGGCGAGACGTTGACCGCGACGGGGACGAACAGCCCCTGAGCCCGCCACCGGGCCACCTGGGCCAGCGCCGTCTCCAGGACGTACTCGGTGAGGTGGGGCATCAGCCCGGAGGATTCCGCGATCGCGATGAACTCGTCCGGGGGGACCCGTCCGCGCTCCGGGTGCACCCAGCGCACGAGCGCTTCGAGGCCCGCCACCTGGCCGTCGAAGCGGACCTTGGGCTGGTAGTGGAGCTCCACCTCTCGGGCGTCCAGGGCCCGGCGAAGGTCGCCCAGCAGGCCGAGCCGGTCCGGGGTGTTGCTGTCGCGCTTGGACTCGTAGACCTCCACGCCGGTGCGGTCCCGCTTGGCCTGGTACATGGCCACGTCCGCCCGCCTGAGGAGCCCTTCGGCGTCCAGCGCGTGATCGGGGTGGACGGCGACCCCCGCGCTCGCCTCCAGTACCAGCGTGAGCCCGTCGAGGTCGAGGGGCGAGGAGAGCTCGGCGACCAGATTGCGGGCGATGCGCTGGGCGCTGGTGATCGAGTCCGCCGTCGGCAGCAGCACGGCGAACTCGTCGCCGCCGAGCCGTGCGGCCTCCGCGCCGCGCGGCAGGGCGAGCCGCAGGCGCTCCGCTATCTGGAGAAGCAGCCGGTCACCGGCGAGGTGTCCGAGGGTGTCGTTGACGGCCCGGAAGCGGTCGAGGTCGATGAGGACCAGGGCGGTTCTGGTGCCGGTGCTGCCGGCCTCCTCCAGCGCCGTCCACGTCCTCTCCAGGAGCCACTGGCGGTTGGGCAGCCCGGTGAGCGGATCCCTCAGCTGCTCCTCGGCCCGTGCGCGGGCGATCCACAGCGTGGAGTCGAGCGCGATCAGCGGGACGGCGAAGAGCGGCAGCAGCACGGGCTTGGCCGAGGCCACCACGCAGATCAGCGGGGCGATGCCGAGCAGGGCGACCGCGACGAGCCCCTGGCGCAGCAGGGCGGTGCGGGCGATCGTCGGCAGCCCGCCGCTCTGGGACGCCCTGGCGTACCAGAGCAGGAAGCGGGTGACGAGGAGATAGGTACCGGCGGCGAGCAGGACTTCCGGTACGGCGTCGATACCCCAGTGGAGTGGCCGCCAGGGCGTTTCGACGCTCGGGACATCGCCGAAGGCGGCCAGGACCAGCGCGGCCGCCCCGATGCCGAGTATGTCCACCGCCCCGTGCAGCAGGCCCTGCCACCACCGGTGCCGCCTGGCCGTACCGACGAGCACCACGACGACGAGGCTGACCAGGCCCGCGGCCACCCAGCCGTAGAGCAGCAGGACGGCGAGGGTGAGGGCGGCGCCGGAACCGGTACCGCCCCACCAGCGGTCGCGCCCGAGGGCGACCAGATGGCCCACGATGATTCCGGTGAGCAGGGCGAGCGACCAGCCTGCTGTGCCGGCCGGGAAGAGCGCGTGCCCGTCGTGGACCGTCCGGTAGAACCCGGTCACCAACTGCACGGCGGCGACCGCCACCACGACGGCGCCCACCTTGGACGTGAGGCCCACGAAACCTTGCAGCCGCGACACCGGTGCGGCGCTCTCGGTCGGTTTCATTCCGTCCCTCTCACAGCCGGCGGTGCCGATGTCCCATGGTGGCCCCCGCTCCCATGCCACCACGACCCAGATCCCACCACGCGGCCGGGCACGGCAGGTGCTTGTTCAACAGTAGGCCGACGAGGGCCGCCACGGGCAGCGCTCTGCAGCTCTTGCCCGAATGCGGTCCTCCACCGCTCACCATCTGATAGGCGCCGAACGGGTGATGCGGGGTGACCACCCGGCCGCCCGCGTCACCTCGTTGCCTTGATTCCCCCGTCACTCACGACCACGCGTCGCCCACATCTCGATCGCGCTTCGATCAGATCTCCTCCACGGGAACAGCGGCCTCCCGGGCCGCGTCCGGCCCTTGCTCCAGCAGCACGGCGAAGCCGTCCTCGTCGAGGACGGGCACCTTCAGCTGCATCGCCTTGTCGTACTTGGACCCCGGGTTGTCACCAACCACCACGAAGGAGGTCTTCTTCGAGACGGATCCGGTGACCTTCGCCCCGAGGCTCTGGAGCGCCTCCTTGGCTCCGTCCCTGGTGTGCGCGGTCAGGGTGCCGGTGACCACGACGGTGAGCCCCTCCAGCGGTCGCGGCCCCTCGTCCTCGCCCGCGCCCTCTTCCTCCATCCGGACCCCGGCCTCCCGCCACTTGCGCAGGATCTCGCGGTGCCAGTCCTCGGCGAACCACTGCTTGACCGAGGCGGCGATGATGGGGCCCACTCCGTCGGCCGCGGCCAGCTCCTCCTCGGTCGCCGCGTCGATCCGGTCGACGGACCGGAACTGCCTGGCCAGCTCGACTGCGGCCACCGGGCCCACATGCCGGATCGAGAGGCCGGTGAGGATCCGGGCGAGCGGGGCCTGTCTGGCCGCCGCGATGCCTTCCAGCATGCCGAGGGCGTTCTTCTTCGGCTCACCCTGCTGGTTGGCGAAGACCGTGGCGATCTTCTCCTCGCCGGTCTTCGGGTCGCGCTTGGGCAGCCCGCTGTCGGCGTCCAGGACGTACGCCCGGATCGGCAGCAGCTGCTCCACCGTCAGGCCGAAGAGGTCACCCTCGTCCACCAGGGGCGGCTCGGCGGGCTCCAGGGGCTTGGTCAGGGCCGCGGCCGCCACATAACCGAAGTGGTCGATGTCCAGGCACTTGCGGCCCGCGAGATAGGCCAGGCGCTCCCGCAACTGGGCGGGGCAGGAGCGGGCGTTGGGGCAGCGGAGGTCGATGTCGGCCTCCTTCATGGGCCGCAGCGCCGTCCCGCACTCGGGGCACTCGGACGGCATGACGAACTCCCGCTCGCTGCCGTCCCGCAGGTCGACGACCGGGCCGAGGATCTCCGGGATGACGTCGCCCGCCTTGCGGAGCACCACCGTGTCACCGATGAGGACGCCCTTGGCCTTCACCACGTTCTGGTTGTGCAGGGTGGCGAATTCGACCTCCGAACCGGCCACCTCGACCGGCTCGACCTGGGCGTACGGCGTGACCCGGCCGGTGCGTCCGACGCCGACCCGGATGTTGACCAGCTTGGTGTTGACCTCCTGGGGGGCGTACTTCCAGGCGATCGCCCAGCGGGGTGCGCGCGAGGTGGAGCCCAGCCTGCCCTGGAGCGGGATCTCGTCGAGCTTGACGACGACGCCGTCGATCTCGTGCTCGACGGACTGCCGGTTCTCGCCGAAATAGGCGATGAACTCCCGGACCTCGTCGAGGGATTCGACCACCTTGTTGTGCTTGGCGGTGGGCAGGCCCCACTCCCTCAGCAGGTCGTAGGCCTGGGAGAGCCGGTCGATGTCGAAGCCCTCACGGGCTCCGATGCCGTGCACCACCATGTGGAGCGGGCGGGTGGCCGTGACCTTCGGGTCCTTCTGCCGCAGCGAACCGGCCGCCGCGTTGCGCGGGTTGGCGAAGGGCTTGTCGCCGGCCTCGACCAGCCGGGCGTTGAGCCCCTCGAAGGCCTCCATGGGGAAGAAGACCTCGCCCCGGATCTCGACGAGCTCGGGGACGCGGTCGCCCTTGAGACGGAGCGGGATCTCGGCGATCGTGCGGACGTTGGGGGTGATGTCCTCCCCCGTGCGCCCGTCGCCCCGGGTCGCCGCGCGGGTCAGCCTGCCGTGCTCGTACGTGAGGTTGACGGCGAGGCCGTCCACCTTGAGCTCGCACAGGAAGTGGTACCCGCCCCTGCCCACGTCCTTGGCCACGCGATCGGCCCAGGCCGCGAGCTCCAGGTCGTCGAACGCGTTGTCGAGGGAGAGCAGGCGCTCACGGTGCTCGACGGAGGTGAATTCCGTGGTGTAGGGGCCCGCGACCTTCTGTGTCGGCGAGTCCGGTGTGCGCAGCTCGGGGTGCTCGTCCTCGATGGCCTCCAGCGCCCGCATCTGCCGGTCGAACTCGGCGTCGTCGATGACGGGCTGGTCCTTCACGTAATACCGGAAGCGGTGCTCCTCGATCTGCTCGGCGAGCAGTGCGTGCTGTTCCCGCACCTCCGCCGGCACACCGGTCAGCTGCTGCGCCTGCTCTTCGCCGGCCATCGACTGTTCCTCCGTTGCCCAGTAAGACCTCTACGACGACCCGCTACTCAGGGTTGTCCGCGAGCGACCTCGCGGCCCGGGCGCAGTGGGCGAGCGCGGCGCGCGCGTACGCGGGCGACGCCCCCGCCAGCCCGCAGGACGGGGTGATCACGACGGACTCGCTGAGAGTCCCCGGATTCAGTCCCAGCCTGCTCCACAACGTCCTGACCTCACTGACGCTACCGCCCGGGTCCGACAATGCGGTCGAGGCGGCGTCGATGCCGGGAACCACGCCGAGGAAGAGCTGGGTACCGCCTTCGACGGCTTCCCCGATCGCCTCCTCCTCACGCTCGGTGAGCAGGGAGAAGTCGAAGGAGACTCCGCCGGCGCCGGCACGGCGCAGCAGCGCGAACGGCACCTCCGGGGCACACGAGTGGACGACCGTGGGCCCGTCGCCGTTCACCGCGAGCAGCTCGCGCAGCGTGCCCTCGACGACCTGGCGGTCCACGGCACGGTAGGTGCGGTAGCCGCTCGCCGACCTGACCCGTCCCCGCAGCACTGCGGTCAGGGACGGTTCGTCGAGCTGGAGCACGATCTCGGCGCCGGGGATCCTGCGCCGCACCTCCGCGAGGTGGGAGCGCAGCCCCTCGGCCAGCGAGCCCGCCAGGTCGCGACAGGCGCCCGGGTCGCCCAGCATGGCCTCGCCGCCCCGCAGTTCCAGCGAGGCGGCCAGGGTCCAGGGTCCGACGGCCTGGACCTTGAGCAGCCCCTCGTAGCCCTGGGTGAACTCCTCCAGCGCGTCGAGGTCCTCGCCGAGCCAGGAGCGGGCACGGCGGGTGTCGCGGCCGGGGCGGTCGCTGATCCGCCAGCCGCTGGGTTCGACATGGCCGTACATCTCGACGAGCAGGCCGACGGTGCGCCCGATCATGTCCGCGCCCGGGCCCCGCGCGGGCAGCTCCGCGAGATACGGCATGCCCTGGCCGTCGGCGAAGGACCCGGTGACGGTCTTGGCCGCCTCCCGGGCGTCTCCCCCCGGCATGGATCCGATCCCGGTGGCTGCACTCGCGCTGAACCCGCTCTTCTCGCTCACGCGGAAAGCCTACGGGCCCCGGGGCGCGGGTCCTCAGCGGCCGGGGCGGACCGTCAGGTCGTTGATCTCGGCGTCCCTCGGCAGATCGAGTGCGAGCAGGATCGTGGTGGCCACCGATTCCGGGTCGATCCAGCGCGAGGCGTCGTACTCCTTGCCCTCCTGCTGGTGGACCTTGGCCTGCATGGGGCTGGCGGTGCGGCCCGGGTAGACGGAGGTGACCCTGACCCCGTTGCCGTGCTCCTCGTGGCGCAGCGAGTCCGCGAGGGCCTTCAGCCCGTGCTTGCTCGCGGCGTACGCGCCCCATTCGGCGTGCGCCGCGAGGCCGGCGCCGGAGTTCACGAAGACGACGTGCCCCTGGGCTACGCGCAGCTGCGGCAGCAGCAGCCGTGTCAGCTCGGCCGGGGAGACCAGGTTGGCGTTGAGCTGGAAGTGCCAGGCCTTCGGGGTGAGGTCTCCGATCGTGCCGAGTTCGACGACCCCCGCGATGTGCAGCAGCGAGTCGAGGCGTTCGGGCATCGGCTGCTGCCCGAAGGCCCAGGAGAGCCGGTCGGGGTTGCCGAGGTCGCCGACGAGCGTGCGGGCCCCGGGGTGGAGCGCGGCCAGTTCCTTGGCGCGTCCCGCGTCCCGGGCGAGCAGCACGAGCTCGTCGCCGCGCTCCAGGAGACGGCGGGCGACGGCCGCTCCGATGCCGGAGCCGGCGCCGGTGATGAGATGAGTAGGCATGGGCTCATGCTCGCATCACCGCAGGCCGGCCGACTCCTCCAGGTAGGCGAGCGCGCCGACGCCGTCCTCGGCGAAGAAGACCAGCTCGGTCAGCGGGACCGGCAGGAAACCCTCGTCCTCCATACGGCGGAACTGCTGGTGCAGGCCGTCGTAGAACCCTGCGGTGTTCAGCAGGACGACGGGCTTGGTGTGCTTGGCGTGCTTCTTCAGCTCCAGGATCTCCGTCGCCTCGTCGAGCGTTCCGGTCCCGCCGACCATGATCACGATGGCGTCGGACTTCTCCAGGAGCAGCGCCTTGCGCTCGGCCAGGTCCTTGGCTATCACCATCTCGTCGGCGTTCGTCCGCGCCTTGGCCGCCAGGAAGTCCACGGACACCCCGACCAGCCGTCCGCCGGACTCCTGGACACCGTCGGCGACGACCTTCATCAGCCCGCTCTCCGAGCCGCCCCAGACCAGGGTGTGTCCGCCCCGGCCCAGCAGCTCGGCGAATTCACGGGCGGGCCGGGTGTAGCGGTCGTCGAGGTCGGCGGCGGAGAGGAAGACACAGATGTTCATGCGGATACCGTACGGCGGGTCCGGGGCACGGGAAGAAAGCGGCCCGCGCCACGGCTGAACCCTGTATGACCTCCATCACAGGACACACGATCACCGTCGAACCGGCCGCCGTGCACGTGCGCGCGGTGCACGACGGGCAGGTGCTCGCCGAGAGCCGCCGCCCCCTGGTGCTGCGCGAGACGGGCTGCCCCGACCGCTACTACCTGCCGCCCGAGGACGTGCGGACCGGCCTGCTGACGCCCTCGGACACGCGTACGCACTGCCCCTTCAAGGGTGACGCGTCGTACTGGTCGCTGCCGGAAGCGGCGGACCTCGTCTGGGCCTACCCGGAGCCCAAGGAACAAGTCGCGGCGATCAAGGGGCACTTCTGCTTCTACGCCACGGACGTGGTCACCGACTGACCGTCAGAAATATGTCTCCGCCGCGCCGATGAGTTCCGCGGGGCCCGGCAGTCCACCCTCACATGGACAAGACTCTCTCCCGTGACGGCACGTCGATCGCGTATCGCCGCCACGGTGACGGGCCGCCGGTGATCCTGGTCGGCGGTGCCCTGAGCACCGCGGCCGACGAGGCACCGCTGGCCGCTCTGCTGGCCCCGCGCTTCACGGTCGTCACATACGACCGCAGGGGCCGCGGGGCGAGCGGCGACGGCGGGCCGTACGCGCTCCGCCGCGAGATCGAGGACCTGGCCGCGGTCGCGGCGACGGCGGGTGAGCGCGTCTCGGTGTTCGGCATGCTGTCGGGCGGGGCGCTGGCCCTGGAGGCGCAGGCCGCGGGGCTGCCCGTGGACCTCCTCGCGGTCTACGAGCCCCCGTACACCCCGGGCCCCGGCGGCCTCCTGTACAAGTCGCGCTGCACGGCGCTGCTGCACCGGCTGCTGGCGGCGGGTGACCGGGGCGGTGCCGTCGAGCTGTACCTGTCGCGGACGGGGGTCCCGGAGGAGACGATCGCCCGCATGCGCCGGGCCCCGCTCTGGTCCGGCCTCGAAGCGGTGGCCCACACCCTCGCGTACGACGACGCCCTGCTGGGGGACGGCTCGGTCCCGGCCGGGCGGCTGACGTCCGTCACGGCGCGCACCCTGGTGGTGACCGGCGGTTTCAGCACCGCGCGGGCCCATGAGACGACCCTCGCCCTGGCGGCCGCGATCCCCCGGGCCAGGCACCGCACCCTGACCGGCCAGACCCGCGAGCTGGCCCCGCACGCGATCGCGCCGGTCCTGGCGGACTTCTTCGCCCGGGACGTGTTCGCGGGCCGGGCGTCCTGAGCCGCCTCGCCGCCGCGTCCGTACAGGGGTCGGACGCGCGGCGGGGCGCATGCCGCATCCAGGTCAGCGACGGTCGACCGTCCGGGCGAGTTCGACAAGCCATCCGACCGAGCTGAGCGGGGCGGGGGGCTCGACTTCGAGGCCGAGTTCAGCCAGCCCGGTGACGTAGTCGAGCTCCTCGACGGGGAGTGCGAGCAGGTCATGAAGCTCGCCGGTGAGTTGAGCCACCAGTCCGGGGTCCGTGCTGTCCAGGTAGTCCTGCAGCGCGGCCTCGTGATCCTCGAACTCGTCCGGCATGTCCTGCGAGTACCAGCCCCCCAGCAACTGGGCGAGCTCAGGGAAGCGGGCGTGCCACTCCCAGTGGGTCTGCGGCGGTGCGGGCGGCGGGGCCTGGCCGGTCTCGATGCTCTCTTTGAGGCGGTCCGCGAGCCTCAGCAGCCAGGCCTGGATCTGCTCGTCCGGCAGCCCCACATCAGGCACGGGATAGAACTCGCCCAGGCGCAGCCGCAGTCGGCCCGGAGGATTCCGAGCGTATTCACGGAGCTGGAACTCGGCGGTGGCGATGGACCAGGGGCGCGTGCGCCAGGTGTGGCGCAGATAGCCGGTGATGGCTTCCTCGTCGTCGGCGGACCGCCCCAGGTAGGCGCGGACAACCTGATCCAACTCACCGTACTTGCGGTCGTGTTCGAGTGGCTTGAGGGGCACGGCTGCCTCTAGAGGTAGATCGGGGCGGTGGAGTGGACGACGAATCCATGGGACCGCGTGGGCTCGCGCCTGAGGACGACCCGTGCGGAGCGCACGTCGACGGCGGGACGACCGGCGAGCATCATCGCCTGGAGCAGCACCCGCCCGACCGGGTCGGGGCGGGAGGGCCACGCCGCCTCGATGGTGAGGCGCTGCCGGGTGGACTGGGCCAGCCAGTGGTGAATGGCCTGTTCGTTGGCGGTCACGACCTGCTGGGTGGCCCATTGGGCGGTCTCACGGTCGGTGTACGTCGCGCTGCGGGTTCGCATGGTGTACGTCAATCCCTCTTCGGCCACACGGGGGGATGCGCGGTGGCGAGGTGGTCGATGATCGATTGAGCGAGCAGGGGGAAGAAGTCGACGAAGTCGGCGGCGCCGGAGCCCCCGCTGAACACCTGCGAGAAGAACCGATCCATCGCGTCCTCGTCGTTCTGAAACAGCGCCAGGGCCTCGTAGCTTTCGGCGGCCAGCCCGGGCAGGTTCCACATGCACAGGGGGTGCACCTCTTCGATGATCATCGAGATGCTTTCCTCGATGCTCGCGAACTGCATGTCGTCGTCAATTGCCACCCCATCCTGCCCGAAATAGATAGGAAGGAACTGACTGAAGCGCGGAAATCTGAGAGCGATTTCATGGGAGGTCATCTGGACCTGACCGTACTTCCCCTCGAGAGAAAACGAACCCCAGTCAAGGATGTACGCAGAGATGTCGCGGTACACATTGGGGGTCTGCTCGGGCGGGACCGCCGCCGGGATGTGCTTCAGGGCGTCCGCACCGGGGTCGACCCTGAAGATCTCCGCAGCACGGAGAAGCTGGGCCGAGATTTCATGGACGCTTCTTCCGGCTCCCTTATCCGCGTAATACAGGCCGCGAACAGTGGATGCCAATCCTTTCTTCCATTCACGGGGATCACTTGGCACGCCTGTGACGGAAAACGGGTCAAGCGCGATTCGGGCACCTTGCAGGCTGAAGTATTCCGACAGCTCGCGTCGCGGCATCTGATCCTTCTTTCGATTCACGGCCATCAGGTCGACGGTTCCTTGACGTAAGCAGGCATGGACGACAAAACCGTGAAGGGCGGGTCCAGGTCGCGATTGTATACGAGGCGCGTTTCGACCCCCTTCACATTTACCGCCTTGTCCGCAGGGAACGGTGAGGCCTTTATCTCCTGCTTGTCAATGCTCCGGCCGCTGTATTCATCCGGGTTGGCGGTGTTGGAAACGCGGATGTCGAGCCGCTCCGGGGCATCGGGCTGCCGCTCGATCCATTCCTTGATGGCGTCCTGATTATCGTCGATGGTGTACTGCGTCATCCGTTGCGCCGAGTCGATGTCCTTGAATGCGGACGCTCTGGCAACCTTGGGCTGCCCGTATTCCCACTCTGTCCCCGGTCGAGGCGGCTTCTTCAAATCGTCCCGCAGACGCTGGGCAAGCTGTTCGTCCGTCAGGCCGACATGCTTGTTCACGGTGTGCGAGTTCTCCAGCCACTCGGTCGACGCCAGATCGATCTGGTAGATGTTGAGGTCTGTGTGGCCAGGCCGGGTCCAGCGATGGCGTGGCTTGAACTCGTCGAGCGCGCGGGCCCCGAAAGCGCGAGCGCGTGCCTCTTCCGCTGCGAAGGTCGGAGCGCTCCACGAGGCTTCCTTCAGTTCGGGTTCGAGCCCTCGCACCTTCCGCGCCGCCTCGTGGAAGGCGTTATGGCAGGCCTCCACCGCCGCATCCGCGCCCGCCTTGTCCATGTGCTTGGCAAAAGTGGCGGTGATCTCCCCGAACGCCAGGGTGGCACCAAGTCTGGTCAGCTCGCCCAAGTCGAGACCGACCGTCAGGTCCTTGACAGTGGCGTTTGCTGCGTCGACACCTAGCTGGGAGGTGATCTTCCGTGACTTGTCCGCCGCGTCTGCCGCATCGTGGAAGGCCCGGTGCAGCGTTTCACCGGTTCGCGCGAGGACCTCGATGATCGGCCGCCTTCCTGCTGGCGACTCCGACGGATTGGTCCTCCACTCGCGCGAGTTCGCAGCACCACGGGGCGCCGGTTGTGCATCGGCGATCCCCCGGGTTCCACCCCACGCAGTCGTGCCCCATATCGACTGGCAGAAGGAGTTCATCGCCCCCTGCCACTCACTGTTGCCACCGTCGGTGAGATAGGCGATGCACGAGGTGAAGTTGGTGGCAGAGGCCTTCGCCGCCTTCGAGGCCGCAAGCCACGCGTCGCCTATGCCCCGCAGCTCGCCCGTCCGGGCCCCAGGGGTGATCTCCACGGTCTTGCCGAGCCTGAGGACGTGTTCCATGGCCTCGTCGATCTGTTCGGCGAGCCAGTCCGGGCCGTTACCTGCCCACGCGAGGATCGGGCCGGAGTCGTCCCCCGTCCCGGTCCACTTGATCGAGGAGACCGGCTGGTACGTGGTTCTACCCACGGTGGCCGGTGGGCTCCTGTGCGGGGGCTCCTCTCCGCGATGCTGCCGGTTGGCTTGCCTGGCGGCCCAGTCCGCTCGCTGGTAGTTGTTCGCCGTCACTGTCAGGCCGACGATGACTCCTTCGATGCTCATGATGGTCTTGGCCCACAGCTGGAGAAAGCTGTCGGCCACGTCCGCATAGGCAGCAGCGAAGGCGTCAGCGCCGTGCCCGCGCCCCGCCACCTGAGTCTGGCTCCACCCTCCGACTGCGTCGACCAGCAGCGTCGCGGACTTGTCGAATTCGAACTGCTCGTTACTGACGAGGCCCGACGCGTAGTAGACGTGCCCCGGCGAGATGTCGAACCCGCCGCCCGCGTCCGGAGGCGCTGCCGGCTTGAGCTCCTCGACATTCCTCCTGCGCTCCCGCTCGGCCGAACCGGAGTCATGACGTGAGATGTCCCGCCCCTGCGGGTCCTCGAGGGAACCGGGCGAGGGCTCAGGAGTCGGCTCGGCGCCACCAGGGGAATCCTTGGGCGGGTCGCTGTCGGCCGGAGGTGTGGCCGAAGGAGAAGGACCGGGAGTCGGCTCGGCCATCAGGCCGCTCCCCATCCGCGCAGGATCGCCCGGTGGGTTTCCGCGTAGTTGCTGTGGCCCGTCGTGACGACATCATGCAGCCACGCCTGGGTGGCCTGGAGGTCCTGCATCTGGTGGTCCCACTTGTCGAGCTCGTCCACGAATGCGTTCCGAGCCTCTCCTTCCCAGGTGAGGACGACTTTTTCGGTCCTGTCGTAGAGCGTCTCCAGCCTCTCGTTGAGCTGCTTGAGTATGTCCTCGAGATCGCCGGCCAGATCCCGAAGAGTGGAAAAAGTGACGCCTATGTGGTCGTCGGACACGCGACGTACCTCCGGGTTCGTCGTTCAGAGATCGTTGATCCTGCTGTGCGGCAGCGACGCAGTGCCCTCGGAGAGCTCACGCGCCTCGGCAGCCACGTCGACGTCGACTTGAACCGAGCGCATGGCGCGAAGCACGTCCAGCTCCTGTTCCGTGAAGCCGTCCCGGCCCATGCGTACGGCTTCTTCCAGCACCTTGAGGATTTCCCGGATGCGGACCGCGTCCTCGGCAGCTCCGTTGTGGAGTGCCCGGTAGCTCTCGGCCGCCTCCCCGCGCCAGCCGGATTCGATGCGGTCCACGACGGCGTCCATCCGCCGGACCTGAGCATCGAGGTGGCGCTGCATCTCACCCAAGTCGTCGGCGAGCCGGCTGAGATCGTCCGCTGTCACGACAAGAGTCGGTCTCTCGACCACAGTTGTGTCCCCCTTCCCCCGTGAGCCTTCGGCACTTTAACAACGCGCCGGACTGCCGCGACCTCCGGCACCAGGCCGCACGCACGGCTGGCAGCGAAAACCGGTCAGGTCCCGAGCGTCAGCTCGAACCACACGGTCTTACCGCCCGAACCCAGCTCGCCGTCCCCTATGGCGCATCCACCCCAACGGTCGGCGACGAGCTCAAGGATGGCCAGGCCCCGCCCGGCTTCGGCATCCGGCCCGACGACCGGCCTGTACGGCTCGGGAAGGTCCGGGCTGAGGTCCCAGACGCTGACTCTGAGCACGGGGTGCCGCCACTGGAGCCGTACACCGGCGGGGCCTTGGGTGTGGCGCACGGAGTTGGTGGCCAGTTCGGAGGCCAGCAACTCGGCTCGGTAGCCCAGTTCGGAAAGTTCGTGCGCGTCGAGGACGGCCCGGAGGGTGGCACGGGCGATGCGAGGGCCTCGCGGGTCACGAGGGAAGGAGAGTTCGTAGCTCCAGGGGCCGGCGAAGGGGATGGGCGCGGGGTGATGGTCGCCGTCCGGGCTGTACGGGGCGTGAAAGGCGGGTTCGGTCCTCACGGGCACCTCCTGCGGTGCGTGCGAGCGGATGGAGTGGGTGTGCGCCAGAGCAGTTCTGCCTGCGGTACCGCGAGGGACGGTGGCAATGCCGGTCCGGGGCCTGCCTCCCGGGTGGGCAGGGGGATCGGTGCGCTTCCGTTCATAACGGTGAGAGAGTGACGCCGAACAAAGAGTAATGGCAGGTCTCATAACCGTGCTACCAAGTCACTCCGAAGGATTAACTTGCCGGTTTCGGTGGACGGCGTCGTTCGCGCCGGAAACACTGTGCGCGGGCCCAGCAGAGGACGAGGACGACAGATGGCACCACGGCACGCCCCCACCATTCTTCAGCGGCGATTCGGCGTCGAGTTGAAGCGGCTCCGGGAGGCAGCGGGCATGACAGCCCCGGAGGCCGCAGGCCTCCTGGGGACCGACCGGACAGTCATCTCCAATGTGGAGGCCGGGCGCTTCGGCATCAGCGAAGAGCGCCTGCGGCGCTTGGGCAGCATCTACGAATGCGACGAACCCGATCTGATCGACGCACTCGCAGCGATGACAGGCGGCCGTAAGACGGGCTGGTGGGAGGAGTACCGAGGCAAGATTCCGCCAGGTTTCCTGGACGTATCGGCTCTGGAGCACTACGCCGTACGCCTGCGCACGGTCCAGACAGCGCATCTGCCCGGCCTCTTCCACACGGAAGACCACGCACGTGCCATCTTCGAACTCTTTGTCCCGGCGCTGCCCCGCCTCGAAGTAGAACTACGGGTGGCGCACAGAATGGCCCGACAGTCGGTGATCACAGGCGACCACGGGACCCCGTACTCCGGCGTGATCCACGAAGCCGCGATCAGGATGCAGCTCGGAGGCCGCAGTGCTGCGCGCACTCAACTGCTGCACCTGTTGGACGCCGGCGAACGCACCAACGTGACGTTGCAGGTCATCCCGTTCGAAGCGGGCGGTTACCCGCTCCTGGGTGACTCTTCCGTCCTGTACGCGGAGGCACCCAACCATCACCTGGACACGGTGCAGATGGACTCACCGACGGGGGCGGTGTTCATCGACTCGCCCACGCAACTGGCCAACTTCCGAACCAGGCTGGACTTGGTCGAGGAGGTGGCGTTGACTCCTTCCGAGTCCAGGGACTTGATCCACTCCGTCGCCAAGGAGCTGTAAAAGGGTGTCACACGTGTCCGACCCGCACTGGGTGAAGTCGTCGTTCTCCGACGCCGGGGGCAACAACTGCGTCGAGGTCGCCGCGTTGGCTGACGGTACGGGCATCGCGCTACGCGAGAGTGAGAGCCCTGGTACCACCCTGGTCGCCAGCCGGGGCGCACTCAGGGCGCTGCTGGTCGCCATCAAGACCAGAGACGAATAGCACCCCGGCCGTCCCGCGTCCCCTCCTCAGCCCGTGGCCGACGCCTTCTCCCGGCGCACCGTCGTAGCGATCGTGGCGGACCCGACGACCCGGGTGCCGTCGTAAAGCACGACCGCCTGGCCCGGGGCCACGCCCCGTACCGGCTCGGTGAACGAGACGTGGAGCGTCCCGTCGAGCAGTTCCGCGGTCACCTCGGTCTCGCCGCCGTGGGCGCGGAGCTGGGCGGTGTACGTTCCGGGGCCCGCGGGGGCCGTGCCGCACCAGCGGGGCCTGATCGCGGTGAGGGCGGTGACGTCCAGGGCCTCGGCCGGGCCCACCGTCACCGTGTTGTTCACCGGGGAGATGTCCAGGACGTAGCGGGGCTTGCCGTCGGGGGCGGGGTGGCCGATGCGCAGCCCCTTGCGCTGGCCGATGGTGAAGCCGAAGGCTCCCTCGTGGGTGCCGACCTTCGCGCCGGCCTCGTCGAGGATGTCGCCCTCCGCGGGGCCGCCGAGGCGGCCCGCCAGGAAGCCCTGGGTGTCACCGTCGGCGATGAAGCAGATGTCGTGGCTGTCGGGCTTCTTCGCGACCGCCAGGCCCCGGCGCTCGGCCTCGGCCCGGATCTCGTCCTTGGTGGTCAGGGTGTCACCCAGCGGGAACATCGCGTGTGCGAGCTGCTTCTCGTCCAGGACGCCGAGGACGTAGCTCTGGTCCTTGGCCATGTCCGAGGCGCGGTGCATCTCCCGGGTGCCGTCGTCCTTCAGCACGACCGTGGCGTAGTGACCGGTGCACACGGCGTCGAAGCCGAGGGCCAGCGCCTTGTCGAGCAGCGCGGCGAACTTGATCTTCTCGTTGCAGCGCAGGCAGGGGTTGGGCGTGCGTCCGGCCTCGTACTCGGCGACGAAGTCGTCCACGACGTCCTCACGGAAGCGTTCCGCCAGGTCCCAGACGTAGAACGGGATGCCGATGACGTCCGCCGCGCGGCGGGCGTCCCGGGAGTCCTCGATGGTGCAACAGCCGCGCGCGCCCGTCCGGAAGGACTGCGGGTTCGCGGAGAGGGCGAGGTGCACACCGGTCACGTCGTGGCCTGCCTCGGCGGCTCGGGCAGCCGCCACGGCGGAGTCGACTCCGCCCGACATGGCGGCGAGCACACGGAGGGGGCGCTGGGAGGTCTGAGTCATAGCCTCTCCAGAGTACGGGGCTCCGGGAACCGAATGCTCGCGGATATGCGTTGAGGAGCACATGGGGAACAACGGGAGTGCCGGGTCGCCGGGAAAGGGTCCTGGTCACGGCATCAGCAGGCGCTCGCTGCTGATCGGCGGCGGTGCCGCGGCGGCGGCCACGGCAGCCGTGGCCGTGGACGAGATCCGGCGCGTCTGGTGGCGGGTGCCGGGCGTGGAGAAGCCCCGCGAGACCGGCGAGCTGGACTACGCGCCGGCGACCTGGGTGGCGGCCTCCGAGGGGAACTGGCGTCGGGCCGACCGCCCCGACGACTACGGCGTGGACCGGGTGATCATCCATGTCACCCAGGGGAGCTACGAGAGCGCGGTCAGGGTCTTCCAGGACCCTGCGCACCAGGCGGCCACGCATTACATCGTCGGGCAGAACGGCCGCGTGACCCAGATGATCCGGGAGCTCGACGTGGCGTACCACGCGGGCAACCGCTCCTTCAACGAACGCAGTATCGGCATCGAGCACGAGGGCTTCGTCGACCGCCCGCAGGACTTCACCGCGAAGATGTACGAGTCCTCGGCGCGGCTGACGGCCGCGATATGCAAGCGGTACGACATCCCGGTGGACCGGGAGCACATCATCGGGCACGTCGAGGTGCCCGGCACGGACCACACCGACCCCGGACCGCACTGGGACTGGACCCGCTACATGAAGCTGGTGCGCGCGGCGTCCACGGCGGGAGACAGGAAGCCGCGGGCTAGCTGAGTCCCGCCGTCCTGGCCCGCTCGACCGCGGGGCCGATCGCCCGTGCGAGCTCCTCCACGTCCTGGCCGGTCGTGGTGTGGCCGAGCGAGAAGCGCAGCGTGCCGCGTGCCAGCGCGGGGTCGGTGCCGGTGGCCAGCAGCACATGGCTCGGCTGGGCGATGCCCGCGGTGCACGCCGATCCCGTGGAGCACTCGATGCCCTGGGCGTCGAGCAGCAGCAGGAGGGAGTCACCCTCGCAGCCGGGGAAGGTGAAGTGGGCGTTGGCGGGCAGCCGCCCGCCGGGGGCGGGGTCGCCGCCCAGGAGCGCGTCGGGGACGGCCTTCAGCACGGCGGCGGCCAG
This sequence comes from Streptomyces sp. QL37, assembly GCF_002941025.1. NCBI lineage: Bacteria > Bacillati > Actinomycetota > Actinomycetes > Kitasatosporales > Streptomycetaceae > Streptomyces > Streptomyces sp. QL37. Next base: position 5,820,296 of record NZ_PTJS01000001.1, on the reverse strand, counting down.
CTCGTCGCGGAGTGCGCCGATCTCACGGGCGAAGCCCTCGCGTCCCTCCGCGGCGTGCCGCCCGGCCACGGCGAACGCGGCCACGGCGGGTACGTCGAGGGTGCCGGAGCGCACATGCCGCTCCTGCCCGCCGCCGTGCAGGACGGGCACGGGGGCCTGGTCGCGGCCGAGCAGCAGCGCGCCGATGCCGAAGGGGCCGCCGATCTTGTGTGCGCTGACCGTCATGGCGGCCAGCCCGGAGGCGGCGAAGTCGACCTCCAGCTGTCCGAACGCCTGCACCGCGTCGGAGTGCATGGGGACACCGAACTCGCGCGCCACCTCGGCGAGTTCACGTATCGGCATGACCGTGCCGATCTCGTTGTTGGCCCACATCACGGTGACCAGGGCGACGTCGTCGGGGTCGCGTACGAGCGCCTCGCGCAGGGCGTCCGGGTGCACACGTCCGTACGCGTCGACCGGGAGGTATTCGACGGTGGCGCCCTCGTGCTCGGCGAGCCAGTCCACCGCGTCGAGGACGGCGTGGTGCTCCACGGGGCTGGCGAGGACCCGGGTGCGCCGGGGGTCGGCGTCCCGGCGGGCCCAGTAGAGGCCCTTCACCGCGAGGTTGTCGGCCTCGGTACCGCCGGAGGTCAGCACGACCTCGCTGGGGCGTGCTCCGAGGGCGTCGGCGAGGGTTTCTCTGGACTCCTCGACGGTACGGCGGGCCCGGCGCCCGGCAGCGTGCAAGGAGGACGCGTTACCGGTGACGGCGAGCTGCGCGGACATCGCCGCGATCGCCTCCGGAAGCATCGGCGTGGTCGCGGCGTGGTCGAGGTAAGCCATGGTGCTGACGATTCTACGAGCCCGGGCCGCGGCGCGTGCCGGGCGCATCGCGCCAGGGGTACGCGCGCCCGGCAGGAGGGCGGTGCGGGCCCCCGGGGCAAGGCCTGTCCGGTCCCGGGGCAAGGACCGGAAGACGGGTCCGGACCAAAGCCCGGACGACGGGCCCGGGGCAAGGACCGGACGACGGGCCCGGGCTCAGGGGCCCGGTCGCCGTCCGACCTCAGAAGGCCGTCCAGCGCTGGGACGCCTTGCCCGAGCAGCGGCTCGTCGTGGCACCGCCGTTTCCCAGGTCGAGGCAGCCCCCGGTACGGACGCTCACGACGGTGCCTCCCGCCCCCGCACGCCAGCGGCGCAGGTCGGACTCGTTGCAGGAGAGCTGCAGGATGCCCCCGTTGAGCACGCCGGCACTCAGACAGGTCCTGCCCGACTCATGGCCGAGCTGGAAGGATCCGTCGGACAGGGGCAGGACCGTCCAGCGGGTACCCGCGGCCCCGCAGTCACCCGTGCTCGGGGGAGCGCTGTAGGCGGCAATGAGACATTTGCCGTTCTCGGCGTTGCGGTAGCGGTAGGCCCCGGAGGGCGTGGTGGTGCCCCCGGAGCTGGATCCGCCGGAGCCGGTGGAGCCGCCGGAATCACTGGAGCCTCCCGATGAGCCGGACCCGCCCGAGCCGCCGGCTCCGCCCGACGCATCCGACCCGCCGGAGCCGTCCTGGGAACCACCGCCCGCGTCCCCGGCTCCCGGGGCAGGGGCGGAACCCCCGTCCGCCGTCTTGTCGCCTCCCTTGCCTCCCCCGTCCTTCTCCTTCTCCCTCTCCTTGTCCTTCGGCGACTTCTCCGGTGACGCCGAACCCGACGGGCTGGCGCCCGAGGCCGAGGCGGCGGGCACCGCCGGGGCCGTGGCGGGGACGGACGGCCCGGCGGCCTTGTGGCCGTCCGTCCCCGAGATGAAGGGAAGGAGCTGGACGGCGAGAGTCACCCCGCCCGCCGTCACGACGACGGGGAGGACGGCGAAGACGACACGGGCCCGCCGCGGCCGGTCACGGAACTTCGTACGCGGCTTCCGCCCGAGGTTCCGCGTCGCCACGGACACGGGCGGCGACACCTCGATCTCCTGGACGTCCGCCGCGAAGGCGGCCTTCTCATCGAGGTCCCCGCTGATCGACCCGGGCCACAGCGGAGCCGTGAACGGCCCGTGCTCCGTGGCACGCCGCACCAGCTCGGACGCGGTGGGCCGGGCCTCGGGATCCTTGGCGAGACAGGCCGCGACGACGTCGGCGAGCCCGGGGTCCAGCTCCCGCACCGCCGCCAGGTCGGGCTCCTCGTGCACGATGCGGTACAGCACGGCGGGGCCGGACTCCTCGCCGAAGGGCGGGCGCCCACCGGCCGCGTACGCGATGACCGAGCCCAGCGCGAACACATCGGCGGCGCCGGTCAGGTCCCGCTTCGTGATCGCCTGTTCCGGAGCCATGTAGGCCGGGGTGCCGACCACCATGCCGCTCCTGGTGAGCTGGCTCTGCTCGGTGGCGCGGGCCACGCCGAAGTCGATGACCGTGGCGCCCTCGACCGTCAGCATGACGTTGGACGGCTTGAGGTCCCGGTGCACCATGCCCAGCGCGTGCACGGGGACCAGCCCTGCGGCCGCCTCGCGCAGCAGGAGCCACAGGGTACGGGCGGGCAGCGGGCCCTTGTGCAGCCTGACGGCGTCGCTCAGGGTGAGGCCGGGGACGTATGCGGTCGCCAGCCACGGGGGCCGGGCGTCGCGGTCGCTGGCGATCAGGGGCGCGGTGGCCTCCGCGGGCAGCTCGGCGAGGTTGTCCAGCTCGTGCCCGAAGCGGCGGACGAAGTCCTGGTCCTCGCCGGCGATGGAGGGCAGCACCTGCTTGACTGCGACGTACCGCCCCTCGTGGACTCCGAGGTAGACGCGCCCCATTCCGCCGGAGCCGAGCCTGCCCGCGAGCGGGATCCCGCCGATTTCCCTCGGATCCCCCTCCTCCAGGGGCTTGGCCCCACTGCCCGTCAGGTCGAACACGCGCACTTCGTCTCCCCGTGACCCACCGTTTCCGTTCCAGGGAAAGTCTGGCCAGTGAACCCCGAAAGCGCATGCGGCTTCTGGATATTCACCACAGAAGATCCACGTCCGCCGGAGGCGGTCGGGCTCCGGTTCCGGGACGCGAGGTCAGCCGGTGAGGCTCCAGGAGACGGTGCCGTTGGCCGTGACCAGGACGGCCAGGACGACCAGGTCGGCGATGCCGAGGGCCAGCCCGAGCAGCGCGCGGCCCCGGCGGGCGGTGGAGCGGGTGAGCGCGACGATCGCCATGACGATGGCGACGGGCCCCAGCAGGATGTTCATCACGAGGAGACCGAGCAGCCCGAGCACGAACGAGGCGACGGCCAGTCCGTCACCCTCCCGGGTGCCGGCACGCGCCCCGGCCGAAGGGGCCTCGACGGAACCCTTCACGGAACGCGCCTCGTCGGAGCGGGAGCCGTCGGAGCGGGAGTCGCGCGGAGCGGTGCGTGCGGTGATGAGTGTCATGGTGCGGCTCCTTCGTCAGCGGGTGCGGCGGGCGAGGCGTTCACGGACACCGAAGACCGCCAGCCAGAGACCGATCACGGCAGCGGCGGCAAGGGCCGCGGGGAGCGGAAGATGCGCGACCGCTCCGAGGACAACCCCCAGCAGGAGCAGGGCGGCGACGAGGACGAACATGTCCGGGCCTTTCTGCGAGCTTTGAGAGTACGACTGTGCACTGACTTATGAGTCTAGACCCTGCATCACTTCCGAAACTCGGAGAACGGTTGTTTACTGAATGGCATGAGTCACACCGTCGGCATCCGCCAGGCCCAGAAGCTGAAGACCCGCCAGGCACTGCTCGACGCGGCACTCGAACTGCTGGAGCACCAGAGCCTGAGCAGCCTGGGGCTGCGGGAGGTGACCAGGGCGGTGGGTGTGACCCCGACGGCCTTCTACCGCCACTTCGACGGCACGGCGGCGCTCGGCGTCGCCCTCGTCGAGGAGACCCTGGGCAGCCTGCACGGCATGATCGGCGCGATCCTGGCCGACACGGGGGACAGCGAGGAGCGGCTCGACCGCAGTGTCGGACTGATAGCGCGTCATGTCACGGCGCAGCCCGCCCACTTCCGCTTCATCGCCCGCGAGCAGCACGGCGGTGTCGGGGCGGTCCGCGGGGCCATCGCCGCCCAGCTGCGAGGATTCGCGGAGGAGGTCGCCCAAGTCCTCGGCGAGGAGCCGGAGTCGGCGGGCTGGGACCGGGAGGACCTCCTGATGCTGGGCGGGCTGTACGTCGACCACATGGTGCTGACCGCGTCGGCGCTGCTGGACGCCGGTCCGGAGGGCGAGGCGGAGGTCGTCCGGGTGGCGCGGCGCCGGCTGCGCCTGGTCACGTTGGGCCGGGCCCACTGGCTGGACGGGCCGTAGGGTCGGTTCCATGAACGACTGGACGCTGGACCGGACCTTCATCAGTTCCGCGGGCGAGGTGCGCTGGGCGACGCTGGGGCCCGAGCAGGCTCCGCCCGTGGTCCTGGTGCACGGCACGCCCTTCTCCTCGTACGTCTGGAGGGGCATCGCCCGGGGGCTGGCACAGGACCACCGCGTGTACGTGTGGGACCTGCCGGGCTACGGCGCCTCCGCGCAGTACGACGGCCAGGACGTGTCGCTCCGCTCCCAGGGCTGGGTGCTCGCCGAGCTCATCGAGCACTGGGGGCTCGACGAACCGGCCGTGGCCGCCCATGACTTCGGGGGCTGCGTCGCCCTGCGGGCCCACCTCCTGCACGGCGCCCGCTACCGGCGGCTGGCCCTCGTCGACCCGGTGGCGCTGGCCCCGTGGGGCTCGCCCGCCTACCGGCTGCTCGGGGGCCGGTCCGAGGTCTTCGGCGAGCTCCCGCCGGACCTGCACCGGGCCCTGGTGACGCAGTACGTCGGCTCGGCCAGCCACCGGGGGCTGCGTCCGGCGGTGCTGGACAGGCTCGTCGCCCCCTGGTGCACGGAGGCCGGACAGCCCGCGTTCTACCGGCAGATCGCCCAGAACGACCAGCGGTTCACCGACGAGATCCAGCACCGTTACGGCGAGCTGGAGCTGCCGGTGCTGGTGTGCTGGGGCACGGAGGACACCTGGATCCCGGTCACCCGGGGCCATGAGCTGGCCGGGATGATCCCGGGTGCCGAGCTGCGGCTGATCGAGGGGGCCGGACATCTGGTCCAGGAGGACGCGCCCGCCGAGCTCACCGCGGCCCTCACCCGTTTTCTGCGTACAGCTCCGTGACCGCGGCCGCGGCATCGGCGAGCAGGCTTCGCACCTGAGGAGGCGACAGCACCTCGAGCTCCGGCCCGAAGGAGAGCAGGGAGCGCGCCCACCCGAGCTCGGGCACCGCGAGCTCGGCCAGCAGCCACTCCCCCGCCGACTGCCGCTCCGGCTCCGGCCGTCCGGTCAGCACCCCCGCGCACAGACGTACGAAGAGATCCAGCCGGGAGCGGTGCACGCGCACCCGGAGCCGTACGTCCCCCGGCCGCTCCTCGACCTGACGGCGCAGCTCCTCCCAGACGTCGGCGGGCTCGACGCCTTCCCGGCGCACCACGGGCTCCTCGGTGAGGACCGCCCGCTTCACCCGGTCCGCGCGGAAGAGCCGGGGCGCGCCGTCCAGGTCGGCCGTCAGGTACCAGACGCCGGCCTTCACCACGAGGCCGTACGGGTCGACGGTGTAGACGCGGGGGGTGTCCGTGCCGCTGTGCCGGTAGTGGAGCAGCAGCCGCCGGTCGGCGAAGACCGCGTCGTGCAGCTCGCCCACGTCGACGGCGGCCTGCGGACCGCTCATCCAGCGGACCGGGTCCACCAGGATGCGGCGGCTGGTCTGCTCGGCGGCGGGCCGGTGCGGAGCCGGGAGCGCGGCCATCACCTTGCGCAGCGCGGAGCCGAGCGCGGCGTCCAGGCCGAGCGCCGCGTGGGCGCCCTGTGCCGCGAGGACGAACAGGGCGCGCGCCTCGTCGGCGGTGAGCCCGGTGACATCGGTGCGGAAGCCGGGCAGCAGCGCGATCCCCCCGTTGCGCCCCCGCTCCGCGTACACGGGCACGCCGGAGGCCGAGAGCGCCTCGACGTCCCGGTAGATGGTGCGTACGGAGACTTCGAGGCGCTCGGCCAGCTCACCGGCGGGGACCAGACCGCGGGTCTGGAGGAGCAGCAGGATGGAGAGGAGCCGGTCTGACTTCACCGCACCATTCTGGCGGGCCTCAGCCGCGGGGTGCGCGGGCGAGCTGGCGGGACTGGGCGACGAGACGGCCGGCGCTGTCCCAGACGTCCGCGTCCTCCTCCAGGAAACCGCCCGCGAGGTTGCGGGTGGTGATGGAGACGCGCAGCGGCCCGGGGGCCGGGCGGCAGCGGATGTGGGTGGTGAGCTCGATGGTGGGCGTCCAGCCCTTGAGCCCCAGCTCGAACGAGGTCGGCGGCAGCGCGTCCACGGTGAGCAGCAGGGAGAGCGGGTCCGCGTCGCGGCCGTCGGCGAGCGCGAACCAGCCGCGCATCTCGCCCTTGCCGGACGGTGCGCCGACGGCCCAGCCGACCGTCGCCGGGTCCAGCTTGATGTCCAGCCGTTCGGTGATGGCGGAGCTGCCGGGGATCGGCGCCGTCCCGTCGCCCGTGCCGAAGCACTGGTCGAGGGGCGCGATGGCCGGCGGCTCGGCCGACGTGCGGACCTCGTCGGTCAGTCCGTCCAGGTCGCCGTAGGTGGCCAGCACCCGGATGCGCTCGACCTCCGTGCCGTCCTCGGCGAACTGGAAGAGCGAGGCCTCGCCGGTGGAGAGCGTACGGCCGGTGCGGACGACCTGGGTGCGGATCACGGCGGGACCGGGGACGGAGGCCGTGAGGTAGTGCGCGGAGACCGAGAACGGGTCGTGGTGCGGGAGCGCCTCGCCGAGCGCGCGGCCGAGCATGGCGAGCAGGTAGCCGCCGTTGACCGCGTGGATGATCGTCCACCCCGCGGAGAGCTCCGCGTCGTAGACGCCTTCTTCCCTGAGGGTGACGGCGGTGTCGCGGTCGAACTCGCTGTCACCGATGGTCGCCTGTACCGCGCGCGACTCCTGCGCTGCTGCCTGTGCCATGGCATGCACGGTACACCGATCGTATTACTGAGCGGTAGCTTTTTGTTGCCGTCACATGACGGCGGGCTTCTCCTCCGCCGTGGCCGACCGCCGGTTGTAGGCGCGCGGGGCCCGCCAGTGGAAGCGCAGGGCCAGGAGTCGCAGGAGGAACGCCGTGATCGCCGCGGCGCCGCTGGTGTAGCCGTTGAGCGCGTCGAAACGGATGCAGAGGACCACCATGACGGCGCCCACGATCGCGGGCACGGCGTACAGGTCCCGGTCCCAGCGCAGCAGCGACGGCACCTCGTTGGCCAGGACGTCGCGCAGCACGCCGCCACCGACCGCGGTGGCCAGCCCGAGGGCGGCGGACGAGGTGAGGCCGAGACCGTACTCGTAGGCCTTGACCGTGCCGGCCACGCAGAAGAGCCCCAGCCCGGCGGCGTCGAAGACGTTGACGCCGGCCTGGATGCGCTCCACGTGCGGGTGCAGGAAGAAGACCAGGGCGGCCGCGACCAGCGGCGTCACGAAGTAGCCGAGATCCGTGAAGGCCGCCGGAGGGAGCGCGCCGATCATCACATCACGGAAGATCCCTCCGCCCAGCGCTGTCACCTCGGCGAGGACCGCGATGCCGAAGACATCGAAGTTCTTGCGTACGGCGAGCAGGGCGCCCGAGATCGCGAAGACGAAGATTCCGACGATGTCGAGCGAATGCTGGACGGAGGGGGTGAAGAGTTCGTTGAGCACCGGGCAATTGTGCCGGTACTACTCCTTCGTCCTGCCCTCCGCACCCGTGGACGGCGCGGAGGAGTCCTTGCCGTCGCCGTCGGGGGCGGGCTCGGCGGACTTCTCCGGCCCTTCCGGCGCCGCGGCCCCGGGAGCCTCCTCCGACTCGTCCGCCCCCTCGGGGACGGCCGCCTCGGGAGTCGCCACCTCGGGAGTCACCGCCTCGGAAGTCGCCGCCCCGGGAGTCGCCACCTCGGGGGCGGTCGCCTTCTCCGTCGCGGCGGCGGGCGCCGCGGTGTCCGCCGGCTTCACCGTGATGACGTCCGCGACCAGCGGCGCGTCCCCCGGAACCTGGTCCTCGCCGTTCTCCGGGTGGTGGCACGCCACCTGGTGCCCGGTCTTGAGCTGGAGCAGCGGCGGCTCCGTGGTCTTGCAGACCTGCGTCGCCTTCCAGCACCGGGTGTGGAACCGGCAGCCGGTCGGCGGCGAGATCGGCGAGGGCACGTCGCCCTTGAGCAGGATGCGGTCGCTCTTGGCACCGCGCCGGCGCGGGTCCGGCACCGGCACCGCGGACATCAGCGCCTTGGTGTACGGGTGCATCGGCGCCTCGTACAGCGAGGTACGGTCCGCGAGCTCGACGATCTTGCCGAGGTACATGACCGCGATCCGGTCCGAGACATGGCGGATGACCGACAGGTCGTGCGCGATGATCATGTACGTGAGCCCGAGCTCCTCCTGGAGGTCGTCCAGCAGGTTCACCACCTGCGCCTGGATCGACACGTCCAGCGCCGAGACCGGCTCGTCGGCGACGACCAGCTTCGGCTTCAGCGCGAGCGCCCGCGCGATGCCGATGCGCTGGCGCTGACCGCCGGAGAACTCGTGCGGATAGCGGTTGTAGTGCTCGGGGTTGAGCCCCACCAGCTCCAGCAGCCGCTGGACCTCCGCCTTCACGCCGCCCTCGGGGTTGACGCCCTGGAGCCGGAAGGGGGTGCCGATGATCCCGCCGACCGTGTGGCGCGGGTTCAGCGAGCCGTACGGGTCCTGGAAGATCATCTGGATGTCACGGCGCATCGGCCGGAGCCGCCCCGCGGACATGTGGGTGATGTCGCGGCCCTGGAACTCGACCTTGCCGCCGGTCGGTTCCAGCAGGCGGGTCACGAGCCGGCCCATGGTCGACTTTCCGCAGCCCGACTCGCCGACCACACCCAGGGTCTCCCCGGGACGCACGTCGAAGGTGAGCCCGTCCACGGCCTGGACCGCTCCGACCTTGCGCTTCAGCACGCCCTTGGTGATCGGGAAGTGCTTGACCAGGCCGTCGACCTTGAGGAGCGGCTCGGACCCGGACCCGTCCGACCCGGCCGCGGGAGACGCGGGAGTCTTCTTGTTCAGATCAGTCACAGCTTCGGCGCAATCTCTTCGGTCCAGATCCGGTCGCGCTGCTCACGCGACATGTGGCACGCGGAGTAGTGCCCGTCGCTGACCAGTTGCAGCTCAGGACGCTCGGTGCGGGTGATGTTGTCCGGCGGGACGTCGGCGTACGGGCAGCGCGGGTGGAAGGCGCAGCCCGACGGGACGTTGATGAGGCTGGGCGGCGAGCCCTTGACCGGGATGAGCCGCTCGGTCTGTTCCCGGTCGATACGCGGCATCGAGCCGAGCAGACCCCAGGTGTAGGGGTGCTGGGGCTCGTAGAAGACCTTCTCGGCCGTGCCACGCTCGATGCAGCGGCCCGCGTACATCACGAGCAGGTGATCCGCGATCTCGGCGACGACACCGAGGTCGTGCGTGATCATGACGACCGCGGAGCCGAACTCCTTCTGCAGATCGCGGATGAGGTCGAGGATCTGCGCCTGGACGGTGACGTCGAGGGCGGTCGTCGGCTCGTCCGCGATGAGCAACTGCGGGTTGTTGACCAGAGCCATCGCGATCATGGCGCGCTGGCGCATGCCGCCGGAGAACTGGTGCGGGTAGTCCTCGTACCGGCGGTGCGGCTCGGGGATGCCGACACGGTCGAGCATCTCGATCGCGCGCTTCTTCGCGGTCTTCTTGTCGACCTTGTTGTGGACCCGGTGGGCCTCCACGATCTGCGCGCCGATGCTGTAGTACGGGTGCAGGGCGGACAGCGGGTCCTGGAAGATCATGGCCATCTTCTGGCCGCGCAGCTTCCGTACGCGCTCGGGGCCGGCGCCGATGAGCTCCTCGCCGTCGAGCCAGATCTCGCCGTTGATCCGGGCGCGCTCCGAGGTGTGCAGGCCCATGATCCCCAGCGAGGTCACGGACTTGCCCGAACCGGACTCGCCGACGATGCCGAGGGTCTGGCCGGCCTTCAGGTCGAAGCTGACGCCGTCGACGGACTTGACCAGGCCGTCGTCGGTGTCGAAGTGGACGCTGAGGTTGCGTACGGACAGGAACTCGTGGCCTTCGCCGGACCGCGGGGCCGGAACGGTGTCCGCCGCCGGGGAGTCCGTCTTGCTTACGTCGCTCATGAGAGCCTCACCCGGGGGTCGATCGCGGCGTACACGAGGTCCACCAGCAGGTTGCAGATGACGATGAAGAAGGCGGCGACCAGGGTCACGCCCATCACCTTGGGCAGGTCGGCGGTGGTCACGCCCTGGATGGCGAAGGCACCCAGCCCCTGGAAGGAGAAGACCCGTTCGGTGATGACGGCGCCGCCGAGCAGCAGCGCGAAGTCCATGCCGAAGATCGTGACGAGCGGGGTCAGCGCGGAGCGCAGCCCGTGCTTGACGACCACCTTGCGTTCCCTGAGGCCCTTGGCGCGCGCGGTTCTGATGTAGTCCTCGCCCATCGTCTCCAGCATCCCGGCCCGGGTGAGCCGGGCGTAGAGCGCGGAGTACAGGAGGGCGAGCGTGCACCAGGGGAGGACCAGGCTGCCCGCCCACTCGACCGGATTCTCCGCGAACGGGACGTACTCCCCGTTGCCGAAGAGCGCCAGCACGACGAGGCCGGTGAAGAACATCGGCAGCGACACACCGGCGAGCGCGACGCCCATGGAGAGGCGGTCGAAGACCGAGCCCCGCTTCAGCGCGGAGAGGACACCGATCGCGACACCGGAGACGACCCAGATGACCGCGGCACCGACGGCCAGGGACAGGGTGACCGGGATGCGGTCGACGAGCTGCGGCCAGATCTCGGTGTGGGTCTTGAAGGAGTACCCGAAGCACGGGGCGTTGCAGGTGACCGGGTCGGGGCCGAACTGGTAGTCGGCACCGACGACGATGCCCTTGATGAAGTCCCAGTACTGGATGTAGAGGGGCTGGTCGAGCCCCAGGTTCTTCTTGACCGCGGCGATGACGTCCGGGTCAGGGCTCTTCCCGACGTACTGGGCGGCCATCGAGTCGAGGGTCTGCCCGCCGAGGCGGGGCACCAGGAAGAAGATCGCGAACGTGACTGCGCTGACCACCAGCAGCAGCAACACCGCGGCGAATACGCGTCGGATGATGTACGCAGCCACAGCCGTGCGGCGCCGGGCGGGCGGACGGGTGACGCCCGCCGGCCCGGCGCCTTCACCTGCCTTTCAAGGGATGCTGTTGATGAACAGGTGTTACTTGGTCGAGGTCATGAGCACGTAGTCGTACATGCCGAGGTACGCGTCGGTGACCGTGACGTTCGCCGCGGAGTCCGGGCGGTAGAGCAGGTTCTTGCGGTAGATGAGGGGAACGACCGAGGCGTTCTCCATGACCTTCTGGTCGACCTCGCCCCAGGCGGCGTTGCGCGCCGTGGTGTCGACGGTGCCGATGCCCCTGACGAGGGCCTCGTTGACACCCTTGTCGTCGAGCTCCATCAGGTTCGTGCCACCGGACGGCTTGATGGCCGATCCGTTCACGATCTGGTCGAGGAAGCCGAAGCCGGTCGGCCAGTCGGCGCCCCACTGCATCATCATCATGCCCGCGTTGTTCTTGTGGACCCACTCGGGGACACCCGCGAAGTCGGTGAAGTACTTGTCCGACGGGAACTGCTTGATCTCGGCGGTGATGCCGATCGCCTTCAGGCTGCCCTGGAGCTGCGTGGCCGCGGTGATCTCGTCAGGACGGTCCGAACGCGCCGTCAGCGTGGTCTTGAAGCCCTTGGCCTGACCGCACTTGGCCAGGTGCTCCTTCGCCTTGGCGATGTCGCCCTTGTTGCCCTCGGTCGGGTACAGGTCGAACTTCTTGTAGCCCGCGACGGTCGGCGGAATGACCGTGGTGGCCGGGTCGCCCTTGACCGAGCCACCGATCGAGTCGATCAGGCTCTGCTTGTCGACGGCGTACTGCACGGCCTTGCGGCACTCGACGTTGTCGAACGGCTTCACGTTGACGTTCAGCGCCATGTACTGGAGGACACCGGCGTACGGGTTGTCCGTCTTCGCCTTCTCGGAGCCCTTGACCAGGACCTTGGGCTGGGTCTTGGACTGCAGCCCCGTGCCCGCGACGTCCGCGGTGGTCACGTCGTTGAGGAGGTGGTCGTCGACCGTGGTGGGGTTGACGTTGAGCTTCAGCTCGATCTTGTCCGGCAGCGCCTTGCGGATCGGGTCCGTCTTCGGGTCCCACTCCGGGTTGCGGACCAGCGTCGCGCCCTTGCTCTCGTCGTACGCCGAGAACTTGTACGGACCCGAGGAGACCATCTTCTGGACGTAGCTGGCACCCGTGTCGGCCTTCTGCGGGACCGGAGCGGTCTGCGAGAAGGCGGCGAGGTAGTCCATGTCCGCGAAGGGCTTGCTCAGGTTGAAGACGATCGTGTAGTCGTCCGGGGTCTCGATGGACTTGAGGCCCTCGGCCGACTTGTCCTTGTACGGACCCTTGTACTTGTCGCCGCCCTCGAGGTACGCCTTGAAGTACGTCGGGCCGTTGGACAGGGCCTCCGGCGCGAAGTTGGAGCGCTCGACGGCGTACTTGACGTCCTTCGAGGTGATCTCGGTGCCGTCCTCGAACTTCACGCCCTTGCGGATCGTGTAGGTCCAGGTCTTGGCGTCCGCGCTGGCCTTGCCGAGGCCGGTGGCGAGGTCGGGGACGACCTCCAGGCTCTCCTTGCCGGCGGCGGGCTTGAAGGTCACCAGGGAACGGGCGTACAGGCGGGAGAAGTTCTGCACCCAGCCGTAGTACGTGTTGCCCGGGTCCAGGGAGTCCGGGCCACTGGAGTGCTCGTAGGTGACCGTCCCCCCCTTCTTGTCCGTCTGGTTGACGATGCTCGTCAGACCGGCGTCGGCCTTGGCGTTGCCCCCACCGCCGTTGCTGTCACCGCCCGAATCACTGCCGCTGCACGCCGATGCGCCGAGCGACACCGCTACGGCCACGGCTATGGCCGCTGCTGTCTTTCTGTTCTGCATGCTGAGGAAAGCCCCCTCGCTAGTCCGGTGCGGCACTGCCGCGATTACTTGCCACGAGGGTCGAGTGCGTCACGCAGCCCGTCCCCCAGCAGATTGAAGGCCAGCACGGTGATGAAGATCGCCATACCGGGGATGACCATGAACATCGGGTCCACCTCGTAGAGGTCGACCGCCTGCGTGAGCATGCCGCCCCAGGACGCCTGCGGCGGCGCGATACCCACGCCGAGGAAGGACAGGGAGGCCTCGAAGAGGATGTTCGTGGGGATCAGCAGCGTCGCGTACACGAGGATCGGCGCGATGAGGTTCGGCAGCAGCTCGCGGAAGAGGATGAACGGACCGCGGGCGCCCAGCGACCTGGCGGCCTCGACGAACTCACGCTCGCGCAGCGACAGCGTCTGCGCACGGACGATGCGGCCGATGTAGGGCCAGCTGAAGAACCCGATCACGAAGATCAGGACCGCGATCCGCAGCGTGAGCCCTTCCATCCCGAAGGCGTTGCCCTGCAGGGAGGCGGAGATGGAGATCGCGAAGAGGAGCAGCGGGAAGGCGAGGAAGGTGTCCATCAGGCGGCTGATGAAGCTGTCCACCCAGCCACCGTAGAACCCGGCCACGACGCCCATCACGACGCCGATGACGACCGAGAGGAGCGTGGAGCCGACGGCGACCACGAGGGAGACCCAGGAGCCTTCGAGGATGCGCGCCAGGATGTCGCGTCCGGTCTGCGGCTCGACCCCGAGGGGGTGGTCCCAGCTGATTCCGCCCAGGGCGCCCTTGGGCGCCAGCATGACGGGGTCGACCAGGCTCTGGTTGAACGCGTTGGGGTCGAGCCCGAGGAGCGACTGGAGCGGCTTGGACAGGACCGCGGTGAGGATCAGCAGCACGACAACGATGCCACCGGCCATGGCGCCCTTGTCCCGCTTGAAGCGCGTCCAGGCGATGCGGCCGAGCGAGCGGCCCTCGATCTCCTTGCGCCCGGCGCCTTCCAGCACCGTTTCGGGCCGCGCATCCGCCCCGGTGGTCTCGATCGGTGCCGTCATTGCGCTGGAGACCCCTCTCGGCCGACGGTGGCCGGCCTGTGACCGCCGCTGTAGCGGCTCTAACAAAATGTGACAGATGCGTTCACACATGCCGAACTGACCCTGTTTGAAAGAGGGTTTCGCCGGGCATGGAGCACCTGCTGTGTGGAGTCTTCAACCACTTTGCGATCACCCGCCAGACCTGACGGGGAATGTTTGCTCAAACGTGATGCTGCCAAGAGGCTTCCGTTATGCGGACAGCTGTGCTTGGTGAGCGGGCCTCCGGTGCACCAATCCGCCACTAACGGACATGTCACCCAACTGTGTTGTCCGGGTGACTATTTGGCTACGCCACCGAGGCGGCGGCCGGCGCACCCTCAGTACGCGTGCGGCGCCGGGCCGGCGGCGGGCGGGTAGCCGTAACCCGGGGCCGCGGGTGCCGGGGCGTGCGCCTCGCGGTCGTAGAACGGGCGGGAGTTGGCGTTCAGCCACATCGCGACGGGGTCGTACTCGTCGGACAGCGAGACCGTGGAGACGGGCAGCCCGTCGGGGACCACGCCGATCGACTGCTGCATCATCGCGCGGACCGCGTCGACGGACGGCCGCCCCGTGTCGTACAGGTCGAGCCCGATCGCGAGGTACGGGGCACCGAGCGCGGGCTGCACCCAGGCGCGGCGCAGCGCGCGGACGGCGGAGGTGCGGTGGGCGTTCTGCGACAGCAGGGCGTAGAACTGCGGGAGCTCGATGGCGGGTTCGGAGAGCCGAAGCGGCCCCGCGGGCATCCGGTCGAGGCCGGTGGCGATGCGGCGCAGGTCCAGCCAGGGGATGCCGACGCCGCCGCCGGGGGCGTGCGGGTTGAGCCAGATGCCCCAGCGGTCGGGGAAGAGGGAACGGGCGATGTCGCGTCCCGTGATCACCTCGTGGGCCCTGTTCCAGCCGCTGGCCGACAGCTCCTGGGCGGAGGTCACGCAGGGGGCGTAACCCTGCCCTTCGACCTCCATGTTGCCGTACTGGGCGTCCGGGGAGCCCGCCGTGCCGTGCCAGAGGAGCATCCAGACCTGGCCCTGCGCGAGGGACCGCAGCAGCGACTCGTACGCGTCGAGGCGCCCCGGGGTCACTTGGCGAAGCATGTGCTCGACCTGCCCGGCCGCCGCGGTGCCTGACGCACTCACCCTGGGTCCCGCCCCTCATCGTTCCGCTGTTCCCGCATGCCGCGCGGTGCTGTGGTGCCACTCCCGGGCACACGGGGCGGCCTCGTCATCCAACCAGCTTATGCGCCGCCCCTGACACCGTCTTGACGCCACGTGGCAACGGGGGTTCCGTCTCTCAGTACGCGTCGCGCCGGTAGAACGGGCGTACCTTCTCCAGCATCCAGTCGCCGACCGGGTCCTGCGCCACGTCGAGCAGCAGGAGATTGACCGGCCAGGGCACCTGCACCCGGCCGAGCGCGCGGCCCAGGGCGTCCAGCGGGGCACTCTGCCCGGCGGCGTCCCACACGGCGGCCTCGACGCCGACGAAGAGGACGGGACTGTCGCCCTCGATGCTGGCCAGCGCCCGGCGCGCGGTGTTCACCACGGCGGTCTCCTGGAATTCGGCGGACACCGCGGCGAGGAAGTCGACGGGGTCCTCCTTCCAGTCCGGCTCGTACAGCCGCACCCGGCCGCCGCTCGCGGGGCCGTCCAGCGGGGTGCGCCCGGCCCGGCAGAGCTCGGCGACGGCGGCCGGCGGCAGGGGCACCCCGACGGCACCGCCGGGGTTGACCGCCACCCCGAGCTGCGGGGGCAGTCCACGGGCGAACTCGCGCGCGGGCGCGACGGTGAAGGAGAGATGGGTGCCGACGCACTGGAGGAACTGCGCCTCGGAGCTGAACACGGGGACGTACGCGCCGCCGTCGATGTCGACCGTCGGCAGATCGAGGTCGGTGCTGTCGCGTCCCCCGCCGTTCGGCAGGGGGACCCACACCTGGCTGCGGCCGAGCACCTCGACGATCCGCCCGCCCGCCCCGGGCACGCCGAGCGAGGCGCTGAGCACTTCTTCGAGCTCGTTGGCCGGCCATCCCTGCGTCGGTTGCGAAGGGGCCTGGGCCTGAGCCGGAATGTCCACGGTGTCTGTGTCCCTTTCTCGCCATGCGGTGCGGCTGAAACTCTAGACCGGGTCGCGGCAGGAGGGCAGGGCCGCAGGCGGGTTCGGCGCCCCGTCCACCGCACCGTCCACCGCACCGTCCAGATTCCGGACAGCCTGCCGGGGGTCCGCGAACTGTGCGTATGCGAACGGTGACGCCCACGGCGGCCTACTCCTGCGGGAGTCGCGCCTCCGGGAACGAGATCCGGTCGATGCCCGCCGCGGCCTCACGGTCGAGCAGCACCGCCGAGGCGCACCCCGGCGGCAGCAGGCCGGTCTCCGTGTCGCGCAGCAGCCGGCCCACCGCGCGCCGGTGCCGGGCGAACGCGTATCCGGAGACCCCGCGACCGCGCTCCCGCTGCCCCTGCCTGGCCACCCGGGGGGTGACGTCGAGCAGGACGAGACGGAGGCCGCTGCCCCGGCGGCGGGCCTCCCGCGCCAGCCAGCGCCGCACCCACGCCTGCGTACCGCAGTCGTGCACGACGACGGGCCCGCCCGACCGCAGACGCCGCCACAGCCCGGCGTAGTGCGCGGCGCGCACCAGGGGGCGGTAGAGGGCGTACGGGAGTAAGCCGGGCAGGGCGGCCGCCCAGCGGTCCCTGGTGTCCTGGGAGTCGATCGCGTGCTCCTTCGCCGCCCGGCGGATCAGCGTCGACTTCCCGCTGCCGGGCAGCCCCGAGACCACGACCACGTCACCCGCCGCGAAGTCCAGGCCGCCCGGCCCCCGGCCGCCCGTGCCCCGCAGATCACGCACCACCGGGGCGTGCCCGCCCGTCAGCTCCCGGGCGGGCACGCCCGGCTGCTGGGGCATCGCACCGCGTGCCGCCCCCGCGGTTGTCGCGTAGCGCTGCAACGTCATCGCCGTCCCCCTGCCGAGTCACCCACCGACCTGCACAAGAAGTGTAAAGAAAAGGTAATGCGGCACAACCGCTTCCGCCCGTACGTGTCGGTGTCGGCACCCGTCCGGGGCTGGACGCCCCACTCTCCCGCAATGCGTGCGATGATGACCCCGCCAACTGCATACCGGCCGTTTGAATCCGCGCGGGAGAGTCCCGGTCACCGTGTGCGCCGGGCGCCGAAGGAGCAAGATCCTCCCTTGAATCTCTCAGGCCCCGTACCGCGTGGATGAGGCAGATCTGAAAAGCGGGCCGCTCTGCGGCTCCACCCAAGGTGCAAGCCGACGCTGACGGGGCCGACCCCGTCGGGACCCTTTCAGGGGCTTTCGGCGAACCTCTCAGGTTCCGATGACAGATGGGGAGGGAACCACCCCCTGTCGTCATGCCCTGGAGCCATGTCCATGAGCACTGCCCCGAGCGCCGCCCCCCGTCTCACCGCCCTCGATGCCCTGCATCGGTCCCTGGGCGCGACCATGACCGACTTCGCCGGCTGGGACATGCCGCTGCGGTACGCCAGCGAGCGCGACGAGCACAACGCCGTACGCGAGCGGGCCGGCCTGTTCGACCTGTCGCACATGGGCGAGATCACCGTCACCGGTCCGCAGGCGGCGGCCTTCCTGAGCTACGCGCTGGTCGGCAACATCGCCACCGTGGGCGTGGGCCGGGCCCGCTACACGATGATCGTCGCGGAGGACGGCGGGATCCTCGACGACCTGATCGTCTACCGCCTGGGCGAGACCGAGTACATGGTCGTCGCCAACGCGGGCAACGCCCAGCTCGTCCTGGACACCCTCACCGGGCGCGCCGGGGACTTCGACACCGAGGTGCGGGACGACCGCGACGCGTACGCGCTGCTCGCCGTCCAGGGACCCGACTCCCCCGCCGTACTGAAGTCGGTCACGGACGCCGACCTGGACGGACTGAAGTACTACGCCGGGCTCCCCGGGACGGTCGCCGGCGTCCCCGCGCTCATCGCCCGTACCGGCTACACCGGCGAGGACGGCTTCGAGCTCTTCGTGGCCCCCGCCCACGCCGAGCAGCTCTGGAAGGCCCTCACCGAGGCGGGCGCGCCGTACGGCCTGATCCCCTGCGGGCTCTCCTGCCGTGACACGCTCCGCCTGGAGGCGGGCATGCCGCTGTACGGGCACGAGCTGACCACCGCGCTGACGCCGTTCGACGCGGGTCTGGGCAGGGTCGTGAAGTTCGAGAAGGAGGGCGACTTCGTCGGCCGCGAGGCGCTGACCGCCGCTGCCGCCCGCGCGGAGACCGCCCCGCCCCGCAAGCTCGTCGGCCTGGTCGCCGAGGGCCGCCGGGTCCCGCGCGCCGGGTACCCCGTCGTCGTCGGCGGGGAGGTCGTGGGCGAGGTCACCTCCGGTGCGCCGTCGCCCACCCTGGGCAAGCCGATCGCCATGGCCTACGTGGACGCGGCGCACGCCGCGCCCGGCACCGAGGGTGTCGGGGTCGACATCCGGGGCAAGCACGAGCCGTACGAGGTCGTGGCGCTGCCGTTCTACAAGCGCCGTAAGTGACACGGCGCTCCGCGCACGTGACGTATTCGTGTCTCACACCGTAAGACCACCGTTCATCAGCACTCCCCCGCGTACAGGAGAATTCAGGTCATGAGCAACCCCCAGCAGCTGCGGTACAGCAAGGAGCACGAGTGGCTGTCGGCCCTCGAGGACGGCGTGGCCACGGTCGGTATCACCGAGTTCGCGGCCAACGCGCTCGGTGACGTCGTCTACGCCCAGCTCCCGGCGGTCGGTGACACGGTGACCGCGGGCGAGACCTGCGGTGAGCTGGAGTCGACCAAGTCGGTCAGCGACCTGTACTCGCCGGTGACCGGCGAGGTGACCGCGGCCAACCAGGACGTCGTGGACGACCCGTCGCTGGTGAACTCCGCCCCCTTCGAGGGCGGCTGGCTGTTCAAGGTGCGTGTCGCGGAGGAGCCGAAGGACCTTCTCTCCGCCGACGAGTACACCGCGTTCTCCGGCAACTGAGACCTTAGGGACTTAACTGATGTCGCTTCTCAACTCCTCCCTCCACGAGCTGGACCCGGACGTCGCCGCCGCCGTCGACGCCGAGCTCCACCGCCAGCAGTCCACCCTCGAGATGATCGCCTCGGAGAACTTCGCTCCGGTCGCGGTCATGGAGGCCCAGGGCTCCGTCCTCACCAACAAGTACGCCGAGGGCTACCCCGGCCGCCGCTACTACGGTGGCTGCGAGCACGTCGACGTGGTCGAGCAGATCGCGATCGACCGCATCAAGGCGCTCTTCGGTGCCGAGGCCGCGAACGTCCAGCCGCACTCCGGTGCGCAGGCCAACGCCGCCGCGATGTTCGCGCTGCTGAAGCCGGGCGACACGATCATGGGTCTGAACCTGGCCCACGGCGGTCACCTGACCCACGGCATGAAGATCAACTTCTCCGGCAAGCTCTACAACGTGGTCCCGTACCACGTCGACGACACCGGTGTCGTGGACATGGCCGAGGTCGAGCGCCTCGCCAAGGAGTCCAAGCCGAAGCTCATCGTGGCCGGCTGGTCCGCCTACCCGCGCCAGCTGGACTTCGCCGCCTTCCGCCGCATCGCGGACGAGGTCGGCGCGTACCTGATGGTCGACATGGCGCACTTCGCGGGCCTGGTCGCCGCGGGTCTGCACCCCAACCCGGTGCCGCACGCCCACGTCGTCACGACCACCACGCACAAGACCCTCGGCGGTCCGCGCGGTGGCGTCATCCTGTCGACGCAGGAGCTCGCCAAGAAGATCAACTCGGCGGTCTTCCCCGGTCAGCAGGGTGGCCCGCTGGAGCACGTGATCGCGGCCAAGGCGGTCTCCTTCAAGGTCGCGGCGACCGACGAGTTCAAGGAGCGCCAGCAGCGCACCCTGGACGGCGCCCGCGTCCTCGCCGAGCGCCTGGTGCAGCCGGACGTCACCGAGGTCGGCGTCTCCGTCCTCTCCGGCGGTACGGACGTCCACCTGGTCCTGGTCGACCTGCGCAACTCCGAGCTGGACGGCCAGCAGGCCGAGGACCGGCTCCACGAGCTGGGCATCACGGTCAACCGGAACGCCATCCCGAACGACCCCCGGCCCCCGATGGTCACCTCGGGTCTGCGGATCGGCACGCCCGCCCTGGCCACCCGTGGCTTCCAGGCGGAGGACTTCGCCGAGGTCGCCGAGATCATCGCGGCCGCGCTGAAGCCCACGTACGACGCCGACGACCTCAAGGCCCGTGTGATCGCGCTGGCCGAGAAGTTCCCGCTGTACCCCGGCATCAAGTAGTCACCCGCGATTTGCACGCCGGGTGGGGGCACCGCGCACACTGAACACAGTGAGCCCGGTGCCCCCACCCCTTTGCCCCGCGCTCCCGGGTCCACCGGCCCGTCCCCGCGCCACCCGGCGGACAACGACGTCCACCAACGCCTTAGGAGTACTCCCGTGGCCCTCTCGGTCTTCGACCTCTTCTCGGTCGGCATCGGCCCGTCCAGCTCCCACACGGTCGGCCCGATGCGCGCGGCCCGCATGTTCGCCCGCCGCCTCAAGAACGAGGGCCTGCTGGCCCACACCGCATCGATACGGGCCGAGCTGTACGGTTCGCTCGGTGCGACCGGTCACGGGCACGGCACCCCCAAGGCCGTCCTGCTGGGCCTGGAGGGCGAGTCGCCCCGCACGGTCGACGTCGAGGGCGCCGACGCCCGCGTCGAGGAGATCCGCGCCTCGGGGCGCATCAACCTGCTCGGCATGCACGACATCCCCTTCGACGCCGACGAGCAGCTGGTCCTGCACCGGCGCAAGGCCCTGCCCTACCACGCCAACGGGATGACCGTCCTCGCGTACGACCGCGACGGCGCCCCGCTCCTGGAGAAGACGTACTACTCGGTGGGCGGCGGTTTCGTCGTCGACGAGGACGCGGTGGCCGGCGAGAACCCGATCGTCCCCGACGACACGGTCCTGAAGCACCCCTTCCGCACGGGCGACGAGCTGCTGAGGCTCGCCCGGGAGACGGGCCTGTCCATCTCCTCCCTGATGCTGGAGAACGAGAAGGCCTGGCGGACCGAGGACGAGATCCGGGCCGGGCTGCTGGAGATCTGGCGCGTCATGCAGGCCTGCATCGCCCGCGGCATGTCCCAGGAGGGCATCCTGCCCGGCGGCCTGAAGGTCCGCCGCCGCGCCGCGAACTCGGCCAGGCAGCTGCGCGCCGAGGGCGCCCCCCAGACGCACGCGATGGAGTGGATCACCCTCTACGCGATGGCCGTCAACGAGGAGAACGCCGCCGGGGGCCGCGTCGTGACCGCCCCGACCAACGGCGCGGCGGGCATCATCCCCGCCGTCCTGCACTACTGGATGAACTTCGCGGCCGGCGGCTGCACCCAGGCCGAGAAGGAGGACGGCGTCGTCCGCTTCCTGCTGGCCGCGGGTGCCATCGGCATGCTCTTCAAGGAGAACGCCTCCATCTCCGGCGCCGAGGTCGGCTGCCAGGGCGAGGTCGGCTCCGCCTGCTCCATGGCCGCGGGCGCCCTCGCCGAGGTCCTGGGCGGCTCCCCCGAGCAGGTGGAGAACGCCGCCGAGATCGGCATGGAGCACAACCTGGGCCTGACCTGCGACCCGGTCGGCGGTCTCGTCCAGATCCCCTGCATCGAGCGCAACGGCATGGCCGCGGTCAAGGCGGTCACGGCGGCCAGGATGGCGCTGCGCGGCGACGGCAGCCACAAGGTCTCCCTGGACAAGGTCATCAAGACCATGAAGGAGACGGGCGCGGACATGAGCGTGAAGTACAAGGAGACGGCGCGAGGCGGGCTCGCGGTGAACATCATCGAGTGCTAGCCCCCTCGTTTGGATCCCCTCCGCGCGGACAGGCGGACGGTGCCGGGCTCCACACGGGCGCCGTCTCATCCTTGACTGGCCGGTTGTCCATGTTTGCCTACATTGGTAGAGGGTTACCAGTGGATGCGCAGGGGACGAGCACGGCCCCCGCCCGGGCGGCGCGGAGCGCTCTTCCTCACCGGCTCCGCCCGCGCCTCGGCGCTCCGCGGCGGAGCGCTCGGTTCGGAGGCGCCCGGTGCGGAGCCGCCACCGGCATCTCCGCGGCAAAGACGAAGGGGAACGACGCAATGACCGACACCTCGCACAAGCCGACCACCTCCGACTCCGGCGCCCCGGTGGAGAGCGACGAGCATTCGCTCACCGTCGGCCCGGGCGGGCCGATCCTGCTCCAGGACTCCTACCTGATCGAGCAGATGGCTCAGTTCAACCGTGAACGAATCCCCGAACGCCAGCCGCACGCCAAGGGCAGCGGCGCCTTCGGGCGGTTCGAGGTGACCGCGGACGTCTCCGCGTACACGAAGGCCGCGCTCTTCCAGCCCGACACCACGACCGACCTGGTCATCAGGTTCTCCACCGTCGCCGGGGAGCGGGGCAGCCCGGACACCTGGCGGGACCCCCGCGGTTTCGCGGTGAAGTTCTACACCAGCGAAGGCAACTACGACATGGTGGGCAACAACACCCCCGTGTTCTTCGTGAAGGACCCGATGAAGTTCCAGCACTTCATCCGGTCCCAGAAACGCCGGGCGGACAACAACCTGCGCGACCACGACATGCAGTGGGACTTCTGGACCCTCTCGCCCGAGTCGGCACACCAGGTCACCTGGCTGATGGGCGACCGGGGCATCCCCCGCACCTGGCGCCACATGAACGGCTACACCTCGCACACGTACATGTGGATCAACGCCCAGGGCCAGCGTTTCTGGGTGAAGTACCACTTCAAGACGGACCAGGGCGTCGAGACGTTCACCCAGCACGAGGCCGACCAGATGGCCTCCGCGGACACGGACTATCACACGCGCGATCTCTTCGAGCACATCCGCGACGGGGAGTACCCGAGCTGGACGCTGAAGGTCCAGATCATGCCGTACGAGGACGCCAAGGACTACCGGTTCAACCCCTTCGACCTGACGAAGGTGTGGCCGCACGGCGACTACCCGCTGATCGAGGTGGGGCGGATGACGCTCGACCGCAATCCCACCGACAACCACGCCGAGATCGAGCAGGCGGCCTTCCAGCCGAACAACTTCGTGCCGGGCATCGGCCCGAGCCCGGACCGCATGCTCCTGGCGCGGCTGTTCTCCTACGCGGACGCGCACCGCCACCGCATCGGGGGCAACTACCAGCAGCTGCCCGTCAACGCCCCCGTCGTCCCGGTGCGTACGTACTCCAAGGACGGGGCGATGGCGTACCGGAAGACCACCGACCCGGTCTACGCCCCGAACTCCAAGGGCGGCCCGGCGGCCGACACCGAGCGCTACGGAACCCCGCCGAGCTGGTACGCCGACGGCGAGATCACCCGGGCGGCCTATGTCGACCACGCCGAGGACGACGACTGGGGCCAGGCGGGCACCATGGTCCGCGAGGTCCTGGACGACGCGGCGCGGGACCGGCTGGTGGACAACGTCGTCGGTCACCTGCTCAACGGTGTGACCGAGCCCGTGCTGCAACGGGCCTTCACCTACTGGTCGAACATCGACGGCACCATCGGCAAGCGCATCGAGCAGGGTGTGCGCGCGAAGGCCGGCGAGAAGGACCCCAAGGCGCAGGAGCAGGGCAACCCCGCGCGCCGGAACATGCAGCGCAAGGCCTGAGAGCCTTACGTCCCTCGGGCTCCGGCGCCCTCCGCACAGGCCTCCACCCCCGGTTCCACGGGGGTGGAGGCCTGTCGTGCGAACGGTGCCGGCGGCTACCGGCGGAGTGCGACGACGTCGATCTCCACCAGGATGTCCATGAGGTCGGAGCCGACGGTGGTGCGGACGGGGTGGGGCGCCGGGAAGAAGGCGCGGTACGCGGCGTCGTAGGCGGCGAAGTCACGGCGCAGGTGCTGGAGGTGGGCCGTCACCTTGACGACGTCCCGGGGTCCGAGCCCTTCCGCCTCCAGTACGGCGCCGATGTTCCGCAGGACCTGGGCGGTCTGTTCCGCGACCGTCTCCGCGACGGCGCCGGTGTCCGGGTCCTGGGGTCCGAAGCCCGAGGTGAACAGGTAGGGGCCCGCGGCCATCCCCTGGCTGTAGGCGCCGGCGGGCGCGGGCGCCCGGTCGGTGCGGACCGCGCGCCGGGCAGGGTGGGCACCGGGGGTGGATCCGGTCATCGGGTCAGGTCTCCTTCGCGGGTGTTGACCTCCGCGTAGTGGCGGAGCTTGTCCTCGTCGACGGTGACGCCGAGGCCCGGGCCGGTCGGGACCCGGAGACTGCCGTTCTCCAGCGGGATGGGCTCGATGATGTCGTCGGCGTGCAGGTAGTACATGGAGTCGATGGCACGGGAGAGGACGGGAGTGCTGCCGACCACCGCGAGGTGCGCGGCCGTCGCGATGCCGAGTTCGCCGCCGCTGTGCAGGTTCATGCCGAGTCCGAAGGTCTCGCAGTGCGCCGCGAGGGCCTTGGTGGGCGCGATGCCGCCCCACTTGTAGACGTCCCCGTGGATGACGTCCACGGCGCCCAGGCGGACGGCCGGCGCGAAGTCCTCGAAGCGTACGACGCACATGTTGGTGCAGAGCGGTATGCGGACCTTGGCCCGGACCTGGCTCATGCCCTCGATGCCGACGCAGGGGTCCTCCAGGTATTCGAGGTCCAGCTCCTCCAGGGCGATCCCGGCACGGACCGAGTCGGGGACGGACCAGGCGGCGTTGGGGTCGACGCGCAGGCTGACCTCCGGCAGGGCGGAGCGCAGGGCGCGCAGGATCGCGACGTCACCCTGGACGTCCTTGGTGCCCTTGAGCTTGACGGCCTGGAAGCCTCCTTCGGCGACGACCCGGAGGGTGTGCTCGGCCAGGGCCGCGGGCAGGTCCGCGGCCCTGGCGCCGGGGGCGTCGGCCCGGGTGATCAGCGCGGTGAGCGGGACCTCCTCGCGCACGGGGCCGCCGAGGAGGTCGGTGAGGGACTGGCCGGTGGCCTTGCCCATGGCGTCCCAGCAGGCGACGTCGAGGGCCGCGATCGCGGCGTAGCCGAGGTAGCCGTAGAAGAAGGGCACCATGTGCTGCTTGCGGTGGAACGCCTCCAGGGCGAAGGGGCTGGTGCCGATGAGGTCCTCGGCGAGGATCTTGACGATCGCGGCGACGGGGCGGCCCCACATGGTCTCGCCCCAGCCCTCGACCCCGGTGTCGGTGCGGATGCGTACGACGGTGCGGGTCTCACCGGTCTTCGTCTCGAACGAGCTGGTGAACGGGTTGAGCAGGGGCAGGTTCACGACGTGGACGTCGACATCGGTGATCTTCATGCTGTTCCTCGGTCGGTTCGGGTGATGCGGCGGCTGCGGCGGTCGGTGCGGTTCACGGGTCCGTACGGGTAGCGGTGTCGAAGGCCAGGAGGGCGCGCGCGAGACCGCGCGCGCGGTCGTCGAGGAGCCTGTGGCCGTGCGCGGCGTCGGCGGTCGAGGCGTCGTCGGTGGCGCCGCCGACGCGTTCCCATTCGCCGTGCCGCTCGACGGTGAGACCCGGGTAGGGCGGCCGGTCGAAGAGGGGCGGCGGGTCCACGGGGGCCCGCGCGGGCACGGGGGTGCGCACCAGCCCGGGGTGCGCGGCGAGCATGAGGGAGGTCTCGAACCAGCCCGCGTGACCGGGGGTGACGTCCGGGCGGCCGCCGTCCTCCTCCCCGCTGGTCACCGTCCAGTACGAGCAGGCGGCGGCGGTGACCTCGGCGCGCAGCGCGAAGCGCTTGACCGCGAGCTTCATGATCTCGTCGTTGCCCCCGTGTCCGTTGACGACGAGGATGCGGCGGTGGCCGCACGCGGCGAGGGAGTCGAGGATCTCGCCGAGGACGGCGCCGAGGGTGGGCGCGGAGAGCGTCAGCGCGGCCGCGAACAGGTGGTGCGGGCTGTGGCCGTAGGGCAGCGTGGGCAACCGGACGAGGGCCGGTGCCTCCGCCGGGGCCTCCGCGTCGAGGAGCACGAGGGCCCGGTCGAGGACGGCCTCCACGATAAGGGTGTCGGTGCCCATCGGCAGGTGCCCGGCGTGCTGCTCCTGGGAGCCGATGGGGAGCACCGCGATGGCGTCGGGCGCCGACGCCCTGGTCTCCCGCCAGGTGGTTTCGGTCAGGTTCCGGTGACTCATGCGGCTGTCTCCCCGGAACACCGACGTGGCAGAGTCGGCGTATGGCGCATGAACGTTCTCCCTTGCGGTTGGTGCCGGACCCCGTGCCGGGTCCGGTGGTGCGGGCCGTCCCCGGCACGCTGGGGGCCGTGGAGCTGCTCCCCGGCCGGGTCCGTGCGGCGCTGCTCGACCGGTCGGGCACGGTGCTCGAACGGGCCGAGGCGGAGTTCGACGCGGCGTCCCCGCGTCCCGCCGGGGTCGACGAGGCGCTCGCGCGGGTGGCCGCCGTGTTCGAGGGGCGCCGTCCGTCGGGGATCGGCGTCGCGGCGGCGGGGGTGATCGATCCGGCGGGCGGCCGGGTGATCGAGGTCAACGAGGCGCCGGCGCTGCGCGGCTACCGGGTGGCCGAGCGGCTGGAGGGGCTGACCGGTGCGCCCGTACGGGTCGAGCACCGTGCGCGGGTCCAGGTCCTCGGGGACCGGTGGTTCGGTCCCGGCCGGGGGCGGCGTTCCTTCGCCTCGGTGTCCACCGGCGAGGTGCTGGGGGTGGGCATCCTGTACGAGGGTGAGGTGCTGGCCCCGGAGGGCGGCCGCAGTGGCGCGCACATGACGGTTTCCGCCAGTGGTGAGCCCTGCACGTGCGGGCGTCGCGGCTGCTGGAAGACGGTGGCCACCACACGCTGGCTGCGCCGGCGCGCCGAGGCGCTGGGTCTCGGGGCGGCGGGTGGATCGCTCGGGGAACTGGTCGCGTCGCGGGACGAGGCGGCCCGGGCCCTGGTGGCGGAGTACGCGGAGAATCTGGTGCTGGGGCTCGCGACGGTCCAGCAGCTCTTCGCCTGCGGGCTCTTCGTCCTGCACGGGGAGGCCCGTGAGGGCGGGGAGCCGTTCCGTGCCCTGGTCGAGTCGCGACTGCGCTCGGACGCGCTCGGCGGTGGAGAGCTTCCCCGTGTGGTGGTGAGCGAGGCGGCGGTGGACGATGTCGCGCTGCTCGGCGGGGCGGGTCTCGTGCTGTCGGGCCGGTAGGCGCGGGGCGGTGCTCACAGGGCGCCGTCGTGGGCGGGGTGCGGTGCGGTTGCCTCTCCGCAGTCCGGGGCGGCCCGCCGGGCCCGTCGGGCCTTCACGGGGTCGGGGATCGGTACGGCGTCGAGCAGCTGCCGCGTGTACGGGTGGGTGGGGGCGGTGAACACCTGCTGGGCGGTTCCCACCTCGACCAGACGGCCCCTGCGCATCACGGCGACCCGGTCGGCCACCTGCCGGACGACGGCGAGGTTGTGACTCACGAAGACGTAGGTGAGTCCGAGGCGTTGCTGGAGCTCGGCGAGGAGGTCGAGGACGCGGGCCTGGACGGAGACGTCGAGGGCGCTGGTGGGTTCGTCGAGGACCACGAGGCTGGGTTCGAGGCCGATCGCGCGCGCGATGGAGATGCGCTGGCGCTGGCCGCCGGAGAACTCGTGGGGATAGCGGTCGAGGATCGTGTCGTCGAGGCCGACGGCTTCGAGGAGTTCACCGACGCGCTGCCGGGTCCAGGCCCGGCCGCGCCGGCCCCGGGCCCTCGGGTCGTGGGTGACGAGCGGTTCGGCGACGATGTCCACGATCCGCAGCCGCGGGTTCATGCTGGAGTAGGGGTCCTGGAGGACGACCTGCATCTCGCGGCGGACCGTGCGCAGCGCGGCGGCGTCGAGGCCGAAGAGGTCGGTGCCGTCGAAACGTACGGTGCCCGAGGTCGGTTCCAGCAGGCGCAGCAGCAGCCGGGTCAGTGTGGTCTTGCCGCAGCCGGACTCCCCCACCAGGGCGAGGGTTTCGCCCTGGTGGACGGTGAGGCTCACGTCGTCCACCGCGACGCTGCCGGGCCGGCCGCCGAACTCCTTCCGCAGCGCTTCGAGTTCCAGCAGAGGCGGTGCTGTGGCGGTCATCCGGCGGTCTCCAGTCGGGGCGTCGCGTCGAGCAGCTGGCGGGTGTAGGGGTCCTCGGGGCGGGCGAAGACGTCGTGGACGTCCCCGCTCTCGACGGCCTCACCGCGGTGCATGACCACCACGCGGTCGGCGGTCTCCGCGACGACGCCGAGGTCGTGGGTGATGAGGACGACGGCCATGCCGTGCCGCTGCTGGAGCCGGACGAGGAGGTCGAGGATCTGACGCTGCACGGTGACGTCCAGCGCCGTGGTGGGTTCGTCGGCGATGAGCACGCGTGGGCGGGCGACGAGTGCGGCAGCGATCATGACGCGCTGGCGCAGTCCGCCGGAGAGCTCGTGGGGGTACTGGCGGTAGCGGCGTTCGGGGTCCGGGATGCCGACCTCGTCGAGGGCGGACAGCGCGGCGGCCCTGGCTTCCGACCGGCTGTGGCCGCCGTGGTGGCGGAGTACCTCGGCGACCTGCTTCCCGACGCGTTGCAGCGGGTCGAGGCTGGTCATCGGGTCCTGGAAGATCATGGACAGTTCGGCGCCCCTGATCCGGCCGAGTTCGCGTTCGCCGCGGGTGAGGAGGTCCTTCCCGTCGAGGAGGATGTGGCCGCCCGCGTAGACGCAGGGCGGTTCGGGGTTGAGACGGAGCGCGGACAGCGCGGTCGCCGACTTGCCGCTGCCCGATTCGCCCACGACGGCGAGGGTCTCCCCCGGCGCCACGGAGAAGCTGACTCCGCGTACGGCGTGGACGGTCGTGGTGGCGAGGCGGAAGTCGACGCGCAGGTCGTGGATCTCGAGGACCGGCGCTGCGGAGGTGGTGGAGGTCATCGGCGATATGCCTTCGGGTCCGCGACGTCGCGCAGGGCGTCGCCGGTGATGTTGACGGCGAGGGAGGTGAGCATGAGTGCGACGCCGGGGAAGACGGCGACCCACCATGAGGTGCCGAGGTAGAGCTGTCCGTCGGCGAGCATCGAGCCCCAGGTCACGGTCTCCTTGGGGACGCCGAGCCCGAGATAGCTGAGCGAGGCCTCGGCGACGACGGCTGCGGCGACGTGGAGGGTGCCGATGGTGGCGAGCGGCGCCATCACGTTGGGCAGGAGATGCCGGCGCATGATCGTGGCGTCGCCTACGCCGATGGCGCGGGCTTCGGTGATGAAGTCCCGGGAGCGCAGGGACAGCACCTCGGAGCGGACGACGCGGGCGTACGACACCCATCCGGTCACGCCGAGGACGAGGATCACGTACCAGAGGCCGGACCCGAGGAAGCCGACGACGGCGAGGGCGAGCAGGATCGCGGGGAACGCGAGCTGGACGTCGGCGACGCGCATGAGGACGCGGTCGGGCCAGCCGCCGAAGTAGCCGGAGGCGAGGCCGACGAGGGTGCCGATGACCCCGGCCAGGAGGGCCGCGCCCGCACCGACGAGCAGCGAGACACGGGTGCCGTAGATGACGCGGGAGAGCAGGTCGCGGCCGAGCTGGTCGGTGCCGAGGAGGTGGGCGGCGCTGCCGCCGTGCTGCCAGGCGGGCGGCCGGAGCCGGTCCAGCAGGTCCTGTGCGTTGGGGTCGGCGGGCGCGATGAGCGGGGCGGACAGCGCGCAGATCACGACGAGGGCGAGGAAGGCGAGGGCGGCGACGGCGAGCCGGTTGCGCAGCAGTGTGCGCAGCGCCGCCGTCCGGTGGGAGGGTGCGGCGGGGGCGCGGTCACCGGCGAGCGCCGGGCCGGTGGGGACGGTCGTCATCGGGAGGTCCTCACCCTCGGGTCGAGGAGGCTGTAGGAGAGGTCGACGAGCAGGTTCACCACGACGAAGGTCGCGGCGAACAGCAGCACGGTGGCCTGGACGAGGGGGAAGTCGCGGTTGGAGATGGCTTCGATGGTGAGCTGCCCGACCCCCGGCCAGGAGAAGACCTGTTCGGTGAGGATGGCGCCGCCGAGGAGTCCGCCGACCTCCAGGCCGACGACGGTGACGACGGGCAGGGAGGCGTTGCGCAACCCGTGGGTGAGGACGACCTTGACGGGACCGAACCCCTTGGCGCGTGCGGTGCGTATGTGGTCGGCGCCCAGTACGTCGATGAGGGAGGAGCGCAGGAGCCGGGCGACGACGGCGACGGAGTACACCGCGAGCGTCACGGCGGGCAGCACGAGGTGGGCGAAGGTCCCGTAGCCGGAGGCGGGCAGGGCGTGCAGGCCGACCGCGAAGACCAGGATGAGCAGGATGCCGACCCAGAACGGCGGGGTGGACTGGCCGAGCAGGACACCCGTCATCACGGTGCGGTCGGTGGCCCGGCCACGGCGCATCGCGGCGACGGCCCCGGCGGGGAGGGCGACGACGAGGGTGACGACGAGCGCCCCGGCGGCCAGGAGGAGGGTCGCGGGGATCCGGTCGGCGAGGACCGCGCGCACCGGCTGGTTGTAGAAGAGGGAGTCGCCGAAGTCGAGGCGGGGAATGCCCCACAGGTAGTCGAGGTACTGGGTGAGCAGCGGGCGGTCGAGCCCGAGGCTGTGGCGCAGTACGCCTTCCTGGTGGGCGGTGGCGTCCGGCGGCAGCAGGACTTTGACGGGGTCTCCGGAGAGCCGTACGAGGAAGAACGCCACGGTGGCGGTGCACAGCAGGACGAGCAGCGCGGTGCCGAGGCGGGCCGCGGTCCTGCGCAGGACGGGCAGTACGTCGCGGCGGGGCGGGGCCGGCCGCTCGGTGTCCTCGCCGTGGGCGGGGAGGGTCGCGAGGTCGCTCATCGGGTGACCTCCGCGCTCGCCATGTCGAGGACGCCGGCGAACCCCGGTGTCCAGCGCGGCCTCTCGTTGCGGGCGTAGATGTTGTCGACCTGGTAGAGGGGCACGAAGGGCGCCTCGGCCTTGATGAGGCGCTGGAGGCCGGAGAAGGCGCGCTGCCGGGCCTCCGGGTCGACCGAGAGTTCCTCGATGTCGACGAGCCGGTCGGCCTCCTCGTTGTGCCAGCGGCTCTGGCGCCGGTCACTGCGTACGTTGGACTGGATCATGCTCTCGCCGTCGAGGGTCCACACGGTGGAGGCGGCCAGGTACATCGGGCCCAGCGCGCCGTGGTTGTCGGAGGTGAGGCGCTGCGAGTAGGTGCCGGGGTCGAGGAGCTCGACCCGGGTGCGCACCCCGGCGCGGTCGAGCAGTCCCGCGACCGCCTCCGCGACGTTGGCGTCCGCGTTGGACGCGGTGAGGGCCGTGCTGATGCCGTCCGGGTGCCCGGCCTCGGCGAGCAGGGCGCGGGCCCCGGCGACGGAGCGGGTGAAGGGCTTGACGGCGGCGTCGAATCCGTAGGCGCCGCGCGGGATCATCGCGGGGACCTCGGTCGCCTTCCCGCCGAGGACGGCCTTGATGAGCAGGGGCACGTCGATCGCGTGGTTGAGCGCCTGGCGCACGCGGCGGTCCTGGAGCGGACCCGGGGTGAGGGTGTCGAGGGAGAGGTACGAGGTGCGGATGCCGGTGTGGTTGTCGAGGCTCACGCCGGTGTAGCCGTCGAGCTGCTGGGCCGCGTCGGGGGTCAGTCCGGCGACGAGGTCCACACCTCCGCTCTGGAGGGCGGCGAGCGCGGAGGAGGCGTTCGGCGCGGGGGTGAAGACGAGTTCGTCGACCGGGGGCCTGCTCTCCCAGTGGTGTTCGTAGGCCCGCATCCGCAGTTCGTGGTCGCGCCGCCAGCTCTTGAAGGCGAAGGGCCCGGTGCCGACGGGGTGGGCGGCGAAGCCCTCGTCACCGACCCGGGCGAGGTAGCGCGGAGGGACCACGACGCCGCCGAAGAGGGACACCTTGTCGGGCAGGATCGGGTCGTGGACGGTGGTGTGGAGGTCCACGGTGAGCCGGTCGACGACGGTGACGCCCTCGACGTAACGCAGCTCGACGATGGGCGACTTGGTCGCCGGGTCGAGGAGGCGTTCGATGCTGAACCTCACGGCGGCGGCGTCGCAGACCTCTCCGTTGTGGAAGGTGACGCCGGGCCGTAGCCGGAAGCGCCAGACGCGGGGCGACACGGCCTTCCAGGACAGGGCGAGGCGGGGCTTCAGGGTGTTGTCGCGGCCCCGCGCCGTGAGTGTGTCGAACATGTTGATCAGGGCGTTCATCGAGACCATGTCGCCCTGCTTCTGCGGGTCCATGGTCTTGGGATCGCCCGTCTGGGAGACCCGCAGGACGTTGCCGGCGTCGGCCGCGGGGTCGGTGCCGCAGCCGGTGAGCACTGCCGGAGCGGCGATCGCGGGGAGCAGCGCACTGCCGTACCGCAGGATCGTGCGGCGGGAGGGGCGGCTGCGGTCCCCGATCCGCCCTCCACGTATTCGTTCCATTGAACAACACATCCGTTCCGGCAGATGGAATGCAGTGGGGGTAAGCTAAGCGACATGGGGAAACCGGTCAATAGCCGTTCGAAGGAGCAGCCGCCCGCGGGCCAGGCTGTCGGACAGTCCGTCATGGGCCCGGTGGACAAGGCGATGGAGGTCCTGTCCGCGCTGGTGGAGACGGGCGCACCGCACCGTCTGGCCGATCTGGCCCGCCGCACGGGGCTCACCAAACCCACCGTGCACCGGTTGCTGCGCGGCCTCGCCGCCTCCGGCTTCGCCGAGCCCGCCGAAGGGGGGAGCTACCGTGCGGGGCCTCGGCTGCTCGGTCTCGCGGCGGCGGCGCTCGACAGCGGTCCGGGTCTGCACCTGATCAGGCCGGTGCTGGCCGAACTCCGTTCCCGTACGGGCCTGCTCGCGCACTACGCCGTACGCGACGGCGACTTCGCGGTCTGCCTGGAGACGTCGGAGCCCGCCCGGGAGTACGCGCTGGAACTCCGCCCGGGGTCGCGCGCGCCCCTGCTGCTCTGCGCACCGGGCCTCGCGATGCTGGCCGCCCTCCCCCCGGAGGAGGCCGAACCGGCCTTCGCGGCAGGGGAGTCGGCCGGGCATCCGCTGCCGGTGCCCGCCGCGGAACTGCGCGACGAGATCGCCGCGGCGGCGGAGCGCGGCTACGCGCTCGACGACCAGTACGAGCAGGAGGACCGCCGCGCGCTCGCCGCGGCGGTGCGGGACGGCGAGGGGCGCATCGCGGGGGCCGTCGTGCTCACCGGACTCGTCTTCACCCTCGACCGGGCGGGCGTCGAGCTGTACGGCCCGATGGTCCGGGCAGCCGCGCGCGCGGTCTCCGCGGGGCTGGGCTCCGACGGGCGGGCCAGGCTCGCGGTCGCCCGTGACACGGCACGGTCCGCCGCCCGGGGCGCGGCCCTGTGAGCGGCGGCGGGAAGGCGGACGACGGCCGGCGTGCCGCCCTGCTGGCCGAAGGCAGGGCGCGGCGCGTCTGTTCGGGGGCCGCGTGGTCGGTGGGTTCCTCGCGGGGCCCCGTGGACCGGGGGTGGCTGGGCACCAGGAGCTGGGGCGGCGCGGAGCTGGACGGCACGGACCTGTGGGATCTCGCCTCCGTCACCAAGCCCGTGGTGGGCCTGGTCGTCATGGCGCTCGCCGAGCGCGGCGCCCTGTCCCTCGACGCCACGGTCGGGGAACTGCTCCCCCGCTACCGGGACACCGACAAGGCGCGGCTGACCGTCACCGGACTCCTCACCCACACCTCGGGTCTCCCCGGGCGGGTCCCGATGTACCGCGACCACACCACCCGGGAGGCCCTGCTCACCGCGCTCGGCACGCTGCCGCTGCGGTCCGGGCCGGGCGTACGGGTCGAATACTCCTCCCAGGGCTTCATACTGCTCGGCCTGATCGCCGAACACGCGGGCGGGCAGGGGCTGGAGACCCTGGTCGCCGAGCTGGTGTGCGCCCCACTGGGCCTGAAGGACACCGGTTTCAACCCCGCCCCCGGCGACCGGGTGCGCGCGGTGGCGACCGAGCGGTGTCCCTGGCGTGGACGGACCGTCGCGGGCGAGGTGCACGACGAGAACGCCGCCGTGCTCGGCGGGATCGCCGGCCACGCGGGGCTGTTCGCGACCCTCGCCGACACCGAACGGCTCGCCGTCTGCCTGGCGGGCGGGGCCCGTGAGCTGCTGCGCCCCGAGACGTTCGCCCTGATGACCGCCCCGCACACCGACGGACTGAACCTCCGCCGCGCTCTCGCCTGGCAGGGCCAGGACCCGGCGGACTCCCCTGTCGGCCCGTCCTTCGGGCCGGCCTCGTACGGCCACACCGGTTTCACCGGGACGAGCGTCTGGGTCGATCCCGGCGCGGGGCGCTACGCGGTGCTGCTCACCAACCGGGTCCATCCCACACGGGAGGGCGACGGGATCGTCGGACTCCGGCGGGAGTTCCATTCCCTGCCGGGGTGAGCGCTCCGCCCGGCCCCGGGGGGGACCGGGTGGCCGGCGACGGCGGATCCAAGGCCCTTCGCCGACGCGAAGGGCCGGACCGTCACCTGCCGGACCGGGTCAGGCCTTGTTCTGCGAGGCCCAGAACTCGTCGAACGTGAGCTCACCGTCGCCGTTTCCGTCGTGGGCGTTGATGACGGCCTGGGCGACCGTCTCGGTGACGTAGGGGTCACCGAGCTGCGCCATGGCGCTCTTGTACTCGGCGGCCGTTATGCGGCCGTCGCTGTTCTGGTCGAAGCGCTCGAATGCCGCTCGTGCCGACTCGATGTCCGCCACTGTTCCGCCCCTTCGTTAAGCGTCGTTGACGGAGGTCAGATTATCCGGCGCCCCGGACGGCGGATCCGGCGGGCGACCCCGCCCGGCCCCGGCACGGGACCCGCCGGCGGACGCGAGACCTCAGGTCAGCAGCTCCGTGGCGGTCACCGCGCGCAGCCGGCGGCGGTCGATCTCGGTGAGGAGGAGAGGCAGTGCGGCGACGGTGTCCCGGTAGCCGAAGTGCAGGCTCACCACGGAGCCGTTGCGGAGCTCACCGGCGACCTTGCGCGTGACGGCCGCGACCCCGGGCGAGGTGAAGTCGAGGGAGTCCACGTCGTAGGAGAGGACGTGCGGGTAGCCGGCCCGGCGCGCGAGGTCCTGGACGAGCGGCGTGGCGTACCGGGCGCGCGAGGGTCTGAACCAGGTGCCGATCGAACCGGTGAGCCGGCGCAGGCGCTGGGCGCAGCCGGTGATCTCCTCGTACGCCCGTGTCTCGTCCATCGCGTTGATGTCGAGGTGGCTCTGGGTGTGGTTGCCGAGGTCGTGACCCCCGTCGAGGATCCTGCGCGCCATCCCGGGGTTCTGGTCGAGCCAGCTGCCGACGGCCAGGACGGTGAGCCGGGCGCCGGCCCGTTCGGCCGCGGCGAGGACGGTGCGGGCCATGGCCGGGTCGCCCTGGCCGTGGAAGGTGAGGGCGACCCGGGGGCGGCCGCGTGGGCCGTGCTCGATCTGCACCGGCTGCCCGGGGAGGCGCCGCGGGGTGCCGGCCGGCCGGACCGGGCCGGGAGTGCTCCCGCCGTTCCTCGCGGCCGCCGGGGCCTGAGGCCGCGAGGCCCCGCCCTGCGCGCAGCCCACCGCGGAGGTGCCTGCCAGGAGCGCTCCGGCCGCGGTGCGCAGGGCGCCTCGTCGGGGCACCGGTGTCCTGCGACCGCTCATCGACGTCCACCTCGCGGGCCGGTTCGGGTGCTGTTTCCCCGAGACCCGAGACACAGTAAGGCGGAACGGGTGGAGATTCCGTGGTGTCGGGGTGTGGCCGCCTCCACGAGGTGATCGATGAATCACCGAGAGAAACCGATCAAAACAGAGAGAATGCCAGGCAAGTGACCCATCACACCTGCGATCCATAAAACAAATGCACAGGTTTCTTACAGGTTGACCGTTTTGCCGCTTTGGCTCCAGGGTCGCCCGTCTGCCATAGTCGGGAACGCGACCTCCTCCGACCCGAGCCAGGTCCCCTGTGCGGCCGTGGACACACCCCCCATTCCGCGGCCCCCTCAGAAGCCCCCGACGCGCCACCACCCAGGCGGACCGGGGGTTTCTGCGTGTCAGCGGTCGGCGGTGCGCATCTCGAACCAGGTGGTCTTGCCGCGCGGTAAGAGATCCACGCCCCACCGGTCGGAGAGCTTGTCGACCAGGAAGAGACCTCGGCCGCTGACGTCCATCTCACGGACGGGCATCAGACACGGCAGTCCGCGCGAGGGGTCGCGCACCTCGATCCGCACCCAGCCACGGCGACGCAGCATCCGAAGCCCGAAAACCCGCGCCCCGGTATGCCGCACCGCGTTGCCCACGAGTTCGGAGACCAGTAGCACACCGTACTCGGCGGTCTGCGGAGGAAGCTGCCACTGACGCAGCATCACGCACGAAGTGATGCGCCGGGCCGTGGCGGCGGACTCCGGGCGGGAGGGCAGCCGGACTTCGCCCTCCGTCGGATTTCCGAACAACTCCAGTGCCTTGAACGCCTGTTCGTCTTCGACGGCAGTCGTCCATCGCGCCGCTGTCGCGCTGCCGCGCTGTCGCGGCTGCTCCACACCCTCCAGGCCCGCCATGCCACCCATCATGGATGCACGGAACGCTCTCCGTGACCGTTCCGGCAGAATCCCTCTGCCGGAACCAGTCATTCCGCGCCGGTTCTCCGGCATATGCCAGAGGCAGAACGGAGCTCTGTTCAGCCGTGTCCACCTGCGGCGGGATCCGGAGGTCGGGTAATTGCACGAGCGGGGCGCACGCCGGGCCTTAAGGTTCGCTTAAGGTCCAGCTAATCCGCCCGCACGGATGAACGCACGCGCCCCTGTACGCAACTCACTCCGGGTCAGAGGAATTCGGCCTTGCCCGGACCCTCCTCCACGAAGCTGCGCATGCCGCGCTCGCGGTCCTCGGTGGCGAACAGCCCCGCGAACCAGGTCCGCTCGATCGTGAGCCCGGTGTCGATGTCCGTCTCCAGCCCCGCGTCCACGGACTCCTTGGCGGCCCGCAGCGCCAGCGCGGGCCCCTTGGCCAGCCGCGCCGCCCACGCGCGCGCCTGCTCGTACACCTCGGCGGCGGGCACCACACGGTCCACGAGACCGATCGCCAGGGCCTCCTCCGCCTTCACCTGACGGCCCGTGAAGATCAGGTCCTTGGCCTTGGACGGCCCCACCAGCCGGGCCAGGCGCTGGGTGCCGCCGGCGCCCGGGATCAGTCCGAGCAGGATCTCGGGCTGGCCGAGCTTCGCGTTCTCCGCGGCGATCCTGAAGTCGGCGCAGAGCGCCAGCTCGCAGCCGCCGCCCAGGGCGTAGCCGGTGACGGCCGCGACCACGGGCTTGGGGATGCGCGCCACGGCGGTGAAGGACTCCTGCAGGGCCCTGGAGCGTACGACCATCGCCGTATGGTCCATCGCCTGCATCTCCTTGATGTCCGCGCCCGCCGCGAAGACCTTCTCGCCGCCGTAGAGGATCACCGCCCGTACGTCGTCACGCCGGCCCGCCTCCTCGGCGAGCTCGCGCAGCCGGTCCTGGACGGCGACGTCCAGAGCGTTCATCGGCGGCCGGTCCAGGCGGATCGTGCCGACGTCGTCCTGTACTTCGAGGGTTACGGTCATGGGAAGCAGGTTAACCGCCGCTAACGCGGAGGGGCCCGGTGCTGTTGGTCACAGCGCCGGGCCCGTCCCCTGGAACGGATCTACTTGATCCACTCCGACCAGTCCATGTTCCAGCCGTTGAGGCCGTTGTCCGGCTGGATCACCTTGTCGTGGGAGTTCTTCACGATGACGACGTCGCCGATCAGGGAGTTGTCGAAGAGCCACGCGGCGGGCGTCTTGCTGTCCCAGGCGCCGCGCACGTCCCGCAGACCGACACAGCCGTGGCTGGTGTTGGTCGAGCCGAAGATGCTGGACGCGCCCCAGTAGTTGCCGTGGATGAAGGTGCCCGAGGTCGACAGGCGCATCGCGTGCGGCACGTCCTTGATGTCGTACTCGCCGCCGAATCCGACGGTGTCGCCGTTCATCCGGGTCACCTTGAGCTTCTCGCTGATGACCATCTGACCGTTGTACGTGGTCGTGGCAGGGGCGCCCGCGGAGATCGGGATGTCCTTGATCTGCTTGCCGTCACGGACCACCTTCATCCGGTGGGAGCTCGCGTCGACCGTGGAGACCTGGCTGCGCCCGATGGTGAACTTCACGGTCTTGGCCTGCTTGCCGTAGACCCCCGGCCGCCCCTCGACGCCGTCGAGGTCGAGCCGCACGGTCACCTTCGTGCCCGCCGCCCAGTACTTCTCGGGGCGGAAGTCGAGGCGGTCGTTGCCGAACCAGTGGGGCTCGACCCGCACGGCGGGCTCCGCCGTCACACTGATCGCCTTCTCCACGGCCGCGGGGTCGGTGATGCCCCGGGTGAAGTGGATCGACACCGGCATGCCCACCCCGACGGTCGAGCCGTCCTCCGGCGTGTACTGACCGATGAAGGTGTTCTGCGGGACCAGCGTCGTGAAGCTGGTGTCCTTGGCCGACTGACGGCCCTTGTCGTCCTTGGCGACCGCGTGCACGGTGTACTTGGTGGCGGCGGCCAGGTGGCGGTCCGGCACCCAGCTGAGGCCGTCCGCGGCGATCTTGCCCTCGACCGCCTTGCCCTTGGGGTCCGCGACCTTCACCGTGCTCAGCTTGCCCTTGGCGGCCGAGACCCTCAGCGCCCCGCTGGTCGCCACGTCGTCGGCGCCGTCCTTGGGGGCGATGGTCACCACCGCCTGCGAGGCGCTGGTGTCGTCGACCTTCCCACCCGGTCCCTTGCCGTCCTTGTCGGCGGCGTTACCGTTGCCCCCGCACGCGGTCACCAGCAACAGCAGCGCGCCCAGCACCAGCGCCAGGAGGCCCCGGGTTCCGCGCCCGCGCCGTTCCCCGCCCGCGTCGGCCCATGCCCCCGATATCGGCTGCCCGTTCAATGTGGTCGTCTCCCCTCGCACGGCCTGGCCCCGCCATGGCCCGCACCCCCGCGCGCTGTACGTGCACGCTCGGCGCAAGATAATCACACCGCGCGTAAGGAGGAGTTCCCCGGAATGTCACTGTTCGGTCCCAAGTCGCGCCGCACTGCCGGAGGGTGGTCCCGGAGGGCTCGCCTCCGGGACCTTCCCTGGTCGGGCGGGGGTCAGCGCAGGGCCGAGCCCGCCTTCCACTGCGGCCAGTCGAGGTTCCAGCCACCCAGGCCGTTGTCCGGGGCGACGGTCTTGTCGGTGGAGTTGACCACCTCGACCACATCGCCCACGAGGGTGCGCTCGAAGAACCAGCCGGCCGGGGTGTCCGAGCTGCCGCCCTTCACGTCGCGCAGTCCGATGCAGCCGTGGCTGGTGTTCTCGGAGCCGAAGATGTCCGGGGACTCCCAGTAGTTGCCGTGCAGGAAGGTCCCCGACTTCGTCAGCCGGATGGCGTGGGGCACGTCCTTGATGTCGTACTCGCCGCCGAAGCCGACGGTGCTGCCGTCCATGCGGGTCACGTCGTGCAGCTCGGAGACCACCATCTTCCCGTTGTACGTGGTCGTCTTCGCGGCGCCCGCGGTGATCGGCACCGTGCTGACGACCTCCCCGTCGCGGCGTACCTCCATGGTGTGCGCCCGGGCGTCCACCACGGACGTCTGGGAGCGGCCCACCCGGAAGGCCACCTTCTTCCGCTGGCTGCCGTACACCCCCGGCGCGCCCTCCACGTCGCGCAGGCCGACGTCCACGGTCACCTCGGTGCCCGGCTCCCAGTAGCGGGCCGGCCGGAAGTCGAGCCGGTCCTTGCCGAACCAGTGCCCGACGACCTCGACCCGGGGTTCCGTGGTGATCCTGATGGCCTTCTCCACCGCGGCCCGGTTCCTGACGGGCCGGTTGAAGTCGAAGGAGACGATCATTCCGGTGCCCACGGTGGACCGGTTCTCCGGCTTGAAGTAGCCGATGAACCGGTCCTTGGGGACCAGTGTGGTGAACGTGGTGCTGCGGGCCGAGCGGTGGCCGTCCTCGTCGACGGCGACGGCCTCCACGCTGTACTTCCCGGCCAGCCCGAGCCGGTACGTGTCGTCCCGGGGAGCCCACGAACGGCCGTCCTCCGAGATCCGGCCCGGCACCTCCTGGTGTTCCGCGTCCTCCGTCCGGGTCACCTTCACCCGTTCGAGCCGTCCGTCGGGGACGGTCACTCCGAGCCGGCTGTCGGCGCCGACGTTCTCGGCGCCGTCCTCGGGGACGATCCGGATGGCGTCGCCGGGTGACCGGTTGTCCCCGAAGAGCGACGTCGCCCCGGTGCAGCCCGTCAGTACGGCCGGCACGGTGAACAGTCCTGCCCATGTCAGCACGGCGGCCGAACCCGCCCGTGCTCTCTTCGCTACGTGGTTCACGCTCCCCCAACGACGTGGCCGCCCCGGGGAAACGTGAGTGCGGGCCCGCCGATGGGCAGAACAGAGGGGAGGACACCGCTCGGAAGGCCGCGGCCGGGACGCCGCGCACTCCTACGGCGGGTGGCCGCTCCTACGAGCCGCAGGAGGCTAGAGGTGTCGAGCACAGCCGAGCAGGAGGAAACGCCGCGTACGACGGGGAGAGTGGTGGCGGCCCGGTCGACCGTGAACGGCGGAGGAGACGAACCACCCGTATGGCCGGGTGCCCCGATGCCGTTGGGAGCACGCTACCGGGTCGGTCCGGACGGGGTCGCGGGCACCAACTTCGCCCTCTGGGCGGGTGGGGCCGAAGCCGTCGAGCTCTGCCTCTTCGACGAGCGCGGCACCGAGACCCGTCTCCCGCTGACCGAACTGACCCATGAGATCTGGCACGGCTTCGTCCCGGGCGTCGGCGCGGGGCAGCGCTACGGCTACCGGGTGCACGGCCGCTGGGACCCCTGGACCGGCGCCCGCTGGAACGCGGCGAAGCTGCTCCTCGACCCGTACGCCCGCGCGGTGGACGGCTCGTTCACCCTGCCGCCCGAGGTGTACGGCCATGTGAGGGACTGGCCCGAGCAGCACGTCGCCGACACCGTGCGCGACGACCGGGACTCCGCGCCGTACGTCCCCAAGGCCGTCGTCGTGCATGACGACGACGACTGGGCGGAGGACCGCAGGCCCAAGACCCCGTGGGCGGACACGGTCATCTACGAACTGCACGTGCGCGGCTTCACCGAGCTCCACCCGGACATCCCGCCCGAGCTGCGCGGCACCTACGCCGGGCTCGCCCACCCCGCCGCGATCGGCCACCTCCGGCGCCTCGGTGTGACCGCCGTCGAACTGCTCCCGGTCCACCAGTTCGCCCACGAGGACCATCTGCTGCGGCGCGGACTGCACAACTACTGGGGCTACAACTCGATCGGCTACTTCGCCCCGCACGCG
Organism: Streptomyces sp. QL37; assembly: GCF_002941025.1. Lineage (NCBI taxonomy): Bacteria > Bacillati > Actinomycetota > Actinomycetes > Kitasatosporales > Streptomycetaceae > Streptomyces > Streptomyces sp. QL37. Next base: position 5,779,194 of record NZ_PTJS01000001.1, on the reverse strand, counting down.
GACTACGCGGCGAGCGGCACGACGGGACAGCAGGTCGGCGAGTTCAAACAGATGGTGCGCGCCCTGCACGACGCCGGGATCGAGGTGATCCTCGACGTGGTCTACAACCACACGGCGGAGGCCGGCGAGCTCGGCCCGATGCTCTCCCTGCGCGGCATCGACAACCGCGGCTACTACCGCCTCCAGCAGGACGCCCGCCGCTACGCGGACTACACCGGCTGCGGAAACACGCTGCACGTGGTCCAGCCGCAGGTCCTCCGGCTGATCACGGACTCGCTCCGCTACTGGGTGACGGAGATGGGCGTCGACGGCTTCCGCTTCGACCTGGCGGCCGCGCTCGCCCGCTCGATGCACGACGTGGACATGCTCTCCCCGTTCCTGGCGGTGATCGCCCAGGACCCGGTGCTGCGCCGGGTCAAGCTGATCGCCGAACCGTGGGACGTCGGCAACGGCGGCTACCAGGTGGGCGCCTTCCCACCGCTGTGGACGGAGTGGAACGACCGCTACCGGGACGCCGTACGCGACTTCTGGCGCGGCGCCCTGCCCGACGTACGTGACATCGGCTACCGGCTCACCGGGTCGAGCGACCTGTACGCCTGGGGCGGCAGGCGGCCGTACGCCTCGGTCAACTTCGTCACCGCGCACGACGGTTTCACCCTGCGCGACCTGGTCAGCTACGAGCAGAAGCACAACGAGGCCAACGGCGAGGGCAGCCGGGACGGCACGAACGACAACCGCTCCTGGAACTGCGGCGCCGAGGGCGAGACCGACGACCCGGACGTCAACGCCCTGCGCCTGAGGCAGCTGCGCAACCTCCTGACCACGCTGCTCCTGTCGACCGGGGTGCCGATGCTGGTGGCGGGCGACGAGATGGGACGTACGCAGGGCGGGAACAACAACGCCTACTGCCAGGACAACGAGGTCAGCTGGCTGGACTGGTCGCTCCTGGAGGAACCCCGCTGGCGGGAGCTGACCGAGCTGACCGCCCGGGTCCTGGCGCTGCGCCACCGCCATCCGGTGCTGCGCCGCCGTGCCTTCTTCGCCGGGACCCCGCAGGCCCCGGACGGCCTGCGGGACCTGGCGTGGTTCACCGCTCAGGGCGCGGAGATGACGGAGGCCGACTGGTACGCACCGGCGGCGACGCTCGGGCTCTATCTCTCCGGGCGCGACATCCCGGGCCGGGACGCCCGGGGCGGGCAGATCACCGACGACAGCTTCCTGGCGGTCCTGCACGCGGACCACCGGCCCTGCGAGTTCCGGCTCCCCGGCCCGCCCTGGGCCCAGGCCTACGAGCTGGTGCTGGACACCTCGCGCGAGGATCAGGCCACGGCCCCCGGCACGCTCCACCGGGGCGGATCGGAGCTCACGGTGGAGGGCAGGTCGGTGCTGCTGCTGCGGGTGGCGGAGTGAGGGCCGGGCTCAGCCGAGGATGCCGCGCTCGTAGGCGACGGCCACGGCCGCCGCGCGGTCCTTGGCACCCAGCTTGGCGAAGACATGGGTGAGGTGGGTCTTCACCGTCGCCTCGCTGATGAACAGCTCGGCGGCGATCTCCCGGTTCGAGGTGCCCTTGGCGACGAGCCGGAGCACCTCGCACTCACGCGCGGACAACGACTCGTGGCCGGGCGCGGCCGGGGCGCGCACCAGCGAGATGAGCCGTGAGGCGACGGCCGGCGACAGCACGGTGCGGCCGTCGGCGGCGGCGCGTACGGCGGTGAAGAGCTCGTCCCGGGGCGCGTCCTTGAGCAGATAGCCGGTCGCGCCCGCCTCGATGGCGGGCAGGGTGTCGGTATCGGTGTCGTACGTGGTGAGGACGAGCACCCGGGACCGGGCGCCGATCCTGGTCAGCTCGGTGATGGCCGCGACTCCCCCGCCGCCCGGCATCCGCAGGTCCATCAGGACGACGTCGGGGTCCAGGCGGGTGGTGAGCTCGACGGCTGCCACCCCGTCGGCCGCCTCACCGAGCACCTCGAAGCCGGGGGCCGAGGCGAACATGCCGCGCAGACCGTCCCGTACGACGGGGTGGTCGTCGACGACGAGCAGGGTGATGACGCGCGAGGTTCCCGGGGCATCTGTCATGTCGGTGCAGGTTACGTCCCGTCAGGCACGTCGGACCAGCGGAACCCGGGCGGAGACGGCCGTGCCCTGCCCGGGTTCCGTCTCGATCGCGACCGTGCCCGCGATCCGTTCGGCGCGGGCCCGCATCCCGCCGAGGCCGAAGCCGCCCCTGCCGCTGTGCGGGGCCAGGTCCGCCGGGTCGAAGCCGCAGCCGTCGTCGCGTATGTCCAGGGTGATCTCGTCGCCCATGTACGAGAGGGTGACGCCCGCCCGGGTCGCACGGGCGTGCCGGGCGGCGTTGGCGAGGGCCTCCTCCGCGATGCGGAGCAGCGTGGCTCCGACCTCGTCGTGGAGCGGCTCGACGGTTCCGGTGACGGTGAGGTCCGCGCGTACGGCGGTGCGTTCCGTCCAGCCGGCGACCGTCTTCCTGAGGGCTGCGGGCAGGTCGTCGTCCTCCAGCGCGGAGGGCACCAGGTTGTGCACCGAGCGGCGGGCCTCCCCGAGGCTGTGCCGGGCGAGCCCCGCCGCGCGGTCGAGGTGCTCACGGGCGAGCACGGGATCGGCGATGGAGGTGACGGCCTGGAGCTGGGCGATGATCCCCGTCAGACCCTGCGCGAGGGTGTCGTGGATCTCGGCGGCGAGCCGGCGCCGTTCGTCGGCGATCCCGGCCTCCCGGGCCTGGAGCAGGAGCTGGGCGTGCAGGGCCGCGTTCTCCGCCATGGCCCGCTCCAACCGGAGGTTGGTGCGCTCCAGTTCGGCGATGGTCTCGACCTGGATGCGGGCCTTCTCCTCCTCCCGCATCCCGACGTACCAGAAGAAGATGGCGAGGGCGGTGTTGATGAGGAGCAGCGCACCGAAGGCGACCCAGTTCATCAGCGAGGCGGGCGGCAGTCCCCCGCTCTGCGAACCGGCCAGGGTGACGGCGGTGCAGAGCAGCCCGATCCGCACGGCCCGCTTGGGCAGCAGCGGTTCGACGTCGAAGTAGCCGAGGGCCGCGTAGATCGAGAAGAACGGGTTGAGCCACGACAGGGCGAAGGCGAGGACGGTCCGCGCGGCGTAGTAGGCCACCCCGGCCGGGGCGCCCCGGGCGGTACGCGAGCGGGTCCGGCCCCACCACAGCTGTAGCACGTACGCCGCGACGGCCAGGGCTCCGGCCACGTACATCTCCGTACGGGTCATGAGCAGGTCGGCGGCGACGGCCCCGACGAGGACGGACAGGGTGAGAACGGTGTAGGGCCCGTACCGGTAGAACTGCTCCCAGCGCTGCTCGACCGTGCGCGGACCCGCCGCACCGGCCGGACTCGGAGGGCGGAGCGGCTGCGTCATGCGGCCAGTCTCCGTCACTGCCAGCGGAAGAGTCGAGTGGCGCCGAGGCCGAGCAGCGCGGTCCACAGCGCGACGACCCCGAGGTACGCCCAGCTCGGCCAGTGGCCGGAGGCGGCCTGGTCCAGGGCCTGGGAGGCAGCGCCGAACGGGGTGGCCTGCACGATGCGGCGCAGGGTGTCGGGCATCGCCTGGACGGGCACCCAGACGCCGGCGGTGAACATCATCGTGAGGTAGGCGACCGAACCGACCGCGGTGGCCGCCTTCGTCGTGCGGGACAGGGCGCAGATCGTCGCGCCCAGGGCGAGCACCGCGCCGACCGCGAGCAGCAACGCCAGGGCGTACCCCAGCAGTTGTCCGGGCAGCGCGACCGCGTAGCCGACGCGGCCGACGGCGACGACCAAGAGCGCCGAGCCGAGGGCGGCGGCGCCGTGCAGGGTGATCTGGGCCGTGAGGAGGGCCGAGGGCCGCACGGGGGTGGTGGACATCCGGCGCAGGATGCCGCGTTCGCGGTAGGCGGTGAGGACCGGCGGCATCGCCTGGAGCCCGGCCATGATCATGGCGAGCAGGACCGAGATGGGGACGTAGAGGTCGATGACCCGGCGTCCGCCGAAAGCGTCGTCGGCCTCCTTGAACGCCGGGACGAAGCCGAGGATCACCAGGAGGACGGTCGGGAAGACGAGTATCCAGAAGAGGCTGCCGGGTTCACGCAGGAAGAGCCGGGTCTCCGTCCGGAGGACGGCGGCGAGCGGGGCCGGGCGGGGCGCGGTCGTGGTGGCGGTCGTGGTCATGGTCATGAGGCCCGTTCCGTGAGGTCGAGGAATACGTCGTCCAGGCCCGCCTCGGTGACGCGCAGCTGACGGGCCGTGACGCGGTGGCGGGCCAGGAGCGTGATCACGGCGTTGGCGGTGTCGTCCGTGCCGTGGATCACCACCCGGCCGCCGGGACCGGTCACGTCGACGGAGACGACGCCCGGCAGCGCCTTCAGTTCGGCGTACGCGACCGGCTCCGAGGGGGTGAAGGAGATGGCGGTCGATCCGGCCGTTCCGCCGACCAGTCCGCCGGGGGTGTCGAGCGCCACGACGCGGCCCTTGTCGATCACCGCGACCCGGTCGCAGAGCCGCTGGGCCTCCTCCATGAAGTGGGTGACCAGCAGGACGGTCACCCCGCTGTCCCGGATCTCCTCGATGAGCCGCCAGGTGTCCCGGCGGGCCCGGGGGTCGAGACCGGTGGTCAGTTCGTCCAGCACGACCACGCGCGGGTTCCCGATGAGGGCGAGGGCGATGAACAGGCGCTGCTTCTGACCGCCGGACAGCTTGGCGAAACGCTGGTCGAGGTGGCTGTCGAGACCGAGTCGCGCGGCGAGCGCCCGCCGGTCGGCGGGGCGGGGGTAGAAGGCGCTGTAGAGCTCCAGCGCCTCGCGCACGGTCAGCTTGGGCTGGAGCTCGCTCTCCTGGAGCTGGGCGCCCAGCAGCTGGGTGACCTCCTTGCGGTTCACGGCCGGGTCGAGTCCGGCGACCCGGACGGTTCCGGAGTCGGGGACCCGCAGTCCCTCGACGCATTCCACGGTGGTGGTCTTGCCGGCTCCGTTGGGGCCGAGGATCCCGAAGATCTCCCCCTCGTCGACGGTGAAGCTCACCCCGTCGACCGCGGGGCGGCCGCCGTAGGCCTTGTGCACCCCGTGTACTTCGATGATTGCCATGCCCGTAAGGATTCCGGCGGGCGGGCGGCCCCGGTATCCGCCGTCACGCTCGAAGCGGCATCAGCCGATCGGTTGACCGGGCACTGCGACCCACGGCGTGTGACCGGAAAACCACGTGAGGGATGTCAGTGGTGAACCTTAGGCTCGGTCCTGATGCCCGAACAACCTGCAGAGCCCACGGACCGGTCCGCCGTGCGCTCCCTCCTGCGCCTGTGGCCCTATGTCAGACCGGTGCGCGCGCGCTGGATCAGCGCGGCGCTCGTCGCGGTTCTCGCGTCCTGTCTCGCGCTGGTGATCCCCCTGGTCCTGAAGTGGATGGTGGACGGTCCCGTCGCTGAGCGCGATCCTGGCGGGGTATGGCTGGGGGCGCTCTGGCTGCTGCTGCTGGGGATCGCCGAGGCCGGTCTGTTCGGGCTCCGCCGGTGGCTCGTGGCCCGGCCGCTGGCCGGTGTCGAGGCGTCGATGCGTGCCGACCTCTACCGCCATCTCCAGCGGCTGCCGGTGGCGTTCCACGACCGCTGGCCCTCTGGGCAGCTGCTCTCGCGCGGGACGACGGATCTGATGCTGCTGCGGATGTTCCTGGCCTTCCCGCTGACGTTCCTTCTGGTCAACACCACGACGATTCTGGTCGGTTTCGTCATCCTGTTCGCCCAGGAGTGGTCGTTGGGGCTGGTGCTGCTCGCGCCCGCCCTCCCTCTGATGGTCCTGTGCTCGCTCTTCGAGACCAAGTACGCACTGGTGGCGCGCAGGGCCCAGGACCAGGTCGGCGATCTGACGACGGTCGTCGAGGAGAGCGTGCTGGGCATCCGTATCGTGAAGGGCTTCGGCCGCAACCGCAGCCAGGCGCTTGCCTTCCGGGCGCTGGCGCAGCGGCTGCGCACCACGGAGCTGGGCAAGGCCCGGCTGCTCGCGGGGATCTGGGCGCTCATCACGGCCATTCCGGAGCTGGCGATCGGTGCGGCGCTGGTGCTCGGCACGATCGAGGTCGCGAACGGCGATCTGTCCGCGGGCACGCTCGTCGCGTTCCTCTCGACCGCCCTGGCGCTGCGCTGGCCGGTCGAGTCGATCGGCTTCCTGCTGGCGATGAGCCAGGAGTCGGCGACGGCGGCCGACCGCTACTTCGAGGTCATGGACGTCGCGGAGGAGCCGGAGTCCGTGGCGCCCGGAGAGGCGGCCGGGACGTCCGGCCGGGGCATGGTCTTCGAGGGGGTGGAGTTCCGCTACCCCGACGCCGAGCCCGGTTCGCCACCGGTCCTGGCCCGCATCGACCTCCGGATCAGGCCCGGTGAGACGATGGCGCTGGTGGGCGCAACGGGCTCCGGGAAGACGACGCTGACGGCGCTCGTCCCCCGGCTGCACGAGGTCACCGGAGGCCGCATCCTGCTGGACGGCGAGGACATCGCGGCCATCGAGCGGCCCCGGCTGCGCGAGCTGGTGTCGGTGGCCTTCGAGGAACCCACTCTCTTCTCGGCGACCGTCGGGGAGAACGTGCTGATGGGTGCGGAGGGCGCGGGCGAACAGGAGCTGCGCCGGGCCCTTTCGGTCGCGCAGGCCGACTTCGTGCACGAGCTGCCGCAGGGCATCGACACCCAGGTCGGCGAGCAGGGGCTGAGTCTCTCCGGCGGCCAGCGGCAGCGTCTCGCGCTGGCCCGCGCCGTGGTCGGCCGGCCGCGCTTCCTGGTGCTCGACGACCCGCTCTCCGCCCTGGACGTGCACACGGAGACGCTGGTGGAAGCCGCGCTGCGGCGGGTCCTGGAGGAGACGACGGCCGTGGTCGTCGCCCACCGGCCGTCCACGGTGATGCTGGCGGACCGGGTGGCCCTGCTGTCCGAGGGCCGGATCAGCGCCGTGGGCACCCATCAGGAGCTCCTGCGCACCAACGCCGAGTACGCCTGGCTGATGTCCGGCGACCGGACCACAGGTGTTCTCGTCCCCGAGGAGGGCAGCACCCGATGACCAGTACGACTGCCGACGGCACCGCCCTCGCCGACGAGGACGTCCCCGGGAGGGAGCCCGGTCCGGCGGAGGGCGACGGGGACGCGTTCGACGCCGACTCCCTGCCGGCTCCCCCCGGTGCCACCCGGGCGCTGCTGATCTCCCTGCTCGGACCGCTGCGGGCCAGGGTGGTCGTGGCCTCCCTCCTGCTGCTCGTCCAGCAGGCCGCCGTGCAGGCGGGGCCCCTGCTCGTCGCGTACGCCATCGACAGCGGTGTGCCCGCGTTCCGGGACCACGACTACGGCCCGCTGGCCGCCGTCGGCATCGGGTACGCGGTGTGCTCGGTCGGTGCGGGACTGCTCCAGTACGCCTTCATCCGGGCGGCCGCGCGGATCAACCAGGACGTGCTGCTCGATCTCCGGGGGCGGATCTTCCGGCACGCGCAGGCGCTGAGTGTGGACTTCCACGAGCGCTACACCTCGGGCCGGCTGATCTCCCGCTCGACCACGGATGTGGAGTCCCTGCGGGAGCTGCTGAGCGAGGGCCTGCAGGAACTCATCGGGGTGGTCCTGTCGTTCGTGTCGATCTCCCTGATGCTGCTCTGGCTCGACCTCGGCATCGGCGCGATCGCCGTGGCGTCCTTCGCTCCGCTGTATCTGCTGGTGCGGGCCTACCGGCGGCGGGCGGCCAAGGCGTACTCGGCGCGTTCGTCGGCGATCGCCGCGGTCATCGTGAAGTTCGCCGAGACGATGAACGGGATCCGTCCGGTGCAGGCGTTCCGCAGGGAGCGTGCCAACGACGAGGACTTCGCGGTGTTCAACCGCCGCCACGAGCGGAGGAACGGCGACGCGCTGCTGGAGATGGCCCGCTACGTCGTGGGCTCCCGGCTCGTCGCCAACACGGCCGTGGCGGCGATGGTGCTCTGGGGCGCCTACCGGGTGGCGTCGGACACGCTGGCGCTCGGCGTGCTGGCCGCGGCGGTGCTCTACCTGCGGCGGCTGTACGACCCGATCGACCGGCTCGCGATGTTCCTCAACTCCTACCAGTCGGCGGCCGCCTCACTGGAGAAGATCGCCGGCCTGCTGGCGCAGACACCTTCGGTGCCCGAGCCCGTGGCCCCGAAGGTGCTGCCGGCCCTCGCCGGTGAGCACCCGGGCCGGGAGGTCGTGTTCGACGGGGTGCGGTTCGCCTACCGCACGGGTGGTGAGGTCCTGCCGCGCTTCGATCTGACTCTGCCCGCGGGCCAGACGGTGGCCGTGGTCGGCTCGACGGGCGCGGGCAAGTCGACGCTGGCCAAGCTGCTGGCGCGCTTCTACGACCCGACGGAGGGCCGGGTCCTCCTCGACGGCGCAGATCTGCGCGACCTGGCGACGGCCGAGCTGCGGCGGGGCGTGGTGATGGTGACCCAGGAGGCGTTCCTGTTCTCCGGGACGATCGCGGAGAACATCGCGATCGGCCGTCCGGAGGCGACCCCGGAGGAGATCGAGCACGCGGCGAAGGCCATCGGGGCGCACGACTTCATCAGCTCCCTGCCCGACGGGTACGACACGGACGTCCGCAAGCGGGGCGGCCGTATCTCCGCGGGCCAGCGTCAGCTGGTGGCCTTCGCCCGGGCGCTGCTCGCGGACCCGGCGGTGCTGATCCTCGACGAGGCCACGAGTTCGCTGGACATCCCCGGCGAGCGGGCGGTGCAGCGGGCGATGGACACGGTGCTGCACGGCCGCACGGCGGTGGTGATCGCGCACCGCCTGTCGACCGTGGAGATCGCGGACCGGGTCCTGGTGATGGAGCAGGGGCGGATCGTGGAGGACGGCTCGCCGTCCGAACTCATCGGGGGCGAGGGGAGGTTCGCGGGCCTGCACCGCGCCTGGCGGGAGAGCCTGGCCTGAGCCCTCCGCCCCGGGGCCGGGCGGCCGGCCCGGGGGCTCTCGGGAAGGTGTCGACCGCGGACGGAGGAGACGGGCGGAGGCACTGGCCGCGGCGCGGCGCACGTCGGGCGTGGGGCCGGCTCCTCGGCTCCGTCCTCGGCATACGTATCTCCTCCGAAGACTGACGAAGGGCTGACGAGGGGCTGACACGGAGTCCGGACGGCTGACGAGGGGCTGACACGGAGTCCGGACGGCGCGGAACTGGCCACAGTTGCGCGCCGTCTCAGCACGTGGTCCCCGTCCGCTTCCGCCCGTGCGCCCCGGCCACGGTGGATACCGACGGAAACCCCTCTCTGCCCTGCGGTGTATGGCGGATGACAATCCCACCAACCTCCTGCGCCACACCGACGACACACGGCGAAACGTCCGCTTAACGAACATGACCATTCCGGCAACGGACGACTTCCGGCCAATGTGTTGACGCGGTCCTGACACGCAGGTGTTCCGGCTGGCACTCTTCCCCCGTTCCACGCACCGCCTGCTCTGCCGGCCGGCTCCCCAGTCGGCCGTCGCCCCCCTCGCAGAAGGAGTCCGCGTGAGACCCACGCCCAGCCGTCGTGCCACCGCGACCGGCGCTCTGATCGCAGCAGCCGCCCTCCTCGCCGTCGGAATGCAGGGCGGTGCCGCAACGGCCGCCCCCGAAGGCGCAAGCGCCGCCCCCGCAGCCGCGGTGAAGGGCGCCGACCCCGGCGCCCTCCCCGCGAAGCTCTCCCCCGCCCAGCGCGCCGAGCTGCTCCGCGAGGCGAACTCCACCAAGGCTGCCACCGCCGAAGAACTCGGTCTCGGCGCCACGGAGAAGCTCGTCGTCCGCGATGTCGTCAAGGACGTCGACGGCACCACGCACACCCGCTACGAGCGCACGCTCGACGGTCTCCCCGTCCTCGGCGGCGACCTGGTCGTGGCGGAGTCGAAGTCCGGCACGACCGAGGGCGTCACCAAGGCGTCCAGGGCGACCGGCGCGCAGCTGAAGGCGGTCGGCACCACCGCGGACGTGGCACCGGCCACCGCCGAGAAGCAGGCGCTCACCGCGGCCCGGGCCGACGGCTCGAAGAGCACCGAGGCGAGCAAGGCACCGCGCAAGGTCGTCTGGGCGGCGAGCGGCACCCCGCAGCTCGCCTACGAGACCGTGGTCGGCGGCCTCCAGCACGACGGCACCCCGAACGAGCTGCACGTCATCACGGACGCCACCTCGGGCGCCAAGCTCTTCGAGTGGCAGGCCATCGAGAACGGCACGGGCAACACGCAGTACAGCGGCCAGGTGACGCTGGGGACCTCGGGCTCCGGGAGCTCGTACAACCTCACCGACTCCGCGCGCGGCAATCACAAGACGTACAACCTGAACCGCGGTACGTCCGGCACCGGGACCCTCTTCTCCGGCACCGACGACGTCTGGGGCAACGGCAATCCGTCGAACACCGAGACGGCCGCCGCCGACGCGCACTACGGCGCCGCGGAGACGTGGGACTTCTACAAGAACGTCATGGGGCGCAGCGGCATCAGGGGCGACGGTGTCGGCGCGTACTCCCGTGTCCACTACGGCAACAACTACGTCAACGCCTTCTGGTCGGACGGCTGCTTCTGCATGACGTACGGCGACGGCAGCGGCAACCTCGCACCCCTGACCTCACTGGACGTGGCGGCCCACGAGATGACGCACGGCGTCACCTCCAACACCGCCGGTCTCAACTACAGCGGTGAGTCGGGCGGTCTCAACGAGGCCACCTCGGACATCTTCGCGGCCGGCGTGGAGTTCTACTCCGACACGGCCACGGACCCGGGCGACTACCTCGTCGGCGAGAAGATCGACATCAACGGCGATGGCACGCCGCTCCGTTACATGGACAAGCCGAGCCAGGACGGCGCGTCCAAGGACTACTGGTACTCGGGCCTCGGCTCGGTCGACGTCCACTACTCCTCGGGGCCGGCGAACCACTTCTTCTACCTGCTCTCCGAGGGCAGCGGCGCCAAGACCGTCAACGGGGTCTCCTACAACTCCCCGACGTCCGACGGGCTTCCGGTGACCGGCATCGGCCGGGACAAGGCGCTGCAGATCTGGTTCAAGGCGCTCACCACGAAGTTCACCTCAACCACGAACTACGCGGGGGCCCGCACCGGCACCCTCGCCGTGGCCGGTGAGCTGTACGGCACGACGAGCGCCGAGTACACCGCGGTCGCCAACGCCTGGGCCGGCATAGCCGTCGGCTCCCGTCCCGGCGGCGGCACCGACCCCGACCCGGGCGGCACGGTCTTCCAGAACACGACCGTCAAGGCGATCGCCGACCGGAGCACCGCCAACTTCCCGGTCGTCGTCAGCGGTGTCACCGGCAACGCGCCCAGTGACCTGTCGGTGGCGGTGAACATCAGCCACACCTACCGCGGTGACCTCGTTCTCGACCTGGTCGCCCCGGACGGGACGGCGTACCGCCTGAAGAACTCCTCGTCGAGCGACTCCGCGGACAACGTGGTGGCGACCTACACGGTCAACGCCTCGTCCGAGACGGCCAACGGCACGTGGAACCTCAGGGTCCAGGACGTCTACTCGGGCGACACCGGCACCTTCAACAGCGTCAAGCTCACCTTCTGAGCCCCGCACGGGGACGCCGGCCGGGCGTCGCCGGCGGAACGCGCGGCAGCGGTGGAGCAGCCCCGGGGAGCACCCTCCCCGGGGCTGCTCCGCCTGTCAGTGCGGGGGGTTCGCGCCCCGGCCGGGGATGTTCTGCTCGGCCCAGACGATCTTGCCGGTCGCCGTACGGCACGAACCCCAGCTGCGGCACAGCAGGTTGATGAGCTGGAGCCCCCTGCCGCCCTCGTCGCTCAGGTCGGCGTGCTGGATCTGCGGCAGGTCGGGCCCGGTGTCGGCCAGCTCCACATGGAGCCGCTCGTCGCGGAGCAGCCTGAGCCGGCCGGGTCCGCCGCCGTAGCGCAGGGCGTTGCCGACCAGTTCACTGACCACCAGCTCCGTCACGTCGGCGAGTTCGTCCAGGTCCCACCGCGCGAGCTGCTCGGTGACCAGCTTGCGGGCGGTGGAGGCGGGGTTGCCCTCACCGGGCAGGTCCCACTCCCGCACCCGCACGTCGGGGGAGAGCTCATGGCCCCCCGCGACCAGCAGCACCGCCTCGTCGAACCGGCCGTCGTCCTGCCGCGGCGAGGTGAGCGGGCCCCCCGCGTCGAGCTGTTCGGGCGCCATCGCCGCCACGGAGGCCCGCAGCCCCTCCAGTTGCACGTCCACGTCGTCGGTGCGTGTCTTGATCAGCCCGTCGGTGTAGAACACGAGCCGGCCGCCGGCCGGGCCGCGCAGTCTCAGCGGGTCGTACGGGATGACCCCGGCGCCCAGCGGCGCTCCTACCGGCATGTCGGGATAGCGGGCGGTCCCGTCCGCTTCCACCAGCAACGGCGGCGGATGGCCCGCGCTCGCGATCGTGTAGCTGGAGTCCGCCGGGTCGTAGACCGCGCACAGACACGTGGCGACCTGGTCGTCCTCCAGGTCGCGGGTGGCCAGGTCGAGCCGGGCGAGCAGCCGGTCCGGGGCGATGTCCAGCATCATGAGCGTACGGGCGACGGTCCGCAGCCGGCCCATCGTGGCGGCGGCGGGCAGACCGTGCCCGGTGACGTCGCCGACGACCAGCGCCGTTCGCCCGCTGGGGAGCGCGACCACGTCGTACCAGTCACCGCCCACCCCGTGCGCGTCCACGGCCGGCGCGTAGTGGGCGTGCACCCGCAGTCCGGGGGTGTTCGGTGTGGCACGCGGAAGCAGGGAGCGCTGGAGCGAGACGACGTGCTGGCGCTCGCGTCCGTAGAGCCGCGCGTTGTCCATGAACACGGCCGCCATGGAGGCCAGCTGACCCGCCAGATCCAGGTCCACGCGGCTGAACGGCGGGCTGTCACCGGCGCGTACGAAGTCGGCGGAGCCCAGCAGGACACCACGGGCGATCAGCGGCACGGCCATGTAGCTGTGGACGCCCTGCCGGCGCATCGCGACCGCCGCGCTCGCGGTCGGCGCGACGCGCTCGTAGTCCTCCAGGGTCATCCGGCTGACCAGCACGGGCCGGCCGTTGCGCAGGCACTCGGTGGTCAGCAGCGTCTCCCGGCGCTCCCGGCGGTCGACGACCTCGCCCACCGGGGCGGGTTCGAGCCCGTCCAGCTCGTCGATGGCACGCACCGCCATGGCACGGGTGACGGGCACCGCGGCGCCGGTGACGCGCTCGCCCTCCTCGCCGCGCAGCACTGACTCCAGCAGATCGACCGCGGCCCCGTCGGCCAGCCGCGGGACGCTGAACCAGGCCAGCTCCTGGGCCGTCCGCTCCAGGTCGAGCGTCGTGCCGATCCGGGTGCTCGCCGTGTTGAGCCAGCGCATCCGGGCCGCGTTGGTGAAGCGGTCCCCCCGGGGCGGTCCTGCGGGTTCCGGCCGGCGAAGGTGCAACTGCCGTGATGTGCCGTTCTGCGCGGCCAGCCGACGGGTCAGGCGTCTCGCTCGGCCTCCGCCGCCGTTCACCGTGCTGACCTCCACTCGCGCCCGGGGGGACGCCTCGCTGTCACGTCGGTGGCCGTAGGGCCACACCAGCAGGGCTGTCATGTTAGCGAGGTCACGGCGAAAGCACCCCTGCCGGTTTCGGGCGGAGAACAGAGGTGGGCCCGGCGCGGAGACGCGCCGGGCCCACCTCGGGCGAAGGTCTCAGCGCAGGAGCACCCCGCCGCTGTCGCCCGTGGACGCGTTCGGCACCGCGACCAGGCCCAGCTCCGCACCCGAGGCGAGCAGCCGGTGCGAGGGCAGGACGCGCACGGTGTAGCCGTAGGGGCCCGTACGGTCGAGGGCGAGCGGGCCCTCGTACAGCCAGCGGTCCTCCAGGTCGTGACCGCCCGCCGGCTTCAGCGGGTACGTCTGGGCATCCGCGATCGCGTCCCCGGAGTCGACCCGCCCGGCGACCACCTGCACCTCCACGTCCTCCGGGTCGAGGCCGCCCAGAGCGACGCGGACCCGGAGCGCCAGGGTGGACCCCAGTTCGGCGGAGCCGCCGACGACCGTGTCGGCGGAGGCCTCCACATGGTCGACCGCCACCTGCGGCCAGGCCGCGCGGACCCTGGTCTTCCAGGCGGCGAGCTCGCGGGCGGCCGTCGGCTCCAGCGCCCGGCGCGACCGCGCCGCGGGGGCGTAGAGCCTTTCGACGTACTCACGCACCATGCGGCCCGCGAGGACCTTGGGGCCCAGGGTGACCAGGGTGCGGCGGACCATCTCGATCCACCGCTGGGGCAGGTCGTCGGCGTCGCGGTCGTAGAAGCGGGGGGCGACCCGGTCCTCGATCAGCGCGTAGAGGGCGTTGGCCTCCAGCTCGTCGCGCCGTTCCTCGTCGGTGGCCGAACCGTCGGCGGTGGGGATCGCCCAGCCGAAGTCGGGCTCGAACCACTCGTCCCACCAGCCGTCGCGCACGGAGAGGTTGAGGCAGCCGTTGAGCGCCGCCTTCATGCCGCTGGTACCGCAGGCCTCCAGGGGGCGCAGCGGGTTGTTGAGCCAGACGTCGCAGCCCGGGTAGAGCTTCTGGGCCATGCCCATGCCGTAGTCGGGCAGGAAGACGATGCGGTGGCGCACCCGTGGGTCGTCCGAGAAGCGCACGAGCTCCTGGACGAGCCTCTTGCCGCCGTCGTCGGCGGGGTGGGCCTTGCCGGCGACGACGATCTGGATCGGGTGCGTCGGGTGGAGCAGCAGCTCACGCAGGCGGTCGCGGTCGTGCAGCATCAGCGTCAGCCGCTTGTACGAGGGCACCCGGCGGGCGAAGCCGATGGTCAGCACGTCCGGGTCGAGCACACCGTCGATCCAGCCCAGTTCGGCGGTGCCGGCGCCGCGACGGCGCCAGGAGGCGTAGAGGCGCTTGCGCACCTCGGTGACGAGCTGCTCGCGCAGCCCCCGGCGAAGGTCCCAGATCTCCCGGTCGGGGACCGCGGTCACGGCGTCCCACCGTCTGGGGGTGCCCGCCGTGCCGCCGTCGGCGCCGGCCGCCAGGCCGACCTCGGCCCCGGCGAGGGCGTTCTCCGCGCGTTCGGAGCCGAAGGTGTCGGCGCCGAGCCGGAGAACCTCGGGCGCGACCCAGGTCGGGGCGTGCACCCCGTTGGTCACCGAGGTGATCGGCACCTCGGAGGGGTCGAATCCCGGCCACAGCCCGGAGAACATCTCCCGGCTGACGGCTCCGTGCAGGGTGGAGACCCCGTTGGCGCGCTGGGCGAGCCGCAGCCCCATCACCGCCATGTTGAAGAGGTCGGGCTCACCACCCGGGTAGGTCTCCGACCCGAGGCGCAGGATCCGCTCCACACCGACCCCGGGCAGCTCGCCGTCGTCACCGAAGTGACGTGCCACGAGCTGCCGTTCGAAGCGGTCTATCCCGGCGGGTACCGGGGTGTGCGTGGTGAAGACCGTGCCGGCCCGTACGACCTCCAGGGCGGCGTCGAAGTCCAGACCGGTCTCGGAGAGCTCCCGGATCCGCTCCAGGCCGAGGAATCCGGCGTGCCCCTCGTTGGTGTGGAACACCTCGGGGGCCGCGTGCCCGGTCAGCCGGCAGTAGGTGCGCACGGCGCGCACACCGCCGATGCCGAGCAGCATCTCCTGAAGCAGCCGGTGGTCGCTGCCACCGCCGTAGAGCCGGTCGGTGACGTCCCGCTCGCCCGGCGCGTTCTCCTCGACGTCGGAGTCGAGGAGCAGCAGGGGGACACGCCCGACCTGGGCCTGCCAGACCGAGGCGTACAGGGACCGGCCGCCCGGCAGGGCGAGCACCACCCGGCTGGGGGAGCCGTCGGCCTCCCGCAGGAGGGTGAGCGGCAGCTCGTTGGGGTCCAGGACGGGATAGTGCTCCTGCTGCCAGCCGTCCCGGGACAGGCTCTGGCGGAAGTAGCCGTGCCGGTAGAGCAGGCCCACCCCGATGAGCGGTACGCCGAGGTCGCTGGCGGCCTTGAGATGGTCGCCGGCCAGGATGCCGAGCCCGCCCGAGTACTGGGGCAGGGCGGCGGTGACGCCGAATTCGGGTGAGAAGTAGGCGATGGCCGCGGGGAGCTCCGCGCTCTGGGAGAGCTGGTCCTGATACCACCTCGGGCCGCCGAGGTACTCCCGGAGGTCCTCGGACACCTCGGTGAGCCGGCGCATGAAGTGCTGGTCCCCGGCCAGCTCGGTGAGGCGTGCCGCGGAGACGGCACCGAGCAGACGCACGGGGTCGGCGTCCGCGGGCCGCCAGCCCTCCGGGTCGGCCGCCTGGAAGAGCTGTTGGGTCTCGGTGTGCCAGGACCAGCGCAGGTTGCGCGCCAGGTCGCTGAGCGGTCGCAGGGGTTCGGGGAGGACGGGACGCACGGTGAATCGACGAATGGCCTTCACGTATCCCACCTTTACAGGGGACGTACGGATCCGAGGGGACGCACGACGGTGGGCGCCCTCTCCGTCACCCTCGACGGTAGCGGCGTGCCGCCGTACGCGACCACGGCGCGCGACCGGCTCAGTGGGTACGGCGCGGGGCGGTCCACCGCCTCCCGTCCCCCGCGCTGCACCGCGCGCGCCCTCCCTCAGCCGGCTCCTGGACACCTCCCGTCACCGGGGTCCCGCCGGCCTCTCGCTCCCCTCTTGCCCCATGGGCCAGATGCGCCAGTTACGTACCCTTCTGTCACGGGCGATATGGCTGATTTCCTCACCTCACGCGGACTTGTGGCACCCCACACCTCAGGGAAGGCTTCGGGGGTGCCCGCTCGTCGGCCGGGGGACCGGCGCGCGGCCCACAGCGCGTGCTCCGGTTGCACCCAGGAGTTAACACACCGCCGGGTTGGCCACTCGAAAACGGTGGGAAGGCTCCCTCGGTGACACCCCCCGCGCTGCACACCTCAGGCGCCCCGGTCGGAGCACGGATCCCCCGCGCGCCTGCCATTCGAGTGCCATTCGAGTGAACGCGGACAGGAGCGGCCATGCCCACAGCCCGCCAGCCGACAACCGAGCAGCTACAAAGGACGCAACCCCACCATCGCGGCGCGCGCGGTCAGCCCTTCACGCCCACGTCGCGCGCCGTGCATGCCGAGCTCCGACCCCCAGGTGATTCCATGATCGGTCGCATTCCCGTCCTGGACGTCCGTCCGCTCGTCGACTGCGGCAGGCGGCCCGCCAAAGCCGTCGCGGGTGAGACCTTCGAGGTCAGCGCCACCGTGTTCCGCGAGGGCCACGACGCCGTGGCCGCCAATGTCGTCCTGTGCGACCCGAGCGGACGGCCCGGCCCCTGGACGCCGATGCGCGAGCTCGCCCCGGGCACGGACCGGTGGGGCGCCGACGTCACCCCGGGGTCGGAGGGGCACTGGACGTACACCGTCGAGGCGTGGAGCGACCCGGTCACCACCTGGCGCGCCCATGCGCGGATCAAGATCCCGGCGGGCATCGACACCGCGCTCGTCCTGGAGGAGGGGGCCGAGCTGTACGCCCGCGCCGCCGAGGGCGTGCCCAAGAAGGACGGGCGCGAGGCCGTGCTGGCCGCGGTCGACGCCCTGCGCGACGCGAAGCGCCCGGCGGCCTCCCGGCTCGCCGCCGCCCTGACCGCCGAGGTGGACGAGGCGCTCGGCCGCCACCCCCTGCGCGAGCTGGTCACCGCCTCCCGGCCGCTGCCGCTGACCGTCGAGCGCCGGCGCGCCCTGTACGGCTCCTGGTACGAGATGTTCCCGCGGTCCGAGGGCGCCCGGCCCGAGCCGGTGGAGCCCCCGAAGCCCGCCCGGAAGCCACGGGCCACGAAGACCGCGAAGACGGCGGCCACCCGCGGGAAGGCCCCGGCGGCTGTCACCGAGCAGCTCCCGCCGCCCGCCCCCCGGATGCTCAGCGGCACGTTCCGGACCGCCGCCGAGCGACTTCCGGCCGTCGCCGCGATGGGGTTCGACGTCGTCTATCTCCCGCCGATCCACCCCATCGGCACCACCCACCGCAAGGGCCCCAACAACAGCCTCTCCCCCGGGGCCGACGACCCGGGCGTGCCCTGGGCGATCGGTTCGGCCGACGGCGGGCACGACGCGGTCCATCCGGATCTCGGCACGATCGAGGACTTCGGCCACTTCGTCGCGACGGCCCGCACACTGCGGATGGAGATCGCGCTGGACTTCGCCCTCCAGTGCTCCCCGGACCACCCCTGGGTGACGGAGCATCCGGAGTGGTTCCACCACCGCGCCGACGGGACCATCGCCTACGCCGAGAACCCGCCCAAGAAGTACCAGGACATCTATCCGATCGCGTTCGACAGGGACCTGCCCGGGATCGTCGCGGAGACCGTGCGCATCCTGCGGTACTGGATGGAGCACGGCGTACGGATCTTCCGCGTCGACAATCCGCACACCAAGCCGGTGGTCTTCTGGGAGAAGGTGATCGCCGACATCAACCGCACCGACCCGGACGTGATCTTCCTGGCGGAGGCCTTCACCCGTCCCGCGATGATGCGCACGCTGGCCTCGGTCGGCTTCCAGCAGTCCTACACCTACTTCACCTGGCGTAACACGAAGCAGGAACTCACCGAGTACGTCACGGAGCTTTCGGGCGAGAGTTCCTCGTACATGCGGCCCAACTTCTTCGTGAACACGCCCGACATTCTTCCCGGTTACCTGCAGGACGGCGGCCGTCCCGCCTTCGGTGCCCGGGCCGTGCTGGCCGCGACGCTGTCCCCCTCCTGGGGCGTGTACGCGGGCTTCGAGCTGTACGAGAACATCCCGGTGCGTCCCGGGAGCGAGGAGTACCAGGACTCCGAGAAGTACCAACTCAGGCCCAGGGACTGGGAGTCGGCGGAACGTGAGGGCCGCTCGCTCGCTCCCCTGATCACCTCCCTCAACAGGATCCGGCGTCGCCATCCGGCGCTCCAGCAACTGCGCGACGTCCACTTCCACTCGGTCGACAACGAGGCGCTGATCGCATACAGCAAGCGCTCGGGTTCGGACATCGTTCTGGTGGTCGTCAACCTCGACCCTCACCACACCCAGGAGGCCACGGTCTCGTTGGACATGCCGCGTCTCGGCCTCGACTGGCACGAGAGCGTGCCGGTGCGCGACGAGCTCACCGGCGACACCTATCACTGGGGCAGGGCCTTCTATGTGCGTCTGGAGCCGGGTGTCACACCCGCGCACATCGCGGTCCTGCGACCGTCCCCGCCGACCGGAGGGTCACCCACACCATGATCGTCAATGAGCCTGTCCACGACCTGTTCGAGGACACTCCCGCCAAGGACCGCGATCCCGACTGGTTCAAGCGCGCCGTCTTCTACGAGGTACTCGTGCGGTCCTTCCAGGACTCGAACGGGGACGGCGTCGGTGACCTCAAAGGCCTCACCGCCAAGCTGGACTACCTCCAGTGGCTGGGCGTCGACTGCCTGTGGCTGCCGCCGTTCTTCAAGTCGCCTCTGCGTGACGGTGGTTACGACGTATCCGACTACACGGCCGTGCTGCCCGAATTCGGCGACCTCGCCGACTTCGTGGAGTTCGTCGACGCCGCGCACCAGCGCGGCATGCGCGTGATCATCGACTTCGTCATGAACCACACGAGCGATCAGCACGACTGGTTCCAGCAGTCCCGCACCGACCCGGACGGGCCCTACGGCGACTACTACGTCTGGGCCGACGACGACAAGCAGTTCCCGGACGCGCGGATCATCTTCGTCGACACGGAGACGTCCAACTGGACCTTCGACCCGGTCCGCAAGCAGTACTACTGGCACCGGTTCTTCTCGCACCAGCCCGATCTCAACTACGAGAACCCGGCGGTGCAGGAGGAGATCATCTCGGCCCTGCGTTTCTGGCTGGACCTCGGCATCGACGGCTTCCGCGTCGACGCCGTGCCCTACCTCTACCAGCGCGAGGGCACCAACTGCGAGAACCTCCCGGAGACCCACGGCTTCCTCAAGCGGGTCCGCAAGGAGATCGACGCCAACTACCCGGACACGGTGCTGCTGGCCGAGGCCAACCAGTGGCCGGAGGACGTCGTCGACTACTTCGGCGACTACACGGCCGGCGGCGACGAGTGCCACATGGCGTTCCACTTCCCGGTGATGCCCCGCATCTTCATGGCCGTACGGCGTGAGAGCCGCTACCCGGTCTCGGAGATCCTGGCGAAGACCCCGGCGATCCCGTCGGGCTGCCAGTGGGGCATCTTCCTGCGCAACCACGACGAGCTCACGCTCGAAATGGTCACGGACGAAGAGCGCGACTACATGTACGCGGAGTACGCCAAGGATCCGCGGATGCGGGCCAACATCGGCATCCGCCGGCGTCTCGCACCACTCCTGGACAACGACCGCAACCAGATCGAGCTGTTCACGGCGCTGCTGCTGTCGCTGCCCGGCTCCCCGATCCTCTACTACGGGGACGAGATCGGGATGGGCGACAACATCTGGCTGGGCGACCGTGACGCCGTGCGCACCCCGATGCAGTGGACGCCCGACCGCAACGCCGGCTTCTCCTCCAGCGACCCGGGGCGGCTCTACCTCCCCACGATCATGGATCCGGTCTACGGCTACCAGGTCACCAATGTCGAGGCGTCGATGGCCTCGCCGTCGTCGCTGCTGCACTGGACGCGGCGGATGATCGAGATCCGCAAGCAGAATCCCGCCTTCGGCCTCGGCTCGTACAGCGAGCTGCCGTCGTCGAACCCCGCGGTGATCGCGTTCACCCGCGAGTACAAGGACGATCTCGTGCTGTGCGTCCACAACTTCTCGCGGTTCGCGCAGCCGACGGAGCTCGATCTGCGGGCCTTCGACGGGCGTCATCCGGTGGAGCTGATCGGTGGGGTGCGTTTCCCCGCCGTCGGTCAGTGGCCCTACCTGCTGACTCTCGCGGGGCACGGCTTCTACTGGTTCCGGCTGCGGAAGGACGCTCCGGTCGGCTGACCGGAGCCGGCGGACGGCTGACGGCGCCTCACCTACGGGGCGCCACCCGCGGGGCGGTTTCCGCCGCCCCGCACGGGGCACTCTCCCCGATATCGAGCACTTCCTGGCTCTTCCGGGCACTTGTGGCCCATTGATCGAGCATTGATCGAGTCCATACGGACTTTTCCTCACCCGACACGTCCCGCACAGCCGGACAGCCATTGCCGCAATCCGGGACACTCTTCGCATCCTGTGGTGTGCCCGGGGAAAGGACGCGATGCCATGTCGGAGGCTGCATCCACTCGAGTCGCCCTGGCGAAGAGCACAACATCGAGAAAGACGACAAGAAGACATTCGACGAGCACCACGGGCAACACCGCCCTGCTGCCGTCGCTCGTCCCGCTGCTCCACGAGTGGGTGCCCCGTCAGCGGTGGTTCGCGGGCAAGGGGCAGGCCGTCACCGGCTTCTCCCTCGTCGCGGCCACCGAGATACTGCCTCTGGACGCCGCGGGCACGGGCCCCGGGCTGCTGCACCTGCTCGTCCGGGTGCACCAGCCGGGCGGCCGCCCCGCGCCTGCCCAGGGGGACTGCTACCAGCTGCTGCTCGGCGTGCGCACCACGCTGCCCCCGCGCCTGGCCGAGGCCCGCATCGGACAGGTCACGGACGGGCCGCTGGCCGGCCGCACCCTGTACGAGGGGCTGCACGACCCGCGCGTCGCCGACCTCCTGCTGGAACGATTCCGTAACCCCGGGTCACTCGGCCCTCTCCGCTTCGACCGGGCGGAAACGATCCCGCCGGGCCTCACCCCGCGCGTCCTGGACGCCGAGCAGTCCAACTCCTCGCTCGTCTTCGGGGACGCCTTCATCCTGAAGATCTTCCGCCGGGTCTTCCCCGGCACCAACCCCGATCTCGAACTTCCGCTCGCGCTCGGCCGTGAGGGCTGCGGCCGGGTACCCGCGCCGGTGGCCTGGTTCGAGGCCACGACTGGCCCGGAGCCGCTCACCCTCGGGGTGCTCCAGCCGTTCCTGCGCGGTGCTCAGGACGGCTGGCAGCTGGCGCTCGCCGCGCTGGCCGCCGGACGGGACTTCGTACCGGAGGCGCGCGCGCTCGGCCAGGCGACCGCCGAGGTGCACATCGCGCTCGCCGCCGCACTGCCGACGCCACCTCTGGCCCACGACCGGACCAGGGACGTGGTCGCCGGGATGGTGGAACGGCTGGAGGCCGCCGCCCAGGCGGTCCCGGCCCTCGCCCCGTACGTCCCTGGGCTGCGCACCGCCTTCGACGCGGTCGCGGCGCTCGGGGACACGGGGTGCGGCTGGGCGGCGCAGCGGGTCCACGGGGATCTGCACCTCGGGCAGACCATGCGCGCGGAGGACGGCTTCTGGTCACTGATCGACTTCGAGGGCGAGCCGGCCAGGCCGCTGCCCGAACGGCGCGCCCCGCAGCCGACGGTGCGTGACGTCGCGGGAATGCTCAGGTCCTTCGACTACGCGGCCCGCTCGCACCACCCGTGGAACCCCGAATGGGCGGCCCGCTGCCGAGCCGCGTACTGCGAGGGCTACGCCCGCGCGGCGGGTTCCGATCCACGCGCCGAGCCGGAGCTGCTGCGCGCCCACGAGACCGACAAGGCGGTGTACGAGGTGCTGTACGAGGCCCGGCACCGTCCCGACTGGCTGCCGGTCCCGATGGCCGCCATCCAGCGCCTGGCCGGCACGACCGCGTGACCTCCCCTCCCACCACTCACCCCCCGAGCCTTCCGAGGAGGCAGTCTCTGTGACCGCCCGCAAGCCGTCCCGCAAGTCGTCCGATCCCATCGAGGTCCCTCCCACGGCCAAGCCGGTGACCACCGAGGTCACCGCCCCCACGGCTCCGCCCGCCGCGGCTCCGGCCTCCGCTGAGGCTCCCGCCTCCACCGAAGCACCCGTGGACGCCCCCACGCCGCCCCCGGCGAAGCGCGCCCGGGCCAGGAAGACGGCGGCCGCGACCACCGGCGCCCCGCCCCGCCCCCGGCGCGGCGGAGGCAGCAGGAACGTGCTGCCCGCCACCACCCTGGACGACGCGGACCGGGGCAGGCTGCTCGCCGGTGAGCACCACGACCCGCACGGTCTCCTGGGCGCTCACCCGACCTCGGGCGGAGTGCTCTTCCGGGCGCTGCGCCCCTTCGCCCGCTCGGTGACGGTGCTGGCCGGGGGCAAGCGGGCCGAGCTCCAGAGCGACGGCGACGGCTTCTTCTCGGGGGTCCTGCCGCTGCCCGCCGTGCCCGACGGGTACCGCCTCCAGGTGGCCTACGACGACAACACGATCGAGGTGGACGACCCGTACCGCTTCCTGCCCGCCATCGGCGAACTCGATCTGCACCTCATCGGCGAGGGCCGGCACGAGGAGCTCTGGAAGGCGCTCGGCTCACAGCCGATGGAGCACCAGGGGGTGTCCGGCACCCGGTTCACCGTCTGGGCGCCGAACGCGCGCGGGGTCCGCGTCACGGGCGACTTCAACTACTGGGACGGCACGGCGTTCCCCATGCGCTCGCTCGGCTCCACCGGTGTCTGGGAGGTCTTCCTCCCGGGTGTCGGGGAGGGCGCCGTCTACAAGTACGACATCTGCCGGCCCGACGGGTCGCACACCCAGCGGGCCGACCCGATGGCCCGGCACACGGAGGTGCCGCCCGCCACCGCCTCGGTGGTCACGGCCTCGCGCCACGAGTGGCAGGACGCGGACTGGATGGCCCACCGGGGCGACCGGCCGGTCCACGAGTCCCCCTTCTCCGTCTACGAGATCCACCTCCCCTCCTGGCGGCCGGGCCTCAGCTACCGCCAGCTGGCCTCCCAGCTCCCCGCCTACGTACGTGAACTCGGCTTCACCCACGTGGAGTTGATGCCGGTCTCGGAGCACCCCTTCGGCGGCTCCTGGGGCTACCAGGTCACCGGCTTCTACGCGCCGACGTCCCGCATGGGCACCCCGGACGACTTCCGCTTCCTGGTCGACGCGCTGCACGCGGCGGGCATCGGCGTCCTCATGGACTGGGTGCCGGCGCACTTCCCCCGCGACGACTGGGCGCTCGCGGAGTTCGACGGCCGCCCGCTGTACGAGCACTCCGACCCGAACCGGGCCGCGCACCCGGACTGGGGGACCCTGGAGTTCGACTACGGCCGCAAGGAGGTCCGTAACTTCCTCGTATCCAACGCCACTTACTGGTGCGAGGAGTTCCACATCGACGGGCTCCGGGTCGACGCCGTCGCCTCCATGCTCTACCTCGACTACTCGCGCGAGGACGGCCAGTGGTCGCCGAACGAGTTCGGGGGCCGGGAGAACCTGGACGCGGTCGCCTTCCTCCAGGAGATGAACGCGACGGTCTACCGGCGCAACCCGGGCGTCGTCACGATGGCGGAGGAGTCCACGGCCTGGGACGGGGTAACCCGCGCCACGGACCACGGCGGCCTGGGCTTCGGCCTGAAGTGGAACATGGGCTGGATGCACGACTCGCTCGTGTACATGTCCAAGGAGCCCATCCACCGCAAGTACCACCACAACGAGATGACCTTCTCGATGGTGTACGCGTACAGCGAGAACTACGTGCTGCCGATCTCGCACGACGAGGTGGTGCACGGCAAGCAGGCCCTGGTCACCAAGATGCCCGGCGACTGGTGGCAGCGGCGGGCCAACCACCGGGCCTACCTGGGTTTCATGTGGGCCCATCCCGGTAAGCAACTCCTCTTCATGGGCCAGGAGTTCGCGCAGGGCGCGGAGTGGTCCGAGGGCCACGGCCCGGACTGGTGGCTGCTCGACGAGACGTACGAGGCCTCCGGCGACCACCGGGGCGTCCGCTCCCTGGTCACGGACCTCAACGCGGTCTACAACGCGCTGCCCGCGCTCTGGCAGCGGGACACGTCACCGGAGGGCTTCAGCTGGATCGACGGCGGCGCCGCGGAGGACAACGCGTTCGCCTTCGTCCGCTACGACGCGGACGGTTCACCGCTGATCGCCGTCTCCCACTTCTCCCCGGTGGTGCGGCAGGACTACCGGATCGGCGTGCCGGACGGCCCCGAGGCCTGGGTCGAGGTCCTGAACACGGACGCGGCCCGCTACGGCGGCAGCGACGTACGCAACGAGGAGCCGCTGAAGCCGGAGGCGGTTCAGGCGCACGGCAGGGACACCAGCATCACGCTGACGCTCCCGCCGCTGGCGACGGTCTGGCTCCGGCCGGCCTGACGGACGGGACCGCCGGGGCCCGCACCACTCACACGTGGTGCGGGCCCCGGGAGGCCGGGTCGGAGAGAGGCTGCGGACGTGTGGGCCGCCCGCGACCTGGGATTTCGGCGCCCCGTACGGTCCGTAGTCTCACATCGAGCCGCACCGGGTCCCGCGCCACCGGCTGAGCACCTACTTGAGCGTGTACGAGCAGGGCTTGCCCGTCTTGCCGCCCTTGTTCTCGACGACCGTTTTACCGTCGACGGTGATGGAACACCCCGCCGCGACGAGCATGCCGTCTGCCCCCGTCGTGTTTCCCGGCGTCACCAGCACCAGCCGGCCGACCTCTCGCTCCGCGCCCCGCGGGGCGATGGTGGCCGTCTTCGTCCACGGCAGTTCCACCTCCGCGAAGTCCGAGTCGTCGAGGGTGTACATGACGGTGCTCTTGCCCGTCCCCTCGACCTTGATCGTCACCTCGTGCGAGGCGCCTTCCTCGACGGCGCCGCCGCCGGTCTCCTCCGACTTCGCGGGCTCCTGAGCGGCGGGGCTGCTCCCCTTGCCCGTGCCGGCGGGCTTCTCCGCGTCACCCCCGCAGCCGGTCAGCAGAGCGGCCGCCAGTACGAAGGCCGTCGCCGTGAGCGTCTTGCGCATTGCTTCCCCCATGATCGGTTTCCCCCGGCGCGCTCGACACGCCCCGGGTCCGGGAAGATCGTAGTCAGCCGCGCCGCCATGCCTCCCGATGACCTCGGCCGAAGGCACGAGGTGGTGCGCGCCCCACGACGTCTCCGTATGGAAGACAGGCGTAGAGGGCGCACCGGGCCTGCCGGATCCTCACATTCGCAAGCCAGGCGGGCTTGCGGGAATGAAATCGAAGGCACAGGCAGGTGAACAGCGCATCTGATGGTGCGTCTGTTGTTTTTCTTCGGGCAACCATTGACGGCCTGACGAGTGCGGTGTTTTAGTGACGCATCCCGATCGGAGACAGTGTCCTCTTATAGGAGACAACGCATTGGCCACCCAGATCCTCACCTCCTCGCTCAAGACGTTGGAGGTCCTCGCCGCCCTCGCCGACGAGCCGCAGGGTGTGGGGGTGTCCGAGCTCGCCCGTCGCACCGGCGGCAGCCGGGGCTATGTGCACCGGCAGCTGGTGACCCTGTGCGCCGGTGGCTGGGCGGAGCAGGCGGAGGACGGGACGTACCGGCTCAGCCTCCGTGTCTCCCGGCTCTCCGACGCCGCGTTCGCCCAGGCCGGGCTCGGCCACCGGGCCACCGCCGCGATGGAGGAACTGGCCGCCCTGGTCGACGAGACGGTGTCGCTGGCCGTCCTCGACGGCGACTCGGCGCGGATCGTGCAGCGGGTCGAGGTGGACCGGCTGCTGCGCGTCGACTCCCGGATCGAGGCACGGATGCCGATCTCGGACACCGCCTCCGGCCGGGTGCTCACCGCCTGGGCCCTGCCGCACGATCTGGAGGCGCTGCGCGACGCGGGCGTACCGACCGCGGGTGACGCGGAGCTGGAGCGTATCCGGCACCTCGGCTACGCCATCTCGCTGCCCAACCGGCTGGAGCCGACGGTCGCCGTGGCGGCCCCGGTCCTCGACGCCCGGCGTCGCGTGATGGCGGCGCTGTCCGTGGTCGGCCCGATGGTCCGCTTCGACGCCGAGGCCGCGGCGGCGGACACCGTGGCCTGCGCCGCCCGTGTCACCAAGATCGTCTCAGGGAGCAGGTGACCGCCGCCGTGGCGGCCCCGGTCCTCGACGCCCCGCGTCGCGCAGCGCCTCCAGATCGTGCGGCAGGGCCCAGGCGGTGAGCACCCGGCCGGAGGCGGTGTCCGAGATCGGCATCCGTGCCTCGATCCGGGAGTCGACGCGCAGCAGCCGGTCCACCTCGACCCGCTGCACGATCCGCGCCGAGTCGCCGTCGAGGACCGGGGCCGCCACGGCGGCGGTCACCTGCTCCCTGAGACGATCTTGGTGACACGGGCGGCGCAGGCCACGGTGTCCGCCGCCGCGGGGGAGCGGCGGACGTCGCGGGCGGGACCGGCGATCCGGCCCCGGGGGCGACCGAGGGGGGGCGGATGCCGCGGACGGGGTCCGGGTCAGGGCCCGGTGGCCGAGCCCGGCCTGGGCGAACGCGGCGTCGGAGAGCCGGGAGACACGGAGGCTGAGCCGGTACGTCCCGTCCTCCGCCTGCTCCGCCCAGCCACCGGCGCACAGGGTCACCAGCTGCCGGTGCACATAGCCCCGGCTGCCGCCGGTGCGACGGGCGAGCTCGGACACCGCCTCCGGCCGGCCGCCCCTCCGTGAATCCCCATGCCTGGCCCCGGGCCTGTCCCGATGCCCTCCCCTCCCCCCCCTGCCGGCCGCCCCTCCGTGAATCCCCATGCCTGGCCCCGGGCCTGTCCCGATGCCCTGCCCTG
Source organism: Streptomyces sp. QL37 (assembly GCF_002941025.1). NCBI lineage: Bacteria > Bacillati > Actinomycetota > Actinomycetes > Kitasatosporales > Streptomycetaceae > Streptomyces > Streptomyces sp. QL37. The sequence goes on along the minus strand of NZ_PTJS01000001.1, from coordinate 5,751,804 downwards.
CCCGCACCCCCTCGGTCGCCCCCGGGGCCGGATCGCCGGTCCCGCCCGCGACGTCCGCCGCTCCCCCGCGGCGGCACCGCACCGCGTGACCCGCACGAAAGGAACCATCCGTGGCACCACAGCCCAGCCTGGCCGGGCTCTCCGGCCGGCCGGCCGCCGAGATCATGACCCCGACCGCCCTCTCCTCCCTGCAGGCCGGGCGCCTCTCGTCGGCCCGCTCCCTGGTCAACCGGATGCTCCGCGAGAACTGGCGCGTCGAGCGCCGCTCACTGACCGTCGAGGCGGACGGCAGCGGCGAGGCGGTCTACCGCATCCACGCCGGTGACCGCGTGATGGACTTCGTGGCCTTCGCCTTCCCGCCGTCGTCGCAGGAGCGCACCCTGCGCATCTTCGACCTCGGCTGGGACATGATGGGCGCCCTCCTCGACGGTCCCGCCACGGCCGAGGACGTCGAGCACACCCGCAACGAGATGCCGCGTCTCTACCACGGCCGCGCCACCGGGCACACGCTCACCTGGTGCCGCGCCAACCGTTCGCTGCGCGTCTTCGAGCACGTCGTGGAGGCACTGGCGGCGGGCAGTCAGCCCGACACCGTCGCGCTGGCCCGCGTCGGCTATCTGATGCGCAACATCGGGCTCGACGGCAACGGCACCTTCGGCACCCGTACGTTCCTCTCGTACGGGGACGACCACCCGCTCGCGGTGCCGTACCACGCGCAGTTGCTGTCCGCGTACATGATGCGTGAGCTGAGCGCGGACCTGGTCGAGGCGCTGGCCGCCCGCCGCTCGGAGACGGCCGTGCCCCTCGATCCGCGGGTGCGCCGCTTCCTCGGTGTCGGCAACAGCTCCGCGCTCGGCCTGGTCCTGTGGGTCGGCAACCACCCGGTGCTGGTGGACCGCTGGATCTCGCTGCGCGAGCAGGCCCTCGCCCATGCCCGAGGCCTCGCGGTGGCGCCCGGTTCCGCCGTCGCTGACACCCTGGTCGCCCTGCTGGAGCGGGCCGCGCTCCACCAGAGCGAAGACGTCAACGAGTACACCTGCTTCACGCCCGCCGAGCGGATCGTCGCCGACCTTCGACGGGTGCTCGACGCGATAGCCGTGCGCGCGGCGGCGGCCGGGGCGGACGGCCGGGTGCCGACGGTGGCCGAGCTGGTCGACGGCGTCGAGGGGGTCTGCGACGAGGCCGCCGAGGTGGTCAACTCCGTGCTCACCGAGCTGGATCCGGCGGAGTCGGACCGGCTGGCGGCGGGGCTCACCGTCAACGAGACGTTCCGCCGGGACGGCTCGATGGCCGCCGGTGAGCTGCGCGCGCTGCTCGCGGACCGCTACGCCTGGGCTCTCGCCGTCGACCGCACGGCACCCGGCGCGGTCGCCAACACCTGGTACAAGTCCCGGTCCGCCGAGGAGCCCCGGTGCGGCGCCACCGCGGAACTGCCGGAGGGCACCGTCGATCTCACCGTGGACGTCCCCGGCATGGTCCAGCGACTCGACGGCGTGCTCGCCGCCGAGGACCCGGCCCTGCCCGTCGGACGTCTCCTCGCCCGCCGGCCCGACCTGCGGGGCGCCGTCGAGCGCCTCCAGTCCCTCGCCGGGCACCCCTACGCCGTACCGCACACCAACATCCGTGACGCCGCCTTCGTGCCCGCACGGATCATCCGCCTGGCGAACGCCGCGCTCTACGGCCTGGAGCGCACCAAGGACTACCTCGGCCGTGACCTGCGCGGCGTGATCTTCCAGGGCGCCCCCACCGCGGCGGACCTGGGGGGCACCGGCACCGGCCCGTGGTTCTGGCCGCCCGTGCCGCGCCCCGCCGGCTCCGTCGTCCTCGACGCGACCACACCCACCCCCTCGAACGGAGCCGCCCGATGACCTCCGCCACGCTCACCAGCGGCACCGGGAGCGGCGGCGCCGCCGACCGCCTCGGCCGCACCTGGCAGAACGCCTCCGACGCCGAGACCCTCCGCCTGTCACTGCGCGAACTCCGGCTCATCACCGAGCGCCTGCTCCAGGCCCAGGGCCTCGCGCTCGGCGCCGTGCCCGCCGTACGCGACCTGGTGCTGCACGCCCAGGCCGCCGGGCTGCCGGCGCTCCAGTTCCTCGCCGACGGGCTCGGCGAGGCCGACCGCGAGGGCTCGGGCCGGGTGGAGATCGCCGCCGAGGCTCCGGGCGCGCTCGTGGTCGACTGTCTCGGACAGAGCGCCCTCGTCGTCGCCCCCGCACTGCTCGACCTGCTCCAGGCCGAGCCCGGTGAGCGGGTCACCCTCTGGGCCGGGCGCGTCGAGCGCGCCGGACTCGCCGCCGTACTGGAGCACCAGGGCACCGACCGGGGCGTGGTCATCACGGTGACGCCCACCCGGTCGGACGCCGCGCCGTCCGCCGGGCTGCCACCGCTGCCCGAGGGCCTGGCCGGTGACGGCGTACTCCTCGTCATGGAGCGCCGCGCGCCGGAACTGCCGGACGACAGCGAACTGTTGCGGCTCCTGCCGCTCGTGGGATCGCTGCCCGCGGCCCGCGCGGTGCACACCGGTGTGGAGACCCCCGCCGCCCTGTGGTGGTCGCTCTTCGAGGACTCCGCACGCGCGCTGTCCAGTGAGTCGGTGACCTCGCTCAAGCACGCCGGCGCGACCGCCGTCGACGAGAACGGCGTGATCGAACCCGACCTCACCGACGACGTGGACTTCGTCGGCGGCGCGGCCGTCAGCTCCATCAGTTCCATCAGCGAGGGAGAGCAGCGATGAACATCGACGGACTCGAGTGCGGCGTCTTCAACCGGACGGTCTTCGAGGAGCTGCGCGCCGGGCGCGTGGACTGCGTGACGAACACCATCGCGTTCTGGGAGAACGCGGCGGAGACCATGCAGGCCCTCGCCGACTGGTACGGGATGGAACGCGACAACTCCGATCTCATACGGATCGCGTACTCCACGGCCGACATCGAGGCGGCTGCCGCCGAGGGCCGCACCGCGGTCCTCATGGGGACCCAGAACGCGTCCCCGATCGAGGACCGGCTCGACTACATCGAGCTGTTCGCCCGCATGGGCCTGCGGGTCATGCAGCTCACCTACAACATCCAGAACACCCTCGGCGCCAGCTGTTACGAGACCACCGACGCCGGCCTGACCCGCTTCGGCCGCAACGCCGTCGAGGAGATGAACCGCTGCGGCGTCCTCGTCGACTGCTCGCACGTCGGCGACCGGACCTCGTACGACGCGATCCACGCCTCGGCCGTCCCCGTGGCGGTCAACCACGCCAACCCGCGCGAGTTCTTCGACCACGCCCGCAACAAGCGGCCCGAGGTCATCGACGCGCTCGCGGAGCGGGGCGGGGTGCTCGGCCTGACGATGTATCCGAACATCGCCGGCGAGTGGTGCGAGACCGTCGACAGCTGGTGCGAGCTGGTCGCCCGCACCGTGGAGCGGATCGGCGTCGATCACGTCGGTGTCGGTTCCGACCTCGGGCGCTTCCTCACCGAGGAGCACATGGTGGAGATGCGCAAGGGCCACTGGACGCGCGGACCCGAGTACGGGGCGGGCAGGCCCGGGCAGTCGCCGGTCGTGCCGGACCCGGAGTGGTTCGAGACGGCGGCGCAGTTCGGCAACATCCCGGACGGGCTGGCCAGGGCCGGCTTCTCACCGGCCGAGATCGGGAAGCTGTGCGGCGGCAACTGGCTGCGCCTGTACCGGCAGACCATCGACGTGAACCTCCAGGACGGCCCCCCGGCCGTACCCGTGACCGCCTCGGCCTGACCGCCCGGCCCGGCGGACCAGCCGCCCCCGCCGGTCCGCCGGGCCCGTACGCCGAGGGCACCCGCCGGACGCGCCCGGTGCGGGCCACGCACCGGGCGCGTCCGGCGGCGTGCCCTCGCCGCACTCGCTCTGGCCGCCGCCCTGACCGCCTCGCTCACCTCCTGCGCGACCGCGGGTGTGTCCGTCGAAGCCGCGCGCCACACCCTCGTCGTCGACACGGCGTTCAACGCCAAGTCCATCGACCCGGCCCGCGTCTACCAGCCCACCGACTACCTCGTCGACCACGCGCTGTACGAGACGCTGACCACCTACCGGGGTGACGACCTGCGCACCCCCGTACCCGGTCTGGCCGCGTCCTGGTCCAGCTCCGGGGACGGGCAGTCCTGGACGTTCACCCTCCGGGAGGACGCCCGCTTCTCCGACGGCACCCCCGTCGAGGCGAGCGACGTCGTCTTCTCCTTCGACCGGCTGCGTCACGTCGACGCCAGCCCCGCCTACCTGATGGCCGGGATCACCGTCGAGGCCGAGGACGCCCGGACCGTCGTCCTCACCACCGAGACCCCCCGCGCCGATGTGCCCGCCATGCTCGTCACCCCGCAGTTCGGGGTGCTCAACGCCGACGCGGTGCGCGCGCACGGCGGCACCGACGCGAAGAACGCGGTCACCGAGGACAAGGCCGAGACCTGGCTGAACAGGGCGTCGGCGGGGTCGGGACCGTACCGGCTGAAGAGTTACAGCAACTCCTCGCAGATCGTCCTGGAGGCCAACCCGGAGTACGCCGGTGACGCACCGGCCTACCCCAGGGTGATCATCCGGAACGTGCCGTCGGCGCAGCAGCAGCTGCTCGGGGTGCAGTCCGGTGACTCGCAGATCGCCCTCGACATCTCGGCGCTCCAGACCAAGGGCCTGCACGGCGACAACCTGACCGTCGACAACAGCCGCGCGGCCGAGGTGCTCTACCTCGCGGTCAGCCGCGCGAAGAACCTCCCCACCGCCTCCGACGACGTGCGAAAGGCCATCCGGCTCGGCATCGACTACGAGGGCCTCGTCGAGATCGCCGGGCCCGGGTCCACCCAGGCCACCGGCATCCTGCCGACCGTCTTCACCGGGGGACTCGGCAAGGCGGACGCCGTGGCCCACGATCCCAAAGCCGCCCGCGCCCTCGTCGAGAAGGCCAAGAGGGAACAGGGTCTGAAGAAGATCGGGCTGACCCTCGACTACGCGAGTGACTACCACCGGCTGGCCGGCCTCGACTACGGCGTGATGGCCCAGCGGATCCAGAGCGACCTGGGGAAGATCGGGATCACCGTCACGCTCCGGCCCTCGCCGACGTCGACCTCCCTGCAACGCTATGTGGACGGCGAGACACAGCTCGCCCTGTGGTCCTACCCGCCGGACTACCTCGACCCGCAGAACGTCCTCGGCTTCGCGCCCGGTGACTTCCTCTCCAAGCGGGTGCACTGGCCGGCGAAGGCCGCTCCCGGGCTCGCCGCACTCACAAAGAAGGCGTACGGCTCGGTCGACGAGCAGGACCGGCTCACCGCCTACACGGCGTGGAACCGGGCGATGAACGAGGACGGCCCCTTCGTCCCGCTGCTGGAGCCGAACTTCGTCACCGTCGCCTCGTCCGAGGTGACCGGACTGGTCCGCAACCCGCTCTACTACCTCGATCTGGCCGCGCTCGGCCGCTCGGAGGGATGACCCAGTGACCGACACCGCTCCCGGCACGGCCCTCGCCGGACCGGCCCCCGCACCGGCGGGCCCGCCGGGCCCCGTGAAGGACACTCCCCGTGCCCGCCGCAGGATGCCGCCCCTGGCGGCGTACGCGCTGCGCCGCGTCGCGTCCTCGGTGCTGATCGTCCTCGGCGTCACCCTGGTGACCTTCCTCCTCAGCTCCGTCGTCCCGGCCGATCCCGCCACCGCCAACCTCGGCCAGCGCGCCCTCGACGATCCGGAGATCGTCGCCCGCTACCGCGCCGACCAGGGCCTCGACAGGTCTCTGCCGGTGCAGTACGCCTCCTACCTCGGCAATCTGCTCACGGGAGACCTGGGCACCTCTCAGCAGACACAGCGCCCGGTCCTCGACGACCTGGCCGAGAAGCTGCCCGCCACCCTCGAACTGGTCGTCGTCGCCACCGCGATGGCCATCGTCATCGGTGTGCTGTTCGGCGTGCTCGCCGCGAAGGGGCGCGGCGGCCGCCTCGACCGGATCTCCCGCACCCTGTCGCTCACCGGGGTCTCGCTGCCCACCTTCTGGATCGGCATGGTCGCCGCCGTGCTGTTCGTCAAGAACCTCGGCATCCTGCCCGGTTCCGGGAGGCTCGCCCCGGCCCTCGATCCACCGGACCGGATCACCGGGTTCTACACGGCCGACGCGCTCCTGGCCGGCGACCTCGACGCCTTCGCCTCGGCGGCCGCCCATCTCGTCCTGCCGGCATCGGTCCTCGCCCTGTCCGTCATCGGCATGGTGCTGCGCTTCACCCGCAGCGCCGTACTCGAAGCGCTCTCCTCCGACTTCGTGAAGGCGGGGCGCGCCAAGGGACTTCGCGCGCGCGGCGTCCTGTGGGGCTACGCGGTGCGCTCGGCGTCCGGCCAGCTGATCACCGCCACCACCCTCTCCTTCAGCCTGCTGCTCGCCGCGACCGTCTACATCGAGCAGCAGTTCTCCTGGAACGGCATCGGCCAGTACGCCTTCCGCAGCTCGACCAACCTCGACCTGCCGGCCGTGATGGGCGTGTCCATCCTCATCGCCCTGGTCTTCGTCGTGGTCAACCTGGCCGCCGACCTGCTGTACGCCGCCTTCGACCCGAGGATCCGCCTGTCATGACCGCCACCCTCACCCCGGTCACCGCACCGGGCCTCCGCACGGGGCGGGTGGCCGGCGCCTGGCGCTGGGCACGCCGCAACCCCGCACAGGGCGTCGCCGTCGGCGTGCTGCTCCTGTGGCTGACCGTCATCCTCCTCGCTCCCGTGCTCGCGCCGTACGACCCGCTCGCCCAGGGCGCGGTGCCCCTCGAAGGCGCGTCGTCCGCGCACTGGCTCGGCACCGACCCCGCCGGGCGCGACGTGCTCTCCCGCGTCCTGTACGGCGCCCGGCTCTCCGTCCCGGTCGGGCTGCTGCTCATCACCGCGACCGCCCTGATCGGCACGGTCGTCGGCCTTGTCGCGGGCTTCTTCGGCGGCTGGGTCGACGAGGTTTTGATGCGCGTCACCGACGTCGTCTTCGCCTTCCCGGTGATCATCCTGGCGATGGCCGTGGCCGCCTCGCTCGGCCCGTCCCTGCCCAACTCCGTCCTCGCGGGCGCCCTCGTCTGGTGGCCCGGGTACGCGCGCACGGTCCGCTCCACCGTGCTGTCACTGCGCGAGTCGGACTTCGTGCACGCCAACCGGCTCGCCGGGGTCGGCTCGGTCCGCTCGATCCTGGTGGACCTGGTGCCCGGCGTCGCCGGCTCGCTGCTCGTCCTCGCCATGCTGGATGTCGGCGGCGCGATCCTGCTGCTCGCCGGGCTGTCCTTCCTCGGGCTCGGCGCCAGGCCGCCCGCCGCCGAATGGGGCTCGATGATCTCCGAGGCGTCGCAGTACTTCAACCAGTGGTGGCTCGCGGTCGTTCCAGGCCTCGCCATCGTCACGGTCGTGGTCGCCTTCAACGTCCTCGGTGACGCCCTGCGCGACCGGCTCGACCCCAAGCTCTCGACCGCTGGAGAACGATGATGAGTGGGGACAACATCCTCGGCGCGCGCACCCCGCTGGACTCCCGCGCGGGCACGGGCACGGCACGTACCGGTACGACCGGCTCCGTCACGGCCGTCGAACCCCTCCTGCGCGTACGGGACCTGACGGTCAGCCTGCCCCGTGCCGGACGGGACATCCGGCTCGTCGACGGTGTGGGGTTCGCCGTCCGCCCCGGGGAGATCCTCGGCATCGCCGGGGAGTCCGGCAGCGGCAAGACGGTGACGGGCATGACCCTGGTCGGCCTCGGCCCGGAACGCGCCCGGGTGTCCGGCTCGGTCCGCTTCGACGGGCGCGAGCTGGTCGGGCTCCCCGACAAGGAGTGGGGGCAGGTACGCGGCCGGGACATCGCGGTCGTCTTCCAGGACCCGTCATCCGCGCTCCACCCGATGCTCACCGTGGGCCGGCAGATCACCGATCATGTCCGCCGCCACCAGGGCGTCAGCCGCAAGCAGGCGGCGGCCCGCGCGGTCGAACTGCTCGACCTGGTGCGCATCCCCGGCGGGGCCTCGGCCGCCGCCCGCTATCCGCACCAGTTCTCGGGCGGCATGCGCCAGCGCATCGCCATCGCCTCCGCCCTCGCCTGCGGCCCGCGTCTGCTCATCGCCGACGAGCCGACCACCGCGCTCGACGTCACCGTCCAGGCCGGGATCGTCGAACTCCTCGACGATCTGCGGCGCGAGACGGGCATGGCCGTCGTGATGGTCACCCACGACCTCGGTGTCCTGTCCTCCATCGCCGACCGGATCGCCGTCTTCTACTCCGGCCGGGTCATCGAGACCGGCACCGTCGGCGAGGTCATCGGCAACCCTCAACACCCTTACACCCGAGGCCTGTTGCAGGCGCTGCCGCACGCGTCGCTCGGCGAGCGCTCCGCCGTCGGGCACGCCGTGCCGCTGCGCCCCATCCCAGGATCCGCCCCCGCCGCCGACGCGCCGGTACCCGGCTGCCCGTTCCGGCCGCGCTGCTCCTCGGCCGTGGACGGCTGCGACCGCACCCGCCCCGTGCCGGTCACTATCGGCCCTGCCCGTACGGTCGCCTGCGTGCTGGCCGAGCCCGGTGCCGTCCGCCCCGCCGACACCCCGTCGAACCCCGGCCCCGTCCCCGCGGCCGATGCCCCCGCCAGGAGGAAGGCATGACCGTGAACGCCGGCCACCCGGCCGCACCACTGCTCCGCGTCGAGGACGTGGTCGTCGAGTATCCCCGCAAGGGACTGCCCCCGATGCGCGCCCTGGCCGGGGTCGGTCTGGAGGTCGCCCCGGGTGAGATCGTCGGCATCGTCGGCGAGTCCGGCTGCGGCAAGTCCACCCTGGCCCGCGCCGTCACCGGGCTCGCCCCCGCACACACCGGCTCGGTCACCTTCGACGGCACACCGGTCGGCGCCGTGGGGCGGCGTCGCCGCGCTCCCGGCCTGCTGCCGTTGCAGATGGTGTTCCAGGACCCGAACGCCTCCCTCAACCCGCGCCGCACCATCGGCGCGCAGATCCAGGAGGTCGTGGTCGCCCGCGAGCGGGCCCTGGGCACCAGGCGCGGGCGCCGCGATCCGGAGACCGCGCGCGAGGCCGTCGAGGCGCTGCGGCGGGTCGGCCTCCCGGACGGAGCCGCGGAGAAGTATCCGCACGAGTTCTCCGGCGGGCAGCGGCAGCGGGCCGCGATCGCCCGGGCGCTCGCCTCCCGCCCGAAGATGATCGTCGCGGACGAGCCGGTGTCGGCCCTCGACGCCTCCGCGCAGGCGGCGGTGGCGAATCTGCTGCGGGACCTGTCGCGCGAGGAGGGCATCGCGCTCGCGTTCATCTCGCACGACCTGGCGGTGGTCGGCGCGCTCGCCGACCGGGTGGTCGTGATGTACCTGGGCCGCGTCGTCGAGGCGGGGACCGTCGAGCAGATCTTCAACTCCCCGCAGCACCCGTACACACAGGCCCTGCTGGCCGCCGTACCGGTACCGGACGGCACCGGCTCCCGCCCTCGCGCCCTGACCGGGGAGGTCCCCGACCCGGGCAGCCCGCCGCCCGGCTGCCGCTTCCACCCCCGCTGCCCGCTCGCCGTCGACCGCTGCCGGACCGACGAACCGGTCCTGCTGGGGGCCGCCGGGGCCGAGGTCGCCTGCTGGGTCGCGCAGGCGCGGGAACCGGACACGCTCTGATCCGCCGGCCGGAGCGAGGACACGGACATGTGCTTCTTCCGCGACCTGGGCTTTCGGGGCGCGTACGGTCCGTAACCCACTCCGGGCCTCGACCCTCGCCGCGGACCGTCGGATACGTCGGGCGGGGGCGTTCCCAGATCCCCGTGATGCTCGAAGCGGGGAGGGGCGCGATCGTCAACACCTCCAGCACCGCGGCCATGGGGGCGACCGGGGCACCCGTGCCCTACGTAACCGCGAAACACGCGGTACTCGGCATGACCAGGGCGGCGGCGGCCGAGTACGCGCCGCGCGGCATTCGCATCAACACGCTGGTCGTCGGCACCACCCGGACGGACATGATCGACCAAGTGATCGAGGCCTACCCGGAGTTGGAGGCGGCGTTCGTCAACCGCCAGATGCAGAAGCGCATGGCCGACCCCGTCGAGATCGCCCAGGCGGCCCTCTGGCTGTGCAGCGACCGCGCCTCCTTCGCCACGGGGTCGGCACTGGCCGTGGACGGAGGGTGGACGGCCGGCTGACGACTGCGCCCCGGGCCCCGCGGGGCGCACGAGGGCCCGCACGAATCGCGCGGGCCCTCGGTGGTTCAGCTGCCGCAGGTCGTGAACTCCGGCGCGGTCTTCGCCAGGTAGACACTGGCGTGTCCCTGGTCGTCGCCGGTCAGCGGCACGGTCACGGTGTCCCGCGCCTTCCAGGGGTAGCCGTTCGCGTCGAAGGTCCACTCACCGGTCACCTTCGTCGCCAGCTCCGACAGCGCCACCCAGCCGTAGTGCTGCGGCGGCACGGCGATCTCCAGGCTGTTGCCGAGCGTCTCGCTGAGGCTGTAGGTGACCTTGCCCGAGGTGGTGAGAGCGATCTTCGTCTGGACGGGGCTCGGGTCGCCCACGGTGATGCCCGACTCGAAGGAGACGCTGATCTCGCTCGACCAGCCGTGTGTCGTGGTCAGCGAGAACGTCCACGGCACCGAGGCGCCGGTGCCGTTGTACCAGACCGGTGAGACGCACTGCGTGGGCAGCGGCTCGGCCGGGGCCTGGGAGCCCTTCGTCCACGAGCAGGTCGCCGCGTCCTTCTGGCAGCGCTTCGACGCGTAGTCCACGGCCGCCCGGAACGCGTCAGCCGTGGCCGGGGCGGGGATGGACCACTGCTGGGCCCTGCTGCCGTTGCAGGCGTAGGTCTGGGTCCACGCGTCCTCGCCCTGGGACGCAAGGACGACGTCGACGCACTTGTTGTCACCGGCGTTGCGGATCATGAACGTGTCGTCGGCCCCGGTGACGGGCTGGAAGTACCAGCGCTGCGCGGCCGCCCCGTTGCACGACTGCTGCTTGAGCGGCAGGCCGGCCTGCATGCACTTGCCGGTGTCGGCGTTGGAGAGGGTGAAGGACCCGTCGGCCTGCTGGTTGGCGTTCCACTCCTGGTGGTAGCCCGGAGCCGCGTTGGTGACGAGGAAGACCCCGTCCCCCGTGTTGCCGTTCTGTACGTCGAGGTTCCGGCCGCTGTTGACCGAGGTGAACGTCAGACCGGTCAGACCGGACGCGGACACCTCGTCGGCCCTGGCCGTGCCGGCCTGCGCGGTCAGACCGAGGATGACGGCCAGTGCGGCCACGAGGACCGTGAACGCTCCGGGTAAGACACCGAGTGCGCGCGACTGCATACCAATTCCCCCTACGTGATCGGTGTGCTGCTTCTGCGATGGCGGTCTTCACGCTAGTGCCGCCCGCCCGACCGACGCGGGGCCTGCCACGGCTTTGGCCGACAAACGAAGGTGGGTGGCCGGGGCCCACCGGGCGCCCCGAGGCCGGTCGACGGGAAGCCACGGACAGCAGGGCAGGCCCGCGGCCCCCCCCCGCGTCCGTGGCAGCCCGGCGATCGCCGGCGGTCAGACCGCCGCCGGGAGCACGTCCTCCAGCTCCTGGAGCAGGCGGCGCTTCGGGCGGGCGCCCACCATCGACCTCACCGGTTCGCCGTCCTGGAAGACCATCAGCGTCGGCGTCGACAGCACCGCGTAGCGGCTGGTGACACCCGGGTTGTGGTCCACGTCGAGCTGGACGACCTTGACACGGCCGGCCTCCTCCCGGGCGATCGCGCCGAGCACCGGGGCGAGCTGGCGGCAGGGCCCGCACCAGTCGGCGGTGAATTCGACCAGGACCGGCAGGCCGGCTCCCAGGACCTCCGCGTCGAACGTCGTGTCGGTCACCTCGGCGACACCTTCGGCATGGATCATCTCGTGTCCTCCCAGTTCAGTTCGCATCGTGGTTCGGGGCCGCCCGGCACCCCGGCGGACGCCTCCAGTTCGGCGCGGGCCAGCTGTGCGCCCACCTCCGTACGGACCGACCGGAGCTGGCCGATGAGCGCGTCCAGCTCGCCGAGCTTGCGCCGGTAGACGGCCAGCGAGGCCGGGCAGGCGTCGCCAGCCGGGTGGCCGGCGCGCAGACAGTCGACGAAGGGGCGGGTCTCCTCCAGGTCGAACCCGAAGTCCTGAAGGGTCCGGATCTGCTGGATCAGCCGCAGGTCACCCTCGTCGTACGTGCGGTAGCCGTTCTCCGCGCGGCGTGCGTGCAGCAGGCCCCGTGATTCGTAGTACCGCAGCGTCCGTGTCGTCGTTCCGGCGCGTTCGGCCAGTTCCCCGATTCGCATACCGCGACCGTAATCCTTGACGTGGGCGTCAAGGCAAGCACAGGGCGGTGCGTGGCCTTCGGCAACTGGAGCGACCGGAGCCATTGACGGGCGCCCCCGGTGCGTCTAAATAACTCTGAGAGCGCTCTCAGCGACAACCTTCCCGGCACGTCCCCACCGGAGGTTCCCTTGCGTACGAGTCGCACCACCCCCCACAGACCCCACGGACGAACGACCGTCCTCGCCGCCCTCACCGCCCTGGCCCTCACCCTCGCCGCAGTGATCACCGTCGCCGGCTCCGGGCCCGCCCGCGGTGACGTGCCGACCACTCCCGGCTGGGACCTGCGCTGGAGCGACGACTTCGACGGCGCGAACCGCAGCCTGCCGTCCTCCGCGAACTGGCAGATCGACACGGGTCACGGCTATCCCGGCGGCCCCGGCAACTGGGGCACCGGGGAGGTCCAGAACTACACCGCCAGCCCCGACAACGTCAGCCTCGACGGCAACGGCAACCTCCGCATCACCCCGCTCCGCGACAGTGCGGGCAACTGGACCTCGGGCCGCATCGAGACCAAGAGGGCCGACTTCAAGGCGCCGGCCGGCGGCACCCTGCGCATCGAGGGCCGCGTCCAGATGCCGAACGTCACGGGCAACGCGGCCCTGGGCTACTGGCCCGCCTTCTGGGCGCTCGGCTCCCCCTACCGGGGCAACTACTGGAACTGGCCGGGCATCGGCGAGTTCGACATCATGGAGAACGTCAACGGGATCAACTCCGTCTGGGGCGTGCTGCACTGCGGCGTCAACCCGGGCGGCCCCTGCAACGAGACCACCGGCCTCGGCAACAGCCGCGCCTGCCCCGGCGCGAGCTGCCAGTCCGCCTTCCACACCTACCGCTTCGAGTGGGACCGCGCCGTCACGCCCAACGCCCTGCGCTGGTACGTCGACGACCAGCTCTTCCACAGCGTCACCCAGAGCCAGCTGGACGCCTCGACGTGGGCGAACATGACCGACCACGCCGGGTACTTCCTCCTGCTGAACCTCGCGATCGGCGGCGCCTTCCCGAACGCGCTCGGCGGCTCCACCCCGACCGCCGAGACGGTGCCCGGCCGGCCCATGCTGGTCGACTACGTCGGCGTCTGGACCCGGGGCGGCGGAGGCACCACCGAACCGCCCACGGATCCGCCGTCCGGCTCCTCCACCCTCGTCCTGCGCAGCGCCGGCGGCCTCGGCGCGGCCCAGTCCGCCGCCTCCTCGGTGACGGTCGCCTCGGCGGGCGGCGGCAACCACGACGGCACTCCGCACAGCCCGCAGACCTTCACGGCGTCGGGCATCACCCGGGCGTACGACGGCGGCTCGACCCAGTTCGACGTGTTCGCCGACTCGGGCACCACGATCGCCAACGGCCAGCAGGTGCGGGTGAGTTACGACCGTACCGGTGACGGGACCTGGGACCGTACGGAGACGTACAACTACTTCGCCACAGATCCCGTCAACGGGTACGAGCACTACACGCAGGCCAAGGGCCTCAAGTCGTCGACCGGAAGCCACGGCAATCTGGTCGGCGGCAAGGTCAGGGTGGAGATCTGGAACGCCATCGGCAACGGCACGAGCACCGTGGGCACCGGGAACCAGTCGGTCGTCCGGATCCCGTTCGGCTGACGGCTCACCGGGCGACGGTGAGGAAACAGGTGTAGGAGCCCGTCACCGTCGTCTCCGTCCCGTTGCCGGGTTCCCCGTCCATGGCGACCGACACGGTCACCTCGGACTGCCCCCGCATGTGGAACCCGTCCGCGTAACGGCCGCCGCGCCGCCAGTCCTTCGGCGCGGCGGTATCGACGCGCCCGCACTCCTCCTTCCCGTAGCGGTCGCCGTTCCCGAGATCCCGATTGCCGGAGAACGCCCGGTCCACCTCGACCTGGCCCAGCACCCGGATGTCGTGCCGGTCCCCGCAGTCCACGGGCCGGACGATCTCCTCGGTGCCCAGTCCCGTGCCGCCGGTGGCGGCGCACCGGCCGGCCTTCAGCGTGGCGACGGGCGCCAGCACCTCGGCGGCGTCCTCGACCGGCTCTTCGTCATCGAAAGGCCCCTTCACCGGCTCGCCGAAGGCGGTGAGTTCGTACGCCGCACGCAGCCGCTTCACCTCGGCGAGCATCCCCTGGTCGTGCAGCGCGGCCAGCACGGGCGCGAGGTCGGCGGAGGCCGAGGCCAGTCGGCCGTCGGCGTCCAGCTTCACCGTCAGCCCGACGGACTCGGTTCCCCAGGCGTCACCGGCGCCCCGCAGGTGACGCGGCAGGAGTTCCCCCGCGACCTCGGGCAGCAGGTCCACCCGGTAGACCCGGCTGCCGTCCGCGCGGCGCTCGGGGGCCTCGCGGGGGATCGTGCGCGGGACGAGGTCCGCGAGGGTCCCGCTGTACGGCGCCGCGTCCCCGGCCGCGTGCCCGGCGACGTCACCCGTGGCCTCGCCGAACTTGCTGACGGCCTCGGGGGTGTACTTCAGCCAGGCGGAGCCGGCGTGGCGGACGTAGACGTCGTCGTCCGCGGTGGCCAGCACCTGCCCGCCCTCCGGTGCCGCTCCCCTCAGGAGCTCCAGCGTGCCCTCCGGAAACGTGCGGGGGGCGTCGAGGGCGACGTCCGCGCGTGACGTCCCCCGGCCGTAGTCCTGGCTCCCCCGGGTGGCCTGCACGGCGTCGCCGCCCGCCGCCCCGTAGGTCAGCGTCGACACGAAGGCGGCGGTGCCTGCCCCACGGGTGGCGTCCGTCGCCGCCTGGAACTGCTCGGCGAGCGGCTGCCCGTAGACCGCCTCCCCCGCCGGGGCCTTCTCGCCCGCGCCGCATCCGGCCGTGCCGATGAGAACCGGCAGCAGCAGCGCGACCGCGGCTCCCCGGTGTCGTGCGGTCTTCAGCGTCCCCACCCCTTACGCCTGGTCAGGACACCTTCTGCGCCTGTTCAGGGGAGTGATACTGCTCGGGCCCGCCGCACGGCGCCAGCACGGAATGATCACACTGTCCGCACACCGCCGGCCGGACACACGGAAGCGGCCGGCACGGGAGGTCCCGTACCGGCCGCTTCCGCCCTGCGTCACGACCCGCTCGTCACACCTTCGCGAGCGAGGGCTGCTCCTCGCCGCCGTCCCTGGCGTCCGGGACGTGCGGCTCCGTGGGGCCCTCGTCGGTGATCATCTTCTCGTCGAACGGGAGCGCGCCGGAGAGGACCTCGTCCACCCGGGCCCGGTCGATCTCCTTGGTCCAGGTGCCGACCAGCACCGTGGCCACCGCGTTGCCCGCGAAGTTGGTCAGGGCGCGGGCCTCGCTCATGAAGCGGTCGATGCCGACGATCAGTCCGACACCGTCGACCAGTTCGGGGCGGTGCGACTGGAGACCACCCGCGAGGGTGGCCAGACCGGCGCCGGTGACGCCCGCCGCGCCCTTCGACGCGATCACCATGAAGACCAGGAGCGAGATCTGCTCACCGATGCTCAGCGGGTCGCCCGTCGCGTTGGCGATGAAGAGCGAGGCCATCGTGAGGTAGATCGCGGTGCCGTCGAGGTTGAAGGAGTAGCCGGTCGGCACGGTGATGCCGACGACGGGCTTGCTGACGCCCATGTGCTCCATCTTCGCGATCAGCCGCGGCAGGGCCGACTCGGACGAGGAGGTGGAGAGGATCAGCAGGAACTCACGGCCCAGGTACTTCAGCAGGGAGAAGATGTTGACCCCGGCGACCAGGCGCAGGATCGCGCCCAGGATCAGGAAGACGAAGAGCGCGCAGGTGACGTAGAAGCCGACCATGATGATCGCGAGGGACTTCAGGGCGTCGACGCCGGTCTCACCGACCACCGCCGCCATCGCGCCGAACGCCCCGACCGGCGCCGCCCACATGATCATGGCGAGGATGCGGAAGACGAGGCGCTGGATGTGGCCGATGCCCCGCAGGACGGGCTCGCCGGCCGAGCCCATGGCCTGGAGCGCGAAGCCCGCGAGCAGGGCGATGAGCAGGGTCTGCAGGACCTCGCCCTCGGTGAAGGCCGACACCATGGTGGTGGGGATGATGCCGAGCAGGAAGTCCACGGTGGACTCGCTGTCGCCCGCCTGCGCCTCACCCGCGGCGCGGGCCGCCTCGGTGAGGTGGAGGCTGGAGCCCGGCTCCAGGAGGTTGCCGACGACCAGGCCGATGGCCAGGGCGACGGTGGACATCACCAGGAAGTACCCGAGGGCCAGTCCGCCGACGGCACCGACCTTGGCGGCCTTCCGTACGGAGCCGACCCCGAGCACGATCGTGCAGAAGATGATCGGCGAGATCATCATCTTGATGAGGTTGACGAAGCCTGTGCCGATCGGCTTGAGCTCCACGGCGAAGTCGGGAGCCACGAGGCCCACCGTGATGCCCAGCACCACGGCGGCGATCACTGCCAGGTAGAGATAGTGGGTGCGGTCCCGTCGTGCGGCTTTCTCTGCCACGGGGGTCTCCTCGGGTGTGCGGCGGCTCCCCCGTCCCTGGGGGCCCCGGTGACTATTCACTTCCCTGTGACGGCCGTCACCCTTGCGTTCATATCGTTCACAGACGCTTATCGGCCACCTTGGGCCCGCGGTCCCCGCCAGGCAGACTGTGAGGCATGCGCCTGCCCCGTACCCTCCCCCGCAGCCTGGCCGGCCAGCTGTTCGCGATGCAGGCCCTGCTCGTGGCCGCGGTCGTGGCCGGGTGCGCATTCTTCGCGTATGCCTCCGGCCGCTCCCAGGCGGAGGAGACCGCGGCCCGCCAGGTGCGGGCGGCCGCTCTCGCCATGGCCGAATCACCGTCGGTGCGGGAGGCGATCCGCACCCCCGACCCGTCCGCCGTGCTCCAGCCCTACGCGGAGCGGGTACGCGAGGACACCGGGATCGCGTTCGTCACGATCATGAATCCGGAGGGGGTCCGCTGGACCCACCCCGACCCCACCCAGATCGGCAGGCGCTTCATCGGGCACACCGAGCGCGCGCTCCTCGGCGAGACGTTCGAGGAGACCTACGCCGGCACGCTGGGGCCCTCGATACGGGTCGTCACGCCCGTCCGGGACGGCGACAGGATCGTCGGCCTGGTCAGCGCGGGCATCACCGTGGAGCGGGTCTCCACACAGGTGCGTGAGCAGCTCGGGGCCCTGGGGACGGCCGCGGGCGCCGCCCTGGCGCTGGGCGCGCTCGGGACGTACGTGATCAACGCCCGGCTGCGGCGGCACACGCACGGGATGAACGCCCGGGAGCTGAGCCGGATGCACACCTACCACGAGGCCACGCTGCACGCGGTGCGCGAGGGGCTGCTCATGCTGGACGGGCAGCGCCGGGTCGCCCTGATCAACGACGCGGGCCGGGAGCTGCTGGGGCTGGCGCCCGGGTCGGTCGGGCGCGGGGTCGACGAGCTGGCGCTGCCGGCCCCGCTGACCGGGGCGCTCCTGGCGTCCGAGCCACGGGTGGACGAGGTCCATCTGACGGCGGACCGCGTGATCGTCGTCAACACCAGCCCGGTGGTCGGCGGCGAGCGGCGCGGCACGGTCGTCACGCTGCGGGACCACACGGAGCTGCAGGCGCTCTCGGGCGAGCTCGACTCGGAGCGCGGCTTCACCCAGGCGCTGCGCTCGCAGGCGCACGAGGCGGCGAACCGGCTGCACACGGTGGTGTCGCTGATCGAGCTGGGCCGGGTCGAGGAGGCGGTGGACTTCGCGACGGCGGAGCTGGAGCTGGCGCAGGTCCTCACCGACCGGGTCGTGGGCGCGGTCGCCGAACCGGTGCTCGCCGCCCTGCTGCTCGGCAAGGCGGCGCAGGCCAACGAGCGCGGTGTGGAGCTGGTGCTCGCCGAGGACAGCCTGATCGACGACGGGGCTCTGCCGCGCTCGCTCGCGCCGCGGGATCTGGTGACGATCCTCGGCAATCTGATCGACAACGCGGTGGACGCCGCGTCCGAGGCGGGGACGGGCGCCGGCGCCCCCGTCCCCGCGCAGCGCACCGCGACGCGGGCCCTGGTCACCGTGACCGCGCGGACGGACTCCGGCGAGCTGCTCCTGCGGGTGGCGGACACCGGCGCCGGGATCGGCCCGGACGACGCGGACGAGGTGTTCCGGCGCGGCTGGACGACCCACGGCACGGGCCGGGGCCTGGGCCTGGCGCTCGTCCGCCAGGCGGTCCACCGCAACGGCGGGACGGTGGCGCTGGACCGGGCGCAGGACGGCGGCGCGGAGTTCACGGTCCGGCTGCCGCTCGCCGGCCGTACGGCGATGGCGGAGGTGGGGTCCGCGTGATCCGGGTGCTGGTCGTGGAGGACGATCCGGTGGCCGCGGACGCCCATCAGCTGTACGTGGGCCGGGTGCCGGGTTTCGAGGTCGCCGCCGTCGCCCACTCCCGGGCGGAGGCCGCCCGGGCGCTGGACCGGACGGAGGTCGACCTGCTGCTGCTCGACCTCTATCTGCCCGACGGGCACGGTCTGCAGCTGCTGCGCTCACTGCGGGCGGCGGGGCACGGCGCGGATGTCATCGCGGTGACGTCGGCGCGCGATCTGGCGGTGGTGCGGGAAGGCGTGTCGCTGGGCGTCGTGCAGTACGTGCTGAAGCCGTTCACCTATCCCACGCTCCGGGACCGGCTCGTCCGGTACGCCGAATTCCGTGCGGCGGCCGGTGAGGCGAGCGGCCAGGAGGAGGTGGACCGGGCGCTGGGCGCGCTGCGGGTCGCGGACCCGGCCACGCTGCCCAAGGGGCTGAGCGGTCCGACGCTGGAGGCGGTGACCGGGGCTCTGCGCGAGGCGCCGGAGGGGGTGACCGCGGCGGCCGCCGGGGAGGAGCTGGGAATCTCCCGGATCACCGCCCGCCGCTATCTGGAGCATCTGGTGACGGTGGGCCGCGCCGTGCGGCGGCCGAGCTACGGTCAGGTCGGCCGGCCCGAGCTGCACTACCACTGGGTGGCCGAAACCCGCTGATGGTCCGCCCCGCCCCCCGGGGCTCCCTAGGAGGATCATACGAAGGGTGAACTGATAGGAACAGCCTGTAGCCAGGCGGTTCCCGGCCTTCTACGGTGGGGCCGTGCACCCCACCCCGCCCTTCAACGCCCCCGCCGCGCGCCGTCTGCGCGAGGCGCTGGGAATGGCTCCCGGACATGTTGCGTACGGGCTCGGCGCCCAGTACGGGCTTCGGACAACCGCCGAGACCGTGATGGCCTGGGAACGCGGCACGGCGCTGCCGGGCGAACGCGAACTGATGGCGCTGGCCGGTGTGCTGTGGTGCGCGCCGGGCGAACTGCTGGCCGCCGCGAGCACCTTGCGCGAGCACCGGATGGCCCGGGACGTCGCGGTGGACGATCTGGCGCGGACGCTCGGGATGACGGCCGCCGCGTATCAGCGGATCGAGGAGTCGGGCCGCTGGCGCGGCAACGAGCGCCAGGCCCTGGCGCTCTGCGACGCGCTGGACATGTCGGCGGCGCAGTTCATGACGGCGACCGGCCGGAACGAGGAGCTGGCCGGCCTGCTGACCAGGGCGGTCACGACCCGCTGGCAGGCGTACGTACGCCCGGTGGACAAGCTCGTACCGCTGGACCGGATCCTGGTCCAGGACGTACTGGAGCAGTTGCACACCGACTACCAGTCGCTGATGGTGTCGACTCTCAGCTGGAACACCACGGGCCGGGACCGGGCCGGGACGGCGGGCGAGGCGGGGCGGGAGTTCCTGGACCGGGTGGTCGAGGAGTTCTGGCGTACGGCGGGCATCTGAGCCGCGCACGCGGAGAACGCCCCCGGCCGGACGGAGGTCCGGCCGGGGCGGCGGGGCGTCAGAAGACCGACTCGGCCTCGTACATCCGGTCGCTGGGGACGGTCTTCAGGCGGGTCACGGCGTCCGCGAGCGGGGCCATCACGATCTCGGTCCCGCGCAGCGCCGTCATACGGCCGAAGTCGCCGCGGTGCACGGCCTCCACGGCGTTCCACCCGAAGCGGGTCGCGAGCACCCGGTCGTACGCGGTCGGCGTGCCGCCGCGCTGCACATGGCCGAGAATGACCGGTCGCGCCTCCTTGCCGAGCCGCCGTTCGAGCTCGGCTGCCAGCCGGTTGCCGATGCCCTGGAAGCGCTCGTGGCCGAACTGGTCGATCTCTCCCTTGGCGTACGTCATGGAGCCCTCGGCGGGGTGGGCCCCCTCGGCGACGCAGATGACGGCGAACTTCTTGCCGCGCGCGAAGCGTTCCTCGACCATCTTGACCAGGTCGTCGACCTGGAAGGGCCGCTCCGGCAGGCAGATGCCGTGGGCACCGCCGGCCATGCCCGACTCCAGTGCGATCCAGCCCGCGTGGCGGCCCATGACCTCGACGACCATGACCCGCTGGTGCGATTCGGCGGTGGTCTTGAGCCGGTCTATGGCCTCCGTCGCGACGCCCACGGCGGTGTCGAAGCCGAAGGTCCGGTCGGTGGCGGAGATGTCGTTGTCGATGGTCTTCGGGACACCGACGACGGGCATGCCGGCGTCGGACAGCATGCGGGCCGCGGTGAGCGTGCCCTCGCCGCCGATCGGGATGAGCGCGTCGATGCCGTAACGGAGGGAGAGCTCCGCGCAGTTCTCGGCGGCCTCCCGCAGCCGGTCGCGCTCCAGCCGCGCCGAGCCGAGGATCGTGCCGCCGCGGGCCAGGATGCCGCTGACCGCGTTCAGGTCGAGGGGCCGGAAGTGGCCGTCGAGCAGCCCCTTGAAGCCGTCCTCGAAGCCGATGACCTCATCGCCGTGGCCCACCACGGCGCGGTGCACGACCGACCGGATCACAGCGTTCAGGCCTGGGCAGTCGCCGCCTGCGGTGAGAATTCCGATGCGCATCCTGCTCTGTCTCCTGCTCGCTAGTGCCATGCATTCCGGGGACCCGTCGAGAAACCCCCGTACCGTGAGCCACGACGATTGTCCCACGCCCCGACGGGCCCCCGCGCTTCCGGCTTCGCCCGCGGGACCGTTCGGGGTCCGGGAACACCCTTCCCCGGGCACCCTGCCCGGCGGGCGGCTCACCTGCACCGGTAGGTATCGTCAAAGGGACAATGCCAGCCAAACAGGACGGGAGACCACGCGTGGCGCGCAGTGTGTACGTGACCGGGATCGACCGGGGAGACGGCCGACAGGTCGTCGATCTGGGAGTCATGGAGCTACTGACGCGTCAGGTCGACCGGGTCGGTGTCTTCCGGCCGCTCGTCCATGACGGGCCCGACCGGCTGTTCGAGTTGCTGCGGGCCCGCTACCGGCTCTCGCAGAGCGCGGAGACGGTCTTCGGGCTGGACTACCAGGAGGCGTCCGCCGTCCAGGCCGAGAGGGGGACGGACGAACTGGTCTCGCTGCTCGTCGAGCGTTTCCACCAGGTGGCCCGTGACTACGAGGTGGTGCTGGTCCTCGGCAGCGACTTCGCCGCCACCCAGCTCCCCGACGAGCTGGCCCTGAACGCGAGGCTCGCCAACGAGTTCGGCGCCTCGGTGATCGCGGTGGTCGGCGGCAAGGACCAGGACGCCGAGTCCGTACGGGCCGAGACGCGCAACGCCTACCGGGCGTACGCCGGCCTCGGCTGCGACGTCCTGGCGATGATCGTGAACCGGGTGGCCTCCGAGGACCGTACGGAGATCGCCGAGCGGCTGCGGGCGCAGCTGCCGGTCCCCTGCTCCGTGCTCCCGGACGATCCCGCTCTCTCCGCGCCCACCGTCGCCCAGATCACCACCGCCCTCGGCGGAACGGTTCTGCTCGGCGACGACTCGGGCCTGGCCCGGGACGCGCTGGACTTCGTGTTCGGCGGCGCCATGCTGCCGAACCTCCTGAAGGCCCTGACCCCGGGCTGCATGGTGGTCACCCCCGGCGACCGCGCGGACCTCGTCATCGGCTCGCTCGCCGCGCACAGCGCCGGCACACCGCCCATCGCGGGCGTCCTGCTGACCCTGAACGAGCGCCCCGGCGAGGAGATACTCCGGCTGGCGGCCCGCCTCGCGCCGGGCACCCCGGTCGTCGCCGTGGCCGGCGGATCCTTCCCCACCGCAGGCGAACTCTTCGCCCTGGAGGGGAAGTTGAACGCGGCGACGCCCCGCAAGGCGGAGACCGCCCTCGGCCTCTTCGAGCGTCACGTGGACACCGGCGCCCTGCTGGAGCGGATCTCGGTGGCCCGCAGCGGCCGGGTCACCCCGATGATGTTCGAGCACGAGCTGCTGGAGCAGGCCCGCTCCGACCGGCGCCGCGTCGTCCTGCCCGAGGGCACCGAGGAGCGCGTCCTGCGCGCCGCCGACGTACTGCTCCGCCGCGACGTCTGCGACCTGACCCTCCTCGGGGACACCGACGTCATCCGCAAGAAGGCCGCCGACCTGGGCATCGACCTCGCCGAGACCCAGCTCGTCGACCCGCAGACCTCCGAGCTGCGCCAGAGCTTCGCCGAGCGGTACGCCGCGCTGCGCGCACACCGGGGGGTGACGGTGGAACTGGCGTACGACGTCGTCTCCGACGTCAACTACTTCGGCACCCTGATGGTCCAGGAGGGCCTGGCCGACGGCATGGTCTCCGGCTCGGTGCACTCCACGGCGGCGACGATCCGCCCGGCCTTCGAGATCATCAAGACCAAGCCGGACGCCTCGATCGTCTCCTCGGTCTTCTTCATGTGCCTCGCCGACAAGGTCCTGGTCTACGGCGACTGCGCGGTCAACCCGGATCCGGACGCGGAGCAGCTCTCGGACATCGCGGTGCAGTCGGCGGTCACCGCCGCCCGCTTCGGCGTGGACCCCCGGATCGCGATGCTCTCGTACTCGACAGGCACCTCGGGCTCGGGCGCGGACGTCGACAAGGTGCGTGAGGCGACGGAGCGGGTACGCGCCTCACGGCCGGACCTGAGGATCGAGGGCCCGATCCAGTACGACGCGGCGGTCGAGCCGACCGTCGCCGCGACCAAGCTGCCGGCCTCGGAGGTGGCGGGCCGCGCGACCGTGCTGATCTTCCCGGACCTCAACACCGGCAACAACACCTACAAGGCGGTCCAGCGTTCGGCGGGCGCTGTCGCGGTCGGCCCGGTCCTCCAGGGGCTGCGCAAGCCGGTCAACGACCTGTCCCGCGGCGCGCTGGTCCAGGACATCGTCAACACGGTGGCCATCACGGCGATCCAGGCGCAGGGCGAGGAGTGACCGCGATGACCACCGACCCGACCAGCGAAGGCTCCCGCTCCATGAATGACGCCCACCGCGTACTCGTGCTGAACTCCGGCTCCTCGTCGGTGAAGTACCAGCTGCTGGACATGCGCGACCGATCGAGGCTGGCCACCGGCCTGGTCGAGCGCATCGGCGAGTCCTCCTCCCGGCTGGTGCACACACCGCTGAAGGGCGGGGAGCCGCGCGAGCGCACCGGCAGGATCGCCGACCACTCCGAGGCCCTGAAGGCGGCGGCCGACGAGCTGGCCGCCGACGGGCTGGGGCTGGACTCCCCCGAACTGGCGGCGATCGGCCACCGGGTGGTGCACGGCGGGCTGAAGTTCAGCGAGCCCACCGTGATCACCGACGAGGTGCTGAAGGAGATCGAGCGGCTCGTCCCCGTCGCCCCGCTGCACAACCCGGCGAACATCACCGGGATCCGTACGGCGCAGGCGCTCCGCCCGGACCTGCCGCAGGTCGCGGTCTTCGACACGGCGTTCCACACGACGATTCCGGAGTACGCGGCGCGGTACGCGATCGACGTCGAGACCGCCGACGCGCACCGGATCCGCCGCTACGGCTTCCACGGCACCTCGCACGCGTACGTGTCGCGCAGGACGGCCGAACTGCTGGGCCGCCCGGTGGCCGACGTGAACGTCATCGTGCTCCACCTGGGGAACGGCGCCTCGGCCTCCGCCGTGTCGGGCGGCCGGTGCGTGGAGACGTCGATGGGACTGACCCCCTTGGAGGGGCTGGTCATGGGCACGCGTTCCGGGGACATCGATCCGGCCGTCACCTTCCACCTGAAGCGGGTGGCCGGGATGTCGGCGGACGAGATCGACGTCCTGCTGAACAAGAGGAGCGGCCTGGTCGGCCTCTGCGGCGACAACGACATGCGGGAGATCCGGCGCCGGGTGGACGAGGGCGACGAGCGTGCCGCGCTCGCGTTCGACGTCTACATCCACCGGCTGAAGAAGTACATCGGCGCCTATTCGGCGGTCCTCGGCCGGGTGGACGCCGTGGTGTTCACGGCGGGGGTCGGGGAGAACTCGGCCCCGGTGCGGGAGGCTGCGCTCGCGGGGCTGGAGGGCTTCGGCCTGGCCGTGGACGCCGGCCGCAACGCCGTACGGTCCGGCGAACCGCGGCTGATCTCGCCCGACGGCGCCCGCGTGGCGGTCGCCGTCGTGCCTACGGACGAGGAGCTGGAGATCGCCGGCCAGACCTTCGACCTGGTCCACAACTGAGCGGGGCCGCGCCCCTTTGTATCTTCCACCAGACGGAATATTCCGCAGTGAAACAAACCGATAGGATCCGCCTCATGCGCCGTTCCAAAATCGTCTGCACCCTCGGTCCCGCCGTCGACTCCCATGAGCAGCTCGTCGCTCTGATCGAGGCCGGCATGAGCGTGGCCCGTTTCAACTTCAGTCACGGATCCCACGAGGAGCACCAAGGCCGTTACGACCGCGTCCGCAAGGCCGCCGCCGAGTCCGGCCGTGCGGTCGGCGTGCTCGCCGACCTCCAGGGCCCCAAGATCCGCCTCGGGAAGTTCGCCGAGGGCCCTGTCGAGCTGGTCCGCGGGGACGAGTTCGTCATCACCTCGGAGGACGTCGCCGGCGACAAGTCCATCTGCGGCACCACCTACAAGGGGCTGCCCGGCGACGTCGCCAAGGGTGACCCGATCCTGATCAACGACGGCAACGTCGAGCTGAAGGTCGTCTCGGTCGACGGCCCCCGGGTCACCACCATCGTCATCGAGGGCGGTGTCATCTCCGACCACAAGGGGATCAACCTCCCCGGTGCGGCGGTCAACGTCCCCGCGCTGTCCGAGAAGGATGTCGAGGACCTGCGGTTCGCCCTGCGGATGGGCTGCGACCTGGTCGCGCTGTCCTTCGTGCGGGACGCCGAGGACGTCAAGGACGTGCACAAGGTGATGGACGAGGAGGGCCGCCGGGTCCCCGTCATCGCCAAGGTCGAGAAGCCGCAGGCCGTCGAGCACATGGAGGGCGTCGTCGCCGCCTTCGACGGTGTGATGGTCGCCCGTGGTGACCTCGCCGTCGAGTATCCGCTCGAGAAGGTCCCGATGGTGCAGAAGCGCCTCATCGAGCTGTGCCGCCGCAACGCGAAGCCGGTGATCGTGGCGACCCAGATGATGGAGTCGATGATCACCAACTCGCGCCCGACCCGCGCCGAGGCGTCCGACGTCGCCAACGCGATCCTGGACGGAGCGGACGCGGTCATGCTGTCGGCGGAGTCCTCCGTCGGCGCGTACCCGATCGAGACGGTCAAGACGATGGCGAAGATCGTCGTCGCCGCCGAGGAGGAGCTCCTGTCCAAGGGCCTCCAGCCGCTGGTGCCGGGCAAGAAGCCCCGTACGCAGGGTGGTTCGGTGGCCCGCGCGGCCTGCGAGATCGCGGACTTCCTGGACGGCAAGGCGCTGGTGGCCTTCACCAAGTCCGGTGACACGGCCCGCCGTCTCTCCCGCTACCGCACGGCTCAGCCGATCCTGGCCTTCACCACGGAGGAGTCCACCCGCAGCCAGCTGGCGCTGAGCTGGGGCGTCGAGTCCTACGTCGTGCCGCACGTGGACAACACGGACGCCATGGTCGACCTGGTGGACGCGGAGCTGCTGAAGCTGAACCGCTACAGCGACGGCGACACGATGGTCATCACGGCCGGTTCGCCTCCCGGCGTCCCCGGCACCACCAACATGGTCCGGGTGCACCACCTGGGCGGCGAGCAGGCCTGACGCCGCGTACGGCACCGACGGCCGTGGCCCGCACCCCCGTTCTCACGGGGTGCGGGCCACGGTCGTCGTGCGGCTCCCGAACGGGTCTGTGACTAGCTGTTGCCGCCGGTGAAGTAGTTCTGCAGTCCGGGGACCTTGAGCGAGCCGCCGAACTGGCCGGCCTGGGTCACCGTCGCGTCGGTGAAGAAGGCGAAGGGCACGTTCAGCGGCGGCGGGGTCTCCGGGCTGAAGGTGACGGGGATGAGGCCGAAGAGGTTGCCCTTCAGGCTCTCGGTGTACATGGTGACCTGGCCGTTGCGGATGGTGGAGGTGGAACCCGCCTCCGCCTTGACGTGGCCGGTGGTGCCGGCAGGACCCTTCGTCAGCTGGTGCAGGTCCTTGATGTCGATGGTGTCGGCGGTGAACTTCAGGACCTTCTTGACGCTGCCGTTGTACGTCTTCACCTCGACGATGCCCGCGTAGTCGAGCCCGGTGAGCGTGAGCTTCGAGGTCTCCAGCGTCCACGGGTCGTCCGGGAGCAGCGGGAGGCCCTCCTCCAGGTCGGCCGCGGCGAGCGCCTCGGGGTCGGCCGTCGGGCAGGGGAAGCGCTCCTTGGCGCCGTCCGGGATGTCCTCGTCCTTCACCGGGTCGAGGCCCTTGACGTCGTCGTCGAGCTCCTCGACGTCCTCGCCCGCCTTCTCGGCCGCGTCACGGATGGCGTCGGTGGTCTCGTCGACCGTGCCCTTCACCGCGTCCGTGGCCTTCTCGACGGGCTTCGTGGTGGCGCTCTCCGTCGGCTTCGGGGCCTCCGTGGTGGCGCTGGGGGACGGCGCGGCCGTCTCCTTGTCCGGTCCGTCGAAGAGGTCCTTGAGCGCGTCACCGACACCCAGCGGGTCGAGGGGGTTCTTCGACTCCGTGGGCGTGGGGGAGGCTGAGGCGGCGGCCTTGTCCGCGGAGGCCTCCGTGGACTTCTCGTCCTCGGACGCGCTCGCGCTCGCACTCGCGGAGGGAGCCGGCGTGGCGGTCCCGTCGTCCTTGCCGGTGTCGTCCTTGTCGGCGTCGTCCTTGCCGGCGTCTTCGGACGGCGAGGCGCTCGGGGTCGGCTCCGTCTCCGGTTCCTCCGACTCGGCCGGCTCGTCGGAGCGGGTCACACAGGGCCCGGGTGCGAAGGGTATGTCCGAGTTGTCGTCGGCCATGGCCAGTTTGGGGGTGAGCCCCATGCCCACGAAGACGGCCGTCGGCATCGCGGCGAGCGCGAACGCCTTCTTGCCCGCGGGCATGTGCAGCTTCGTCAGGAGTGACTTCCTGGGCGCCGCGTGGCGGGGCCCGCTCCGCTCCGGAAGGTCCTGCGGACCGAAGTCGTTCATCTGCCTGTCGTCACCCCGCACGATGCCTCCCACCGTCGGCCTCCGCCGCAGCCTTGAAGAGCATCGGCCTCCGCGGGCCCTCAGCCGTGCCGTGGGGCTCCTGACGGTACTCAGGCGCCTCGGGAGCGTCGCCCCTGGACATCTGCGCCTCCGGGCCCTCGGAGGCCGGGACGCTCTTCACCTCGGCCGGGGCCCAGGCGATCGAGAGCGCTCCGCCGAGAAGGGCGAACAGGAAGCCGACGATGAAGCCGCCTATGTTGGCGACCGGTATGGAGATCAGCGCGAGCAGGATCGCGGCGACGCCTGCGAACACCCGCACGATGTGGTGGAACCACATCGTGAAACCCAGCGTGATCAGCAGGATTCCGATGATCAGCGACCCCGCACCCGCGGTGGTGGACATCGCGATCGTCATGTTGCCGAGGTGCATGTTGGCGTACGGGAAGTACGCGATGGGTAGACCACCCAGGATGGTGAACAGGCCCGCCCAGAACGGCCGGTTACCCCGCCAGGTGCGGAATCCCCGCCGGTAGACGGTGAGGTGGTGCTCGTTCTGCCCTGTGGACTCGGGGCTCATGGAAAACAGCTCCCTGGAACCGGTACTGCTGTGAGAAGAGAAGGGGTGGGCAGCCGGAGGTCCTCACGGAACCCTCCGGCCGCCCCGGGCGAGTGCTAGAAGCACTCCTTGACGCCCTTGTGCAGCTTCAGGCTCAGGTTGCTGAGCTTGAAGGTGCCGGCGGTGGTCGCCCACGCCGTCTGCTCCACGTTGGACAGCGTGGCCGTCTCGGCACGCTGCGCGAAGCCGTTCGGGTTGACGGCCTTCTCGGTGCCGGGCTGGATACCGGGCTTGCCCACCGAACCGGCGGCGACGCCGATGTCGATGTTCTCGAAGTACGCGTCCGCGTCGAGCTGTGCGACGTCGAGGTACAGGTTCGTCGCCTCGACGGGCTTCTTCGGGTCGGTACCCGCATTCAGCTCCAGGCTGACGCTGCCGAGACCGAACGGAAGGTCAGGCGTGACCACCGACTGGCACATGTTGGTGATCGTGGCGCTGCTGAAGCCGGAGACGGCGACCGGGTGCGCCGCGTCCTTGCCCTTGAGGTCCTTGCCGACAGCGACGCTGCCGTACTGGACGAAGTCCTTACCGACGAGCTTGTCGGTGCTGACCTTGAAGCTCTGGCCGGAGACGCTGAAGGACGCGGCCAGCGCACCCTGCGCCAGACCGACGCCGACCGCCGCGGTCGCGACGACGCTCGGCACCATGACCAGAGCGAAACGCTTCCATCTGGTACCACCGCGAACCTGCGAACTCATAAATTTCCTCCTTCTCGGACGTACATCTCCGGTACGGGCATGGTGCCCGCCCTGGGATGGGAGAAGTGCTACGTCCTCGGGAAGGAGAGCGCCCGGACCGGAGGCGCGTACCGCATCCGAATCACCGGCGATCACCCCCGAGCGACAACCACTGGCCGCGCGTCTGCGCAACCGGTTCGGACAGGCCCTGCCCAGGGGCAGGAACCCCCCTGTCCGCGATCGGCGCCACTGCCGCCGACCACCCGGTGGGGACCCAAAAGACCCTCCTGCGCCGACTGGCCGTCGGACTGGGGGGTATTGGACCGAGCGTGGCCGATCGTGGTGCATTCGCGCCCCGGACACAAGGGGGGTCGTTACTGACTAGTAACGACCCGATAACCAGTACACGACAGGGGGGTACCGCCCGGCCACACAGGGTGGCACCGGGGTGACGGGCGAACAGCGGGATTACAGCCCGAAACCGGACAGACCACTGGAGGCGGTTTACTGCGAGTAACAGCGCGTACTTTTATCAAGTTTTGGTAAAGCGCGTGTGTCCGTTGTCGTTCGCCCGCGAAAACGGCCGTGGAGCCCGGAGGGCTCCACGGCCGTGTTGTCACATCAGAACAAGACGCGCGCCAGCGCTGTCCGCGCGGCGGTCACCCGGGGGTCGTCGAGGCCGATCACCTCGAAGAGCTCCAGGAGCCGCACCCGTACGGCGTCGCGGTCGTCGCCGAAATTGCGGCGGACCGTCTCGACCAGCCGGCCGAAGGCGTCCTCGACGTGCCCGCCCACGAGGTCCAGGTCCGCCGCGGCCATCTGCGCCGCCGGCTGGGCCGGGTTCTCCGCGGCCTCCTTGCGGACCTGCTGCGGGTCCATGCCCGCGACACGGCCCAGCAGTTCGGCCTGGGCGAGGCCCAGCTTCGCCTCGGTGTTGACCGGGTCGTCGGCCAGAACGCTCTTGTAGGCCCGGACCGCGCCGTCGAAGTCGTTGGCGTCCAGCGCCTGCGCGGCGGCTTCCAGCTGCGCGTCGTACGGCCCCGCGGGCACCTCCGCCGGGGCGCTCTCCTCGCCACCCGCTCCGGCGTCCGGGTCGACGGCGATCCCGGTCAGACCGAACCGCTCCTCGCCGACCTGGATCAGCTGGTCCAGCGTCTGGCGGATCTGGCTCTCGGGGGCCGCGCCCTGGAAGAGCGGGAGGGCCTGTCCGGCCACCACGGCGAAGACCGCCGGGATGCCCTGGATCCCGAACTGCTGCATCAGCATCTGGTTGGCGTCGACATCGACCTTGGCCAGCACGAAGCGGCCGTTGTACTCGACGGCGAGGCGCTCCAGGAGCGGGCCGAGCTGCTTGCACGGCTCGCACCACTCGGCCCAGAAGTCGATGACGACGGGGACTTCGGTGGAGCGCTGGAGGACGTCGGTCTCGAAACCCGCCTCGTCGACATCGATCACCAGGGAGGCGGGTGACACGGCACCGCCGCCCCCCTGCCGGGCGGACTCC
This sequence comes from Streptomyces sp. QL37, assembly GCF_002941025.1. NCBI lineage: Bacteria > Bacillati > Actinomycetota > Actinomycetes > Kitasatosporales > Streptomycetaceae > Streptomyces > Streptomyces sp. QL37. Next base: position 5,721,564 of record NZ_PTJS01000001.1, on the reverse strand, counting down.
GCGCGGGCCTGCTCCGCCTTCGCCTTGGCGTCGCCGGCCGCCTTCACAGCGGCGAGGTCGACGACGCCGCTCATGGACATGTTCCTAGGCTGCATACGTACATCCTCCCCCCTGCGCGCACTGTTCCGGAAAGCGATCCGCGAACCGGTTCCGTCCACAGCCGCGCCGGTGTGCGCGGAGGGCGGACGGAAACGGTCCCGGGGCCCTGAAAAACCCCGTGTTCGGCGCCGGGTCCCCACCCGGTGCCTGTGGCTGTCGATCGGTCGTGGCGCCACGACGGCGGACCGTCGCTCCTTACGCTACGGGTCGTAGCGTAACTGGCGGGACCCCCTCCGGGGCAAGAGGGCCCGGTGATCTGTCTCACGGGCTCCCGGGCCGGTCAGCACTACTTACTGGCCGGTATGGTCGCCGCATGCTGAGCCGCAGCCCGACCGGACCCGCCCGTTCCGGACGACCCCGCAGCCCCGAGGCCGATGCCGCGATCCTCGAGGCGACCCGCGAGTCGCTGGTCGACCTCGGCTGGTCGAAGCTGACGATGGGCGACGTGGCGACGCGGGCGGGGGTCGCCAAGACGACTCTCTACCGCCGCTGGGCCGGCAAGAACGAGCTGGTGGTGGACGCGGTCGCCGTCCTCTTCGACGAACTGGAGCTGCCCGACCTCGGCAGCCTCGCGGCCGACGTGGAGGCCGTGGTGCTCCAGTTCGCGGCCCTGCTGGAACGGCCGGAGACCAAGACGGCGCTGATGGCGGTGGTCGCCGAGTCGACGCGCGACGAGGCGCTGCGGGACCGCATACGCGACTCGATCGTGACCCGGCAGAAGCACCTCGTCCTCCAGGGGCGGGAGCGCGCGCAGCGGCGCGGCGAGCTGCCCGTCGAGCCGGACTCGGTGGTGGCGGCCCGCACCGCCGACCTGATCTTCGACGTGATCGCCGGCGCCGTGGTGCACCGCGCACTGGTGAGCGCCGAGCCCGTCGACACCGACTGGGCCCAGCGCTTCACCCTGCTGCTGCTCTCGGGACTGGGAGCGGCGGCCTCGCAGGAGGACTGACCGCGCGTCAGAAGCCCGGGGGCTCCGTGTAGACGCCCCACTCGTCGCGCAGCACCCCGCAGATCTCGCCGAGGGTCGCCTCCGCCCGTACGGCCTCCAGCATCGGCGCGATCATGTTCGAGCCGTCGCGTGCGGCGGCCAGCATCGCGTCCAGCGCACCACGCACCTTCGCCTCCTCGCGGCCCTCCTTGCGCCCGGCGAGTCCGCGCACCTGCTCGCGTTCGACCTCGTGGCTGACGCGCAGGATCTCCAGGTCGCCGGTGACGGACCCGTGGTGGACGTTGACGCCGACGACCCGCTTCTCGCCCTTCTCCAGCGACTGCTGGTAGCGGAAGGCGGATTCGGCGGTCTCACCGGTGAACCAGCCGTCCTCGATGCCGCGCAAGATTCCGGAGGTCATCGGTCCGATGGGGTGCTTGCCGTCCGGGTGTGCCCGGGTGCCGCGCTCCTTGATCTGCTCGAAGATCTTCTCGGCGTCGGCCTCGATGCGGTCGGTGAGCTGCTCGACGTACCACGAACCGCCCAGCGGGTCGGCGACGTTGGCGACCCCGGTCTCCTCCATGAGCACCTGCTGGGTGCGCAGCGCGATCTCGGCGGCCTGCTCGGAGGGCAGGGCGAGCGTCTCGTCCAGGGCGTTGGTGTGCAGGGAGTTGGTGCCGCCCAGGACTGCGGACAGCGCCTCCACGGCGGTGCGTACGACGTTGTTGTACGGCTGCTGGGCGGTGAGCGAGACACCGGCGGTCTGGGTGTGGAAGCGGAGCCACTGCGCCTTGTCGGTCTTCGCGCCGTACGTCTCCTTCATCCAGCGGGCCCAGATCCGGCGGGCGGCGCGGAACTTGGCGATCTCCTCGAAGAAGTCGAGGTGCGCGTCGAAGAAGAAGGAGAGCCCGGGAGCGAAGGTGTCGACGTCCAGGCCCCGCGAGAGCCCGAGCTCCACGTATCCGAAGCCGTCGGCGAGGGTGTACGCGAGCTCCTGTGCGGCCGTGGCCCCGGCCTCGCGGATGTGGTAGCCGGAGACCGACAACGGCTTGTAGTCGGGGATGTCGCGGGCGCAGTGCTCCATCAGGTCGCCGATGAGCCGCAGGTGCGGCTCGGGCTGGAAGAGCCACTCCTTCTGCGCGATGTACTCCTTGAAGATGTCGGTCTGGAGCGTGCCGTTGAGCACGGCCGGGTCGACACCCTGGCGCTCCGCGGCGACCAGGTACATGCAGAAGACGGGGACGGCGGGGCCACTGATCGTCATCGAGGTGGTGACGTCACCGAGCGGGATGTCCCGGAACAGGACCTCCATGTCGGCGGCGGAGTCGATGGCGACGCCGCAGTGGCCGACCTCGCCGAGCGAGCGGGGGTCGTCGGAGTCGCGGCCCATCAGGGTCGGCATGTCGAAGGCGACACTGAGCCCGCCGCCGCCGTTGGCCAGGATGGTCTTGTACCGCTCGTTGGTCTGCTCGGCGTTGCCGAACCCGGCGAACTGGCGGATCGTCCAGGTGCGGCCCCGGTAGCCGGTCGGGTGGAGCCCCCGGGTGAAGGGGTACTCGCCGGGCCAGCCGATCCGCTCGAAGCCCTCGTACGTGTCGCCGGGGCGCGGCCCGTACACCGGCTCCACCGGGTCACCGGAGAGCGTGGTGAAGTCCGCGTCACGCTTGCGGGCCTTGTCGTAACGGGCCTGCCAGCGGCGGCGGCCTTCCTCGATCGCATGAGCGTCCATGGAGACAAATTTACTAGGACGTCCTAGTAAATGTCGACGGCAAACCGCCCGGCGCTTTCGCACGGGGCGGTTCGGGTGGTGCGGATCAGGCCTTGACGGCCTGCGGGGAGCCGTCGGCGATCAGCGGCTCGACCTCCCGGACCACCTTGCGCTCGACGAAGAACGCGGCGGTCGGGATGGTCCCGGAGATCAGCACCCAGAGCAGCTTGCCGACCGGCCACTTCGCCTTGGAACCGAGGTCGAAGGCGAAGATCAGGTAGATGATGTAGAGGACACCGTGGACCTGCGAGACGACGAGCGTCAGACCCTCACCGGTGTCGAAGCCGTACTTGAAGATCATGCACACGCACAGGATCAACAGCATGACGGCGGTGACGTAGGCCATCACCCGGTAGCGGGTCAGCACACTGCGTTTCATGGCATCGAGCGTAACCGGACGGCCGGGGCGATCTTGCGGCGCCCCGCCTCCCACGAGGGCGCTGCGGGGCCGTGCGGCTACTTGTCCTCGAAGTCCTGGGCGGCCACCCGCAGCGGGCGCAGCATGGCGAAGATCTCGGCGCACTCCTCGTCGTCGTACGCCCCGAGCCCGAAGTCCATCGCCATCAGGTCCCGGCTGGCAGCCTCGACGACCTCGCGGCCCTTGTCCGTGATGGACGCGAGGGTTCCGCGCCCGTCGTTGGGGTTGGGGCGCTTGTCGACCAGCCCCGAGCGCACCAGCCGGTCGACGGTGTTCGTCACGGAGGTGGGGTGCACCATCAGGCGCTCCCCGATCTTGGACATCGGCAGCTCGCCGGCCTGGGAGAAGGTGAGCAGGACCAGCGCCTCGTAGCGGGCGAACGTCAGCCCGTACGGTTTCACCACCGCGTCCACCTCGGCGAGCAGGATCTGCTGCGCGCGCATGATCGACGTGATCGCGCCCATGGAGGGCACCGGCCCCCAGCGCCGGTGCCAGAGTTCCTCGGCGCGGGCGATGGGATCGAAGGGGAGGCTGAGCGGCTTCGGCACGGCAACGACCTTACCCATTGGTCACATGGCGGTCAGCACCGTCTCGCACTTCGGTACCGGACGCGTGTTCTACGCACCTCGACGACCAGCAGGAGTGTGCAGGCCGTACCGACCGCCCCCGAGCACGCGACCACCTGGTGCACCGGGAAGAACTCCGCCGCAAGCCCCGCGAGAGCCATGCCGAGTCCCTGGAACGTCATCAGCCCGGCGGTGAGGAGCGTCATCGCCCGGCCCCTCAGATGCTCGGGGACCGCCTCGACGAACCACTGGTCGAGCCCGATGATGTACGCCGCCCCGGCCCCGGCCAGCACGAGGGCGGCCACGGCCGGCGCGGGCCCCGGGTGGAACGCGTACACCACGAGGGGCAGCAGCCCCAGCGCGGCGGCCGGCAGCACGATCCGGGAGCGCGCGCGGGGACCGAGCGCGGTCGCCACGTACAGCTCGGCACCGATGTGGCCCACGGCCATGGCGCACATCAGCAGTCCGACGACGGCCGGACCGGCGCCGATCCCCGCGGCGTACGGCGCGGCGAGGGCCTCCGGGGCGACCACGAAGAAGGCCGGCACCCAGAAGAGCAGGAGCAGCCCCCGGATCCCGCGGTCGCCGAGGACGGCGCGGGCCCCGGCGAGCGACTCCTTGAGCAGCGTGCCGCCGGCCTCCCCTCCCGTGCGGGCCGGCCGGTCCCGGGTGCCGAGGCGCAGCAGCGCCGCCGAGCAGAGGAACGTCACCACGGTGAGCGTGATCGCCCCGCGGGGGGAGAACGCGGTGAGCAGCAGCCCGCCCGCCCCGAAGCCGACGAGCACGGCGCTCTGCGAGACGAGGCGCAGCAGTGAGCGGCCGAGGACGTAGAGGTCCCCCTCCCCGAGGATGTCGGCGAGGGCCGCCGTCCGTGTCCCGGTGAAGACGGGCGCGATCGCGGCCACCAGGCAGCGCAGCGCGAGAAGCCCGGCGACGGGTGTACCGGGGAGCACCATCACGGCCACGCAGCCGGCGCAGACGAGGTCGCAGGTGACGAGGACGCGGCGGGCGGGGTACCGGTCGGCGACCCCGGCGAGGAGCGTGCCGCCGACGATGTACGGCAGGAAGCCGAGCGCGAAGGTGAGGGCGGACAGCAGGGGCGATCCGGTGAGGTCGTAGACCAGCACGGTGAGTGCGAGCTCGCTGACGACCACGCCGAGGAGGGAGAGCAGATGGGCGGCGAAGACCGCCCGGAACTCCCGCACGGCGAAGACCGCGCGGTATCCCCCGGCAGCGGGTCGGGGGTCCGCCTCCGGAGCGCGGCCCGGGTCGGGTGAGGAGGCGCGCTCCGGGGGCGGGGCCGGGGACAGCGCCTTCTCGGTGGGCTCTTCGCGGGGTGTACCCGCCGGGGTGGTGGTGTCGCTCGACATGGAGGCAGCTTGTGGGAAGGGTCCGGCCTCTCCGTAGACTTTCGTCTCACGCCGAAAGTCCCAGCGGGAGCACCCATGCCGTTCCATCTGTACTTCGACGAGAGTGATCTGCTCCGCTGCCGTTTCGCGCTCTCCCCGCTCTGGGAGACGCAGGAGGCGGTGCGCCTGCTCCACCGCCCCGGACGGCACGGCTACCACCTGCCCTGGCTCCGGCGGGTCAGGGAGGACGCCGCCGGGCTGGACCTCACGCCGCTGTGGCTGCTGATGCCGGACGGCGGCTACAACCCGGACTTCATCTGCCCGCCGCCGCTCGGGCCGCTCGCCACCTTCGCCGAGGAGATCGCGGCCGTACGCGCGATGGATCCGGCGGCAGCCCGCGACGACATGGCGCTCGCGCTCGCCGACACCCCGGGCGGTCTGCGCTCCCCCGCCGGGCAGCGGATGCTGGCCGAACCGGCACGGGCGGTCCAGGAGCTGGCGGACCTGCTGGAGCGGGCGTGGGAGGTGATGGTCGAGCCGCACTGGCCCCGGCTGCGCGCCCTGCTGGAGGCGGACATCGCCTACCACTCGCGCCGTCTCGCCGAGGTCGGTTTCGAGCAGCTGCTGGGCGAGGTCAGTCCACGGCTGCGATGGGCCGACTCGACGCTGACCGTGGTCGGCACCGTCGGGAACCACAGCAGGGTCCTGGGCGGGCAGGGGCTCGTCCTGGTGCCCAGCGTCTTCACCTGGCCGGACGTGGTCGGCGGCTTCGAGCCCCCCTGGCAGCCCGCAGTGATCTACCCCGTGCGCGGCATCGGCGGGCTGTGGACGGAGTCCGCCGACCGGACGCCGGACGCGCTCGCCCGGCTGCTGGGAAGGGCCCGCGCCGACGTGCTCTGCGCCCTCGGTGAACCGGCCGGGACGAGTGCGCTGGCCCACCGGCTGGGGCTCGCCCCGTCCTCCGTGTCCGCGCATCTGTCGGCGCTGCGCGGGGCGGGCCTCCTCACCTCGCGGCGCTACGGGCACCAGGTGCTGTACGAGCGCACCCCGCTGGGCATCGCGCTGGCTGCGCAGGAGCCGTAGACCCGGTGTCCGGGCGGGCCGATGGCGCGGGCCGGCGGGGTCAGCCCCCTGCGGCCGGGGTCCCCGCGGCGGTGGCGAGCGCGGGCTCCGTCTCCGGGCCCGCACCGGGCGCGCGGGACCGCTCCCGTGCGCCGTCGTGGCCGCGCTCCCGCAGCAGCGTGAAGGACCGGGCCACGAGCGGCGCGAGGGCGATCAGCAGAGCGAGCACCGCCCAGCCGCGGGCCGCCGTGTGGACGGTGGCCGCCAGACAGCTCAGCACACCGAGCAGCCCGGCGGCGGTGGCCACGGGATGGTGGACGAGGAGCAGCGTGTACCCGATGAGCCGGCCGGGCGGCACCCGGAACAGCGCCTTCCCGTACCGCCGCAGCAGCTCCGCCCGGGACCGGCCCGGCCACCGGCCGTGGCGGTCCGCCGGGGAGGCGTGTCCCTCGCGGGAGGCCGGCACGTCCGGGGTGTGGACGGAGCGCCAGTACTGCCCGGTCCCCGGGTTGCGGTGCCGGTGGATCTCGAAGCCCGTCGTCGTGTCCTCGGTGCCGGAGCCGTGGAAGCCGCCGGCCTGGCGCAGTGCCGCGACGCGTACGACGCTTCCGGGGCCGGCGAGCACGGGCGCTCCGTAGCGGTTGCCCGCTCGCTGCACCAGCGCGTGGAAGTCGTGGTCACCGGCGAGCCGCGGGCCGACGACGAACGCGGTGTCCGGGTCCCGGAAGTAGCCCGTCGTCCGCTCCAGGAAGCCGGGCAGCGGGACGTGACCGGTGTCCACGGAGGCAAGGAGGTCGTACGCGTCGCCGTGCTTGGCGATCCAGGCGTTGCGGTTGCCGTGCTCGGTGCCGGCCCGGTGCGGGCCCGCCTCCTGGTTCCACTCGGGCACCCCGAGACGGGTGAAGTGGTGCACGCCCAGCTCGGCGCAGAGCATCCTGGCCTCCGGGTCGTCGCCCTCGTCGAGCAGCCAGACGTCCAGCGGCCCGGGGTACCGCATCCGTGCGGCGCCCTCCAGGTTGGCGCGCACCGCGGAGAGCGGCTCCCTGCCCGGTACGTACGTGGTGAGGAAGGCGACCCGGGTACCGGGCTCGGGCGTCACCGGGACCGGGTCCCTGGCCACCGTCACGGCGTGCACGGCCAGGGCGAGGCCGACCGGTGCGAACACGGCGACCAGGCCGAGGGATGCCACGGTCACGGAGTCGGCGAGACCGGTCCACGCCTGGCCGTTCCCGCGCGCGGCCCGGTGCGCGGGCAGGACCAGGAAGAGCAGTACGACCCCCGCGGACACGGGCGCGAGCGTCAGCGGGAGAACCGCTCGTATTCGGTGCCACCCGGTGCGCAGGAGGCCGCGGTACCGCACCCGGTACCCGGCCGCGGGCAGCTCCGCGAGCGGCCCGGCAGGCAGGCCGCAGCCTCGGTCGTGGTCACGTCTTTCCGACGGCATCGCGCCTCCAACGGTCGAATATGCCGGTGTCACCACAGAAGGGGAGAACCGGCGGGGTGTCGACCCGGCAGGTCCGAGTGAGCGGATTTCTTCGCCCGAACGGAACGAGCCCCCGGCGCCGGAAGGCGTCGGGGGCTCGGCATGCGTGTGGAACGCGGTGCGCGGTGGGGGCGTCAGCCCGCCAGGTGGCGCTCCACCGTCTCGACCTTGGAGGTCAGACCGTCGGTGACGCCCGGCCGGATGTCGGCCTTCAGTACGAGGGAGACGCGGCCCGCACGGGCCTCGACCGCGGCCACGGCGCGCTTCACGACGTCCATGACCTCGTCCCACTCACCCTCGACGGAGGTGAACATCGCGTCCGTACGGTTGGGCAGCCCGGACTCACGGACGACACGGACGGCGTCGGCGACGTACTCACCGACGTCCTCGCCGACGCCCAGGGGGCTGACGGAGAAGGCGACGATCATGCGCTGACCGTCCCCTCGGCGCGGGCGCGGGCGGCGATGACCCCGTCGGCCTCGTACTTCTTGAGCAGCTTCTCGCCGTACAGGCCGCCGAAGGGCACGACCGCGAGGAGGAAGAACAGGCCGACGCGCTTGAGCGGCCACTTGGCCTTGACCCAGACGTCCAGCAGGAACACCACGTAGATCGTGAAGAGAAGGCCGTGCAGCGCGCCGAGGGGCGGCATCAGGAAGTCGATGTCCGAGACCCGCATGAGCAGCGAGCCGAAGATGAGCAGCGCCGGGAAGGACAGCGCCTCGGGAAGCGAGATGAGGCGCAGCCGGTGCAGGGCGGAAGCGGTCTTGATGTCCACGAGGGCACCTTCGGTGGGAGGGGCGTGTCGGCTTGTGAAAGCAGGCACAAGCACGCCCATTGTGGCATCGCTCCCGGCCCCCCGAGGCAGGGGGGCCGGGTCCGGGCCCCATGGCACGTATCCGCGCATATCAGGGTCATGTCGGGGCCGGGATCGGCCGCCGGGCCCTGTCCGGCGGGGCTCCCCTGCGGCTAACGTCGCGGTGTGGCGATGTTCCGACTCCAAGGCAGCAAGACGCTCGCCGTCGACCTGACAGGCGATGCCGTCAAGGCGAAGAACGGCTCGATGGTCGCGTACGACGGCCGGATGGCGTTCAAGAAGATGTCGGGCGGCGGTGAGGGCCTCCGCGGCATGGTGACCCGCCGGCTGACCGGCGAGCAGATGGTGATGATGGAGGTGAGTGGGCAGGGCACCTGCTATTTCGCCGACCGGGCGAGCGAGATCAACCTCGTCTCGCTGCACGGCGAGACGCTGTACGTCGAGGCGAGCAATCTGCTGGCCACCGACGCCGGGCTGCGCACCGGCACCACCTTCACGGGGCTCCGGGGCGGGGCGAGCGGCAACGGCCTGTTCACGACGACCGTCGAAGGCACCGGCCAGGCTGCGATCATGTCGGACGGTTCCGCCGTGGTGCTGCGGGTGACACCCCAGTACCCGCTGAACGTCGACCCCGGCGCCTACATCGCCCACCAGGGCAGGCTCCAGCAGCACTTCCAGTCCGGGGTCAACTTCCGGACACTCATGGGCGAGGGCTCCGGCGAGTCCTTCCAGATCCGCTTCGAGGGCGAGGGCCTCGTCTACGTACAGCCCAGCGAGCGGAACACCGTCGGAGGCGATGTCTGATGCCGTTCCGTGAGATCAACTCGAAGATGGTCGAGGCCGTGGTGGGCCCCGGCCAGAAGATGTACAGCCAGCGCGGGGCGATGCTCGCGTACCGGGGCGACGTCTCCTTCACCCCCAACGTCCAGGGCGGACAGGGCGGCCTCGGCTCGATGATCGGCCGGCGGGTGGCGAACGAGGCGACCCCGCTCATGACGGTCGAGGGCAGCGGCACGGTGATGTTCGGCCACGGGGGCCACCACATCCAGGTCGTCAACCTGGCCGGGGACACCCTCTACGTGGAGGCCGACCGCCTGCTCGCCTTCGACGGGACCCTTCAGCAGGGCACCATGTTCATGGGCTCGCAGGGCGGGGTGATGGGCATGGTGCGGGGCCAGGTGACCGGGCAGGGCCTGTTCACGACGACGCTCAAGGGGCACGGCGCGGTCGCCGTGATGGCGCACGGCGGGGTGATCGAGCTGCCGATCACCCCGGGGAGGCCGGTCCACGTGGACCCGCAGGCCTACGTCGCCCACCACGGGGACGTGACCAACAAGCTGTCCACCGCGCTCGGCTGGCGTGACATGGTGGGACGCGGTTCCGGTGAGGCGTTCCAGCTGGAGCTCAGCGGCAACGGAGCGGTGTACGTCCAGGCGTCGGAGGAGAAGCTGTGAGCACGCCGGTGGTCTTCGACCCGATGACGCTGCCGTCGGACGACAACGTCAACGCCTACACCTTCTGCGTGGAGCTCAAGGGGAGCCAGTGGTTCCTGCAGAAGGGCAAGATGATCGCCTACTACGGGCAGATCGAGTTCAACGGCATCGGGCACGGGCGCTTCGAGCGGCTGATCCGTACGAGCTTCCACTCCCCGCTGCACGCGAGCGACTGGGTGGTGGCCGAGGGCAGCGGCAAGATGCTGCTCGCCGACCGGGCCTTCGATGTGAACTCCTTCGACCTGGAGGACGGCAACCTGACGATCCGGTCCGGCAATCTGCTGGCCTACCAGCCGACGCTGGCGCTGAAGCAGTCGATCGTGCCGGGCTTCCTGACCCTGATCGGCACGGGGAAGTTCGTCGCCGCTTCCAACGGCCCGGTGGTCTTCATGGAGCCGCCGCTGCGGGTGGACCCGCAGGCGCTGGTGGGGTGGGCGGACTGCCCCTCGCCGTGCCACCACTACGATCACGGCTACATGACGGGCGTGATGGGCGGGCTGCGCTCGCTGACCGGGATCGGCGGCACCTCGGGCGAGGAGCACCAGTTCGAGTTCGTCGGGGCGGGCACGGTGCTGCTCCAGTCGTCCGAGGCACTGATGCCGGAGCAGGCGACCGGTGTGGTCCCGCACGAGCCGGGTGTGCCCGGCGGCGGCGGTCAACACGGCTCCGCACCTCGCATGCCCGGTCAGCTGGGGGACCTCCAGCGTCGCTTCGGGCTGTGAACGGTAGTCTGCGGAGTGTGACGCCCGGCAGTGCGTGCGAGGAGTCACACTCCCAGACTTCGTCCGGCTTTCAACATCTTAGGTAGAATCCATACATGGAGACCGAGACGGCCACCCGCTGGCTGACCGATGCGGAGCAGTGCGCCTGGCGCACCCACCTGGACGTCAGCAGGCTGCTGACGCATCAGCTGGAGAAGGACCTCCAGCCTTTCGGCCTGACCATGAACGACTACGAGATCCTGGTCAACCTCTCGGAGTCCGAGGACCAGCGTCTGCGGATGAGCGATCTCGCCGCCGCCACCCTGCAGTCCAAGAGCAGGCTCTCGCACCAGATCACCCGCATGGAGAACGCCGGCCTGGTCCGGCGCGAACACTGCGAGTCCGACCGGCGCGGACTGTTCGCGGTCCTCACCGACCTGGGCGGCGAGACGATGCGGAAGGTCGCGCCGCACCACGTCGAGTCGGTGCGGAGGCACTTCATGGACCTGCTCTCCCCCGAGGAGCTCTCCGCGCTGCACGCGGCGCTGACACCGATCGCGGAGCACCTGCGCGGCCGACGCGGCAAGCCGTAGCGCGGCCCTCAGCCGTCGCCCACCGCTCCCGCCCCGGGGCGCCCCGGCAGCCGCAGGGTGAACCGCGCGCCGCCGCCCGCCCCTTCGCCGACCGTGAGTGTGCCTCCGTGCCGGGAGGCCACATCACGGGCGATGGCCAGGCCGAGTCCGGCCCCGCCGTCGTCGCGGCTGCGGGCGTCGTCCAGGCGTACGAAGCGCTCGAAGATCCGGTCCCGTTCGTCCTCGGGCACGCCCGCTCCGTCGTCCATGACCTCCACCAGCACGTCACCCCGGTCCGCCCGCACCGATACGGCGACCGAACGCTCCGCGTGGCGCTCGGCGTTGTCCAGCAGATTGCCGACGACCCGGGCCAACTGACCGCGTGACCCGCCGACTTCGAGCGAGTCGTCGTCCGCCACGGTGACCTCCGGGGCGATCCGGTCCGACGCGCGCTGGGAGACCTCCTCGCGGACCAGCGCACCCAGGTCGACCGCCGTGCGCCCCGGGCGCTCCCCCGCGTCCAGCCGGGCGAGCAGCAGCAGGTCGGCGGCGAGCACCTGCAGCCGTACGGTGTCGGCGACGGCCCCGGGCACGTCCAGCAGCTCCGGATGGGCTTCGCCCACCTCCAGCTGGGTGCGGAGCGAGGCGATCGGGCTGCGCAGCTCGTGCGAGGCGTCGGCGACGAAGCGCCGCTGCCGGTCGACCGACGCCTCCAGCACGGTGAGGGTCTCGTTGGTCGTACGGGCCAGCCGCGCGATCTCGTCCCGGGAGTCCGGCTCGGGCACGCGGCGCCCGAGATCCTCGGACGCGGTGATCGCGGCCAGTTCCCGCCTGATGCCCTCCACCGGGCGCAGGGCCCGCCGGGTGACCAGCCAGGTCACCCCGGCGACGACGAGCAGCATGACGGGCAGTCCGGTCAGCATGGAGTTGCGTACGGTGTTCACCGCCTCCTGCTCGGCCGCGAGCGGGGCCCCCGCGTGGACGGTCAGGGTGACGTCCTCCCGCGTGGTCACCTCGACGGCGGCGAATCGGTAGTCCGCCGTATCCCCGTCGACCGTGGCCGTGCCGTTCGTGAAGTCCGGCGGGTCGGAGGAGACCTCGCTGCGGGGCGGGTCGCTCCCGTCGTCGTCATCGTCGTCATCGTCGTCGTCGCCCGGGCTGGGGACCGGCGCCGGGGAGGCCGGGACGACCTGTGCCGTGCCCGTCCCCGAGATCGCCTCCAGGTCCTTGGAGACGGCCACCACACGCCCCTGTTCGTCGGTCACCTGGACGGGGTGGCTGTCCTCGTCGCCCGCCTCCAGGTCCGCGTACGCCCTGCCCGCGGCCAGCTCCCCCGCCACCTCGCGCGCGGTCACCTCCGCCTCCAGGCCGGCCCGGTCCGTCAGGTTGCCGCGCAGCACCAGCAGCACGGCCAGCCCCGCGGCGGTCAGGGCGACGGCGACGACGAGGGTGGCGCCCAGGGCGGCCCTCGCCCGTACGGACCTCACAGCGCCTCCAGCCGGTAGCCCGCGCCCCGCACGGTGCGGATGGACGCGGCGCCGAGCTTGCGGCGGAGGGTGCTGATGTAGACCTCGACGATGTTCGGATCGCCGTCGTAGGCGAAGTCCCAGACGTGCTCCAGGATGTCCGCCTTGCTCACCACCTCCCCGGCCCGCAGCACGAGCTGTTCCAGGACGGCGAACTCCTTGGCGGTGAGGGCGACCTCCTCCTCGCCGCGGTGGACGCGGCGGGCGGCGGTGTCCATCCGCAGCGTCCCGGCGGTCAGCACCGGCGAGGCGGAGCCACCGCGGCGGCGCAGCAGCGCCCGGACCCGCGCGACGAGTACGACGTACGAGAACGGCTTGGTCAGATAGTCGTCGGCGCCGGTGTCGAGGCCCTCCGCCTCGTCGTACTCCCCGTCCTTCGCGGTGAGCATCAGGATGGGCATCTCGTGCCCCGCGGCACGCAGGGCGGCACAGATCCGGTAGCCGTTCATCCCGGGCAGCATGATGTCGAGGACCACGAGGTCGTGGACACCCTGGCCGGCCAGGTGCAGGCCCTCCAGGCCGTCGTGCACGACGTCGACGGCGAAGCCCTCGGCGGTGAGTCCCCTCGCGAGGGACGTCGCGAGACGCTTCTCGTCCTCCACGATCAACAGGCGCATGAGGACAGCTTCGCAAACCGAACCTGAAGGCGCCTTCAGGTGGCTTCAGGCTGCGTTCAGCATCGCCGGGCCAGTGTGGTTCCCGTCGCTCAGCACCACACATCCCATCGGGGAGGAACCCACCATGAAGCGCAACATCGCCATCGCCACGCTCACCGCGGCCGTACTGGTCGGCGGCGGGCTCGCCACGACCGCCGCCTTCGCGGACTCCGACAGCGGGGGCAAGGACGACCGGACGGCCACCGCGGACCGGACGGCGGGCGGCGCCGGGGAGCGGAGGACCACGGCCGCCGGAGGCACCACCGTCCAGGAAGCCGCCGACGCCGCGCTGAAGGCCGTCCCCGGCACGGTCACCGAGGCCGAGCTGGACGATGACGACGACAGCGACCGTACGGTCTGGGAGCTCGACGTCTACGGCTCCGACAAGGTCTGGCACGACGTGACCGTGGACGACCGGAACAGCAAGGTCCTGTCCGACCGCGAGGACGACGGCGACGACCGCGACCGGCACGCGCCCCGCTCGGCGGCCGTGTCCCTGGACGCCGCGGTGAAGGCGGCGCTCGGCGCGCAGCCCGGCACGGTGACGTCGGTGGACCTGGACGACAACGACGACGATGACGACGGCAGGCGCGGTGCGCCGCGCTGGGACGTCGACGTCACCGGCAAGGACGGCAAGCGGCACGAGCTGCACGTCGACGCCAAGAGCGGCAAGGTCACCGTGGACCAGGACGACGACAACGACGGTGACGACGGCGACGACAACGACGGCGACGACGACTGACCCGTCCCCCGGGTCACGGTCCCCACGGTCCTGTCCGGCTCCGCCTCACGGCGCGGAGCCGGACAGGACCGTGCCGTCGTCCGGCGACAGGAAGCGGAAGCGCTGCCCGGATCCGGGGTGCCGCCCGCGCCGAGCCTCCCGGCACGGCGTACGGCCCCATCCGTCTCGGTGAGTCCTCGCGCAGCGGCCCCGGCGTGCGTCCCCCCGACGTGCGTGACCGGAACGCGCACCGCACGCGTCCCGTGCACGGCGTCTCCTCACGCCCCGTCAGGCCGGCGCCGCCCCTCGGAAACGGCGGGCCCGGCTCCCGGGCGGCACGCACGCCGCCCGGGGCCGTCAGTTGCCGCCGGTGAGTCCCGCGACCAGCTCGTCCGCCGCCGCGTACGGGTCGAGGCCTCCGGCCACGATCCGTTCCGCGAGGGCGTCCAGCCGGCGGTCGCCGTGCAGATCCGCGATCCGCTCACGGAGCGCGGTGACCGCGATCGTCTCGACCTCGCGGGCGGCACGCGCCGTGCGCCGCTCGGCCAGGACGCCGTGCTCCTCCATCCACGCCCGGTGCTTCTCGAGGGCCTCGACCACCTCGTCGAGTCCCTCGCCCCGGGCGGCGACCGTCTTCACGATCGGGGGCCGCCAGTCGCCGGGCCCCCGGGACTCGCCCAGGCCCAGCATGTGGTTGAGCTCGCGGGCGGTGGCGTCCGCGCCGTCCCGGTCGGCCTTGTTGACCACGTACACGTCGCCGATCTCCAGGATTCCGGCCTTGGCCGCCTGGATGCCGTCGCCCATGCCCGGGGCGAGGAGGACGACGGAGGTGTCGGCCTGGGAGGCGATCTCCACCTCCGACTGGCCCACCCCCACCGTCTCCACGAGGATCACGTCGCAGCCCGCCGCGTCCAGCACCCGGATCGCCTGGGGCGCCGACCAGGCGAGGCCGCCCAGGTGCCCCCGGGTGGCCATCGAGCGGATGTAGACGCCGGGGTCGGAGGCGTGCTCCGACATCCGGACCCGGTCACCGAGGAGCGCGCCGCCGGAGAACGGCGACGACGGGTCGACGGCCAGGACGCCGACCCTCTTGCCGGCCTTCCGGTAGGCGGAGACCAGCGCCGAGGTGGAGGTGGACTTGCCGACACCCGGCGATCCGGTCAGGCCGACGACGTAGGCGTGGCCGGCCAGCGGTGCCAGGGCGGCCATCACCTCACGCAGCTGCGGCGAGGCACCCTCCACCAGGGAGATGAGCCGGGCCACCGCACGCGGCCTGCCCTCACGCGCCTGCTCGACCAGGGTGGGGATGTCCACCTTCACACTCGGCCTCCTCGCTCGCTCGTCCGGACTACTTGCCCGGTACGCGGATGATCAACGCGTCGCCCTGACCGCCGCCGCCGCACAGCGCCGCCGCCCCGGTGCCGCCGCCCCGCCGCTTCAGCTCCAGCGCCAGGTGCAGCACCACACGGGCGCCGGACATCCCGATGGGGTGGCCGAGGGCGATCGCGCCGCCGTTGACGTTGACCTTGTCGGAGGTGACGCCGAGGTCCTTCATCGACTGGACGGCGACCGCCGCGAAGGCCTCGTTGATCTCGATGAGGTCGAGGTCCTCCACGCCGATGCCCTCCTTCTTCAGGGCGTGCCGGATGGCGTTGGACGGCTGCGACTGGAGCGAGTTGTCCGGGCCCGCCACGTTGCCGTGGGCTCCGATCTCGGCGATCCACTCCAGGCCCAGCGCCTCGGCCTTGGCCTTGCTCATGACGACGACCGCGGCGGCGCCGTCGGAGATCTGCGAGGAGGTGCCCGCCGTGATCGTGCCGTCCTTGGTGAAGGCGGGGCGCAGCTTCCCGAGGGACTCCGCGGTCGTCTCGGGGCGGATGCCCTCGTCCTTGGAGAAGAGGACCGGGTCGCCCTTGCGCTGCGGGATCTCGACCGGGGTGATCTCGGCCTCGAAGATGCCGTTCTTCTGTGCGGCGGCGGCGCGCTGGTGGGACAGGGCGCCGATCTCGTCCTGGTCCGCGCGGGCCAGGCCCAGGCGGGTGTTGTGCTTCTCGGTGGACTCGCCCATCGGGATGTTCTCGTAGGCGTCCGTCAGGCCGTCGTACGCCATCGAGTCGAGCATCTCGACCGCGCCGTACTTGTATCCCTCACGGGACTTCGGCAGCAGGTGCGGGGCGTTGGTCATGGACTCCTGGCCGCCGGCCACCACGACGTCGAACTCTCCGGCGCGGATCAGCTGGTCCGCGAGGGCGATCGCGTCGAGCCCGGAGAGGCACACCTTGTTGACGGTGAGCGCGGGGACGTTCAGCGGGATGCCGGCCTTGACGGCCGCCTGGCGTGCCGGGATCTGCCCTGCCCCGGCCTGGAGCACCTGGCCCATGATCACGTACTCGACCTGGTCCCCGCCGATGCCGGCCCGGTCCAGCGCCGCCTTGATGGCGAAGCCTCCGAGGTCGGCCCCGGAGAAGCTCTTCAGCGAGCCGAGGAGTCGGCCCATGGGCGTCCGCGCGCCCGCGACGATCACTGAGGTGGTTCCGGTCGTTCCTGACATGAGGCGCAGCCCCTTGGGATCGGTTGTGAACGAGGGTTTACCCGAATGTACTGAGCGGTACGGCGCCCGTCATCCGGCTGTCGGTGTGATCGCGCGCACGTTGCGTAACCATCGCCGGAGCGCTGCACTGGTTCCATGCTGACGCGAATCGACCACATCGGAATCGCTTGTTTCGACCTCGACAAGACGGTGGAGTTCTACCGCGCGACGTACGGCTTCGAGGTGTACCACTCGGAGATCAACGAGGAGCAGGGTGTGCGGGAGGCCATGCTGAAGATCAACGACACCTCGGACGGCGGGGCTTCGTACCTCCAGCTCCTGGAACCGACCCGTCAGGACTCCGCCGTCGGCAAGTGGCTGGAAAAGAACGGTGAGGGCGTGCACCACATCGCGTTCGGGACCGCCGACGTCGACGGCGACGCCGCCGACATCCGCGGGAAGGGCGTGCGGGTGCTGTACGACGAGCCCAGGACCGGGTCGATGGGCTCCCGGATCACCTTCCTGCACCCCAAGGACTGCCACGGTGTGCTGACCGAACTGGTCACCTCGGCGACCGAGCACTGACCCGACCGATACCCGGCCCGGTAGAGTGGGCGGTTCCGGGCCGGGGCCGGGTCGGGGCCGTGCCGCGTCCTCGCCGTTGATCTGTCACCATTCCCCGGGGGACCGCTCGCCGGCGAGCGGTTCCCGCACGGAGAATTGCGACCAGGGTTGGGGTCTCCCCCGCTCGAACAGAGTTGAGAGCTCGGGGAAGGATGGGACCGCGCAGTGCGGGGCTACGAAGGCCAGCAGAGCCACCGGGCTGACGACGACCATCTCTCGCGGTTCGAAGCCGAGATGGACCGGCTGAAGACCGACCGGGAGAAGGCCGTCCAGCACGCCGAGGACCTCGGTTACCAGGTCGAGGTCTTGCGCGCCAAGCTGCACGAGGCGCGGCGCAATCTCGCGACCCGTCCCGCACACGACAGCGCGGACATCGGCTACCAGGCCGAGCAGATGCTGCGTAACGCCCAGATCCAGGCCGACCAGCTGCGGACCGACGCCGAGCGCGAGCTGCGCGAGGCCAGGGCGCAGACGCAGCGGATCCTGCAGGAGCACGCGGAGCACCAGGCCCGGCTGCAGGCCGAGTTGCACGCCGAGGCCGTGCAGCGGCGTCAGAGGCTCGACCAGGAGCTGGCGGAGCGCCGGCAGACGGTCGAGTCCCACGTCAACGAGAACGTCGCCTGGGCCGAGCAGTTGCGGGCCAGGACCGAGTCCCAGGCCCGGCGTCTCCTGGACGAGTCGCGCACGGAGGCCGAGCAGTCGCTGGCCGCTGCCCGCGCCGAGGCCGCCCGGCTCGCGGACGAGACCCGTCGGCGCGTCAACTCCGAGGCGGAGTCGGCCCGTGCCGAGGCCGAGGCCACGCTGCTGCGGGCCCGCAGGGACGCCGAGCGGCTGCTCGACGCCGCCTCCACGCAGGCCCAGGAGGCGACCGGTCACGCCGAGCGGCTGCGCTCGACGGCCACCGCCGAGACCGAGCAGACCCGGCAGCAGACCGCGGAGCTGAACCGCGCCGCCGAGCAGCGCATGCAGGAGGCCGAGACCCGGCTGCGCGAGGCCCGGCTGGAGGCGGAGAAGGTCCTCGCCGAGGCCAAGGAGGCCGCGGTCAAGCGGCTGGCCGGCGCCGAGTCGCAGAACGAGCAGCGCACCCGTACGGCCAAGTCCGAGATCGCCCGTCTGGTCGGCGAGGCCACCAAGCAGGCCGAGACGCTCAAGGAAGAGGCCGAGCAGGCGCTCGTCGACGCCCGGGCGGAGGCCGAGCGGGTCGTCGCGGAGGCGGCCGAGAAGGCCCGCACCCTGGCCGCCGAGGACGCCGCGGCCCAGCTCGCGAAGGCCGCCCGGAGCGCCGAGGAGGTCCTGACCAAGGCGTCCGACGACGCCAGGTCGACCACCAGGGCCGCCGGTGAGGAGGCCGACCGGATCCGCCGGGAGGCCGAGGCCGAGGCGGACCGGCTGCGCGGCGAGGCCGCCGAGCAGGCCGACCAGCTCAAGGGCGCGGCCAAGGACGACACCAAGGAGTACCGCGCCAAGACCGTCGAGCTGCAGGAGGAGGCGCGCCGGCTCCGCGGCGAGGCCGAGCAGCTGCGCTCCGAGGCCGTGGCCGAGGGTGAGCGGATCCGTGGCGAGGCCCGCCGGGAGGCGGTCCAGCAGCTCGAGGAGGGTGCCCGCACCGCCGAGGAGCTGCTCACCAAGGCGAAGGCCGACGCCGAGGAGCTGCGGACCTCCGCCGGCGCCGAGAGCGAGCGCGTCAGGACCGAGGCCGCCGAGCGCGCCGCCACCCTGCGCAAGCAGGCCGAGGAAGCGCTGGAACGCAGCCGCGCCGAGGCGGAGAAGGTGCGCGCCGAGGCGGAGGAACAGGCCGCCGCCCTGACCACCGCGGCGGAGGCCGCGGCCGAGGCGCTGCGCGAGGAGACCGAGCAGGCCATAGAGGCCCGTAGGACCGAGGCTGCCGACGAGCTGACCCGGCTGCACACCGAGGCCGAGTCCCGGGTCGCCGCCGCGGAGGAGGCGCTCGGAGAGGCGCGTACGGAGGCGGAGCGGATCCGCCGCGAGACGAGCGAGGAGTCCGAGCGGCTGCGCGCGGAGGCCGCCGAGCGGATCCGTGCGCTCCAGGAGCAGGCCACGACGGAGGCCGAGAGCCTCCGCACCGAGGCCGCCGCGGACGCCGCGCAGTCCCGCGCCGAGGGCGAGTCCGTGGCCGTACGGCTGCGCAGCGAGGCCGCGGCCGAGGCGGAGCGGCTGAAGACCGAGGCTCAGGAGAGCGCCGACCGGGTCCGCTCCGAGGCGGCGGCCGCCGCCGAGCGGGTCGGCGCGGAGGCGGCCGAGGCCCTGGCCGCCGCCCAGGAGGAGGCCAACCGCCGCCGCCGTGCCGCCGAGGAGGCACTCGGCTCGGCGCGTGCGGAGGCGGAGCAGGAGCGCGAGCGCGCCCGCGAGCAGAGCGAGGAGCTCCTCGCCTCCGCCCGCAAGCGGGTCGAGGAGGCCCAGGCCGAAGCACAGCGGCTGGTCGAGGAGGCGGAGAGCCGGGCCTCCGAGCTGGTCTCGGCCGCGGAGCAGACCGCCCAGCAGGTGCGGGACTCCGTCGCCGGGCTGCAGGAGCAGGCCGAGGAGGAGATCGCGGGGCTGCGTTCCGCCGCGGAGCACTCGGCGGAGCGGACGAAGACCGAGGCGCAGGAGGAGGCGGACCGGGTCAGGTCCGACGCCTACGCCGAGCGCGAGCGGGCCGCCGAGGACGCCAACCGCGTCCGTCAGGTCGCGCACGAGGAGGCGGACGCCGCCAAGGCCCTGGCCGAGCGGACCGTCTCGGAGGCCATCGCCGAGTCGGAGAAGCTGCGCTCGGACACCTCGGAGTACAGCCAGCGGATGCGTACGGAGGCGTCCGACGCCCTGGCGTCGGCGGAGCAGGACGCCTCGCGAGCCCGCGGCGAGGCCCGTGAGGACGCCAACCGGATCCGCTCCGAGGCGGCGGCTCAGGCCGACCGGCTCATGGCCGAGGCGACCACCGAGAGCGAGCGGATCCGCGCCGAGGCGACCGAGCAGTCGGAGCGCTTCGTCGGAGAGGCGACCGACGAGGCCGAGCGGCTGCGTGCCGAGGCCGCGCAGACCGTCGGTTCGGCCCAGGAGCACGCGGCCCGCACCCGCGAGGAGGCGGAGCGGCTTCGCGCCGACGCCGAGTCCGCGGCGGAGCAGCTGCGCGCGGAGGCCCGCCAGGAGGCGGACCGGCTGCTGGACGAGGCGCGCGAGGCCGCGGCGAAGCGCCGTGCCGACGCCGCCGAACAGGCCGACCAGCTCGTGGCGAAGGCCCAGGAGGAGGCGCTGCGCGCCGCCACCGAGGCCGAGCAGCAGGCCGACAGCATGGTGGGCGCCGCGCGCAACGAGGCGGTGCGGATCACCTCGGAGGCGACGGTCGAGGGCAACACCCTGGTGGAGAGGGCCCGTACCGACGCGGACGAGCTGCTCGTCGGCGCCCGCCGGGACGCCACCGCCACCCGGGAGCGGGCGGAGGAGCTCAGGGCCCGGATCGAGAGCGAGATCGAGGAGCTGCACGAGCGCGCCCGGCGTGAGACCTCCGAGCAGATGAAGACCGCGGGGGAGCGCGTCGACAAGCTGATGAAGGCCGCGACGGAACAGCGCGCCGAGGCCGAGGCCACGGCCAAGGAGCTGCTGGCGGACGCGAATTCGGAGGCGAGCAAGGTCCGTATCGCCGCCGTGAAGCGCGCCGAGTCGCTCCTCAAGGAGGCCGAGACGAAGAAGGCCGAGCTGACCCGGGTGGCGGAGAAACTGCGCGCCGACGCCGAGGCGGAGGCGGAGCAGATGGTCGACGAGGGCCGCCGGGAGCTGGACCTGCTGGTCCGCAGGCGCGAGGACATCAATACGGAGATCTCCCGTGTCCAGGACGTCCTCGAGGCGTTGGAGTCTTTCGAGGCTCCGGGCGGAACGGGCAAGGCCTCGGGTGGCGGTGCCGGAGGCGTCAAGGCCGGGGCGGCGGCGGGCAACCGGTCCGGCGGCAAGACGTCGGACGGGTAGCCGTACACGCACTTCGCCATGAACATTCAAACCTTCGGGTCGCAAGCCCTCCGGGGGTCAGCCACTCAAAAGGGGTGTCATTCTCCATATCAAAGCGGCATCTTCACGTTGACACGCCGTTCTGGCCCCTAGGATTCCCTCTAACACCTCACCGGTCTCATTCGACAGGAACCCCATGAGCGACCCTTCCTCCCCCTTCGGCTTCGAGCTCGTGCGACGTGGATACGACCGCGGTCAGGTGGACGACCGCATTACCAAAATCGTCGCCGACCGTGACAGCGCTCTCGCCCGGATCACCTCTCTGGAAAAGCGCATCGAGGAACTCCACCTCGAAACGCAGAACGCCCAGGCCCAGGTCAACGACGCCGAGCCGTCGTACGCCGGTCTCGGTGCCCGCGTGGAGAAGATCCTCCGTCTCGCAGAGGAGGAGGCGAAGGACCTGCGTGAGGAGGCCCGCCGCGCGGCCGAGCAGCACCGCGAGCTGGCCGAGTCGGCCGCCCAGCAGGTGCGCAACGACGCGGAGACGTTCGCCGCGGAGCGCAAGGCGAAGGCCGAGGACGAGGGCGTTCGTATCGTCGAGAAGGCCAAGGGCGAAGCGAGCACGCTCCGCACCGACGCCCAGAAGGACGCCCAGCAGAAGCGCGAGGAGGCGGACGCCCTCTTCGAGGAGACCCGCGCCAAGGCCGCCCAGGCCGCCGCGGACTTCGAGACGAACCTCGCCAAGCGGCGTGAGCAGTCGGAGCGCGACCTCGCGTCCCGTCAGGCGAAGGCCGAGAAGCGCCTCGCGGAGATCGAGCACCGCGCGGAGCAGCTCCGCCTGGAGGCCGAGAAGCTCCGTACGGACGCCGAGCGCCGTGCCCGTCAGACGGTGGAGACGGCTCAGCGTCAGGCCGAGGACATCGTGGCGGACGCGAACGCCAAGGCCGACCGGATCCGCAGCGAATCGGAGCGCGAGCTGGCCGCGCTCACCAACCGCCGCGACTCGATCAACGCCCAGCTGACCAACGTCCGCGAGATGCTGGCGACGCTGACGGGTGCCGCGGTGGCCGCCGCCGGCTCCCCGGCGGAGGACGATTCCGCCACCCGTGGGGTCCCGGCCCAGCAGACCCGCTGAGCGGGGACACGTACATCAGCTGTACCCCATGCGCGCCCGGTTCCGCCTTTGTGGTGGCGCCGGGCGCGCGGCCGTTCTAGCGTGAGCGCATGATCGAGCTCGACGGCCTCACCAAACGCTTCGGCAACAAGGTTGCCGTCGACCATCTGTCATGCCGGGTCAAGCCGGGCATGGTGACGGGTTTCCTCGGCCCGAACGGGGCGGGCAAGTCCACGACCATGCGGATGATGCTCGACCTCGACAACCCGACCAGCGGCACGGTGCGGATCGACGGCCGGCACTACCGCGAGCTCCAGGAGCCGCTCAAGCACATCGGGGCGCTGCTGGACGCCAAGTCGATGCACGGCGGGCGCAGCGCGTACAACAACCTCCTGTGTCTGGCCCAGAGCAACCGCATCCCGGCGAGCCGGGTGTCGCACGTGCTGGACACGGTCGGTCTGACCGCGGTCGCGAAGAAGAAGTCCAAGGGGTTCTCCCTCGGCATGGGCCAGCGGCTGGGAATCGCGGCGGCGCTGCTCGGCGACCCCGAGATCCTGATGTTCGACGAACCCGTCAACGGTCTGGACCCGGAGGGAATTCACTGGATCAGGAATCTGATGAAGACCCTCGCGTCGGAAGGCCGGACGATCTTCGTCTCCTCGCACCTGATGAGTGAAATGGCACTGACGGCCGATCATCTGATCGTCATCGGGCAGGGCAAGCTGCTCGCTGACACGTCGATGGCGGACTTCATCCAGGAGAACTCCCGCAGTTTCGTGCGGATGCGCTCCCCGGAGCAGGAGCGCCTCCGCGACCTGCTGCACGCGGAGGGCGTCGTCGCGGTCGAGTCGGGCAACGGCACGCTGGAGATCGACGGCGAGGCCCCGGAGCGGCTGGGTGAGCTCGCCGGCCGGCACGGGATCGTGCTGCACGAGCTCAGCGCCCAGCGGGCCTCCCTGGAGGAGGCCTTCATGCAGATGACCGCGGGCTCCGTGGAATACCACGCCCACTCCGAACGCGACGGTGCGCAGCCACCGCCGGTGGGCCCGCACTGGGGCGAACAGTGGAACCAGCAGCAGGCCGGCGGCGTCACCGGCGACGCCACGAAGGGGGTGTGACGGCGATGGCATCGGTACCCGCGGTCCTGAATTCCGAGTGGACCAAGATCCGTACGGTCTCGTCGACCACCTGGACGCTGATCTCCGCGTTCGTGGTCACGGTCGCCATGGGCGCGGCCCTGAGCGCCCTGCTGAACAGCCAGTTCGACGATCTCTCCGCCGCCGAGCAGGCGACCTTCGACCCGACGTTCGTGAGTTTCTCCGGAACGGTCCTGGGGCAGCTGGCGATGGTCGTCTTCGGCGTCCTGGTGGTGGGTACGGAGTACAGCTCCGGCATGATCCGGACCTCGCTCTCGGCCGTGCCGCAGCGCGGGTCGTTCCTCTTCTGCAAGATCGCGGTGGCGGGCGCCCTGGCGCTGGTGGTCGGCCTCGCCACGAGCTTCGTGACCTTCTTCCTCAGCCAGGCCATGCTCGGCGACCGCGGCACCGACATCGGCGCGGAGAACGTCCTGCGCGCGGTCTTCGGCGGCGGCATCTACATGGGCCTCATCGCGATCTTCTCGATGGGCGTGGCCACGATGCTGCGCAGTTCCATGCTGTCGCTCGGCATCCTGATGCCGTTCTTCTTCCTCGTCTCGCAGATCCTGTCCGCGGTCCCCGGCGCCAAGAGTGTGGCCCGCTACTTCCCCGACCAGGCCGGCTCCAAGATCATGCAGGTGGTCCCGGACGCCATGAACAGCGACCCGGCGCCGTACGGGCCGTGGGCCGGGCTGGGGATCATGGCGCTGTGGGTGGTGGCGGCGCTGATCGGCGGCTACCTGGTGCTGAGGAAGCGGGACGCGTAGCAGCCGTCGCTCCCCGTACGGCTTGGCCGGAACCGCCGGCGGCTGGTTATCCTCCTAACTCTTACGGGGGCGCGCGGCCGCGGGCCTGGGCCCCGACGACAGATAAGTCGATGGGGCTGGAGAATGATCGAGGCAGTCGGCCTGACGAAGCGCTACGGCGCGAAGACGGCCGTGCACAACCTTTCCTTCCAGGTGCGGCCGGGGGCCGTCACGGGGTTTCTCGGTCCCAACGGGTCGGGCAAGTCCACCACCATGCGCATGATGCTCGGCCTGGACCGGCCGACGTCCGGGCATGTGACGATCGGCGGCCACGCCTTCCGCAGCCTTCCCAACGCCCCGCGCCAGGTCGGGGCGCTGCTCGACGCCAAGGCCGTGCACGGCGGTCGCAGCGCCCGTAACCACCTGCTGTGCCTGGCCCAGCTCGCGGGCATCCCGGCGGCCCGGGTGGACGAGGTCCTCGGCGTCGTCGGTCTCCAGGACGTCGCGAAGAAGCGCTCCAAGGGCTACTCCCTGGGGATGGGCCAGCGGCTCGGGATCGCCGCGGCGCTGCTCGGCGACCCGCAGGTGCTGCTCTTCGACGAGCCGGTCAACGGTCTCGATCCCGAGGGCATCCTCTGGGTCCGCAACCTGATGAAGCAGCTCGCCTCCGAGGGCCGCACGGTCTTCGTCTCCAGCCACCTGATGAGCGAGATGGCGCTCACCGCCGATCATCTGATCGTGATCGGGCGCGGGCAGCTGCTCTCCGACATGAGCATCAAGGAGTTCATCTCCGCCAACTCGGCGGACTTCGCCCGGGTGCGGATTCCGGCGGACCGGCCGGAGGAGCGGGAGAAGCTGACGGCCTCGCTGACGGAGGCGGGCGCAGGGGTCATGCACGAGCCGGACGGCGCCCTGCGCGTCACCGGGCTGCCGCTCCCCCGGATCAGCGATCTGGCCCATGCGTCGGACGTCCGGCTGTGGGAGCTCTCGCCGCACCAGGCGTCGCTGGAGGAGGCGTACATGCGGATGACGCAGGGCGCCGTGGACTACCGCTCGACGGCCGACGCCAAGGAGGGGCTCCAGCTGCCGCCGCCCGGCTACGGGCAGGCCGGTCCCGGGCCCCAGGGCCACGGGCAGCCCGGTTACGCGCCCGTGCCCCCGCCGGAGGCCCCGCAGCAGGGCTGGTACGCCCCGCCGCCGCCGGGACAGAACCCGTACGCCGCCGCATCGCCCGCCGGACCCGCGCCCGCGCGGACCGAGGACCGGCCCGAGCCGAAGACCAGCGAGGACTCCCGATGACGATGCCGCCCCCGCAGGCGCACCAGGCTCCCCCGCGGCCGCAGCCGGGCCAGGCCGGCCTGCCCGGCCTGTACGCCTCACCGATTCCCGTGCGCACCCCTGGCCTCGGTGACGCGATCGCCTCCGAGTGGACGAAGATCCGCTCGGTGCGCTCCACGATGTGGACGCTCGGCGTGATGATCGTGCTGCTGATCGGCATCGGGCTGCTCACCGCGTTCGCCGTGAGCGTCTCGGACGCACCCATGGACGACACCCCCGTGCTCAGCCTCGGCTTCTTCGGCGTACTGCTCGGATCGATCTGCGTGATCACGCTCGGCGTGCTCACCATCGCGTCCGAGTACGGCACCGGGATGATCCGTACGACGCTGACCGCGTGCCCGAGCCGGGCGCGGATGCTGATCGCGAAGTCGATCGTCTTCTTCCTGCTGGCCTTCACGATCACCACGGTCACCACCGGGATCGTCGGCGTCCTTCAGACGGCGATGCTGGACGGCGCCACACCCGACGCGGGCTACTGGGTGCGTTCCACGGTGGGGGTCGGCCTCTACGTCGCGACGCTCGGGCTGCTCTCGCTCGCGCTCGGCGCGCTCATCCGGCACTCGGCGGGCGCCATCACGATCATGATCGGGGTGGTGCTGCTCCCGCTGGTGCTGGCGATCTTCATGTTCTCGCCGACGCTGGCCTCCGTGCAGCAGGCGCTCTTCGAGTACTCGATCCCCAACCAGCTCGGCGCGATGTACGAGGTGTCGGTGACCGCGTCGGGACCGACCGGCTGGGAGCCGCTCTGGATCATCATCGGCGTCACCGCGGTCGCCATGGCCGGCGCCCTCGCCTCGCTCGACCGGCGGGACGTCTGATCCGGAGGCCGTCGCTCAGTAGCGCGGAGCGTTCCTGGACCGCTGCACCCGTGTGGTGCGGCGGTCCTTCGCGTTCCAGCAGGCCTTGTGCCAGTGCCTGCGGTCGTCGATCCCGCCGAATTCGGGCCAGGCGACGAGGTGCGGGACGCCCGACGGGATCTCCTGGTCGCAGCCGGGGCAGCGGTAGCGCTTGCCCGCCGCGCTCGCGCCGCTCACCGGGCGCACCGACCACTCCTCGCCCTGCCAGCTCTCCGTCGCGCCGCCCCCTCCGTACCGCTCCCCCGCCTCTCGTGGGCTGCCGGTAGGACTCTCGCCGCCTCGGGGGCGGTTGCGGCGCGGGGACACGGGACACCTCACGGGGCGGGCACGGGCGGATTGTCCCGTCCAGCCTAGAGCCAGCGGCGGCTGACCAGTGTCGGGAGTGCCGGATGAGCACCCGAGGGGCGGGTGGGTTACCGGAAAATCGCAACAACTTCGCCGTGGACCGTGCCTTTGGCACGTGTCAGACGTTGTTGCCGGTAGAGGGACAGCCGCGTCGGCCGCAAGGAGGCAACAGGCGATGCGCGTAGGAACGTTCGTACTTGCAGCTCAGTTTCCGGGCCAGGGGCAGGGTGAGGCCCTGCACCGGGCGGTGCGCTCCGCGGAGGTCGCGGAGGAGTCCGGGCTGGATTCCGTCTGGCTGGCGGAACATCATTTCGTGCCGTACGGGGTGTGCCCGTCCGCCACGACCCTGGCCGCCCTGCTGCTCGGCCGCACCCGCAGGATCCGTGTGGGCACGGCGGTGAGCGTGCTGCCGAACCAGCACCCCGTCGCGCTGGGCGAGCAGGCCGCACTGCTGCATCTGACCAGTGGCGGGCGCTTCTCCCTCGGGGTGGGACGCGGCGGGCCGTGGGTCGACCTGGAGGTGTTCGGCGGCGGCCTCGATGCGTACGAGAAGGGCTTCCCCGAGGCGCTGGAGCTGCTGCTCGACTGGCTGGGCAGGCCCCGCGTGGCGGGGGGCGGGGAGCGTTACGGCTTCCGCGAGGTGGCCGTGGTGCCCCGCGCCGACGAGCTCCTCGGGGACGGACCGCCGGGGCCCGAGGTGATCGTCGCCTGCACGTCGCCGAAAAGCGTGAAACTCGCCGCTGAAAAGGGTTTGCCGATGCTCCTCGGGATGCATTGCGGCGACGAGGAGAAGGCCGGCATGGTCGCTCTCTGGCGTTCCGCGGCCCGGGAGGCCGGTCAGCCGGCGGAGGTCTCGGAACGGGTAGCACATGTGTCCGCAGGGGTGGCCCAGATCTCCGACCGCCCGGCGGACGCCGTGGAGACGCTCGTGAAGGCGATGCCGGGCTGGCTGCGGCAGGGGCTCGACGCCCATGTGACGGTCGACGGCCGGCACCGGGTGATGCGCGATCCCGTGGCCTACACAGAGTTCCTCTGCGGCCTGCATCCGGTGGGGCCGCCCCGTTTCGCCGCCGACCGGCTCGCGGCCACGGCGGAGCGCACGGGCATCACCCGCTTCGCCCTGATGGTCGAAGGGTCGGGCGATCTCGCGGCGACGGAGACCAATGTGGAACGGCTGGGCACGGAAGTGCTGCCGTTGCTGGAGTGAGCCGTTCACGCTGGTGGTGCCGTGGTGCGGGAGCTGCCGCCCCGGAGCCAGTTGCACCTCCCGCGGCCCGAAGCGGCAGCAGAAGTGCTCAGCAGTCCCGAAGTTCGGGCGACTGGTTGAGCAACTGGCCCCTCACCGAGGTGAATCGGGCCAGCCGCTCGTCAACCGAGTCGTCCAGCGGGAACACCGCGACGCGGTGGCAGTTCTGGAATGCCAGACGCACCCCGAAGTGCCGCTGCAACGCGCCGCGTATCGCATCACTCGCGAGCGCACGCAGCAGCTGACCACGTGCCTGCTCGTCCGGCGGAGGCGTCTGGTTGTCGGCGAACTCTCCGCCGTCCACCTTCAGCTGGGCCACCAGGGAGCTGATCATCTCCCATGCGTAGGGCAGGGAGGTCCGGACGCAGTCGACGAAGTCGGCTTCGTCGACCTCGCCTCGCTCGGCCTGTTCCAACAGCGCCGGTGAGACGTCGAGCGACATGGGTTCTCCTCTCGCGACCCCGGCGGACGGCCGGGGCCTTACGGGCAGGGCAGGGCGGCGACGCTGCGTACACAGACGGCGACCTCCTGCTTACACGTTAAGGGCGCAGTCCGGGCCGCACCAGGAGATTGGGAACACAACCGGCCAATAACGAACGGTCGCAAAGAGGGGCAAGACCGATCGGCCTCGGTCGGGAGGTGCACCTGGGGAGGACGGGAATCGCGTGGACGGTGGGTCGTCGAGTAGCGTTGCCGACCATGCGTCTCGTCATCGCCCGTTGCTCCGTCGACTACGCGGGCCGGCTCACCGCCCACCTGCCCTCCGCCCCCCGTCTGATCCTGGTGAAGGCGGACGGCAGCGTCTCGATCCACGCCGACGACCGGGCGTACAAACCTCTCAACTGGATGTCCCCGCCGTGCACCCTGAAGGAGGGCGCCGACGACAGTGAGGGCGTCTGGACCGTGGTGAACAAAGCGGGCGAGAAACTGATCATCACGATGGAGGAGATCCTCCACGACTCGTCCCACGAGCTGGGTGTCGACCCGGGGCTCATCAAGGACGGCGTGGAGGCGCACCTCCAGGAGCTGCTCGCCGACCGCATCGAGACGATCGGCGAGGGCTACACCCTGATCCGCCGTGAGTACCCGACCGCGATCGGTCCGGTCGACATCCTGTGCCGGGACGCGGACGGTGCGACGGTGGCCGTGGAGCTGAAGCGGCGGGGCGACATCGACGGTGTGGAGCAGCTGACCCGCTATCTGGAGCTGCTCAACCGTGATCCGCATCTGGCGCCGGTGCGGGGTGTGTTCGCGGCACAGGAGATCAAGCCGCAGGCCCGGGTGCTGGCGACGGACCGTGGGATCGGGTGCCTGGTCCTCGACTACGACGCGATGCGGGGCATCGAGGACGACAAGCTGCGTCTCTTCTGACCTGGGGCGGCTGCCCGCCCCTCTTCGCCGTACGGCCCCGGTCTCCGGAGCCGTACGGCGTTTTCGCGTTCAGGCCACCGTCGGGGAGCCCGGACCGCTCTCCGTCGCCGAGGCCGGGACGGACTCCGCCGGGCCGCTCGCCGAGGTGGAGTTCTCCGGCTCCGTCGGGGTGTCCGTCGGGGTCGGCTCCGTGGTGGGCGGGTCGGTCGGGGTCTCGGTCGGGGTCTCGGACTCGTCGGGCGGAGTGGTGGGCGTCTTCGTCGGCTTGTCCGTCGGCTTCTTCGTCGGCGTGGGGCTGCCCTGTGTCGGCGAGTCACTGGGGCTCTCGCTGGTCGACGCACTCGTTCCCGGACTCGACGTGCCCGGGGACGGGCTGCCGCTCCCGGACGGGGTGGCGGTGCCTGACGGGCTGGGGGAGTCCGAGCTGCCGGCCGTGCCCTCGGCGGTGCCCGGGTCGTCGGCCGGCTCGTCCGCGGGGAGGCCGTTCTCGCTGTCGTCCTCGTTCGCCGACTGTTCGGTCGTGACGTTCTGACCGTCCGGCTCCTCGCTTCCCGAGGTGGCTCCGAGGGTCACCACGGTGCCGAGCACGGCCGCCAGCAGCGCGCCCGCGCCCACGGCGACGAGATTGCGCCGGGCACCCCGGAGCACCCCCGCCCGCGCTCCGCGGGGCGGGCCCGCGGCCGGCGGGGGCTGCCGGGTGACCAGGGTCGCGGACGTCTCGGTCTGCCGGGGGAAGAGGGGCATGGCCGCGGGGATGCCGCCGGGCGGTGAGGCCGACTCGTCGTGACGCGGGGCCGGCACCTCCTCGCCCGCCGGGGTGCTGTGCACCGGTTCGCCCGAGCGGTCACCGACGAGGGCGAGCGCCCGGCGTCCGGCCACCGCGCCGGGCTTGTCGGCGAGCGCCCCGCGCATGCCGATGGATGCCTCCAGTTCGGCCCTGGCGCGGTCCAGATTCCCGGCACAGAGGGCGAGGACACCCAACTCGTGGTGGAAGTACGCCTCTTCCGCCACCTCACCGGCGATGCGTGCGGCCTCCTGGCCGGCTCTGAGGGCCTTCTCCCAGGCGCCCCACTGCATCCCCGCCGCGAAGGCGGGAGCGGCGCTGCGGGCCAGCAGGACGGCCACGCTGGCCTGTCCCGGTGCCTCGCCGGGCACGAGGCGGGTCATCGAGGCCAGGAGTGCGTCCGCCTCGGCGACCGCGCGCTCCGGGGTGACGGAGGGGTGCCCCGCCCACCAGGCGTAGTGCTGGGCGGCGCTGCGGGCGTGTGCGTCCGCGCTCTCGTCGTATCCGCTCGCCTCCAGTTGGGCCAGGACCCCGGCGGCCAGCCGGTAGCGGGGGCCGGCCGGGGAGAGCAGGCCGCTGCGGGCCAGCTCGCCCAGGGCGGCGTCGGCGTGGGTGTCCCCCACGAGGGCCGGCAGGTGCGCCTGGTGCGGCACCTCGCCGCCGAGCGCGACGGCGAAGCGCAGGGTCTCGCGGGCGGCCTCGCTCAGCCGGGAGGCGAGCAGGGCGGCGGGCGCCGCGCCCTCGCCGAGGCTGGGCAGCGGGAGGACGACGGGCTCGGCCCGGCCGAAGGGGGCGTCGGCCGGCTCGTCGTCGTAGTCGTCGAACGCGTCCTGGCCGGGGCGCAGATCGTCGCGCTGGCGCAGCAGGGCGCCTGCCTGGACGAAGCGCAGCGGCAGCCCCTCGGACTCGAACCAGAGGTCTCCCGCCCAGTTCGCCTCGTCGTCGGTGAGCGCGCGCTCCACGACGTGTTCCATCAGCTCGATCGAGGCGCTGCGGGCGAGACCGGTGAGGAAGACCTCTTCGAGGTTCGCCTCGGGCCCGGGCGCGGGCACATCGGGGGTCGTGGCGAAGAGGAACGCGCACTCCGGAGTGGCGTCGAGCAGCTCCTGGAGCGCGGCGCCGCCGAGCTCCAGGTCGTCGACGACGACGACGGCGCCGATGCCGTGGACGAGCGCGAGGAGCCTCCCACGGTCGGGGCGGTGCAGCGGGGCCCGGTAGACGGCCTCGAAGAGCCCGTACAGCAGCTCGGTGGCGGTCCGCTTGTATCCGGAGAGCCGTACGACGCCGTCCGGTGCCAGGTCCGCGCAGTCGGCCGCTACGGCGTCCAGGAGGGCCGTGCGCCCGGACCCGGCCGGCCCGGTGAGGCACACCGAGCGCCCCCGGGCGAGGAGCCGTACCAGTCGCTCGCGCTCCTCCTGGCGTTCCAGGAGGGGCATCTGCGGGGCCGGCGGCCCCGGGGGCACGGGCGGCGCGGCGGCGCGTTCGCGCTCCACACGCTGGGCCGCGGTGTGTCGTACGGGCGCGTCGGGGCGCTCCCCCGGCCGGCAGGGCTCGATCTCGCTGCCGTCGACCGGGTTGACGGTGAGCAGGAAGTCGCCCGATATCAGCTGCACCGTGCGTGCCTGCTGAGGTGCCTGGTGCCCGAGGTCGGGCGTCAGCGGATCGCGGGACTGCCGCCGCCGCGCGGCGTCGTCGTCGCCGGAACGGTCGGCGCCGTGGCCGTACTCTTCCGGTCCCCGGTTGGTCGGGTCCATCGTCAAAGTCCCCCAGACGCGCTGCGCGCGGTTGCGCCCTCCGGCCTCGCACGCCCCGCTGTCGCTTTCGGTCCGGTGTCCGCCAGTGGGTCCTCGTCGATCGGCAGACGGCCGAACCCTAAACCTTCGCACAGTATCTACGATTCAGCGGGGGGGCCGCGCGGCTCCCCACATCACGTTCTCGTGAGGATTGTGCGCGTATCGCCGCCCTCGGGCGGCGCGGGGCGGGACCGCGGAGCCCCTCAGACGCGTGGCAGGGAGTCCGCGGCGAGCCCGCCCTCGATGGCCAGGATCCTGTGCAGCCTCGTCGCCACCAGCAGGCGCTGCATCTGCGGCGGCACACCGCGCAGTACGAGCCGCCGGCCGGCCCGGCCGGCCCTGCGGTGCGCGCCCATGATGACGCCGAGTCCGGTGGCGTCCCACGAGTCCAGCTCGGTCAGGTTCAGTACGAGGTCGCCGGCTCCGTCGTCGACGGCCGAGTGCAGAACCGTACGGGCGTCCGCCGCGCTTCGGACGTCGAGGCGGCCCCCGACGACCAGTTCGGCGTGGTCGCCCCTGATGTGCATATGCGCTCCCCGGAACTCTCCGCAGCAAGGTCGGTCTGTCTGGTTTTCTCTTTCTGCCTCTGCCACAACTGACTGCCGCAGCGACAGGGAAGTTGCCGTCTGTAAGCGAACCGATACCGAATTCACCCCGAGGGGTGAAGCAGGTCCGGCGGTACCCGCTGGATCCACGCGCCTGACGGCGCCGGATCCCGGATTCCCGGCGCTGACTGACGGCGCATCAGGCAGCCGGGGACCCGGTCGTGATCAGTAGGTGTAGAAGCCCTGCCCGCTCTTGCGCCCGATGTCACCTGCGTCGACCATCCGGCGCATCAGTTCCGGAGCGGCGAACTTCTCGTCCTGGGACTCGGTGTAGATGTTGCCCGTCGCGTGCAGGAGGATGTCCACGCCGGTCATGTCGGCCGTGGCGAGCGGGCCCATGGCGTGGCCGAAGCCGAGCTTGCACGCGGTGTCGATGTCCTCGGCCGAGGCGACGCCCGACTCGTACAGCTTGGCCGCCTCGACGACCAGCGCCGAGATCAGCCGGGTGGTGACGAAGCCCGCGACGTCCCGGTTGACGACGATGCAGGTCTTGCCCACGGACTCGGCGAACTCCCGTGCGGTGGCGAGCGTTTCGTCACTGGTCTTGTAGCCGCGCACCAGCTCGCAGAGCTGCATCATCGGGACCGGCGAGAAGAAGTGCACGCCGACGACCCGCTCCGGGCGCTCGGTCACGGCCGCGATCTTGGTGATCGGGATGGCGGAGGTGTTGGAGGCGAGGACGGCGTCCTCCCGCACGACCTTGTCGAGCGTGCGGAAGATCTCGTGCTTGACCTCGAGCTTCTCGAAGACGGCCTCGACGACGACGTCCGCGTCGGCCACGGCGTCGAGGTCGGTGGTCGTGGTGATCCGGGCGAGCGCGGCCTCGGCGTCGGCCGCGTCCAGCTTGCCCTTGGCGACGAACTTGCCGTAGCTGGCCTCGATGCCACCGCGCCCGCGGGCCAGGGCCTCGTCCGTGACATCACGCAGCACGACGTCCCAGCCCGCCTGGGCGGAGACCTGCGCGATACCGGACCCCATGAGTCCGGCGCCGATGACGGCGAGCTTCCTGGCCACGTTTCGCACCCCAATGCTTCTCGGTTTTCGCATGCTCTCCGGCGGAGATTAGTACCCGTGAGGGGCCGTGAGGCCCCGAAGAGATGCGCGTCACGTCTCACATGACGGACATCACACCGTCCGGTGTCACGCGGCGGCGCGCCGCGCGTAGTTGAGCACCTTCTCGCCGAGGAGCTCCTCCATGTCGTCGAGCAGGGCGAGAGCGTCGCGCGAGACCTCCTCCGGCTTGCGGCCCGCGACCATCTCACGCCCGATGTACGCCATGAGCGTGCTGTGCACCCAGGAGAGCTGACCGGCCACCAGTTCGGGGACCGGGTCGCCGGCGTCCGCCCCGGACTCCTCCCGCATGGTCGCCTCCAGGCGGAGCTGGGCCTCCTGGCCGATGTGCCAGAGCCGGGCCTTGAGGGTGTCGGCGCCTTCGATGACCCGCATGAAGCTCGCGTAGCCGTCCATCAGGCCGACCGTCGGCGAGACGCCCTCGACCAGGATCCGGAGTTCGCGCAGGACGGCCTCGGCGGCCGACTCCCCCGTGTCGCGGCCCCGGACGAAGCGCGGGAGCCGCTCGACCATGCCGCTGCCGCGGTCCAGGAAGAGGTCCTCCTTGGCCGGGAAGTAGTTGTACACCGTGTTCACCGAGACCTCGGCGGCCTGGGCGATCTCGGCGATCGTGACCGCGTCGAAGCCCCGCTCCACGAAGAGCCAGGTGGCCACGTCGGAGAGGTGCTGCCTCGTCCGGCGCTTCTTCCGCTCCCTCAGTCCCTCAGCCATGGCCCCATCCTACGGAGCGCGTGGTGTCCCTGAAACTTTGGAGGGATTGCAATTTTTAAGTCACTCTGTTTTTGTGGTCGCTATGCCAATCATCAGCACGTCCGGGCTCGCCCGGACCTTCACGACCAAGGCGGGGCCGGTCCACGCCGTGCGCTCGGTCGACCTGGCCGTCATGCCCGGCGAGATCGTGGGCCTCCTCGGGCCCAACGGCGCCGGCAAGACCACCACCCTGCGGATGCTCACCACGCTGCTCACCCCGACCGGCGGCGCCGCCACGGTCGCCGGCCGCGACCTGACGGCGGATCCTGCGGGCGTCCGGGAGAAGTGCGGTTACGTCGCCCAGTCCGGAGGGGTGGACCCGCACGTCACCGTGCGGGAGGAGCTGGTCACCCAGGGGCGGCTCTACCGGCTGGGCAAGGCCGACGCGATCGCGCGCACGGCGGAGCTGGCGGCCCGCCTCGGCCTCGGCGGCCTGCTCGACCGCAGGACGGCCGCGCTCTCCGGCGGCCAGCGCCGCCGCCTCGACATCGCGATGGGCCTCACCCACCGCCCCGCGGTGCTCTTCCTCGACGAGCCGACCACCGGGCTCGATCCGGGCAGCCGGGAGGACCTGTGGGACCTGGTCCGGGGCCTGCGGGACGACTTCGGCACGACCGTCGTGCTCACCACCCACTACCTCGACGAGGCCGACGCCCTCGCCGACCGGCTGGTCGTCATCGACGGCGGCCTGGTCGTCGCCGAGGGCGCGCCGGCCGCGCTGAAGACCGAGCACGCCGGCTCGCCCGACGCCTCGCTCCACGAGACCTTCCTCGCGATCACCGGGCGGGCCCCGGCCGCCGCCGAGGCCGCCCCCATCGCCGTACAGGACGCCCCATGCTTCTCCACGACACGTCACTGATCTTCGGCCGGTACGTCCGGCAGACCCTGCGCTCCCGGTTCCAGATCTTCTTCGGAATCCTGATGCCGCTGCTCTACCTGCTCTTCTTCGGCCCGCTGCTCACGGGTCTCCCGCTCGGCTCCACGGGTGACTCCTGGCAGGTCCTGGTGCCCGGGCTGCTGCTCCAACTGGGGCTTTTCGGAGCCTCGTTCGCGGGTTTCTCGATCATCATCGAGAAGTCGACGGGGGTGGTCGAGCGCATGCGGGTGACCCCCGTCAGCCGGCTGGCCCTCCTGCTGGGGCGGGTCCTTCGGGACGCCCTGCTGTTCATGTTCCAGGCCGTGCTGCTGGTGCTCGCCGCGCTGGTCATGGGGTTGCGCGCGCCGCTGGCCGGGGTGCTCGTCGGCTTCGCGTTCGTGGGCCTGCTGACCGTCTCGCTGGCCTCGCTGTCGTACGCCCTGGCCATGAAGGTGCGTACGCCGCAGGAGTTCGGGCCGGTGATCAACTCGCTGACCATGCCGGCCATGCTGCTCTCCGGCCTGATGCTGCCGATGACGCTCGGCCCCACCTGGCTGGACGTCCTCTCGCACTTCACGCCGTTCCGCTACCTGGTGGACGCGGTGCGGGACGCGTACGTCGGCTCGTACGCCACGGCACACATGCTGTACGGGGTGCTGGTCGCGCTCGGGTTCGCCCTTCTGGCTGTGACGGTCGGCACGCGTGTCTTCCGCGGAGCCGGAGCGTAACTACTCTGGCCCCATGGTCAATCTGACGCGCATCTACACCCGTACCGGCGACAAGGGCACCACCGCCCTCGGCGACATGAGCCGGACCGCCAAGACCGATCTGCGGATCTCGGCCTACGCCGACGCCAACGAGGCCAACGCTGTCATCGGTACGGCGGTCGCGCTCGGGAACCTCTCCGAGGACGTCGTGAAGGTCCTCGTCCGGGTGCAGAACGACCTGTTCGACGTGGGCGCGGACCTGTCCACACCGGTGGTGGAGAACCCGGAGTACCCGCCGCTGCGGGTGGAACAGTCCTACATCGACAAGCTGGAGGCGGACTGCGACACCTTCCTGGAGGAACTGGAGAAGCTCCGCAGCTTCATCCTCCCGGGCGGGACCCCCGGGGCGGCCCTGCTGCACCAAGCCTGCACGGTCGTCCGGCGGGCGGAGCGGTCCACCTGGGCGGCGCTGGAGGTGCACGGCGAGGTGATGAACGCGCTGACGGCGACGTATCTGAACCGCCTCTCCGACCTCCTGTTCATCCTCGCCAGGACGGCGAACAAGGAGGTCGGCGACGTGCTCTGGGTGCCGGGCGGCGAGCGCTGATCAGCGGCCCGCCCCCACCCGGTCCCTGGGCTCCTGCTTGGGCCACACCGTGTAGCCGACGGCGATGACCAGGTTGATCCCGATCACCCAGAGCATCTTCTGCTGCCACGCCTCCAGCGAGCCGGTGTCGCCGTCCCCGCCGACGTACCAGATCGCCGCCTGGAGCAGGGCCATGGCCGTTCCCGCGGCCACGGTCCAGCGGGCCGCGGTGCGCCACTCGTGGGCGGCCCGCGCCATCCCGTACTTCGGGGGCTTCACCGGCGGCGGGCCGCCCGCGAAGCGGTGGGCGACCCTGGCGTCGACCCACTTGATGGTCGAGTGGCCGAGCCCCACGGTGAAGCCGATGTAGACGGCGGCCAGGCCGTGCCTCATGCCCGGCTCCGCCCCGTTCTTCAGGTCGATCGCCGTCACCACCAGCAGGACGACCTCCAGCAGGGGCTCGCACAGCAGGACGGCGGCGCCCAGCCGCGGCTTCCGCGCGACGTACCGCAGCGCGAGTCCGGCGGCCAGCAGCACCCAGAATCCGACCTCGCAGAGCACGATCAGTGTGACGATCACGGCACTTCCCCTTCCGTCCCCTCCAGGCTCCCTTCCGTACGGCGCCGGATCGTCGTCGGCAGTGACGAAACGTGACTGCATCCTTCGATGTACCCACGCCTCACCCCGCGTACGGACGTGGTGCGGGCCCGAGCCGTGTTGGATGAGCGGGTGTTCTCCCTTGCGCGCCCGCATCGCGACGACGTCCTGCTCGCGGTCACCGGGCTGTCCGGCGGTGTGATCCTGTGGCTGATCGGTGTCCACATCCAGAACGGCCGGCTCTTCGACGCCCCCTGGGTGTCCCTGCTGCCGCTCGTGGTGATGTCGGGCCTCGAACTGCTACGGCGCAGCGCCCCGCTCACCGCTCTGGCGGTCGGCACCCTCGCCCTGGTGGCCGACCAGTTCACGGTGGGGAGCCTCGCGACCCTGCTGCTGTTCACGGACCTCGTGTACGCGGCGGTGCTGTACTCCAGGCCCGCCGCCTCACGCCGCATTCCGGTGATCACCCTGCTCGTCACGGTCGCCACGACGGTCGGCTTCATCGCCTGGGCCCCCTCGGCGGACGCCGTACTCATCGGGATCGTCGTCGGCATGGTCTCCTTCGGCCCGGCCCTCACCGGCGCCGCCGTGCGCAACCACCGGGACGCCGCGGAGGCTGCCCGGCTGCGCGCCGACCAGACCGCGCTGCTCGCGGAGATGGACCGGGTGCAGGCGGTGACCGCCGAGCGTTCCCGGATGGCGCGCGAGCTGCACGACATGGTCGCCAACCATCTCTCCGCGATCGCCATCCACTCCACCGCGGCGCTCTCCATCGACGACCCGGGCACCTCCCGCGAGGCCCTGGGGGTGATCCGGCAGAACAGTGTCGACGGGCTGGCCGAGATGCGGCGGCTGATCGGGCTGCTGAGGGAGAGCGGCGCCGCCGGGCCGCCGAGCGCGGCCCCCACCCTCGCCTCCCTGGACGTCCTCGTCGGGCAGGCGGGCGCGAACTCCGCGTCCAGCGGACTCACCGTCACCCTGGACGACGCCCGCGAGGAGTCCGGGCCGCTGCCCGCACCGGTGGAGCTCGCGGCGTACCGCATCGTGCAGGAGTCCCTGACGAACGCGTTGAAGCATGCGGCGCCCGGGCCGGTGGCGGTCCGGCTGGAGCGGTCGCGCGAGGTGCTGACGGTCGAGGTGAGCAGCGTGCTGGGCGATCGGCCGGGACCGCGCGCGCCCGGTTCGGGGGCCGGTCTGGTGGGGATGCGGGAACGGGTGGCGCTGTTGGGCGGGAGTATCGGGGCGGGGCCGGAAGCCCTGGACGACGGCACGAAGATCTGGCTGGTGCGGGCCGAACTGCCCGTCGAGGAAAGGACGTACCGCACATGACGATCCGGGTGCTGGTCGCGGAGGACCAGTCGGCGGTGCGTGCGGGGCTGGTGCTCATCCTGGGCAGCGCGCCGGACATCGAGGTGGTGGGCGAGGCGGCCGACGGGGAGGAGGCCGTGCGCCTGGCCCGTGGACTCCGGCCGGATCTGGTGCTGATGGATCTCCAGATGCCCCGCCTGGACGGTGTGTCCGCGACGCGGCAGGTGGTGGGCGAGCGGCTGGCGGACGTGTTGGTTCTGACCACCTTCGACCTGGACGAATACGTCTTCGGCGCGCTGCGCGCGGGCGCGTCGGGCTTCCTGCTCAAGAACACCGACGCGAAGGACCTGCTCGACGCGGTGCGCACGGTGGCGCGCGGGGAGGGCCTGATCGCCCCGGCGGTCACACGGCGGCTGATCGCGGAGTTCGCCGGGGCCACCGCCCCGCGCAGGGCGGACGGGCCGGGGAGCGAGGTGCTCGCCCCGCTGACGCGCCGGGAGCGGGAGGTGCTGGGCTGTCTCGGGGAGGGGCTGTCGAACGCGGAGATCGCGGGGCGGCTCCAGATGGCGGAGGCGACGGTGAAGACGCACGTCAGCAGGCTGCTGGGGAAGCTTGAGCTCCGGAGCAGGGTGCAAGCGGCGGTGCTGGCGCAGGAGTTGGGTATCTGATCCCTGACGAGGAACTTTGGTCTGGACCTCTTGACGATTGGTCCAGACCTTCCTAATCTCACCGGACACACGCTGCGGTGAGTACGCCATGACAAAGCGGGCTCAGGGCGACGCAGGGTTTGACGGACCATCCCGTTTGCCGGACCTCACCCGAGGAGCACCGTTGAGCACTGACACCCCCGTACGCCTCACCCGTCTCAGATGGAGACGCACAGGCTCCACGACCACCAGGTCGAAGACCGTCGCGGCCCTCACCGCGCTCCTGCTTCCCCTCGCCGCCATGGTCGGCCTGGCCTCCCCCGCCGAGGCCGCCACCTCCGCGACCGCCACGTACGTCAAGAAGTCCGACTGGGGCACCGGCTTCGAGGGCCAGTGGACGGTCAAGAACACCGGCACCACCGCCCTCTCCTCCTGGACGATCGAGTGGGACTTCCCCTCCGGCACCGCGGTCGGCTCCGCCTGGGACGCCTCCGTCACGAGCTCCGGAACCCACTGGACCGCCAAGAACCTCGGCTGGAACGGCACGGTCGCCCCGGGCGCCAGCATCAGCTTCGGCTTCAACGGCACCGGCAGTGGCTCCCCCACCGGCTGCAAGCTCAACGGCGCCTCCTGTGACGGCGGCAGCGTCCCCGGAGACAACGCCCCGTCCAAGCCCGGCACCCCCACCGCGAGCAACATCACCGACACCTCGGCGAAGCTCAGCTGGAGCGCCGCCACCGACGACAAGGGCGTCAAGAACTACGACGTCCTGCGCGACGGCGCCAAGGTCGCCACGGTGACCACGACGACGTACACCGACACCGGTCTCACCAAGGGCACCGACTACTCGTACACGGTGCAGGCGCGTGACACCGCCGACCAGACCGGCCCGGTCAGCGCATCGGTCGCCGTCCGCACCACCGGCACCACGGACCCGGGCCCCGGCCCGGGCGACAAGGTCAACCTCGGCTACTTCACCGAGTGGGGCGTCTACGGGCGCAACTACCACGTCAAGAACCTCGTGACCTCCGGCTCCGCCGAGAAGATCACCCACATCAACTACGCGTTCGGCAACGTCCAGGGCGGCAAGTGCACCATCGGTGACGCCTACGCCGACTACGACAAGGCCTACACCGCCGACCAGTCGGTCGACGGCGTCGCCGACACCTGGGACCAGCCGCTGCGCGGCAACTTCAACCAGCTGCGCAAGCTCAAGGCGAAGTACCCGCACATCAAGGTCATCTGGTCCTTCGGCGGCTGGACCTGGTCCGGCGGCTTCGGTGCCGCCGCGCAGAACCCGGCCGCGTTCGCCCAGTCCTGCTACGACTTGGTCGAGGACCCCCGCTGGGCCGATGTCTTCGACGGCATCGACATCGACTGGGAGTACCCCAACGCCTGCGGTCTCACCTGTGACACCAGCGGACCCGCCGCGCTGAAGAACCTCTCCTCGGCGCTGCGCACGAAGTTCGGCACGAACAACCTGGTCACCGCCGCGATCACCGCGGACGGCTCGGCCGGCGGCAAGATCGACGCCGCCGACTACGCGGGCGCCGCGGCGTACTTCGACTGGTACAACGTCATGACGTACGACTTCTTCGGCGCCTGGGAGGCCAAGGGCCCGACCGCCCCGCACTCCCCGCTCAACTCGTACAGCGGCATCCCGCAGGAGGGCTTCAACTCCGCCGCCGCCATCGCCAAGCTGAAGGCCAAGGGCGTCCCGGCGAAGAAACTGCTGCTGGGCATCGGCTTCTACGGCCGCGGCTGGACCGGCGTAACCCAGGCGGCACCCGGCGGAACGGCGACCGGGGCGGCCCCGGGGACGTACGAGGCCGGCATCGAGGACTACAAGGTCCTGAAGAACAGCTGCCCCGCCACCGGCACGATCGCCGGTACGGCGTACGCCCACTGCGGCACCAACTGGTGGAGCTACGACACCCCGGCGACGATCACGTCCAAGATGGCCTGGGCGAACAGCCAGGGGCTGGGCGGGGCGTTCTTCTGGGAGTTCAGCGGTGACACCGCGAACGGTGAGCTCGTGAGCGCGATGGACAGCGGCCTCAACTAACCCCGCCGAGGCAGTCGCACCCCGAAAAAGCGCCGGGGAGACAGGTCCGCCCCCTGTCTCCCCGGTTTTCGCATTTCTCTAAGCCACATTGACTCGCTGGCCGGGCGGTGCCGCCTCCAGCCAGGCGAGGAAGCCGGTCAGGGCGTCCTCACTCATCGCCAGCTCCAGGCGCGTCCCCCGGTGGAG
Source organism: Streptomyces sp. QL37 (assembly GCF_002941025.1). Lineage (NCBI taxonomy): Bacteria > Bacillati > Actinomycetota > Actinomycetes > Kitasatosporales > Streptomycetaceae > Streptomyces > Streptomyces sp. QL37. The sequence goes on along the minus strand of NZ_PTJS01000001.1, from coordinate 5,680,207 downwards.
ACAGCCGAGCACGACGGAGTCGGACAGGAGCGCCAGCTCCTCCTCGCCCTCGGGCAGCCGGCGCGCGACCACCTCGATGGCGGAGCGCTCGAGACCGCGGCGCGGGCGGGGCGAGTAGGAGAAGACCCGGAACCAGTCGACACGGTCACCGCTGTAGCGGGCGACCCCGTACACCCAGCCCTTGCCGGACGGATCCGGCTCCTCGGACACGTCCCAGCGCAGACTGCAGTCGAAGGTTCCGCCGGAGCGCTGGATCAGCCGCCTGCGGAGGCCGAAGACGAACAGACCCACCGCGACCAGCACGACGACCAGACCGCCAACCCACAGAGCGAGGACCATCTCCACCGACCTCCTCGCAACGTCGAGTAACGGATACCGAAACCGGCCGAACCGGACTGCACCTGCATCGCCTCAGCCGCGACACGGTCTGGATCTCTCCAGCTCGGGCCGCGGCTGAGTCAAAAACTCCTCGTGGGGACGCTCAGTGCGCCGCCACCGCACGCAGTCGCACGTCCGCGCGGCGCTCCGCACCGGCGTCCGTCTCCGACTTCGCGCGCTCCAGCGCACGCTCGGCGCGCTGGACGTCGATCTCGTCAGCAAGCTCGGCGATCTCAGCCAGCAGCGAGAGCTTGTTGTCCGCGAACGAGATGAAACCGCCGTGCACAGCGGCGACAACCGTCGCGCCGTCACTCGTACGGATCGTCACGGGGCCCGATTCCAGCACACCCAGGAGCGGCTGGTGACCGGGCATGACGCCGATGTCGCCGGACGTGGTACGTGCGACAACGAGGGTGGCCTCGCCGGACCAGACACTGCGGTCCGCGGCGACCAGCTCGACATGCAGCTCAGCAGCCAAGGGTGGCTCCTCGGGTCACCACCCGGCGGTCGTGCCGGGTGTTGGGTCAATTCTACGGGGCGTGGTGAGGGGGGCGGGACACACCCACCCCCCTCGGTGAGCCGGAGGCTCAGGAGACGCCGAGCTCCTTGGCGTTGGCCTTGAGGTCCTCGATGCCACCGCACATGAAGAACGCCTGCTCGGGGAAGTGGTCGTACTCCCCGTCACAGATCGCGTTGAACGCGGCGATCGACTCGTCGAGCGGGACGTCCGAACCGTCCAGGCCGGTGAACTGCTTGGCGGCGTGGGTGTTCTGCGACAGGAAGCGCTCGACGCGACGGGCACGGTGGACGACGAGCTTGTCCTCCTCGCCCAGCTCGTCGATACCGAGGATCGCGATGATGTCCTGGAGGTCCTTGTACTTCTGCAGGATCCCCTTGACACGGCTGGCCGTGTCGTAGTGGTCCTGCGCGATGTAGCGCGGGTCCAGGATGCGGGACGTGGAGTCCAGCGGGTCCACGGCCGGGTAGATGCCCTTCTCGGAGATCGGACGGGAGAGAACCGTCGTCGCGTCGAGGTGGGCGAACGTGGTGGCCGGGGCCGGGTCGGTCAGGTCGTCCGCGGGGACGTAGATCGCCTGCATCGAGGTGATCGAGTGACCACGCGTCGAGGTGATGCGCTCCTGGAGCACACCCATCTCGTCGGCCAGGGTCGGCTGGTAACCCACCGCGGACGGCATGCGGCCGAGCAGCGTGGAGACCTCGGAGCCGGCCTGCGTGAAGCGGAAGATGTTGTCGATGAAGAGCAGCACGTCCTGCTTCTGCACATCGCGGAAGTACTCCGCCATGGTCAGGGCGGACAGCGCGACCCGGAGACGGGTGCCCGGCGGCTCGTCCATCTGGCCGAAGACCAGCGCGGTCTTCTCCAGGACGCCCGAGTCGGTCATCTCGTCGATGAGGTCGTTGCCCTCACGGGTGCGCTCGCCGACACCGGCGAACACCGACACACCGTCGTGCAGCTTCGCCACACGCATGATCATTTCCTGGATGAGGACCGTCTTGCCGACGCCCGCACCACCGAACAGACCGATCTTGCCGCCCTTGACGTACGGGGTCAGCAGGTCGACGACCTTCAGGCCGGTCTCGAACATCTCGGTCTTGGACTCGAGCTGGTCGAAGGCCGGAGCCTTGCGGTGGATCGGCCAGCGCTCGGTGATCTGCGCCTCGGCCTCCGGCTCGTTCAGGATCTGACCGAGGGTGTTGAACACCTTGCCCTTGGTGATGTCACCGACGGGGACGGTGATGCCCGCGCCCGTGTCGGTCACCGGGGCCTGGCGGACCACACCGTCGGTCGGCTGCATCGAGATCGCGCGGACCATGCCGTCACCCAGGTGCTGGGCGACTTCCAGGGTCAGCGTCTTACGAGCGCCGGCCTCGGCCGGGTCGTCGACGTCGATGTGCAGGGCGTTGTAGATCTCCGGCATCGCGTCGACGGGGAACTCCACGTCGACGACCGGGCCGATGACCCGGGCGACGCGGCCCGTGGCAGCGGCCGTCTCAACTGTCGTCGTCATTACTTGTCACTCCCCGCGGACGCGTCGGCCAGCGCACCTGCACCGCCGACGATCTCGCTGATTTCCTGGGTGATTTCGGCCTGGCGGGCCGCGTTGGCAAGCCGGGAGAGGCTCTTGATCAGATCCCCGGCGTTGTCGGTCGCCGACTTCATCGCACGGCGGCGGGCGGCGTGCTCGGAAGCGGCGGCCTGCAGCAGTGCGTTGTAGATGCGGCTCTCGACGTAGCGCGGCAGAAGGGCGTCGAGGACGTCCTCCGCCGACGGCTCGAAGTCGAACAGCGGAAGGATCTCGCCCTTCCCCGTGCTCTCCTCCGCGACCTGGTCGAGCGAGAGCGGCAGCATCCGGCCGTCGACCGCGTTCTGCGTCATCATCGACACGAATTCCGTGAAGACGATGTGCAGCTCGTCGACGCCACCCTCGGCCGTGTCCTTCTGGATGGACTCGATGAGGGGCTCGGCGATCTTCTTGGCGTCCGAGTACTCGGGGCTGTCGGTGAAGCCGGTCCACGACTCCGAGACCTTGCGCTCACGGAAGCCGTAGTACGCGACACCCTTGCGGCCGACGATGTACGTGTCGACCTCCTTGCCCTCGGCCGCCAGCCGCTCCCTCAGCCGCTCCGCAGCCTTGATGGCGTTGGAGGAGTAGCCGCCGGCCAGACCGCGGTCGCTCGTGAGGAGCAGGACCGCCGCCCGGGCCGGAGCCTCGGCCTCGGTGGTGAGCGGATGGTTGGTGTTCGAGCCGGTCGCCACCGCGGTCACCGCACGGGTGAGCTCGGTCGCGTACGGCATCGACGCCGCCACCTTGCGCTGCGCCTTGACGATGCGCGAGGCGGCGATCATCTCCATCGCCTTGGTGATCTTCTTGGTCGCGGTGACGGCTTGGATGCGGCGCTTGTAAACGCGAAGCTGAGCGCCCATCGATCAGCCCTCGCCCAGGAGCTTGCCGTCCGAGGTCTCGAACTGCTGCTTGAAGGCGGCGATCGCGTCGGCGATCGACTGCAGCGTGTCGTCGGACATCTTGCCGCCCTCGGCGATGCTGGTCAGGAGGTCCTTGCGCTCGCGGCGCAGGAACTCCAGCAGCTCGGTCTCGAAGCGGCGGATGTCCTCGACCGGGACGTCGTCCATCTTGCCCGTGGTGCCGGCCCAGACGGAGACGACCTGCTCCTCCATCGGGAACGGGGCGTACTGCGGCTGCTTCAGCAGCTCGACCATGCGCTTACCGCGCTCCAGCGACGCCTTGGAGGCCGCGTCCAGGTCGGAACCGAAGGCGGCGAACGCCTCCAGCTCACGGAACTGGGCGAGGTCCACGCGGAGACGGCCGGAGACCTGCTTCATGGCCTTGTGCTGGGCGGAACCACCGACTCGGGAGACCGAGATACCGACGTTGAGCGCCGGACGCTGACCCGCGTTGAACAGGTCGGACTCCAGGAAGCACTGGCCGTCGGTGATGGAGATGACGTTGGTCGGGATGAACGCCGACACGTCGTTCGCCTTGGTCTCGACGATCGGGAGGCCCGTCATCGAACCGGCGCCCATGTCGTCGGAGAGCTTGGCGCAGCGCTCCAGCAGACGCGAGTGCAGGTAGAAGACGTCGCCCGGGTAGGCCTCACGGCCCGGCGGACGGCGCAGCAGAAGCGACACGGCGCGGTAGGCGTCGGCCTGCTTCGAGAGGTCGTCGAAGATGATGAGGACGTGCTTGCCGTCGTACATCCAGTGCTGGCCGATGGCCGAGCCGGTGTACGGCGCCAGGTACTTGAAGCCGGCCGGGTCGGACGCCGGGGCGGCGACGATGGTCGTGTACTCCAGCGCGCCGGCCTCTTCGAGGGCACCGCGCACGGAGGCGATGGTGGAGCCCTTCTGACCGATGGCGACGTAGATGCAGCGCACCTGCTTGTTCACGTCGCCCGAGCGCCAGTTGTCGCGCTGGTTGATGATCGTGTCGACGGCCAGAGCGGTCTTACCCGTCTGACGGTCGCCGATGATCAGCTGACGCTGGCCGCGGCCGATCGGCACCATGGCGTCGACGGCCTTGTAGCCGGTCTGCATCGGCTCGTGCACCGACTTGCGGACCATGACGCCAGGGGCCTGCAGCTCGAGGGCGCGACGGCCTTCGGTCGCGATCTCGCCGAGACCGTCGATCGGGTTGCCGAGCGGGTCGACGACGCGGCCGAGGTAGCCCTCGCCGACGCCGACGGAGAGCACCTCACCGGTGCGCTGCACCGGCTGGCCCTCCTCGATCCCGCTGAACTCGCCGAGGACGATCGCACCGATCTCGCGCTCCTCGAGGTTGAGGGCGAGACCGAGGGTGCCGTCCTCGAACTTCAGCAGCTCGTTCGCCATGGCGGAGGGCAGACCCTCCACCTTCGCGATGCCGTCGCCGGCAACGCTGACCGTCCCGACCTCCTCGCGCGAGGCCGCGTCCGGCTGGTACGACTGGACAAAGTTATCCAGTGCGTCCCGGATCTCCTCCGGCCGGATCGTAAGCTCCGCCATCTGGGGTTCCCTGCTCTCCTTGTTGGGCCCGAAGTTTCTCAAAGGGGTCTGGGGGCGACCCCCAGGAATCTTCTGCAATTTCTGCACGGCCCAACCGGGCCGCAATTCTTGCTCGTTCAGTTGGTGCGGTGTGGGCGCTGCGCGCTGTCAGCCGGCCATCCTGCGGGTGACCTCTTCGAGGCGCTCCGCGATCGTGCCGTTGATGACCTCGTCACCGACGCGCACCGAGATCCCGCCGAGGACCTCGGGGTCCACGTCCAGGTTCAGGTGCATCTGCCGGCCGTAGATCTTCGCCAGGGCGGCGCCGAGGCGCTGCTTCTGGCGATCGGACAGCGGCACCGCCGAGGTGACGACGGCGACCATGCGGTCCCGGCGCTCCGCGGCGAGCCTGGACAGGGACTCGAGTCCCGCTTCCAGGCTACGTCCTCGGGGCTGCGTCACGAGGCGCGTGATCACACGCTCGGTGACGGGCTGGGCCTTGCCGCCGAGCAGGCTGCGGAGCAGCTCGCTCTTGGCCGAGGCCGTGGCCTTCCGGTCGGTCAGGGCGGAGCGCAGCGCGACGTCGGAGCCGACGATCCGGCCGAACCGGAAGATCTCGTCCTCGACGTCGTCGAGCGCACCGGCGCGCTGAGCCGCGGTGAGGTCCGCGGTGTTCGCCAGTTCCTCGACCGAGTCCACCAGGTCACGCGACTGCGACCAGCGGGAGCGGACCATGCCGGAGACCAGGTCCACGGCTTCGCCGCCCACCTGACCGCGCAGCAGTCGTCCGGCCAGCTCGGCCTTGGCCTCGCCGCCCTGCGACGGGTCGGTGAGGACCCGGCGCAGCGATACCTCGCGGTGGAGCAGCGCGGTGACGGCTGCCAGCTCCTCGGCGAGCTTCGCCGCGTCGACCGACGTGGAGTCGGTCAGTGCGTCGAGACGCTCGCGTGCGGAGGCCAGCGCCTCGCGGCTCGCTCCGTTCATCGGACGGCCTCGGCCTTCGCCTCGAGCTCGTCGAGGAAACGGTCGACGGTGCCGCTCTGCCGGGCGTGGTCCTCGAGGGACTCGCCGACGAGCTTGCCGGCCAGGGTGGTGGCAAGGGTGCCCACGTCCTGACGCAGCGCGGACGCCGCGGCCTTGCGGTCGGCCTCGATCTGGGCGTGGCCGGCCGCGATGATCTCCTCGCGCTGCCGCTGACCCTCCGCCCTCATCTCCTGGATGATGACGGCACCCTGCTCCTGCGCCTCCTGGCGCAGACGGGCGGCCTCGTGGCGTGCCTCGGCGAGCTGAGCCTTGTACTGCTCAAGAACGCTCTGGGCCTCGGTCTGGGCCGCGTCGGCCTTCTCGATCCCGCCTTCGATCGCCTCGCGGCGCTCTTCCAGAACCTTCTCGATGTTCGGGAGGAGCTTCTTGGCGAGGAAACCGAAGACGATGACAAAGGCGATCAGGCCGATGACGATCTCGGGGATCGCCGGGAGCAGCGGGTTCTGGATCTCTTCCTCGGCCGCCAGCTGTAGGGCGTTCACATCAATGCCTTTCGTCGCATCGGGCAGTCGGAATGCCGCGACTTAGTCGACCGGGTAGACGAAGGGCATGACGAGACCGATCAGGGCGAGCGCCTCACAGAGGACGAAGCCGAGGATCTGGTTCGAACGGATCAGGCCGGCAGCTTCGGGCTGGCGGGCCAGCGCCTGGGTGCCGTTACCGAAGATGATGCCGACGCCGACGCCGGGGCCGATCGCGGCGAGGCCGTAGCCGATGGAACCGAGGTTGCCCGTGATGTTGACGGCGGCGAGGGTCTCAAGAGCGGACATGCCGTTTCTTCCTTCTCTTTCAGAACCGGTGGGGGTTGGCCACCGGACGACTATCGGGGGTGGTGCTGGACTGCTCAGTGCTCCTTGGCGAGAGCACCCTGAATGTAGTTGCAGGCCAGAAGGACGAACACGTAGGCCTGCAGCGCCTGGATGAACAGCTCGAAGGCGGTCATCAGGATGGTCATCACGAACGAGACACCGGCGTAGGCGATGCCGATGCCGTTCAGCAGGTACCAGCTGGCGATGGTGAAGATCAGCAGCAGCACGTGGCCGGCGAACATGTTGGCGAACAGTCGCACCGCGTGCGTGAACGGCCGGATCAGCAGGTTCGACATGATCTCGATGAGCATGACGAAGGGAAGAGCCGGGCCGATCGACGGGTCGTAGCCGGAGATGTTCTTCCAGCCGCCGACGAAGCCGTGCCGCTTGAAGGTCAGGCTGACCCAGAGGATGTAGACGATCGCGGCCAGCGCCACCGGGAACCCGATGACCGAGACCACCGGGAACTGGGCGAGCGGAATGATCGCCCAGAGGTTCATGATCCAGATGAAGAAGAACAGCGAGACCATGAGGGGCACGTACTTCTTGCCCTCGCGCTTGCCGAGCGTCTCGTACACCACACCGGTGCGGATGAAGTCGTAACCCGCCTCGGCGACCATCTGGAGCTTTCCGGGCACCAGCTTCGGCTTGTTGAAAGCCGCCCAGAAGAAGCCGACGACGACAACGGTGCTCAGGACCGCCAGCAGCATCGGCTTGTTGATCTCGATGCCGCCAACGGTGAACATCGGCTCGAAAACAAAGGAGTGCAGGCCAGGAGCCGGGAAGCCGCATCCGTCGAAGATGTGGCAGTCGGTCTCGAAGGCGAGCACCGTCGTCGGGTCAGCACTCACCGCGGGCTCCTTCAGCGTGGCGCATAGGTACGGCAACCTCGTTGTGTCGGCGCGGCAAGCAGCCGCTGGTCGGCACTGGACTGGTGTTACGGATGGGGGGCGGCTCAGGCATTACGCCTCGCGATGAAGCAGGCGCCGATTTTGATGCCCGCGCCCGCAGTGCCGCAGTTGGCACCGGACGATAGCAGGGTCTCGAACGCTCGCTTATCCCGGCCCTACCCCTCACGTCGAAGACCCCATGTTCTCGGGCGTCTTGCCCGCGGACGAGTCCGGCTCGACGTAAAGGATCTTTGTCTTCATGTGCACACGGATCTGCGCCGCGACCCAGGCCAGCGTGGCGACCATCACCGCGGCGGCGAAGGCACGGGGGTTGAACAGCGTCGTGTCCTTGAACGCGGCGACGAAGACGAAGAGCAGCAGCAGTTCGGTCGTGTACAGCACCAGGCCCATGGACTGGAACAGGTGCGGCAGGGACTTGGCCGTGCGCTGCAGAACGCCGAGTCCGATCCCCATGAAGAGGATCACCACCAGCGTCCCGGCCGCTGCGCCGATCGCTCCCTTGCCGCCGGCGAGCGCAGCGCTGACGGCAACGGTGACGACACCGGCGGCGGCAGTGGGCACGGCGGTGTGGAGGAGAGTCCGGGCGTCGTTGGACGGCATGGCGGTTACTCCGCGTTGCAGGGGGTGGTCAGTGGTCGTCAGGGACGAGCGTAGGCCCGGTCCGAGTCGATGCTTCGGGCCAAAGGACCGTGCTACTCGGGTCCTTCGGCCTCCTCGCCGGGCTTCGTGAACGGTATCACAAACTATTTGATGAGGTCTTTACTCAGAAAGTGTGCCAGCTGTCACACATGAGGGTTACGTCGCGCGTGTGTGCAGAACATCACGGCGCACTGTCTGGTATGGGGACTTCTGGGCCGGCCGGTCAACGCGGTGAGTCGGCACGATCCCGATCCGTGAAGCGCGAACGGGGGCCGATCGCGGTCGCTCCGTTGACGCCGGAGACACCCACGGCCACCGAGGCCCGTTCCGGCTCCGGTGAGGCCATCTGCGAACCCTCCGCCCCGTGTTGGGCGCCCGGGGTGGGGTCGGCCTCCCCCTCGTCGTCGTGCCGGCGGCGTCGGTAGCGCGGCGGCACGAAGGACTCGGCCCAGTGGGGGGCGCGCGGGGTGAAGCGCGGCATGAGCAGCAGGACCAGGCCGACGGCGCTGAGCCCGACGATGACCAGGACGATCCAGAGCGACGTGGAGTGCACGGAGTAGCCGACTGCGCCGAAGGCGATCAGCGCCGACCAGAAGTACATGATCAGCACGGACCGGCTGTGCGAGTGGCCGATCTCCAGCAGCCGGTGATGCAGGTGGCCCCGGTCGGCCGCGAACGGCGACTGGCCGTTCCAGGTGCGGCGCACGATCGCGAGGATCAGGTCGGCCGCCGGGATCGCGATGATCGTGAGCGGCAGCAGCAGCGGGATGAAGACCGGCAGCATCGCGTGGGTCGCCTGCCGCTCGCTGCCCTCGAAGAGCTTCATCGCGTCGGGGTCGACCTGGCCGGTGACGGAGATCGCGCCGGAGGCCAGGACGAGACCGATCAGCATCGAGCCGGAGTCACCCATGAAGATCCGGGCGGGGTGCATGTTGTGCGGCAGGAAGCCGAGGCACATGCCCATCAGGATCGCGGCGAAGAGCGTCGCGGGGGCGGCCGCCTCGATCCCGTACCCGTACCAGAGGCGGTAGGTGTAGAGGAAGAACGCCGCGGACGCGATGCAGACCATGCCGGCCGCGAGGCCGTCCAGACCGTCGACGAAGTTGACCGCGTTGATGGTGATCACGACCAGGGCGACCGTGAGCAGCGTGCCCTGCCACTGGGTCAGCGCGACGGTGCCGACGCCGGGGATGGGCAGCCACAGGATCGTCAGACCCTGGATGACCATGACCGCGGCGGCGATCATCTGCCCGCCGAGCTTGATCAGGGCGTCGAGCTCGAACTTGTCGTCCAGGACGCCGATCAGCCAGATCAGGGCGGCGCCGGAGAGCAGCGCCCTGGGCTCGTTGGAGAGTTCGAAGACACCGTTCAGGTTGAACAGGTGGTCGGCGACGATCAGCCCCGCGCACAGTCCGCCGAACATGGCGATGCCACCGAGCCGAGGTGTCGGTTCCCGGTGTACGTCACGCGCCCGGATCGCGGGCATCGCCCCGATCGCGATGGCGAACTTCCGCACCGGCCCGGTCAGCAGATAGGTCACCGCTGCCGTGACACAGAGCGTCAGCAGGTAATCACGCACGGGCTGCCCCACAGAATTCGCCGGCCATCTCAGCCCCACACCCTAGTCTCCTGAGCAAGGACGCCGAGCCACGGGTTGTCGGTTGCGCATATGTGGTTCACACCGCCTACCCCGGATACGGCGGATTGCGCTCGGCGAGTCCGCGGACCTCGGCCCGCAGCGGACCCGGATCGCCCTCCTGGCGCACGGCCGCGCCGAACAGCTCGGCGATCCGCGCCATGTCGTCCTCGTCCATGCCCTGGGTGGTGACGGCCGCGGTGCCCAGCCGGATCCCGCGCGCGTCCCCGTACGGCAGGGCGCAGGTGTCCAGGACCATCCCGGCGGCCATGAGCCGCTCGCGGGCGGTGCGGCCGTCGACGCCCAGCGGGCCGGGGTCCGCGACGACGATGTGGGTGTCCGTCCCGCCCGTGGTGATCTCGAAGCCCTCGGACTCCAGGGCGGCCGCCAGGACACGGGCGTGGGCGACCACCCGGTGGGCGTACACCGCGTACGCCGGGGTGGCCGCCTCCCCGAACGCGACGGCCTTCGCCGCGACCGTGTGCATCTGGGCGCCGCCCTGGGTGAAGGGGAACACCGCCCGGTCGATCCGCTCCGAGAGCTCGACGCCGCAGAGGATCATGCCGCCGCGCGGGCCGCGCAGCACCTTGTGCGTCGTCGCGCACACCACGTCCGCGTACGGCACCGGGCTGGGCGCCGCTCCCCCGGCGATCAGCCCCATCGGATGGGCGGCGTCCGCGATCAGATAGCACCCCACCTCGTCGGCGATGTCCCGGAACCGCTCGTAGTCGGGATGCCGGGGGTACGAGATCGACCCGCAGACGATCGCCTTGGGGCGCCGCGCCCTGGCCAGGGCGCGCACCTGTGCGTAGTCGATGAGCCCGCTGTCCGGGTCGACGCCGTAACCGACGAACTCGAACCAGCGTCCGGAGAAGTTGCCCGGAGCGCCGTGGGTGAGATGTCCGCCGTACGGGAGCCCCATGGCCAGCACCGTGTCGCCGGGGCGCAGCAGCGCGGCGTAGGCGGCGAGGACGGCCGACGATCCGGAGTGCGGCTGGACGTTGGCGTGCTCGGCGCCGAAGAGCTCCGTGGCCCGCCGCACCGCGATGCGTTCCGCGGCGTCGGCCTGTTCGCAGCCGCCGTGGTGGCGGGCGCCGGGGTAGCCCTCGGCGTACTTGTTGGCGAGCGGGGAGCCGAGGGCGGCGAGGACCGCGGGCGAGGTGAAGTTCTCGGCGGCGATGAGCTGGAGGGTGCTCGACTGCCGCCCGGTCTCGGCCAACAGGATGGAGCCGATCTCCGGGTCCTGGCGGAGCAGGGCGCCGAAGTCCTGCGGCAGGGCGGTGTCCGGCGAGGGCGCGGCGGCGCGTGCGGCTGGAGTGGTGACCGGCATCGAGGGCTCCGGGCCTGGAGGAGGGGGGTGCGTGGCGTCAGATCCAATGTAGGCCCGCCCCGCGCCGCCTGCCCGCTGCCGGGCGCCCCTCTACGCCGGTCGGCGCACCCCGTGCGGGGGCGCGTGGGCCGGCTGCGGCTCAGTGCGGGGCGCGTACCCCGGTGAGGGCCGTCATGACGGGATCGAGGGCCTGGCTGATCTCGTCACCGATGGAACGGAAGAAGGTGATCGGGGCGCCGTACGGGTCGTAGACCTCGTCGGCCTCCGCGGTGGGGGCCAGCAGCCAGCCGCGCAGGGCCGCCGCGGCGCGCACCAGCGCGCGGGCGCGCTCGACGACGCCCTCCTCGCGGGCGTCCGGCAGCGTCGCGGGGTCTATGGCCCGCACCAGCCGGGTGAACTCCTTGAGCGTGAAGGTACGCAGGCCCGCCGAGTGCCCCATGGAGATCACCTGGGCGCGGTGGTCCCGGGTGGCGGTCAGCACCAGGTCGGCGCGGATCACGTGCTCGTCCAGGAGCTCACGCCCGACGAAACCGGTGGCGTCGGCGCCGAAGTCGGCGAGGACGACCTCGGCGTTGGCCTCCATGGGCGCGCCTTCGTGCCCCCAGGTGCCCGCGCTCTCCACGATGAGGCCGCCGCTGAGCGGGTCACCGAGGCGGTCCACGAGGGCATGGCGGGTCAGCCGCTCGGTGATGGGCGAGCGGCAGACGTTGCCGGTGCTGACGTGGAGGATGCGGAAGGTGTCGTGCCGCCCCGTTATGCCACGCCCCTCAGGGGCGGTCAATTGGCCACCTCGAGGTCGGGTACCACCTTGCGGAGTTCCTCGACCGAGAGCGCGCCCGCCCGCAGCAGCACCGGGATCTTGCCGGTGACGTCGACGATGGAGGACGGGACGATCCCGGGGGTGGGACCGCCGTCGAGGTACACGGAGACGCTGTCGCCGAGCATCCCCTGGGCGGCGTCGCAGTCCTCGGGCGAGGGGTGTCCGGTGAGGTTGGCGCTGGAGACGGCCATCGGGCCGACCTCCGTGAGGAGCTCGATGGCCACCGGGTGCAGGGGCATCCGTACGGCGACGGTGCCGCGGGTGTCGCCGAGGTCCCACTGGAGGGACGGCTGGTGCTTGGCGACGAGTGTGAGGGCGCCGGGCCAGAACGCGTCGACGAGCTCCCAGGCCTGCTCGGAGAAGTCGGTGACCAGGCCGTGCAGGGTGTTCGGGGAGCCGATCAGGACAGGGGTCGGCATGTTGCGGCCGCGGCCCTTGGCGTCGAGCAGGTCGGCGACGCCCTCCGAGCTGAAGGCGTCCGCACCGATCCCGTACACCGTGTCGGTGGGCAGCACGACCAGTTCGCCGCGGCGGACGGCGGACGCGGCCTCACGCAGGCCGGTCGTACGGTCGGTCGCGTCGTTGCAGTCGTATCGCCGTGCCATCAGCCGGCCTCCTCGGACGTGTACGGGTCTGTGGGGTGGGGTTCGTGCGGTGCCGGTGTCCCGGTGGTCACGGCATGGCCTTGCGGGCCGTCGCGAACCGGGGCCGGTTGTTCAGGTCGGGGTGGTCGGCCGCGTCGGCCCAGCCCCGCTCCTCGGTGAAGATCCACGGCACCTGGCCACCCTGGGTGTCGGCGTGCTCGATGACGACGAGCCCGCCGGGGCGGAGCAGGCGGTGCGCGGTGCGCTCGATACCGCGGATGGTGTCGAGGCCGTCCTCGCCGGAGAAGAGCGCCATCTGCGGGTCGTGGTCGCGGGCCTCGGGCGCCACGTACTCCCACTCGGTGAGCGGGATGTACGGAGGGTTGGAGATGACCAGGTCGACCTGTCCGTCGAGCTCGGGAAGGGCGCTCAGAGCGTCTCCCCGGTGGATGGTGACCCTGGACCCCTCGGCGTTCTTCCGGGTCCACCTCAGGGCGTCCTCGGACAGCTCCACGCCGTGCACGCGCGAGCGCGGCACCTCCTGGGCCATGGCGAGCGCGATGGCGCCCGATCCGGTGCAGAGGTCGACGATCAGCGGTTCGACCACGTCCATCGCGCGGACCGCGTCTATCGCCCAGCCGACGACCGACTCGGTCTCCGGGCGCGGGACGAAGACTCCGGGGCCCACCTGGAGTTCCAGGTAGCGGAAGAAGGCGCGGCCGGTGATGTGCTGGAGCGGCTCGCGGGCCTCGCGGCGGGCGATCGTCTCCCAGTAGCGGGCGTCGAAGTCGGCGTCCGGCACATGGTGCAGCTCGCCCCGCTTGACGCCGTGCACGAACGCGGCGAGTTCCTCGGCGTCGAATCGCGGTGAGGGGACACCGGCGTCGGCCAGCCGCTGGGTGGCCTGGGCCACCTCGGCGAGCAGCAGGTTCATCGCGGTTCTCCGTACGGGTTCACGAGCGGGGCGGGGCGGTGGCGCTCACTGCCTACGCGGCGGCGAGCTTGGCGGCGGAGTCGGCGTCGACGCAGGCCTGGATGACGGCGTCGAGGTCGCCGTCGAGCACCTGGTCCAAGTTGTACGCCTTGAAGCCGACGCGGTGGTCCGAGATCCGGTTTTCCGGGAAGTTGTACGTCCGGATCTTCTCGGAGCGGTCCACGGTGCGCACCTGGCTGCGGCGTACGTCGGAGGCTTCCTGCTCGGCGGCCTCCTGGGCGGCGGCCAGCAGCCGGGACCGCAGGATGCGCATGGCCTGCTCCTTGTTCTGGAGCTGGCTCTTCTCGTTCTGGCAGGAGGCGACGACACCGGTGGGCAGGTGCGTGATGCGGACGGCGGAGTCCGTCGTGTTGACGGACTGGCCGCCGGGGCCCGAGGAGCGGTAGACGTCGATGCGGAGGTCGTTGGCGTGGATCTCGACGTCGACCTCCTCCGCCTCGGGCGTGACGAGCACGCCGGCGGCGGAGGTGTGGATGCGGCCCTGCGACTCGGTGGAGGGCACGCGCTGCACGCGGTGCACGCCGCCCTCGTACTTCATCCGGGCCCAGACGCCCTGGCCGGGCTCGGTGGCGCCGTTGCCGCCCTTGGTCTTCACGGCGACCTGGACGTCCTTGTAGCCGCCGAGCTCGGACTCGGTGGAGTCGATGATCTCGGTCTTCCAGCCGATGCGCTCGGCGTAGCGCAGATACATGCGCAGCAGATCGCCGGCGAAGAGGGCCGACTCGTCGCCGCCCGCGCCCGCCTTGATCTCCAGGAGCACGTCCTTGTCGTCGCTGGGGTCGCGCGGGACCAGGAGAAGGCGGAGCTTCTCGGTGATCTCCTCGCGCTGCTTCTCCAGGACCTTGACCTCGGCGGCGAAGTCGGGGTCGTCGGCGGCGAATTCGCGGGCGGTCTCGATGTCGTCGCCGGTCTGCTTCCAGGACCGGTAGGTGGAGACGATCGGGGTCAGCTCCGCGTAGCGCTTGTTGAGCTTGCGCGCGTTGGCCTGGTCGGCGTGGACCGACGGGTCGGCGAGCTTCTTCTCGAGATCGGCGTGCTCGCCGATCAGTTCCTCGACCGCCTCGAACATCTTCGGGCTCCTGGTTTCTGCGTCATACGTCTGCGGGCCTGCTGGACGGTGTGCTGCCGGTGGAGGAGCGCCCCGGAGGGCGCACCCGGCCGCACAGCCGGAAAAAACGCCGGTCCCGGCGCCCCGTTGGAGGGCGTCGGGAACCGGCGCAGTGGCTCGCTACTTGCTGGCGGAGCCGGCAGCCTTGCCGAAGCGGGCCTCGAAGCGGGCCACGCGGCCGCCGGTGTCGAGGATCTTCTGCTTGCCCGTGTAGAACGGGTGGCACTCGGAGCAGACGTCGGCACGGATCGCGCCGCCCTCAAGGGTGCTCCGGGTGGTGAACGACGCACCGCAGGTGCAGCTGACCTGCGTCTCGACGTACTCGGGGTGAATGTCGCGCTTCAAGGTGTCTCCTAGATTCGGGAGGGCTCCGGGTCGTTCGCGCGGATTGCGCGTCCGTGAACCGGGGCCGACGTACCAGTCTGCCAGGACCGGCCGTATCTCCCAAAACGAGGGCCCGGCCGTGTGTATTCCCGCGCGTACGGGGAACGTTCCGCGACCAAATGGTGACGGAAGGTGCCGTTCACCGCACGACCGTGCGGGCCCCGCCCTTGTCTCCGGCCGACTTCGCCGTGGCGGACGCGGGGATCGGCTTGTCCTGCTTGAGGGCCGCCCACACCTTCCGGTCGGCGTTCTCCTGGGGCAGCACCCGGTTCGGGTCCTCGGGGTCGTACTCCACGGGCAGCGTGACCATGTCGATGTTCTTCGAGCCGAGGCCCTTGAGCCCGTTCGCGAAGCCGGTGAGCTTCTTGACGGAGGCCAGCTGGGAGTCGGTGGTGACGGCCTTGGTGGCGGTGTCGGCGAGTCCGAAGAGCGTCTTGGGGTCCGAGAACACCCCGACGCTCTTCGCCTGGTCCATCAGCGCCTTGACGAAGGCCTGCTGGAGCTGGATGCGGCCGAGGTCGCTGCCGTCGCCGACGCTGTGGCGCGTACGGACGAGGCCGAGCGACTGCTCCCCGCTCAGGGTGTGACGGCCGGGCTTCAGCGCGAGGTGGCTGTCGGGGTCGTCGATCGCCTGCGAGGTGGTGATGTCGACGCCGCCGAGCTCGTCGACGAGCTTCTTGAACCCGGTGAAGTCGACCTCGACGTAGTGGTCCATGCGGATGCCCGACATCGACTCGACGGTCTTCACCGCGCAGGCGGGTCCGCCGACCTGGTAGGCGGAGTTGAACATCGTCTCGTGCTCGGCGGCGACCTGCTGACCGGTCGTGTCGCTCGTGCAGGCGGGGCGGTCGACCAGGGTGTCCCGCGGGACGGAGACCACGCTCGCGGAGGTGTGTCCCTCGTTGACGTGGACGATCATCGCGGTGTCCGCACGCGCGGAGCCCTCGTCGGCGCCGTACTCCGCGTTGGCGCCGGACCGGGAGTCCGATCCCAGCACCAGGATGTCCTGCGACCCGTTGTCCACGTCGTCGGGGCGCTCGGTTCCCAGGGCGGCGTCGATGTCGACGCCCTTCAGGTTGCCGTTGAGCGTGTAGTAGGCGTAACCGAGCCCGGATCCTCCGACGACCACCAGGGCGGCGACGCCCCACAGCGCGATCCTCTTCGCCCGGCGGCCCGGGGACGGCTTCCTCCGGCGGCTGCCGGTGCCGCGTATTCGGCCGGCGCTCCTGCTCTGCTCGCTCATGCGGTCCCTCTTTCGCTTCTCGCTGTTACCCCCTGCCGTGGTGCACGGGCGCGGTCCGGCGTCGCTCGGTGGGACGACGGAGCAGCGAGAAGCCTCGCACAGGCGGCCGATGCCCCCGTCGGACGACAGGGGCATCGGAAAAAGCGGGCGCAAGGGCCGGAAATCAGGCGCTCACCTGGGGTTTCGTCCCGACGGTTCATGGCTGCTCCAGCCGGTGCGGAACCCGGTGCATGTGGCAAAGATCGCACCCCGCCCAGGTCCCACCGCCTGCCGGCGCCGGGGCTCCCCGGGGCGTCCCGGCGAGTGGCGGTCGCCGCTCCCGTCGCAGGGACGGCCGGCGTGCCGGGACTGCCGGAGAGGACCGCCCCCACCCCCGGCGCCCGGGGCGGCCCCCGTCAACCGGCGGGTGTGGATACATGACAGATGCCCCGTCACGAGGTGACGGGGCATCTGTTGTGGAGCTGCGACGCGGCGACGTCAGTCGTTGCCGTTTCCGTTGCCCGGCGTCGTCTTCTGGATCTGGAGCAGGAACTCCGCGTTGGACTGCGTCTTCTTCATGCGGTCCAGCAGAAGCTCGATCGCCTGCTGCTGGTCGAGCGCGTGGAGCACCCGGCGCAGCTTCCAGACGACGGCCAGCTCGTCGGTGCCGAGCAGGATCTCTTCCTTACGGGTGCTGGACGCGTCGACGTCCACCGCCGGGAAGATGCGCTTGTCCGAGAGCTTCCGGTCGAGCTTGAGCTCCATGTTGCCGGTGCCCTTGAACTCCTCGAAGATCACCTCGTCCATGCGCGAGCCGGTCTCGACGAGCGCGGTGGCCAGGATGGTCAGCGAGCCGCCGTCCTCGATGTTGCGCGCCGCGCCGAAGAAGCGCTTCGGCGGGTACAGCGCGGTCGAGTCGACACCACCGGACAGGATGCGGCCGGAGGCCGGAGCCGCCAGGTTGTACGCACGGCCCAGGCGGGTGATCGAGTCCAGCAGGACCACCACGTCGTGGCCGAGCTCCACGAGGCGCTTCGCGCGCTCGATGGCGAGCTCGGCGACCGTGGTGTGGTCCTCGGCGGGACGGTCGAAGGTCGAGGAGATGACCTCGCCCTTCACCGACCGCTGCATGTCGGTGACCTCTTCCGGACGCTCGTCGACCAGGACGACCATCAGGTGGCACTCGGGGCTGTTGACCGTGATCGCGTTGGCGATGGCCTGGAGGATCATGGTCTTACCGGTCTTCGGCGGGGCCACGATCAGGCCTCGCTGGCCCTTGCCGATCGGTGCGACCAGGTCGATGATCCGGGTGGTCAGGACGTTGGAGTCGGTCTCCAGACGGAGCCGGTCCTGCGGGTACAGCGGGGTCAGCTTCTGGAACTCCGGACGGCCTCGGCCGGTCTCCGGCGCCATGCCGTTGACGGAGTCGAGACGGACCAGCGCGTTGAACTTCTCGCGGCGCTCGCCGTCCTTGGGCTGGCGCACCGCACCGGTGACGTGGTCACCCTTGCGCAGGCCGTTCTTGCGGACCTGGGCGAGCGAGACGTACACGTCGTTCGGTCCCGGCAGGTAGCCGGAGGTCCGGATGAACGCGTAGTTGTCGAGGATGTCGAGGATGCCCGCGACGGGGATCAGGACGTCGTCGTCGGCGACCTGCACGTCGGTCGCGAAGTCGTCGCGGCCGCGACGGCCACGGCGGTCGCGGTAGCGGCCCCGGCGTCCGCGCCGGCCGCCCTCGTCGTCGTAACCGTCGTCCTGCTGGCCACCGCCGCCCTGCTGGCCCTGGCCCTGGCCCTGGTTCTGGCCACCGCCCTGCTGGCCCTGACGGCGTCCGCCGCCCTGCTGGCCCTGGTCGTCGCCCTTGCCCCGGCGGTCGCGCTGGCGGTCGCGGCGGTCACCGCGGTCCTGGCGGTCACCGCGGTCACGGCGGCCGTCCTGGCGGTCGCCGCGCCGGCCCTCGGCCGTGTCGACGGCGGACTCGGCCTTGCCCTCGCCCTTCGCCTCGGCGCGCTCGTCGCCGCGGTCCTGACGGCTCTCCGCCTTGGGCTCGGCCTGCGCCTTGGACTCGGCCTTGGGCTCCGCCTTGGGCTCGGACTTGGTGTCGGGGCTGCCCGCCTGCGCGGTCGCCCGGCGACGGCGGCGCTCGCCCGTCGGCTGTTCGTCACTGGCCGGCTGACCGGGGATGTCGATCTGCTGCTGGGCGTCGGCCTTGTCGGCGGCCGGGGCGGCAGCGCTCTCGTCACCGGTGCGCGTCTTGGACGTGGCACGCCGCTTCGG
The DNA here is from genome assembly GCF_002941025.1 of Streptomyces sp. QL37. Classification (NCBI taxonomy): domain Bacteria; kingdom Bacillati; phylum Actinomycetota; class Actinomycetes; order Kitasatosporales; family Streptomycetaceae; genus Streptomyces; species Streptomyces sp. QL37. Next base: position 5,661,570 of record NZ_PTJS01000001.1, on the reverse strand, counting down.
CTTGCTCCCGGTGTCCGTACCGGCGGATGCGGCGGCCTTGGGGGCGGGCGCGGAGGATCCTCCGGCCTGCGCCTCCTTGATGACCTCGATCAGCTGGCTCTTGCGCATCCGCGCAGTCCCCCTGATGCCGAGGCCGGACGCGACCTGCTGCAGCTCGGCCAGGACCATGCCCTCGAGGCCGGTGCCGGAGCGGCGGCGCCGTGCGGTGGTGCCAGTGGCAGCACCTTCGGCGGGCACGGAGCTGTCGACGCTCTTGTCGGCAGTCACGCCCATCAGATCGGTGGTGTCGCTCACGAAGGGTCCTTCCCTGGAGCGGACGTCGGCCTTCTGGCTCGGCGACCGGTTGTGCTGTCCGACTGCGGTCTGTTGATCGTGTCGATCGCGGACCGTGCCGGGGCGGTGGTCCGCCGGGTACGGCGGAGAGACGAATGTGCGGGGTTCCGGCGCGAGATCCCCCTGCTCGGCCCACTCCTGGACGAGCAAGAGGGTGTCGTGCCGGTTCCGGAGCGTGCTCGAAAGCTCAGGCGGGCTGCTCAGGCAGTCGGGGAGGCTCCCGGAAGAGTGGTGGTCCCGGAGGGGGACACGAAGCAACGCGCCACGAAGACGTCGATTGCTGACTTGAGGTTAACACTACCGGCTCCAACAAACATTCCCCCTCTCATGCACCGGCAATCACGTGCGATTACGCGGCGAGCGGCAACACGCTCGCACCCGCGGCGTCGAGAGCGAGCCGGTTCGCGGCCCATCCCTCGCCCGCCAGCCGGGCGACCTTGTCGGCGGAACCCTCGTCCGCCAGCGCGAGCACCGTGGGTCCCGCACCGGAGATGACGGCGGGGACGCCGTCGGCGCGCAGCCGGTTCACCAGGTCGACGGTCTGCGGCATCGCGGGACCCCGGTACTCCTGGTGGATCCGGTCCTCGGTCGCCGCGAGGAGCAGCTCGGGGCGCCGGGTCAGGGCCTCGACGAGCAGGGCGGCGCGACCGGCGTTGGCCGCGGCGTCCACATGGGGGACGGTGCGCGGCAGCAGGCCGCGGGCGGTCTCGGTGAGCACCGGGGTGGCGGGCACGAAGACCACCGGCACGACGGAGGCGGCGGGGTCCATCCGGATCGCCCTGGCGGCTCCGCCGTCCATCCAGGCGAGCGTGAATCCGCCGAGGAGACAGGCCGCGACGTTGTCGGGGTGCCCCTCGATCTCGGTGGCCAGCTCCAGCAGGGCGGCGTCGTCGAGACGGGCCTCGCCGCCCGTCGTCACGGCGCGGGCCGCGACGATCCCGGCGCAGATGGCGGCGGACGAAGAACCGAGGCCGCGGCCGTGCGGGATGCGGTTCGCGCAGACGATCTCCAGGCCGCGGGGCTGTCCGCCGAGCAGGTCGAAGGCCGTGCGCAGCGAGCGTACGAGCAGGTGGTTCTCGTCGCGGGGAAGCGTCTCGGCGCCCTCACCCGCGATGTCGATGTGCAGCCCGGAATCGGCGACCCGGACGACGACGTCGTCGTAGAGCCCCAGCGAGAGGCCGAGGGCGTCGAAACCCGGGCCCAGATTGGCGCTGGTTGCGGGGACGCGCACCCGTACGGCGGCGGCTCGGAACGCGGGACCGGCCATCGGTTGGACGACTCTTCCTGTACGGCGGCGGGGATGTGGTGCAGGGTACTTCGACGTGCGTGGGGTGCCGTTGCGCGGGGGGACGGGGGGCCCGGCAGTCACGACGGCTGCTGCACCGCGGCGGATGCGGCGGAGCGGGTCGGGTACAGCTTATCGAAGGAAGGTTCTGTGGCGACATAGGGCGCACAGGAGGCGCACGATGCGTGTCGCACACCTCCCATGCGCTCTCCGCCCCCGGAAGGGCGGTTGAGCTGCGGCGAGGGCCCTAGGGCCTCTCGTTTGAATCATGCCGGGCTCGCGTGCCCCGGCACCGCACCTCGCGGCGTTGTCGTCAGTCGGCATGGCTCCGCCATGACTCCCTCCTCCGCCTTGCGATGCACGGCACCAGACCCCGCTCCCTGATCCGGTCTGATCCAAACGAAAGACCCTACGCGAGGCCCAGCTTCTCGGCCGCGGCCACCGCGTCGACCGGGACGGTGACGGGCTGCGGAGCGCCGGCGACGGCCCAGTCGGGGTCCTTGAGCCCGTTGCCGGTGACGGTGCAGACGATCTTCTGACCCGGGTCGACCTTGCCCTCTTCGGCGGCCTTGAGCAGACCGGCCACGGACGCCGCCGAGGCGGGCTCGACGAAGACGCCCTCCTGGGAGGCCAGCAGGCGGTACGCCGAGAGGATCTGACGGTCCGTCACGTCATCGATGAAGCCGCCCGACTCGTCGCGCGCGTCCAGCGCGAACTGCCAGGACGCCGGGTTGCCGATGCGGATCGCGGTGGCGATGGTCGCCGGGTCCTTGACGATCTCGCCGCGCACGATCGGCGCGGAACCGGACGCCTGGAAGCCCCACATGCGCGGAGCGTGCGTGGAGACGGCGTCCCCGGCGTACTCCTTGTAGCCCTTCCAGTAGGCCGTGATGTTGCCCGCGTTGCCCACCGGCAGGACGTGGATGTCGGGGGCGTCACCGAGCGCGTCGACGATCTCGAACGCGGCGGTCTTCTGGCCCTCGATCCGGACCGGGTTGACCGAATTGACCAGCGCGACCGGGTAGTTGTCCGAGAGGCTGCGGGCCAGGGTCAGGCAGTCGTCGAAGTTGCCGTCGACCTGGAGGATCTTCGCGCCGTGGACGAGCGCCTGTCCCATCTTGCCGAGGGCGATCTTGCCCTGCGGCACGAGGACGGCGCAGACCATGCCCGCGCGCACGGCGTAGGCGGCGGCGGAGGCGGAGGTGTTGCCGGTGGAGGCGCAGATGACGGCCTGCGCGCCCTCCTCCTTGGCCCGGGTGATCGCCATGGTCATGCCGCGGTCCTTGAACGACCCGGTGGGGTTGGCGCCCTCGACCTTGAGGTGCACCTCGCAGCCCGTGCGCTCGGAGAGGACCTGCGCCGGAACGAGCGGCGTACCGCCCTCACGGAGTGTGACGACCGGCGTCGAGCTCGTGACCGGGAGCCGGTCCCGGTACTCCTCGATGATGCCGCGCCACTGGTGGGTGCCCTTGCTGGTCATGGGTCCTTACTCCCCTTCAACACGCATGATGCTGGCGACACCGCGCACGGTGTCCAGCTTGCGCAGCGCTTCGACGGTCCCGGAGAGGGCGGCGTCGGGCGCGCGGTGGGTGACGACGACGAGGGATGCCTCGCCGCCGGTTTCCTGACTGTCCGGCCGACTCTGCTGACGGACCGTATCGATGGATACGCCCTGTTCGGCGAAGACCGTCGCGACCTGGGCGAGTACGCCAGGCTTGTCGGCCACGTCGAGACTGATGTGGTACCGCGTGACGACGTCGCCCATGGGGCTGACCGGCAGACGCGTGTACGCGGACTCACCGGGACCGGTGGTCTCTCCGATGATGTGGCGGCACACCGCGACCAGGTCGCCCAGGACCGCGGACGCGGTCGGGGCGCCGCCGGCGCCGGGACCGTAGAACATCAGCTGGCCGGCCGCCTCGGCCTCCACGAAGACCGCGTTGTACGCCTCACGGACGGAGGCCAGGGGGTGGCTGAGCGGGATCATCGCGGGGTGCACGCGGGCGGTGACGGAATTGCCGTCGGCGGCGCGCTCGCAGATGGCGAGGAGCTTCACCGTGCAGCCCATGCGCCGGGCGGACGCGATGTCGGCGGCGGTGACCTCGGTGATGCCCTCGCGGTGCACCTCACCGATCTTCACCCGGGTGTGGAAGGCGATCCCGGCGAGGATGGCGGCCTTCGCGGCGGCGTCGAAGCCCTCGACGTCGGCGGTGGGGTCGGCCTCGGCGTACCCGAGGGCGGTGGCCTCGTCGAGCGCCTCGGAGTAGCCGGCGCCGCTCGTGTCCATCCTGTCGAGGATGAAGTTGGTCGTGCCGTTGACGATGCCCAGCACCCGGTTGACCTTGTCCCCCGCGAGGGACTCGCGCAGCGGCCGTACGAGCGGGATGGCGCCGGCCACGGCCGCCTCGTAGTAGAGGTCCCGGCCGTTCTTCTCCGCCGCCGCGTGGAGCGCGGAGCCGTCCTCGGCGAGGAGCGCCTTGTTGGCCGAGACGACGCCCGCGCCGTGCTCGAAGGCGGTGGTGATGAGCGTGCGGGCGGGCTCGATGCCCCCGATGACCTCGATGACGACGTCGATGTCGCCCCGTTTGACCAGGGCGGTCGCATCGGTGGTGATCAGCGCGGGGTCGATGCCCTCCCGCACCTTGGAGGGCCGGCGGACGGCCACGCCGGCGAGCTCGACCGGCGCGCCGATGCGCGCGGCGAGGTCGTCGGCGTGCGTCGTCATGATGCGCGCCACCTCTGAGCCGACCACTCCACAGCCCAGCAGCGCCACCTTCAGCGGACGCGTACGCATCATCCGACCTCGTTTCTCATACTTCTGATGTGTGGACCAGTCTCACTCACCGGACGGGGGTTTCTGCCACCCGTCCGGATTTTGAGATGTGAATTTCATCAGCCGACATCGAGACGCAGGAGATCTTCCTCCGTCTCGCGCCGGACGATGACCCGCGCCTGTCCGTCGCGCACGGCGACGACGGGCGGGCGCAGGGCGTGGTTGTAGTTGCTCGCCATCGAGCGGCAGTACGCACCGGTGGCCGGCACCGCGATGAGGTCACCCGGGGCCAGGTCGGACGGCAGGAACGCGTCCTTGACCACGATGTCACCACTCTCGCAGTGCTTGCCGACCACGCGTACGAGCATGGGTTCGGCGTCGGAGGTGCGGGAGACCAGCGCGACGCTGTACTCGGCGTCGTACAGCGCGGTGCGGATGTTGTCCGACATCCCGCCGTCGACGCTCACGTACGTCCGGAGGCCTTCGAGGGGCTTGATGGTGCCGACCTCATACAGCGTGAAGGCGGTGGGGCCGACGATGGCGCGGCCCGGCTCGACGGAGATGCGCGGGGTCCGGAGACCGGCGGACTCGCACTCCCGGGTCACGATGTCGCTGAGCGCCTTGGCGATCTCGTGCGGCTCACGGGGGTCGTCCTCGGAGGTGTAGGCGATCCCGAGGCCACCGCCGAGGTCGATCTCCGGGAGCTCGACGCCGTGCTCGTCGCGGATCTCGGCGAGCAGCTGCACGACGCGCCGCGCGGAGACCTCGAAGCCGGCCATGTCGAAGATCTGCGAGCCGATGTGCGAGTGGATTCCGATGAGCTCCAGGCCGTCCAGGGTGAGCGCCCTGCGGACCGCCTCGGCCGCCTGCCCGTCGGCCAGCGCGATGCCGAACTTCTGGTCCTCGTGCGCGGTGGCGATGAACTCGTGGGTATGAGCCTCGACACCGACCGTGACGCGGATCTGGACGCGCTGGCGGACGCCGAGCCGCTGGGCGATGTGCGAGACGCGGACGATCTCCTGGAAGGAGTCGAGCACGATGCGTCCGACTCCCGCCTCGACGGCCCGCTCGATCTCGGCGACGGTCTTGTTGTTGCCGTGGAAGGCGATGCGCTCGGCGGGCATCCCGGCGTCCAGCGCGGTCGCCAGCTCGCCACCGGAGCACACGTCCAGGTTCAGCCCTTCCTCCTGGAGCCAGCGCACCACGGCGCGCGACAGGAAGGCCTTGCCGGCGTAGAAGACATCGGCGTCCGGCCCGAAGGCGTCCGCCCAGGCACGGCAGCGCGCCCGGAAGTCGGACTCGTCCAGGAAGTACGCGGGCGTGCCGAACTCCTCGGCGAGCCTGGCGACTTCGATCCCGCCGACGGTGAGCGCACCGTCCGCGTCACGCGTGACGGTGCGGGACCAGACCTTCGGGTCCAGCTCGTTGAGGTCGGTGGCCGGGGCGGTGTAGTGGCCCTCGGGGTAGACGTCGGCGTGACGGGGCCCGGCGGGGTGTGCGGATCGGCTCATCGTTCTGCTCTGCTCTCTTGCGGTCTCAGAGGTGTTCGGGCGCGCTGATGCCGAGCAGGGACAGGCCGCCTGCGAGCACCGTCGCGGCGGCTTCGGCAAGGGCCAGCCGGGAGCGGTGGGCGGCCGAGGGTTTCTCGTCGCCGACGGGGAGCGCCGGACAGGCATCGTGGAAGTCGAAGAAGGCGTGCGCCACCGTTTCGAGGTGCCGGGCGAGCCGGTCCGGTGCCTGGTGGCGGGCGGCGGAGGCGAGGGCGCCGGGGTGATCGGCGAGCGCGGCGTGGAGGGCCGGCGCGTCGACGTCCTGGTCGTAACCGGCGGTGAAGCCGAGGCGCCCCGCCTCGCGGGTGAGCGCACGGGAGCGGGCGTGGGCGTAGCGGACCAGGAACAGCGGGTTGGCCTCGCCCTGCACGAGGAGGTCGTCCCCGAGGTGGGCGCGGTCGTGCCCGGCGGGCCTCAGCAGGCCCCAGCGGGCCGCGTCGGCCCCCAGCCGCTCCAGCAGCTCCCCCGCCGTGGCCCCGGCGGGGACGGGCCGGGTCTGCGCGAGCGGGACGGGAGGCCGGCCGTGCGCGTCGACGGTGACGCCGAGACGCGCCCAGTCGGGGTCGGACGCCTCCTCACAGCTGACACGCCCCAGGGCGCCCTGGGCGCGCAGCAGCCGCATCGCCGTGCCCGCCACGACCGCTGCCCGGACCTCACGCCGGTGGTGGAGCTGATGGACCTGCCCGGCGCATTCGGCACCCCATCCGTACCGGAGCCCCTGCTCCAGCACCTGGCGTACGCGTGCGGCCCGGGCGGCGCCGTCGGAGACCGCGTCGAGCGTGAAGTTCAGGAATCCGGGCCCGGTGATCTCGACCCGTCCGATCCCGGGGGCGCCGGCGACCCGGTCCCGCAGCAGCGCGGCGACCTCCCGCGCCGGGAGCGCGGCGGGGCCGGCCAGCTGGAGGGCGACGGCGCAGGCGTAGTCACCGCTGCCGCCGGGCCGTGTCCGCTCCACCCGCACGCGCGCGGGCACCGGCGCGCGCAGGGCGTCCTCGTCGACCGCGCGGCGCACAGCGTGCAGCACGGTCCGGGAGAGATCTGCGGGGGTCACGGGACAAGCGTAGGGGAGGAAGGGGGGCGCTTCGCCAACCGGTTTCGCCATACGGGCAGCGAGCCGGCCGACCACGCCGTCAGCCCGCCGCGCTCCCGGCCGTCCCCGCGCCGTGCCTGTCGTCGACCGGCACGGGATCCTCGCGGTGCGCGAGCCGTCGCACCATGCGCACCAGCTCGCTCGGCTCGAAGGGCTTCGCCAGGAACGCGTCGACCCCGGCGGCCGACCCGGAGTCCACCTCGTGGGGCGTGCACGCGCTGATGACGGCGACGGGCAGGTGCCCGGTCCTCGGATCGGAGCGCAACCGGGCGGCGGTCTGGATTCCGTCGAGCCTGGGCATCACCACGTCGAGAGTGATCACATCCGGGCAGACCTCGTGGACCAGGTCCAGGCACTCGACGCCATCGGCCGCGGTCACGACCTCGAAGCCCTCCAGCTCGAGGTTGACCCTGATCAGCTGCCGGATGACCTTGTTGTCGTCGACAACAAGCACGCGGCCGTACGCCCCTGACACCCTTCGAGGGTAGGTCGGGCGGAGGAGCTGCGTCCGGGTTTTGCCCACTTCCGCCCCCGGAGGATGGCATGCGCCCACCTCGCACGGGCACCACCGACGCGCAAATACCTGTTCCCGGACACCCCGTGGGAGCTGGTAGGGTTTCACTCGTCGCCGCCAAGCGCAGCGACATCGCCCCCGTAGCTCAGGGGATAGAGCATCGGCCTCCGGAGCCGGGTGCGCAGGTTCGAATCCTGCCGGGGGCACTTCGCAGGAAGTGCCGAAAAGACCCTCTCGCCAGTGGCAACACTGCACAGGGGGTCTTTTCGCGTCTCTGGTTCACCGAGGCCGTGGAATGGTGTCGCGGCCCGCCGACGCGGCGCCCGGAGCGATGAGCGCGATACCGGGACAGCCATCAAGCAGATCCAGATCGGCCACATCCGTCTTGCCGACGCGTACGCGGTCAACTATGTCCCGCCGGCCGACCGGCGCCTCCACCAACAGCATTCTCGGCCGGTCTCCGCCAGCGGCCGTGCAGGGCGCGTGGCACGCTCGGGGCGCGGGCCGGAGTTCGCCCCGGATTCCGGAGGCCTGGATGTACCGGATCCCCGCCGAGGAGCTTGGCGATGGCCTTGCAGCCCGGCCGGGGACACGGCGGACGGAGGTGGGGCCATGTGCCCGACTTGGCAGGATGTCCGGCCCGTTCAGCAGCATGACCGCGCACCCCACGTCGACGTTGAAATCGAACTGGTGCTGTTCCACAGGGAGTTCCGACTCGGCTTCCGCCTGCCCGCCGAGGACAGCCATCGCCCCTCGCCGAACACGACGTCGACCCATCGGGCGCCTGCCCTGGGCTCACCAGCCGTCCAGTCGCACGAGCCCGAAGGTTCCACGAGGTCGGCGCGTTCCACGGCGGGACGCATCGTGCGGCCCATCCTGTGCCACTTCGAACGGAGTCCCTTACGCGGACCACTCCTAATTCCCTGAATGCCCCAGCCGAGTGGCCATTCTGTGCGATTATATGCGAATGTCCCCTGTTCCCGGGGTCGTTGTGTGGATCGCCGTGATTTCCACATCGACCCAGGCGCTCATGACCGCCTTTCACGCCCGCCGGTCCGCGACCGAGTCCGGACCAGGCAACGCGTTGTCGAAACGATCGGCCACGATAGGCCTGATCGTCTCAGCGTTCGTCACGTTGTGGCTGACCCTCGAAAGCTATGCGCGAGAAACCAGGCGTCTCGGATCGTTCTCCTATTCCGTGATCCGCGACGAGCTGGACACCACATTCTTCCGGGTGGTGCTCTTCATTTTCGACATAGCAACTTATGTGATCCTGTTTCTCCCCGTAGCGGAGTTGCTCGGCGTGGTCATTACCATCCTGGCCTGTGGACGCCTGGGCAGGGCGCAGGCTCTTGTACACCTCACGACGCTCGCCACCGCCACTACAGCCAGCGTGTTGATCGTCGTCACCAAAACGCGCATCGACGGGCACTTCGACATCCCCTGGCCCTGGTGCGTCATGTACGCCCTCTCCGGCGCCATGGTGGCGCTTGAGGTTCTGGCCACTCAGCCGAGGGACGGCAGCGCCCTGGACGCCGATGCCACGGAATCCGCCGTGCCGCAAAGCGGCGAACAGGCGCACCAGAGTCCCGGTCGAGGACGCGTGCTGACCGTACTGGGGTGGGCGATGCTCGCTCCGGCGCTGCCGCTGGGCCTCGTCGGCTTCATTCTGTACGGCGACCTGGTGCCCGAGGCGGGCCTCTCCCCGTGGCTGGAGCCGCTGATCGCGGTCGGGGTGGTGGTGCCTCCGTTCCTGCTCTTCATCGTCGGCGACGCCGTGTTGAAACGGGGAAGGCAGCACCGCCACCGGATCATCCCCTCGCTCGACGAACTCGCCGGGGAGCGCTATCTGCTCTACCTGCGGCCCTTCGCCATCGACCCCGTGATGGCGTTGCCACCGGACGAGGTTCCGGGCTGGTACACCCGCTCCCCCTTCGAGCTCACGGGGACGCACGAGGAATTCCTGGTACGCCAGTTCCGCGGCCTCGGCCGGGTTGTCGCGGTCGGGCAGCCGGGCGAGCCCCTGCCGGCCCTCGGGGCGGAACGCGGCTATCTACCCGTCGACAAGTGGAAGGACACGGTGAGCGGGCTGATTCAGGGCGCACACGCAGTGATCATGACGGCTGCCCCAGGTCCCGGAACGGCGTGGGAGTTCACCGAGGTACTACGCACCACCACACCCGACCGCTTACTCCTGCTCATCTATGAAGACGAGATGTACCAAGCCTTCCAGGAAGCTGCGGCAGACGAATACGCGACGAGGTCGTCCGCCGGAACAGGCGTCGACTGGCCACCCCTGCCGCGCTTTCCGGACCTCCCGCCTCCCGCCCCGCACACGAAGGGGATCCGATGGGACTTCCCCCTCAAAGGGATCCTGTCCTTCGACGGACGGTGGTGCCCACGGTTCACGCGATTCCCCCCGACCGTGCCACGGATCAGGCATGTCTGGGTGATTCGCCGACTGGTTAGACGCGAGCTCAGGCCGGCCATGGACCCCATCTCCCAGCTGCCCCCGGCCCCACGACCCCCTGACCGCGCCTGACGTTGCCACGAACCGCTACCGCCATCCCAGGGCCGCCGGCTCCCGCGTCACGACCGGAACCGGACGGCCCCGAGGATGCGTCACCACGGATGCTCTCTCAAGTGAGGTACTGAACAGGCTAGTTGGGGTACGGGGTGCGAGTGGGGCCGAACTCCTGCCGCAGCAGTGGATCCGTGACGGGGGAAAATGATCACCTGTGATTGCGCGATCATAGCCGGGGCGGGGGGAATCGAACTCGCCGAAGCGATTCCCGCGTCTATCCCATGGTATTTTCTTGGATTCCTGACGGGCTGCGCAAGTGAATTCATCATCCCGCGAAGCGTGCAATTTCTGCGATACCCCGCAATCTCCGTTCTCGCTCTCTCCGGAGCATCCCTCACTTATCTTTCCGGAACACTGCTGGGGGTTGTTCTATTTTTCGCGTTCTCGGCGTACGAGAAGACCCGGCGCCAGGCAGTCGGCGTGCTGCTGCAAACCCTGGTTCCTGTTCTGCTCGCCGTCCTGGCCTATCGCGCCTTGACCCTCCCCGACAACGACGACCCTGCGGGGCCATGGGCGGTCACCCTGGCGATACCGCTCGCGAGCGCAGGCATTTTCTGGGCCATCCCGTACGGCAAGAAGCAGTACTGGCATGACTTGTGGGCTTTCCACAGCCCCCGCATCCCGTACCTGGACCTTTCAGGGGACGGCAATCGAGGTGTGCCCTTCATGGCCACGCTTCCCGGCCAGTCCCCCCTGCTGGGGCTCGGACTCTGGCTGGCCGGCTGGCCGTGCACCCTGGGGGCTCTCGGGGTGTCGTTCTGGGGAATTCATCACGTACTGACCACACCGGTCAAATCGTCGACGGACGGCCTGTTCATACTGTTAGCGCCGATGGGGGTGGCCATCTTCAATCGGAGTAGAAAGCTGTTCCTGCTCGGCCGCAGACACCTCGGAATGGTCATCGCCGAGAAGAAATTCTTCCGACCCGGCACCTACGTGCTCTACCTGAGGTCATTCGAGGACGACAAAAAGCGCACCGAACTACAGGATCAGCTTTGGCCGCGCGGTGGATTGCCTCATCCAGACCGTCTCACAGGTGGCACGATCGGCCTGGTCATGTCCAGTCGCGATGAGGAAGAACACATTGCGGATGCGTTGAGCCCTGTCGGTCAACTGATCGCCGTCGGCGCCCCTGGAGAAATCCTTCCCTTCGCGGGAGCGGTACGCATGTATCTGCCGAAAGAAGCCTGGAAGCAGCCGGTGAGGGAGCTCATGGAGAAGTCCCGCCTGGTCACCCTCAGCTTGGGATCGAGCACCGGCACGGTCTGGGAGCTCTCCGAAGCCATGCGCATTCTGCCGCCCCAGCGCCTCCTCCTGATGATGCCCGGAGCGATGGGCCAGGAGGAGTACGACAAGATCCGCGAGGACGTCGAGCAGAGCCTTCGCGACCTGCCGGGCTCCGAAAGGAATCGGACCTGGGGGAACAGCTTTCCGCCGTCCCTGCCTGACTATCCGCAAGAGAAACCCGAGAACAATCCGGTGACCGGCCTCATTCACTTCTCCGCGGACTGGGACCCCACGTTCACCCGCACACCCTTGAAGAGTCTCCCTTGGCAGAATCTCTTCACCCAACTCACCCGCGGGCTGCGCCCGGCCTTCAGACAGCTGGCCTCACACGAGGACAGGACCGGCCGCCGCTTCGGCTGACGGAGTGAGCCCGGACGGGATCCAGAGACCCGCACTGGCCCATCCGATACCCGATGACGTCTACAGCCGGGAGCACCGATGCCAGGACTTCTCACCGGAGGCGACCAGTGACCACACCCCCTGATCCGAGTCGGCACGCGGAGGTCCTTGAGCTCTACAAGCTCGCCGTGGAGATGGCGGACCGCATCTCGGCGCGGCGAGGGACCGCCAACGCCTACTTCCTGTCCGTGCAGACCGCCTTCGTCTCCCTGGTCGGGTTCGGGTTCCAGGAACTCGCCAAGTCCCCGTGGTGGGCGGCGCTCGCCGTGGCTCTGGCCGGCACCACCCTGTCGGCCACCTGGTGGCTTCAGCTCCGCAGCTACCGAGACCTCAACACTGCGAAGTTCAAGGGCATAAGCAAGATCGAGGAGCGTCTTGAGGTCAAGATCTTCTCCGACGAATGGGAGGCCCTGACAAGCGATCCGATCATCGTATGGCGCAAGCGTTACGCGGAGTTGGGGGCCTCCGAGCGCGTCGTACCGCTGGTGTTCGTCATGGCACACCTGCTGCTGTTCGCGGGCACACTGACCGTATGACCTACCTCGATCCCCTCGCCGACCTGATCCGCGCCTGCCTGCCTCCTGACGCGGCACCTCCTGCGGACGCCGCTGCCTTGTTCCGCATCTACGCCGTACTTCTGGAAGCCAAGGGGGAGCAGGTCACCGACGAGGACGTTCACAACGCCTGGTCCGCCTGGATGCAGTCGGTCGACGACTCCCACGCGGCGCTCGTGCCGTTCGGCGACCTGTCTCCGGAGACACGCGCCTTCGACTCCCCCTACGCCGAGGCCATCCGCGAGGCAGCCCGCCAAGTACACCGCAGTTCCGCCAATTTGTGACACCGGTTCACGGCGTACACGCTCCTGGGTGGTGCAGTCGGCGGCGATGAGCTCCAGGCGGGTCGGGGTCCCGGTAATTGAGTTCGGCCAGGGCAGGCGGGGGGGGCGGAGGCGCAAGCTCCGCGACCGCTGCCAGAGGCTGCCTGCTCCGGCGTCGCATGGAGGATCGACGGTAGGATAAACAGCATGAGCGAGCCTACCGGTAAGTACTCCATCACCATGCCGCGCGACATCGCCGAAGCCGCCAAGGCCCGGAGCGGCCCCTCCGGCCTGTCCGCGTACGTGGCGGCTGCCGTCGCCCGGCAGATCGAGCGCGACAACCTCAACGAGCTCATCAAGGTCGGCGAGGCCGGGCACGGCCCCATCTCCGAGGGCGAGATCCAGGCGCTCCGCGAGCAGCTCCAGGAGGCACGCGGGCGGCAGCGGGCCCAGAACGGGTCCGACGCGGCATGACGCGCCCCTCAGCCGCCCCGGGCGGCACGCTCGTTCTCGACAGCGAAGGGCTGGCCAAGGCAGTGCTCCGCGATCGCAGCGTCACCGCCTGGCTCGCACTCGCCCGGGCCGACGATCTGCGCGTGATCACATCCGCGGCCATCCTCGTGGAAGTGACCCACCCTCGCGTCAACCGTCCCGCCCTGGAGTGGACCCTCTCCCGACTCGTCGTCGAGCCGGTGACCGAGGAGATCGCACGCCACGCCTCCGCCCTGCTCGCCGACGCGGGCCTCGCCGGCCACAAGTACGCCATCGACGCCATACTCGGCGCGACCGCCCTCGCCTCACCCGGGCAGGTCACCGTGCTCACCTCCGACCCGGAAGACCTCACCGCACTGTGCGGAAACCGAATCACGGCCATCAAGATCTGACCTCGTCGAGGAACCGGCGCGCGTGCCACAACCGGGCCAGGGGAAACGGGACCGGGGACCAGCGCGTGCACCGCCGCCGTGCGCCGGTCGCGGTCGCCCCCTAGCTCTGCGCCCCGGTGGGTGGGCAGATACGGACACGCATACCGGACATATGAGTCAGCTTCCTGTCCGTGGCTTCCTACCGACCCCCGCAACCGGACCGGCCCGGGCGTGGCGGAGCCCGGGAGTCGTATCCAGCTCCCGGGCCCCTGGGGTTGCCACCCAATTGCGCTTGCCAGCGCCGTTTAAGAGTGCGGATCAGTCGTCATACCGTCGCGTTCTGCCTTTGAACTACCGCGCCGCGTAGAGGCGCAGGCCGGATTCGAACCAGCATTCAACGGTGTTCGTCCGTACTCGGTCGATCTGGCAATCGGCGGCGATACTGAAGCTGGAGCGAGAGTCTGAGATTGATCGCGGCTGCCTCTGCCATGTTGGGCCACCCCGGCAAGTGGTGCCGGGGGGAGGACTCGAACCTCCACCGTTACCGCGTCTTCAGGCTGAACGTTCAGTTTCAGCTTGCGCTCATCACACGGGGCGGACCTCATTCCGCCTCGTGCAGGGTGCGCAGCCCCCACGGCATTGGCGCGGGGGCGTTCTGGGGGTGCCGCCTCACGTCCGGCGTCAGCCGAACAGGTAGCCGAACACCGCGTCCCCGACCCTCCGGTCGGTGACCTCGGCGCCGTTCGCCTCCTCGCGGGCGAACTTCACCGCGTGCTGGAGCTTCTCGACCCGCTCCAGCAGCTCGTTTACCCGTCGCGCCGGAAGCGCTCCGGAGAACTTCACGGTCGTCCAGTACCCGATGGGCACGTCCTCGTAGTACACGTCGACCTGCGCCGGGTGCTTGTCGGTCGCCTCGGCCTTGACGTGGTTGCGGGGGACCTTCTTCGTCCGGATCGTGCGTACCGGCTCCGTCTTCCAGAGGTCCGTCGACGGGTCCTGCGACCAGGACTCGGCGGCGTCAAGGACCGGGAGCTTCTTGACGAAGGTGTGGAGGTCGGTGAGCTGCTTCTCCAGGAAGAGCAGGTAGCTGACCGGGACTTCGCTGACGACCGTACGCCCGTCCACGGTGACGTCCGCGCGGGCCGAGCAGTTCGCCCAGTCCTTCGTCGCGGTCACGTCGAACAGCCGGGTCAGCGACGCGGACATCTCACGCAGCGCCTCCTCGGCCTTGATCTGCACCCGTGCGGACTCGGGCGGGAGCTGCTCGCCCTCTTCGTCCTTCGGCTGGTACGTACGCGAGATGCCTGCCAGCAGCGCCGGCTTCTGCACCTTGTGGTGGGCCGCGGTGATGTCCTGGAGCGACTTGCTCTTGACACCCTTCTCCACGGCGATGATCTGGTTGAGCTTCGTCACTTCGCCCCCTTCGAGTGACAGGAACCTACCGCACGCGCTTTCGATCGGTCGCAGGGTTTTCCGCTACCCGCGCCCCGGCAGGTTGCGGGCCAGCCGGAGGCCGAGGTCGTCGATCGCGAACGTGGGGTGGCTCCGGCGGCGCACCGTGGCTCCGCAGCCGCGCTCCGGCTCGGCCCAGCCGCCGCCGCGGAAGGTGCGGTACTCGCCGTAGACCTCCGCGTCGTAGAGGTCCCAGCACCACTCCCAGACGTTGCCCAGCATGTCGTGCAGGCCCCACGGGTTGGGCGCCTTGGAGCCGGCCTCGTGGATCCGGCCGCCGGAGTTCCCGTCGTACCAGGCGATGGCGTCGATCTCGCCGTAGCGGTATCCCGTGGTCCCCGCCTTGCAGGCGTACTGCCACTCCGCCTCCGTGGGCAGGCGGTAGCCGTCGGAGGCCGGGTCGCGGGTCACCTCGCCGGTCCGGGTGTCACGGGAGTAGACCGGGTCGAGTCCGGAGCGGGCCGAGAAGAGGTTGCACAGGTCGACGGCGCCGAGCCAGCTGATGTTCGTCACGGGCACGGCACCGCCCGGCTCGGTGGGTGCGAGCTCCTCCCCCGTGACGGCGTGGTGCTGTCGGGCGGTGGTGACGGGGTGGCGGCCGAGGAGGAAGGGCTCGATCTCCACCTGCCACCGTGCGCCCCGCCGGTCGTCGCGCAGATCCACGGTGCCGGCCGGTATCCGGACCATGCGGGAGGCCGTCTCGTCGTCGGTGGGCGTGTGCACGCGGTGGGCCTTCCTGTACGGAGAGCCGAAGTGCCCCCGTGCACAAGCTAATCGGTCATCGGCCGAGCCTGCGGACGGGCTCGCCGTCGAGGTAGGCGCGGATGTCCTCGACCGCGTCCCCGTAGTACGCCGCGTAGTTGGCCTGCGACACATAGCCCAGGTGCGGTGTCGCCAGGAGGCGCGGCGCGCTCCGCATCGGGTGGCCCGCCGGGAGCGGCTCGACGTCGAACACGTCGACGGCCGCCCCCGCGATGGCCCCTCGGCGCAGTACGTCGAGCAGCGCCTCCTGGTCGACGATCGCGGCCCGGGAGGTGTTGACCAGGAAGCTGCCGGGCCGCATCAGTCCGAGCCCCCGGGCTCCCAGCAGGCCCCGCGTACGCTCGCTCAGCACCAGGTGTACGGAGACGAAGTCGCTGGTCTTCAGCAGTTCTTCCTTGGACGCGGCGAGGCCCACGCCGGCCTCCTGGGCTCGCTCCGGGGTGAGGTTGCGGCTCCAGGCCACCACGTCCATGCCGAAGGCCCGGCCGACCGCGGCCACACGGCTGCCGATCTTCCCCAGCCCGAGGACGCCGAGTCTGCGCCCGTGCAGATCGGCTCCGACGGTGGACTGCCAGGGGCCGCCCTCCCGGAGGGAGTTGGCCTCGGTCACGATGCCCCGTGCCAGCCCGAGCAGCAGTGCCCAGGTGAGCTCCACGGGCGGGGTCGCCGTGCTCGCGGTGCCGCAGACGGTGACCCCGTGGCGTTCGGCCGCCGCGTAGTCGATGGAGGTGTTGCGCATGCCGGAGGCGACGAGCAGGCGGAGCCGGGGCAGCCGCTCGATCAGCGTCGCGGGGAACGGCACGCGCTCCCGGAGGGTGACGACGATGTCGAACTCGGCCAGACGGGCCGCGAGTTCGTCCTCCGTAGCGCAGTGCTCGGCGAAGCTGACCACGTCGACGTCGTCGGCGACGGGTGACCAGTCGGCGGCGGTGGCCGCCACGGACTGGTAGTCGTCGAGCACGGCACAGCGGAGCTTCATGGTGGCTTCCCCTTCGGCGGTACGGGTGCCGGCCTTGCGGCAGCACCGGGGAATCTACCGGCAGCGCCCCGGACTCACGCGTCCAGCCAGGCCTCCCCGTTCCGCGCGACGTCGTAGACCCTCTCCACCTGGGTGGGGGTGAACGCGCCCGTCAGCGGGGCGAGGACGGACACCTGGCGCTCCCGGAAGACGCGGATACCGGCCGGGGCGGAGGCCACCTCCAGCGCCGTGACGCCGGTGAACACGAGCACGGTCTGTACGGGCACGTCGAAGGCGCAGTACGCCTCCAGCGCGGCCCGGGCCCGCCGGGCGCCCGGCCCGCCGTCGAGCTCGTAGGGCTGCGGGGCGCCGTCGTCGATCCGCAGGGTGCCGTCCCCGATCCGTACCGATGCCCCGGGACGGTGGTCGGTGCTCACCGCGAACACGCCGCCGGGCCCGATGAGCAGGTGGCCGATCTCCGTGCCGTCCGGCAGGGGCACGGAGTGCAGGACCCTCCAGCCGTGCCGGGTCAGCCGCTTGAGCTCGGCCCCGACCCGCCGCTCCCCCGCGAGGGCTCCGCGCCGCGGGTCCGGGTCCTTGTGCCGCCGCAGCGCGCCGGTGGCTGCCCGGACGAGCGCGCCGGTCCCGGATTCGCCGAGCTGCTCGCGGAGTCCGGTGCCCGGCCGCCTGGACGCGAGGTCGGTCGCGGGTGTCAGCGCGGGGAGGACGGCCGGCCTCCGGCGCCGCTCCGGCACCGGTGTCGGACCGGCCACCGCCTCGGGCACGGGCGCCGTCTCCGGGGCGGGCACCGCCTCGGGCACGTGCGCCACATCCGCCGCAGGCACCGCTTCCGACACGGGTGCCACATCCGCCGCAGGCACCGCTTCCGGCACGGGTGCCACCCCCGGCGCGGGCGCCGCCTCCGGCACCGCCGCCCTCCTCGGCTCCGCCGTCGGCGCCGGCCCCCGCACGGGCGGCGCCTCCTGCGCGGCCCCCCTCTTCCGCATCCCCCGCATGGGCGGGATCCGCGGGACCGGAGGCGGCACGGGCGGGGTATGCGGTCCGGCCGCGACCTCCTCGCCGACGAGGGCCGGCAGGTCCGGGACCTGGCGCGCGAGCGCGTCGGTCACGGCGTCGCGGTAACGCGGGTGGAGGACGGTGATCGTGCCGCTGCCCCGGTCCGCCCATCCGATCGCGGTGCCGTCCGGCAGGTTCACGTAGAGCCGGTCGTGCCCGAAGAGCTGCCATGACGTGACCTTGAGATCCTGCATCGTGCCCCCTCTGTTCACCCCGCCGACGTCCTTGCTCCCCCAGCCTGTACGGCTGGCCGGCCCTCGCACAGGGCGCAGAGCGGGCGCGCGGAGTCGGGAGCCCGGCGTTCCGGAGCAGTCCGGGCCCGTCGTGCCCCGGACTGCTCCGGCGCCCCGGTCAGGCCAGGGGGAGACCCGGCGCCGGATAGGCCTCCATCATGGTCCTGACTTCCTCCCTGACCTTGGAAACTGTCGTTTCATCACCTGTACGAGCGGCATCGACCACAAGATCGATCCACTGCGCGACCGCTCCCATCTCGGAGGCGGGGATGGACCGGGACGTCAGGGCGGGTGTGCCGATACGGATGCCGGACGGGTCGAAGGGCTTACGGGGGTCGTACGGAACGGTGTTGTAGTTGACGACGATCCCCGCCCGGTCGAGCGCCTTGGCCGCGGTCTTCCCGGAGACGCCCTTGCCCGTGAGGTCGGCCAGCAGCAGGTGGTTGTCCGTACCGCCGGAGACGAGGTCGAAGCCGCGTGCCGCGAGTTCCTCGCCCAGCGCACGGGCGTTGGCGACGACCTGGTGGGCGTAGGCCGCGAAGTCCGCCCCGGCCGCCTCCTTCAGGGCGACGGCGATGGCGGCGGTCGTCTGGTTGTGCGGGCCGCCCTGGAGGCCGGGGAAGACGGCGCGGTCGACTGCCTTGGCGTGCTCGGCCCGGGTCAGCAGCATCGCCCCGCGCGGCCCGCGGAGGGTCTTGTGGGTGGTCGTCGACACCACATCGGCGTACGGGGCGGGCGAGGGGTGCGCGCCTCCGGCGATCAGGCCCGCGACATGGGCGACGTCGGCGACCAGCACCGCGCCGACCTCCCGGGCGATCTCCGCGAAGCCGGCGAAGTCGATCACCCGGGGCACGGCGGTGCCGCCGCAGAAGATCAGCTTGGGCCGTTCGGCACGTGCCAGGTCGCGCACCTCGTCCAGATCGATGCGACCGGTGTCGCGCCGCACCCCGTAGCGCACGCCCCGGAACCACGTGCCGGTGGCCGAGACGCCCCAGCCGTGGGTGAGGTGGCCGCCCATCGGCAGCGACATCCCGAGGACGGTGTCGCCGGGCTCCAGGAACGCCAGGTAGACGGCGAGGTTGGCCGGGGAGCCGGAGTAGGGCTGGACGTTGGCGTGGTCCATCCCGAACAGCGACCTGGCCCGCTCGACGGCGAGGGTCTCCACCTGGTCGATGACCTGCTGGCCCTCGTAGTACCGCTTGCCCGGGTAGCCCTCGGAGTACTTGTTCTGCAGGACGGTGCCGGAGGCCTCCAGCACGGCGGCCGACACGTAGTTCTCGCTGGGGATCAGGCGCAGGGTGTCCGCCTGGAGCCGCTCCTCGGCGTCCACCAGGGCGGCGAGTTCCGGATCGGCCGCCGCCAGGGCGGGGCGGGTCGGAGCGGGACGGCGTGCATCGGACGGCAGTACGGCCACGGGGTTCCTCCCGGGTCGGTCGCACGGGGCGACATGGACCCGGACTGCCCAGGCGGACGGCCTCCGGCGATGACACCCCGGGGCGTGCCCGGGGTTTGCCGCTTCCTCGTGGTCGTTTCCACGGAGCACCCTGCCGGGTACGCGCCAGTCGCGGCACTCCGCACCTTACTGCGGGGCGATGCGTTCCGACAGCACGCGCGCCGGTCGCGGCATCCCGCACCATACCGGCGCCAACGTCCGCAAGGACGCGTGAACGGGCACGAAACCGGGCAGCCTCCCGGGGACCTGACGAGGTTCGGCGGTGGGGGGCCGTGATGGAGTCACGTGATCAGTCGGGCATGCCCGAGCCGAGACCCGGGGCCGGGCCGGAGCCGGGACCGGAGCAGACGTGGGGGGCCGGCGGTCCTCCTCCGCCTCCCGCCCGGCCTCCGGCAGCCGGCCCGCCGCCCCCGGGGGCCACACTGCGGGCCGCCGCCGCCGGACTGCTCAGCCTCTCCGGCCTGGGACTCGGCCACGTCCTGCTGCGCCGCTGGGGCCGGGCGGCGGTGAGCTGGGCCGCGACGGGCGTCCTCCTGCTCGTCGCGCTGCCCGCGGACCCGGACGGGGTGCCCGCCGCCCTCGTCGCCGCCTATCTCGTGCTGCTCGTCCTCGCCGGAGCCGACGCGGCCCGCCTCGCCCTGCGCGCGGACTTCGGCCGGTGGCCCCGGCCCGTCCTGGCAGTGGTGCTCGGGCTGCTCCTGCTGGCCGTGCCGCTCACCGGGACGGTGGCCTACGGCTCCGCGCGGGACGAGGCCGTGGAGCAGGCGCTCCTCGACCGTCTGGAGGAGGGGGACGATCTCGTCGCGGAGGCGGCGAAGAGCTCGTTCCTCCTCTCCGGGCCCGACTACCGCTACGCGCTCACGCTCTACCGGGAACTGGGCGAGGACCACCCCGGATCGCGCGCCGCCGCCCTCGTACCCGGGCGTCTGAAGAGCTACTACGAGGCCGTCGCCACGCCGTACCGCGCGAAGAAGCACTGCGAGGCGGTCGAGCCGCTGACCTATCTGCGCACACTCCCCGGCACGGTGGACCGGAAGCTGCTCGGCGGTCTCGCCGGCTGGCCCGACACCCCGCTCGCGGAGTCGCTGTACGGCTGCGGCGTCTCCCGCCTGGCGGGTACGGGGCCCGATTCCGGCAGCAAGGAGCTGGGCACACTGCTGCGCACGTTCCCCGAGTCCTCGCAGGCCGGACAGGTGGGCCCGGCCGTCAGCCGGACGATACGACAGCAGCTCTCCGGCTTGAAGGGCGCCGAGCCCTGCGCTGTGACCGATCGGCTGCGGCGGACGAGCACCGTGGTCGCGGAGCTCCCCGAGACCTCCGTGCCCTCTCTGGGGCGGCAGGCCGAGGCGGGCGTACGGGACGGGGTGTACGCCTGCGGCGTGGACGAGTTCAAGGACAAGCGGTTCGCCGAGGCCCGGCAGACGCTGACGGACTTCGCGGACACCTACGAGGAGGACGGACGCGGGCGGCACGCCCGGGACATCGCCACGGCGGCCGAGATAGCCGAGGTCCGGCCCTCGGCCGGCGGAAGACTGCCCGGGAGCGGCAAGCCGGGTGGCGTCCGCATGGAACTCGTCATCAGCAACGGCGCCCCCAACGACGTCGAGGTGCTCTACACGGGCCCGGTCACCGGCACGGTGAAGCTGAAGGCCTGCGGCAGCTGCGAGCGGTTCAGCAGCGAGGCCACCGGCGCCGCGGGGGCCTGCGGGGCGAGCGGCACGTCGTACCCGAAGACGCGGCTGCGGCTCCCGGCGGGCGACTACCACTTCCTGTACAAGCACGGCTCGGGGGCGACGGCGGCCGCCGACAGTTACGCCTCCGGATCCAGCGTCACGCCGGGCTACTCGTACACGAGTTGCACCTACGTGATCGAGAGGGACCCGTACGGACTGGACCTGCCCACGCTGCCGGATCCGCTGAAGCCGGCGTCCGCGCGCTGAGGACGGCGGGCCTCGGCCGGCGCGGTGACGCGTCAGGCCGAGGTGCGCTTCCGCGTGCCGGGGGACGCCTTCTTCGCCGCGGACTTCTTCGCCGCGGACTTCTTCGCCGCGGACTTCTTGGCGGCCGGCTTGTCCGCGGTCTTCCCGGCGGCCGTCTTCTTCGTGGCGGTCTTCTCAGCGGCCGTACTCTTCCCCGCCGCCTTCTTCCCCGCCGCCTTCTTCGCTGCCGCCTTCCTCGGTGCCGCCTTCTTCGAAGGGGCCCGTTTCGAGGACGCCCCGGTCTTCTTCGCCCCGCCGCCCCGGCCGGAGCCGATGTGGTGGACGTCCGCGACCTCACCGCCGTCCTCCCCGTGGGACTCCTTCGCCGCCCGCACGCTGCTCTCCAGCGCCGCCATCAGGTCGATCACCTTGCCCTCGGGCTCCTCCGCCGCCTCCTCCGCCACGGGCTCGCCGGCCGCCTTCGCCGCGACCAGTTCCTCGACCGCCTCGCGGTAGTCGTCGTGGAGCGTGTCCATGTCGGCGTCGCCGAGGGTGTTCATCAGCGCGTCCGCCAGGTCCAGCTCCGCGTCGCGCACCTTGACGCCGGCCTCCGGGGCCACGCCTTCCGGCGCGCGGATCTCGTCCGGCCACAGCAGGCCGTGCATCGCGATCACGTCGCCGGAGACCCGCAGCATGCCGAGCCGCTCCCGCCCGCGCAGGGCGTACTTCGCGACGGCGACCTTGCCGCTGCGCCTGAGGGCCTCGCGCAGCAGGGCGTACGGCTTGGCGGCGGGGACACCGTTGGCCGAGAGGTAGTAGGCCGAGTCCAGCTGGAGAGGGTCGATGGCCGAGGACGGCACGAAGCCCTCGATCTCGATCGTCTTGGCCGTGGGGAGCGGGAGCGAGGCCAGGTCCTCGTCGGTCACGGGGATCACCGTGCCGTCGGCGTCCTCGTACGCCTTGACGGTCTCGGAGGCCGGTACCTCCTCCTCGTCCAGCTCGCAGACCTTGCGGTAGCGGATCCGGCCCCCGTCCTCGACGTGGATCTGCCGGAAGGAGATCGCGTGGTTCTCCGTGGCGTTCATGAGCTTGACCGGGATGCTGACCAGACCGAACGAGATGGAGCCGTTCCAGATGGACCTCACCGTTCACCCCTTACGCCCGCCACGACCGCATTCATGCGATTTCATGTGATTCTTATCGTATGACGCCGATCACAGAGGTGGAGGGGCGGCGCCTGGCGCTCAGCAATCTCGACAAGGTGCTGTACCCGGCCACCGGTACGACCAAGGGCGAGGTGCTGCACTACTACGCGGCCACGGCGGCGGACGCGATGCTGCCGCACCTGCGCGACCGTCCGCTGTCCTTCCTCCGGTATCCGGACGGGCCGGAGGGACTGCGTTTCTTCACCAAGAATCCGCCGCCCGGTACGCCCGACTGGGTTCGCACGGCCCCGGTCCCCCGCAGCGACGACCCCGGTGCCCGGCAGGTGCTCGCACAGGACCTTCCGTCGCTGATGTGGGCGGCGAACCTGGTGGTGGAGTTCCACACCCACCAGTGGCGGCAGGACGCCCCGGCCGTGGCCGACCGGATGGTGTTCGACCTGGACCCCGGACCGCCCGCGGGTGTCGTCGAGTGCTGCACGGTCGCCCTCTGGCTGCGGGAGCGGCTGGCCGAGGACGGGCTGTCCTCGTACGGGAAGACCTCCGGCTCGAAGGGGCTGCATCTGCTCGTCCCCCTGGAACCCACCCCGTCCGAGGACGTGACGGCGTACGCGAAGAGACTGGCGGTGGAGGCGCAGGGGGCGCTGCCCGACCTGGCCGTGCACCGGATGACGCGCGCGTTGCGTCCGGGGAAGGTGTTCGTGGATTTCAGCCAGAACGCCGCCGCGAAGACCACCGCGGCGCCCTACACCCTGCGGGCGAAGGGCAGCCCGACCGTGTCCGCACCCGTCACCTGGGACGAGATCGAGACCTGCGGGGCGCCGGGCGATCTCCTCTTCCTCGCCGGCGACATGACCGAGCGGTTGGAAAGGCACGGGGACCTGCTCGCTCCGCTCACCGATCCCGGGCAGGCCCGGTCCCTGCCGGAGGATTGAGAGGGACGGAGGGTACAGGGCACGCACAGTACTTCCACAGCCCCGGGCAGGCACGGCCAGGAAAGGCCGCAAGTGGAGGGTGGATCGTCCTGGACGTGGTGCACACTCGGCGCAGACGCTGCTTCGCGGGCACGGCTCCGCCGCGTCCGGGGCGCAGAGGGAAGACCGACCGACGCCGCCCCCATGCGCCGGCCGGTCAAGGACACGGGGAGGGTGTGGCGTGTTCACGGGGATCGACGAGGTCGACTGGGCCTCGATGGAGCATGCCTACGGCCCGGCCGACGACGTGCCGGGGCTCCTGTACGGACTCGCCTCCGCCGATCCGGCGGAGCGGGAGAGCGCGCTCGACGGCATGTACGGCGCGGTGCACCACCAGGGCGATGTGTACGCCTGCACGCTCGCGTGCATCCCGTTCCTCTTCGAGCTGGCCGTGGACCCGGGGATACGGGACCGCGGCGGCATCGTCGAGCTGCTCACCAGCATCGGCGGCATCGATCTGGACGAGGACGACGAGAACGAGCTGGACGACGACGAGATCGAGGGCGTGGCGAACTACGCGATGGCCGCGGCCGCCGTGGCCGCCGGATCCGCGGTGTTCTTCGAGCTGGTGGCCGACGAGGACCCGGGCGTGCGGCTCGCCGCACCCCTCGCCCTGGCCACCCTGCACGGCCGGCCGGGCAGGGTGCTCGCGCTGCTGCGGGAGCGGCTGCCGGTGGAGGCGGACGACGAGGTGCGGCTCGCGCTCGTCGAGGCCGCGGGCCGGCTCGCCCTGCGCCACCGGCCGCTGGCGGGACGGGCGGCCGACTGGCTGAGCCGGCTCGCCGCCGAGGCGTATCCGCCCGGGCTGCGGCTCGCGGCCCTCGCCCAGCTGGCCAGATGCGCCCCGGACGCGCTGCCCGCCGATGTCGTACGGGTGGTGTCGGGGCTGCTCCGGGAGCTGCGCTCCCGGCCTTCGCGGCCGGAACCGCCGGCCGCGAAGGCGCCGGGCGGTGACGACGCCGGGGCGGACCGGGCCACCTCACCGACGCTGGTGGGCCAGCTGCGGGAGCTGTCGGCCGAGGAGTCCTCCGGGCGCAGCACTCCGTGGGCCGCCGACCTGCTGCGGACGCTCCACGTCGGCCTGGACGACCGTGTCGTCGACCGCACGGCGCTGCTGGCGGACCAGCTGTGCAGCCCGGACCCCTGGCAGCGCATCGACGCCGTGCGGATGAGCGGTGGGCTGATCCGGGCCTGGCGCGGTTCGTACGAGGGCCTGGTGGGGCTCGTCGGCGTGCAGCTCTCGGATCCGGAGCCCCGGCTCGCCGAGGCCGCCTCGCACGTGCTGGAGGAGCTGTTCGGACTGGCGGCGCCGGCGGCCGACGCCCTCGCCGCGCGGGTGGCGGCGGATCCCGGGGCGTGGGTGAAGAAGTGGGCGAGCGGGCCGCCCGGCCTGGGGTCGGCGGTGAAGGCGCTGTCCCGGCTGGGCGACGCCCGGGCGCTGCCCGCGCTGGCGGCGGCCCTGGAGCGGCCGGAAGTCCCGCACGACGTGGGGTTCGCGATCCGGTGCCTCGGTGACGCGGCGGCCCCCCTCGCGGGGGCGCTGCGGCGCAGGCTGGGCGAGGTCGGCCTGGACGAGGGGGCGTACGACCGGGCGAGCCCGCTGCTCGCCGGGCTGACGGCGCTGCGCGCGGGCGAGGCCGCCCCGGAGGTGCTGCGGGTGCTGCGGGGGGCGCCCGAGTACCGGGGCGAGTGGCTGCGTACGGCGGCTCTGCGGGCGCTGAGGTCGTTCGGGCCGGCGGCCCACTGTGCCGTTCCGGAGCTGCGGCGGCTGATCCGGCGCCCCGGGACCGCGGCGGCGACGGAGGCCGCGGAGGCCCTGTGGGCGGTCACGGGCGACGCGGACACGGTCCTGCCGGTGCTGGCCGAAGGGCTGCGGGCGGAGCAGGTGCACGACTGCCGGGCGGCGGCGAGCGCGCTGGGCGGGCTGGGGAGGCGGGCCGAGGCGGTGGCGCCGAGGCTGCGGGGCCTGCTGGCGCACGAGGAGCT
This sequence comes from Streptomyces sp. QL37, assembly GCF_002941025.1. Taxonomy (NCBI): domain Bacteria; kingdom Bacillati; phylum Actinomycetota; class Actinomycetes; order Kitasatosporales; family Streptomycetaceae; genus Streptomyces; species Streptomyces sp. QL37. The sequence goes on along the minus strand of NZ_PTJS01000001.1, from coordinate 5,636,098 downwards.
GTGGCTCCGGGTCGACGCCGCGATCGCCCTCTGGGAGGTGTCGGGGCGCACCGGTGAATCCGTGCCGGTGCTCCTCTCGGCGTGGGAGAAGAACCGTCACGTCAGAGTCCGGGTCGCGGAATGTCTGGCGCGGATGGGCCCGACTGGTGCAGGGTCGGACGCGGCACAGGTGCTGCGTGCCGAGCTCCTCTCCGTACGCCGTCACAACGCGATGGACGGCGGATACGGCAGTCACGACACTTATGAGGACGAGAAGCTGCTGGCGCTCTGCCGGCGGGCACTTCTGGGAGACACGGGGAAAGGAACCACATCATGATCATTTTCGGTACCAAGGGCTATCTCTACCAGCTGGCGGTCCTGACGATGGTGTGCGGCTGGTGCGGCAATCCAGCGGCGCACACCCTGCGCAAGCGGGTCACCAAGTTCACGCTGTTCTTCGTGCCGCTGTTCCCGTTCTCGACGAAGTACGCGACGCAGTGCACCTTCTGCGGCGGCGAGCGGCAGATACCGAAGGAGCAGGCCGACCAGCTGCTGGCGCAGGCCCAGGGCGGCCAGGACGGCAATCCGTACGGCTCCGCACAGCAGCAGCCCGGCTACGCGCCTCCCGGCGGCCAGAACCCGTACCAGCGCTGAAGTGGGGCGGGAGCGGCCAAGGAGTGCCACGAAGCTGACATAAGGGAAATAACACCCGCCTCTTGCTACGTTGCGGGGCATGACCGCAACGACGGCGGAGGCGCGCCCGCCCGAGCTACGCCTGCCCAAGCGGCGCGGGGTCGAGCTCTCGCTCCTGATCGGGGCCGTGCTCATCTCCGTCTACGGCTACGCCGCCGTCGGCCTCGCCCGGAACGACGCCGTGCCCCCCGATGTCGCCGGGTACGGCGCCGGTCTCGGGCTCCTCGCCCTGCTCGCCCATCTCGCGGTCCGCTTCCGGGCCCCGTTCGCCGATCCGCTGCTGCTGCCCATCGCCGTGCTGCTCAACGGGCTGGGCCTGGTGCTGATCTACCGGCTCGACCTGGAGACCCCGAGCGACCGGGCGGCCACGACACAGCTGATCTGGTCCACCCTCGGGGTCGCGTTCTTCATCGCGGTGGTGGTGTTCCTGCGCGACCACCGGGTGCTCCAGCGGTACGCCTATCTGTCGGTCGCCGCCGCCCTCGTCCTGATGATCGTGCCGATCTTCTTCCCGGCGGTGAACGGGGCCAAGATCTGGATCAGGATCGGCGGATTCTCCTTCCAGCCGGGCGAGTTCGCCAAGATCCTGCTCGCCGTCTTCTTCGCCGCGTACCTCGCGGCGAACCGCAACGCGCTCGCCTACACCGGCCGCAGGATCTGGAAGCTCCAGTTCCCCACCGGCCGGGTACTGGGCCCGATCGTCGCGATCTGGCTGCTCAGCGTCGGCGTACTCGTCCTCGAACGGGACCTGGGCACCTCGCTGCTCTTCTTCGGCCTCTTCGTGATCCTGCTCTACGTGGCCACCGGCAGGACCGGGTGGATCGCGGTCGGGCTGCTCCTCGCGGCGGCCGGCGCCTTCGCCGTCGGCTCGTTCGAACCCCATGTGCACAGCAGGGTGGAGGACTGGCTGGACCCGTACGCCACGATCGACGCGGGCCAGGGACCGAGCCAGCTCGCGCAGTCCCTCTTCGCGTTCGCGGCGGGCGGCATGCTCGGCACCGGTCTCGGGCTCGGCCACTCCATCCTCATCGGCTTCGCCGCCAAGTCCGACTTCATCCTGGCCACCGCGGGCGAGGAGCTCGGCCTGGCCGGGCTCACCGCGATCTTCCTGCTGTACGCCCTGCTCGTCGCCCGCGGCTTCCGTGCGGGCCTGGCCCTGCGGGACCCCTTCGGGCGGCTCCTGTCGGTCGGCCTCGCCTCGATCCTGGCGCTCCAGGTCTTCGTGATCGCGGGCGGGGTGATGGGGCTGATCCCGCTGACCGGGATGGCGATGCCGTTCCTGGCCCAGGGCGGGTCGTCCGTGGTCACCAACTGGATCATCGTGGCGCTGCTCATCCGGGTCAGCGACGTGGCCCGCACACCCGCCCCCGACACGGAGACCGTGCCGGCCGGGGAGGGACAGTGATCCGCCACATCCGGCACGCCGCCGGATTCTGCCTGCTCCTGCTCCTCGCCCTGCTGGCGAACGCCGCCCGTGTCCAGCTCTTCGAGGCCGGCGAACTCACCACCAACCCCGCCAACCGCCGCACCACCATCGACCGTTACGACCAGCCGCGCGGCAACATCCTGGTGGGCGACGAACCCGTCACCGGGTCGAAGGACACCGGCGAGCAGCTCGCGTACGAGCGCACCTACCGCCACGGGCCGCTGTACGCGCCGGTGACGGGCTACGCCTCGCAGACGTACGGCACCACCCTGCTGGAGAACGCCGAGGACGGCGTCCTCTCCGGCACCGACCCAATCCTGGCCCCGCTCCCGCTCTGGGGGGACATCACCCGCAGCCGGCAGCCCGGCGGCGACGTCGTCACCACCATCGAGGACTCGATGCAACGCGCGGCGTACGAGGGCCTGGACGGCAGGCGCGGCGCGGTCGCCGCCCTCGACCCCGCGACCGGCCGCATCCTGGCGCTGGTCTCCTCCCCCTCGTACGATCCCGAGGTCCTCTCCGGCACCGGCTCCGCCGTCACGGACGCCTGGGCGCGGCTCAACCGCGCGCAGAGCCGGCCGATGCTCAACCGGGCCATCCGGCAGACGTATCCGCCCGGTTCGGCCTTCAAGATCGTGACGGCGGCCGCCGCGCTGGACGCGGAGGTGGTCACCGATCCGGACGCGGAGACCGACACCCCGTCCCCCTACGTCCTGCCCGGCACCTCGACCGTGCTGCCCAACGAGGCGCGCGGCTGTGAGAAGGCGTCACTGGCGGAGGCGATCCGGGTCTCCTGCAACACGGTGATGGCGCACCTCGGCGTCGAGGTGGGGCTGGACGGGATGCTGGAGGCGGTGGACAGGTTCGGTTTCAACGACGACGACCTGAAGATCCCCTCCCGGGTGGCCCGCAGCAATTTCGACTCCGACATGAGCGACGACCAGCTGGCCCAGTCCTCGATCGGCCAGTTCGACACGACGGCGACCCCGCTCCAGATGGCCATGGTGGCCTCGGCGGTCGCGAACGGCGGCGACCTCAGGCGCCCCCACCTGGTGGACCGGGTGACCACCGACGACGGCGACACGGTCCGGCAGCAGGGTTCGGACTCGTACCACCAGGCCATGAGCCCCACGACGGCCCGGTGGCTCCAGCGGATGATGGTCGACGTCGTGGAGGACGGCACCGGCACGAACGCGGCGATCGACGGGGTGACGGTCGGCGGCAAGACGGGCACGGCGCAGCACGGGGTCGACAACTCCGGTACGCCGTACGCCTGGTTCATCGCCTGGGCGCAGGCACCGGACTCCGGCCGCCCGGCGGTGGCCGTGGCGGTGGTGGTGGAGGACGCGGCCGCCGACCGGGCCGACGTCAGCGGTGGCGGCAACGCGGCTCCGATCGCCCGCGCGGTGATGGAGGCGGCGCTGGAGGCCCGAGACTGACGCCCATGACATCAGCGGTGGCGGCGGCGCTCGCCCGGATCGACGAACTTGACCCGGAACTCCGCGCGTTCACGGAGGTCTGGCACGAGGAGGCACGGGCCGGGGCGGAGGCCGCGGCCCGTCTCCCGCTCGCCGGGCTGCCGTTCGCCGTGAAGGGCCGCGCGGGCATCCGCTCGTACGCCGCCCGCCGGCTGGCCGCCGCGGGCGGCGTACCGGTCGGATCGACCTCCGTACCGGGCCCCGGCACCCGGTGGCAGACCTGGGGGCGGGGGGCGCACGGCCGTACGGTCAACCCGTGGCGCCCGGACCGGACTCCCGGCGGATCGTCGGCGGGATCCGCCGTGGCGGTCGCCGCGGGCATGGTGGAGCTGGCGACGGGCAGCGACGGAGCGGGCTCGGTACGGATCCCGGCGGCGTGGTGCGGAGTGTTCGGCCTGAAGACGACGCAAGGGCTGCTGCCCTCCCCCGACCGCACGGGCCTCGCGTCCCCCGGCGTGCTGGCGAGCTCGGCGGCACGGGCGGGGACGTACCTGCGCCATGTGCTGGACGGCTGCGCGCCCCGGCCGGCGCTGCTTCCGGTCCCGGCCGCCTACAGCCCGGACCTGGGCTTCGCGTCCGTGGAACCGGAGGTGGCCGGGGTGGTGGGGGCCGCGGTGGAGCGGCTGGCGGAGGCCGGGGTGATCCGCCTGGTCCGTGACCCCGTCACGCTGCTCGACCCGGCGGAGACGTGGACGGCGGTACGCGGCGGGACGACGACCCCCGCCACCCGGGCACTGCGGGCCGCCAACGACCGCGCCCTCGACGCCTTCTTCGCCCGTACGCCCCTGCTCCTGACCCCGGTGACGCCCAACCCGCCGCACGGTCACGAGGGTCCTGGGGACGTCTTCTCCACGGCGCTGACCTGGGCGTTCAACCTCAGCGGCCATCCGGCGGCGAGCGTGCCGGCGGGCTTCACCCGGGACGGCTGCCCGGCCGGTCTCCAGCTGGTGACCGACCGGGGGACGGACGCGGCGCTGCTCGGCATCGCGTGCGCGGTGGAACGCGTCCTGCCGGCGCCGGGACCGCCGCGCCGGCTCGGCTGACCGTCAGCTCAGGGGTTCCCGCCGGAGCCGCCACTCGGCGGGGACACCCTCCACCCCGGTCGCCGCCCCGACGACGCCCCCGGTGATCGCACACGTGGTGTCCACGTCCCCGAAGCCCTCCGCCGTCGACCACAGGGCGGCCTCCAGGTCGCCGGGGTGCCGGGCAGCGGTCCACAGAGCGAACGGCACGGTGTCGTCGGCCCTGATCCGGCTCCCGTTGCCCAGGAGGTCGGCGGCCTTCCACGGCTCGGTGGCGAACGGCACCTCCGCCGCACGGAGCACGCCGTCGCGCACGGGTCCCTCCGGCGTGTGTCCGGCGACCGCCTCCAGGGTGAACTCCCCGCGCACCGACAGCGCCGCGGCGACCGCGACCGCCACCGCGCCGGCGACGCCCTCCGGGTGGGCGTGGGTGACGACGGCCGAGAGCACGGCCTGGTCGGTGACGTGTCCGAGGTCCGAGTGGAAGCGCGCTCCGAGCGGTGCGACCCGCATCGCCGCTCCGTTGCCGAGGCTGCCGCCCTCGAAGAGCCCCGGCGCGAGGGTGCGCCAGTCGGCCGGCGAGGCCAGCAGCGCCGGCAGCAGCATGTGCATGCCGTGGCCGTAACCACGGGCCTGGTCGGCGTCGAAGGCCAGGGCGTAGTACAGGGCGAGCCGGTCCTGCTCGACCTGTCCGTACTCGTCGAGGACCCGTTGCAGGGCCAGCGCCAGCGCGGTGTCGTCGGTCCAGTGCCACACGGGCTCGTGCGGGGTGCGGCGTGCCCGGACCTCGGCGTAGGCCTGCCGGGGCGGCCGGAAGAGCGGGAACCACCGCTCCCCGAAGGCGTCGCCGAGGGCGAGCGCTTCGAGGCTGCGGCGGGCCGCTGCTGAGTCACCGTGGCCGGTAGGGGAGTTCATGGCGTCATCCTCCGCCCGCGTATCCGGTACGTACACCGGATATGAGTACGGATGCTCACGATCCTCCTCGCCGGCCACGGCAGGCTTGGCAGCGTCAGTCACCCACCAGAGGGAGCCCCGCCATGCGCACGGCCAACCGACTCCACGTCCCGTCACGCACCACGCTCGGGCTCGCCCTGGCAGGCGTCACCGTGGCCCTGTTCACCACCGCCTGCTCGACGCAGGACGCCGTGTGCGGGGGCGGCGAATACCCGGTCCTGCACGTGGGCAGCGCCGGCAGCGCGTGCGTGTCCGACGACGAGGAGCCGCCCAAGGGCTACGCCCGCTACCCGGAGGGCAAGGTTCCCGGGCACGTGGACGACAAGTGGTACACGTACTGGCAGACCCGGACCCTCGACGAGAACGGCAGGACCATCGAGATCCCCGAGGAGGGCTGAGTCCGCACCGCTGTCTCCGTTCAGCCGTCCGTCCCGCCCTCCGCGATGGCCTCCGCGACCTCGGCGACCCGCTCCCGCTCCTCCGCTTCGAAGCGCTCCCGGTCCAGCTGCTCGGCGATCTCCTCGTCCTGGGCCATCAGGAGGTCCAGATTCGAGTCACCCAGCTCGAAGACCCCCATGTCGACGTAGGCCTTCTGGAGCCGCTCGCCCCAGAGGCCTATGTCCTTCACACAGGGGACGATCCGGCTGAAGAGCAGCTTGCGGAAGAGCTGGAGGTACTCCGAGTGCTCGGAGAGGTCCTTGGCCTCCTGCTTGCCGATGCCGAAGTTCTCCAGGACCTCGACGCCGCTGAGGCGGTCGCGCATGAGGTGGCAGCCCTCGATGACGAACTCCTCGCGCTCGCGCAGTTCGGCGTCGCTCAGCTGTTTGTAGTAGTCGCGCAGCGCCATCCGCCCGAAGGCCACGTGCCGGGCCTCGTCCTGCATGACGTAGGCGAGGATCTGTTTGGGCAGCGGCCTGGTGGTCGTGTCGCGGATCATGCCGAACGCGGCGAGCGCGAGCCCTTCGATGAGGACCTGCATGCCGAGGTAGGGCATGTCCCAGCGGGAGTCGCGCAGGGTGTCGCCGAGCAGCCCCTGGAGGTTGTCGTTGACCGGGTAGAGCATCCCGATCTTCTCGTGCAGGAACCGGCCGTAGATCTCCGCGTGCCGCGCCTCGTCCATGGTCTGGGTCGCGGAGTAGAACTTCGCGTCGAGGTCGGGGACCGACTCCACGATCCGCGCGGCGCAGACCATGGCGCCCTGCTCGCCGTGGAGGAACTGGCTGAACTGCCAGGAGGTGTAGTGCTTGCGGAGTTCACCGCGGTCCCGCTCGGTCATCTTCGCCCAGTGCGGCGTGCCGTACAGCGTCAGGGCCTCGTCCGGGGTGCCGAGCGGGTCGGCGGGGTCGACCTCCAGGCTCCAGTCGATGCGCTTGTTGCCGTCCCACTGCTTGTCCTTGCCCTTCTGGTAGAGGGCGAGGAGGCGCTCGCGGCCGTCGTCGTAGTCCCAGCTGAACCGGGCCGCTCCCGTGGCAGGCACCTGCCATGTCGGGGCGGCCGGCGGGGTGGTGTAGAGGTCGTGTGTCGACACGGACAGCTCCTTCGCCCGGCGAGGATCGTGCATTCCGTGGTGCTGACGTCAGTTGGCAGGTTCACACGTTGGTAGACGCGCGGTCAACAAGTCGCGCACGAGGGATTGACTCCCTTGCTGACAGGCAGTCTCATAATTCGTGAGCGGAAACTTGACCGCCGGTAACCCCTCTGCGAGAGGCCTTCAGCCGTGACGACCGTGACCGACGAGGACATTCAGGCGCTGCGCGACGCGCTCGGTCCCCTCAAGGACCGCGAACAGGTGGCGGCCCGCCTGCTCGAGGCATCGGCCAAGCACTCCTTCGACCCGGACACCGAGCTCGACTGGGATTCGGCCGTCGAGGACGGCAAGTGGTTCTGGCCGCCCGAGCTGGTCTCCCTCTACGACACCCCGCTGTGGCGGAAGATGTCCGAGGATCAGCGGATGGACCTGGCCCGCCACGAGGCGGCCTCCCTGGCCTCGCTGGGGATCTGGTTCGAGATCATCCTGATGCAGCTGCTCGTCCGGCACATCTACGACAAGTCCGTGACCAGCAAGCACGTCCGCTACGCCCTCACCGAGATAGCCGACGAGTGCCGGCACTCCATGATGTTCGCCCGCATGATCGAGTGGGGCGGCGCGCCCGCCTACCCGGTCCCCCGGCGCTACCACAACCTGGCGCGGGTGCTGAAGACCGTCTCCACCACCCCCGGTTCGTTCGCCGCGACCCTGCTCGGCGAGGAGATCCTGGACTGGATGCAGCGGCTGACCTTCCCCGACGAGCGCGTCCAGCCGCTCGTACGCGGAGTGACCCGCATCCATGTGGTCGAGGAGGCGCGGCACGTGCGCTACGCACGCGAGGAGCTGCGCCGCCAGATGGTCACCGCTCCCCCGTGGCAGCGCAGGCTCACCCGGCTGAACTGCGGTGAGGCGGCACGCGTGTTCTCCGTCTGCTTCGTCAACCCGCAGGTGTACGAGAACGTGGGCCTGGACCGCCACGAGGCCGTCGCACAGGTGAGGGCGAGCGGCCACCGGGCGGAGGTCATGCAGACGGGAGCGAAGCGGCTCACGGACTTCTTCGACGACATCGGGGTGCTCAACGGGGTGGGACGCAGGCTGTGGAAGAGCTCGGGTCTGCTGGCCTGACGCCGCCCCCCATGTGCCGGCCGGCCTTAGGCTTCGGGGTATGACCTCCGCACCCGCAGCACCGCCGGCCCGCGCATACCGACGGCTCGGTGTCGAGGAGCGCCGCGCCCAACTGCTGGGCGCGGCGCTCACGCTCTTCGCCCACCGGGCACCCGACGACGTGTCGATCGACGAGGTCGCGGCCGCCGCCGGGGTCTCCCGCCCGCTCGTCTACCGCTACTTCCCCGGAGGCAGGCAGCAGTTGTACGAGGCAGCCCTCGGGTCGGCCGCCGAGCAGCTGACGCTCTGCTTCGCGGAACCCGCCGTCGGGCCGCCCACCGAGCGGGTCAGCCGGGTCCTGGACCGCTACCTCGGCTTCGTCGACCAGCACGACGCCGGGTTCAGCGCCTTGCTGCGCGGGGGCAGTGTGGCCGAGACCTCGCGCACCTCCACCATCGTGGACGGTGTGCGCAGGTCGGCGGCCGAGCAGATCCTGCTCCACCTGGGCAGGGGCGACGGCCCGGGACAGGAACCCGCCGGACCACGCCTGCGGATGATGGTGCGCACCTGGATCGCGGCCGTGGAGGCGGCGTCCCTGATCTGGCTGGACGAGGAGAAGCAGCCGGCCGCCTCGGACCTGCGGGGCTGGCTGGTCGACCACCTGATGGCCCTGCTCGCGGCCACGGCGGCCTCGGACGAGGAGACGGAGGCCGTGGTGGCGGAGCTGCTGAGCCAGGAGACCGCCGACGGCCCCGCCGGGCGGCTCGCGACACTGATCATCCCGGTGGCCGGCCGGGCCGCGCACCTGCTGCCGCCCGGCTGATCCCGCGGGGCCGGACAGGCGTCCCGGCAGCCGCCTGGGTCAGACTGGCCCGGTGAAAAGCGAGAACACGCCCTTCCGCGGCGGCCCCCTGGACGGCCGGGTGCTGCCCGTCCTGCTCGGCCCGACCGGTCATCCGCCCAAGTGGTACGAGGTCCCGGTGCCGGACGCCGACGGCGGGCCCGCCACCGTGTACGCGTACCGGCGCGCTCCGGCGGGTTATTCGAAGCGCCTCGGGCTGCAGCGCGGCTGGGTGTACGAGTACGCCCCCGGGGGCCGTGAGCGTTTCGCGCCCAAGTGGCCCTGGACCAAGCCCCGCAGCGGGTCCTGAGCGGTATCGCGACCCCCGCCCGTAAGATCTGCGGTCAGGTGCCGAGGGCACGGTCACAAGGGGGGTGCGCCATGGAGGCGCTGCGTCAGGACGATCCACGCCGCTTCGGCCCGTACACCGCGCTGGCGCGCCTCCGCACGAGCGCGAGCGCCGTGCACTTCCTGGCCCGGGGCGAGGACCGCGACGATCTCGCCGTGGTGACGGCCGCCCGGCCCGCCCTCGCCTCCGCACCCGCCTTCCGGCGCCGCTTCCTGTCCGAGGCCCGCACCGCGGAGCGGCTGGCCGGCGGATGGGTGCAGCCGCCGCTCGCCTCGCAGGACGACGACAGCCTGTGGACGGCCACGGCCTACGTGCCCGCGGTGACGCTCGCCGAGGCGATCGGCCTGGCCGGCCCGCTGCCCGAGCGTGCCGTACGGATACTGGGCGCGGGTCTGGCCGAGACGCTCTCCCGGGTCCATGCCACCGGGGCCGTGCTCCAGGGGCTGGCACCGGAGACGGTGCTGCTGGCCGAGGACGGCCCCCGGCTGACCGCGTTCGGGCCTCTGGGCGCCGCCGCCTCCGCCGAGGCCCGGGAGGGCGGGCAACTGTCCGTACGGCTGGGCTACCTCACCCCCGAACAGGTCGAGGGCAGAGAAGTCGGCCCGGCGTCCGACCTGTTCGTCCTGGGCCTGCTGCTGGCGTACGCGGCGACGGGGACGACCCCGCTCGCCGACGGCCCCGCGGAGGAGGCCGCCGAGCGGATCGCGCACGGGCCCGCCGAACTCGGCGCCGTACCCGGCGATCTGCGCGCGCTGATCGCGCGCTGCCTGGCGAAGGACCCGGACGACCGGCCCGGTGCCGGATCGGCCGCCGCCGAACTGGCGCTGGAGGGCGCGGCGGGCCTCGCCAAGGGCGGCTGGCTCCCCGCGCCGCTGTCGGCCGCCGTGAAGGACCAGGCGGCGCGGGTGCGGGCGCTGGAGGCGCCGGTCCGTGAGGAGACGGCCGGGGCCCCCGTGCGGGACGACGCCGAGCCCACCGACGCGGTGCCCACGGGCGGGGGACGGGGCAGCGGCGACATCGGCGAGGACAGCCGGACCACCCGTTTCCTGGGGACCGGGACGCACGCACCGCGTTCCGACCGGGCGACGACCCAGCTCGCCGTCCCCCAGGAGGCGGCCACGACCGTACCCCCGCCGTCCGCACCCGCCCAGCCGTACCCGTACACCTACCCGGCAGCCGCACCGCAGGGCACGCCCGCCGTATCCGCGCCGTTCCCCCAGGCTCCGCCCGCCGCCGCGCCGACGACCGCACCGGGCCCCGCGGCCGCCCCGGCCACCAGCCGGCGCGCGCTGCTCACCGCCGTCGCCGCCGGGGCGGCCGGGCTGGTCCTGGGCGGAGCGGCCGTCTCCGCCCTCGGGTCCGACGAGCGCGCGTCGGCGGCCGACGACAAGCCGGCCGCCGAGCCCCGCCCCACGATCCCCGGCCGGGCGCCGGATCCCCGGTGGATGTACACCCACCCGGCCGCCGCGCCGGCGCCGCGCACCGCGGGCATCTGGCGGGACCGGCTGCTGGTGCTGACGGACACGGCCGGGGCGACCGCCGTGGACCTCCGGACCGGGCGGAAGATCTGGGAGCGCGCCGACGCCGCGGGCGCCCAGGCGGTCCTGGCGGCCGGGGACAGCCTCTGCTTCCTGGCGAGCCCCACCGAATTCCTCTGGCTGTCGCCGAAGGACGGCCGGATCGTGCACCGGGTGCGCTTCGTGGACCAGTTCACCGGCGTACCGAACATGAAGGTGGCCACTCTCACCGGACTGTCCGGCTCCGTCCTCTGGTTCAGCGGCTCCCACACCGTCACCGAGAAGGCGCCGAAGCCGAAGAAGGGCAAGAAGCCCGGCAAGGACAGGCAGGTCGTCAAGGCGTACTTCTTCGCGTACGACATCGTGCGGCGCGAGGAGCTCTGGCGCGTCTCCGTCCCCGCAGGCCGGGCGCCCGGCACCCCGGTCCACCGGCTGATCGCCGTCAGGGACACCGACATCGTCGTACGCCAGGAGCCGGGCACGCTCACCCCCGCCGACACGGCGGCGGCCAAGGGCAAGGCGTCGTTCCGCTGCTTCGACCGCACCACGGGCAAGCAGCTGTGGACCCGTCAGTTCGGCAGCGTCGCGCCCGGCGGCGGGGCGGCCGGTGACGGGGACGGGCGGCTGTACGGCGCGGTGGGCGACGATCTCCAGGCCTTCGACACGGGCACGGGAAAGCCGGTCTGGACGCTGAACGCCACCGGGTCGTCCGTCTTCGGCACGCCCGTCCCGGCCGGGACGCTGCTCCACACCACCAATCGCAACCAGGAGGTCGGCGCGGTGGAGCGGGCGACCGGAAAGCAGGTCTGGCGGCGGTCCACCGAGGTTCCGCTCGGTGGCGACGCCCCCAAGCTCACGCTGAGCGGTGGCGGGAAGACACTGCTCGCCGCGAACACCTCCCAGGTGACCGCGTTCGCCACGGCGGACGGGCGCCGGCTGTGGAAGTTCCAGGACATCGGTGCCCAGGACCCGGAGGGCGGCGCGGCCGGCACGCCGTACAGGGTGCTGGCCACCGGGAGGACCGCCGTCGTGCAGCGCGAGCGGGCTTTCTACGCGTTCCCCGTGGAGTGACTTCTCAGTCGTCCACCGTTCGGGGTGTCCCCCGGGCGGCACGCCCTGCGGTCCTTGCATCACCCGGGGCCGAGTGACCGGATGGACGAGATCCGAGCACTTGTGGGGTAGTCCGATTAATCGGTCTCACCCCTGTCACCGGAGGTGATGTCGTGTCACGCAGGTTCGCGCGCACCCTCTGCACCGCGGCTCTGGCCGCGGTCCTCGCCGCCTCCCCCGCCGTCGCGGAGCCATCGGGACCGGGGCCGGAGCCGGCACCCGCCCCGGCCGCCGGGGCGCCGGGGAGCGTCGCCGGACTCCTGAAGCAGTTGCAGACGCTCTACCGGAAGGCCGAGGAGGCCGGTGAGCTCTACAACGGCACCGAGGAACAGCTGAGGAAGCGGACCGCCGAGGCCAAGAAGCTCCGCACCCAGCTGGCCACGGCCCGGAGAGCACTGAACTCGGGGCGCCGGGACGCCGGTCGTCTGGCGCGCGACCAGTACCAGGGGAGCACCGACTTCTCCGTGTACATGAGGCTGCTGCTGGCCGACGATCCGGCCCGCGCCCTGGAGCAGAGCCATGTCATCGAGCGTGCCCAGGCCGGCCGGTCGGCCGTGGTCGACCGGCTCACCGGTGCGGAGAAGCGCGCCGAGGTCCTGGCGGCGAAGTCCCGCGCGGCGCAGGAGCGGCAGCGGGTGCTGGCCGAGCGGCAGAAGAAGCAGCGCGACACCGTGCAGTCCCGGCTGAAGGGCATCGAGGCGATGCTGGCCTCGCTCTCGGCCGAGCAGCTCGCCGCTGTGGCGCGGCTGGAGGAGAAGAACATCGGAGCCGCCCAGGACGCGCTGACCGCGTCGGGAGCGCTCAGCTCCGTCCGCCCGCCGTCCGAGGAGGGCGGGGAGGCGGTCCGCTACGCCGTCGAGCAGATCGGCAAGCCCTACGTCTGGGGCGCGGAGGGGCCGGAGTCGTACGACTGCTCCGGGCTCACCTCCCAGGCCTGGTCCACGGCGGGCCGGACCATTCCGCGCACGTCGCAGGAGCAGTGGCGGCAGCTCCCGAAGGTGCCGGTCGGCTCGCTGCGCCCCGGCGACCTGGTGGTCTACTTCCCGGAGGCGACCCACGTCGCGCTCTACATCGGCGACGGTCTCGTGGTGCACGCCCCCCGGCCCGGTGCCACGGTGAAGGTCTCGCCACTGGCGTCGAACCCGCTGCTGGGGGCCGTACGCCCCGACCCGGGCGGCGAGCCGCTCAGCACGTACACCCTCCCCGAGCTGCCCGAGGGCGCCACCTCGGGGGCAGACACGGGGTACGACGCCCCGGACGCATGAGAACCGGGCCCCCGTGCCCGCGTGACGGACGTGAAGGCCCGGTTCCCCGCGCGCGGGCGTCAGCCCTGAGCGCCCGTCAGCGAGGCGAGGTAGGCGTTCGTCTTCTCGGGCTCGAAGAAGAAGTTGTCGAAGTCCGCCGGGTCGTTGAACCCGTTGGCGAACCGGTCGGCGGCAGGCTGGAGCTGGCCGGAGGCGCCGATCAGGTTCAGCACGTGCTCCGGCGGCGGCGCGAGCATCGCGTTCGTCCACTTCACGACGTGCTGGGTGTTCTCCCAGTGCCGCTCGAACGTGGCCTCCATCCACTCCTCGTCGAACGGCCGGTCGCCGTGGGCCAGGATCGAGTGCAGATAGGAGTGCGCGCACTTGGACGCGGTGTTGGAGCCCTGGCCGGTGATCGGGTCGTTGGCGACGACCACGTCCCCCACACCGAGGACGAGGCCGCCTCCGGGCAGCCGGCCGACGGGCTTGCGCACGGTCGGGGCGTAACGGCCCGCCAGCGTGGCGTTGGCGTCGGTCAGCTCGACCTTGGTGGCGCGTGCGTACTCCCACGGGGTGTAGCGCTCCATCAGCTCCAGCGTCTTGGCCAGGTGCTCCGAGGGGTCCTTGATGCCCTGGAAGGCGTCGAGGGGGCCACCGGGGATGCCCTCCCAGAACAGGATGTCCGCGCGGCCCGTGGTCGTCAGGGTCGGCATGATGAAGAGCTCGCCGACGCCCGGGACCAGGTTGCACCGCACGGCGTCGAACTCCGGGTGCTCCGGGCGCGGTCCCAGTCCGTGCACGTAGGCGACGGCCAGTGCGCGCTGCGGGGCGTCGTACGGCGAACGGGAGGCGTCCCGGCCGAACATGGAGACGAGCTCGCCCTTGCCCGCCGAGACCATCACCAGGTCGTAGGTGCGGGAGAAGTAGTCCAGGTCGGAGACCGCCGCACCGTGGATGACGAGCTGTCCGCCGCGCTGGGCGAACGTCTCCATCCAGCCGGCCATCTTCACGCGCTGGTCGACGGACTGGGCGAAGCCGTCCAGCTTGCCGACCCAGTCGATGACCCGTGAGGAGTCGGGCCCGGCGACCGAGACGCCGACGCCCTCGATCTTCGGAGCCTGTGACTCCCAGAAGTTGAGCTGGAGGTCGCGCTCGTGCTGGAGAGCCGTGTGGAACATGCACTGCGTCGACATGACCCGGCCGGACCGGATCTCGTCCGCGGTGCGGTTGGACATCAGGGTGACTTCGTACCCGTTGGACTGCAGTCCGAGGGCGAGCTGGAGACCGGACTGGCCGGCTCCGACTATGAGTATCTTCCGCATCGCGGTTCTCCGTTACGTGTACTGGGCGCGTCTGTCGTTACTCGGGGGCGACATCGAGTGCGTGGCCCACCAGGGCGAGCAGCGACTCGACGACGGTGATCCTCTTACGCGCGTCCATGATCACAACAGGCACGTGCGGAGCTATGGTCAGGGCCTCCCTGACGTCCTCCTCCTCGTAACCGGTCGTCCCCTCGAAGTGGTTGACGGCCACGATGTAGGGAAGGCCGCAGCTCTCGAAGTAGTCGAGCGCGGCGAAGCAGTCGGCGAGGCGGCGCGTGTCGGCCAGGACGACGGCGCCGATCGCGCCGCGCACCAGGTCGTCCCACATGAACCAGAACCGCTGCTGGCCGGGTGTCCCGAAGACGTACAGGACGAGGTCGTCGTCCAGTGTGAGACGGCCGAAGTCCATGGCGACGGTCGTGGTGACCTTGTCGGGCGTGGCCGAGAGGTCGTCGGTCTCCTCGCTGGCCTGCGTCATCAGCGCTTCGGTCTGCAGCGGGGTTATCTCGGAGACCGAGCCGACGAAGGTCGTCTTGCCCACGCCGAACCCGCCCGCGACCACGATCTTGGTGGCGATCGGCGCGCGGGTGTGGTCGAGCTGCCAGGTCTGCACCGGCTCCTCGGGCCGCTCCTGCGGCCCTCGCTGACGCGGAGTGAAGAGCGGCGCCTCAGAGACGGCGGAGTCCATTGAGCACCCTTTCGAGCAGCGCGCGGTCGGGCTGGCCGGTGCCGTGACCGGTTCCGTAGACGCGGATCTTTCCCTGGTCGGCCAAGTCGCTGAGCAGCACACGGACCACGCCGAGCGGCATCTTCAGCAGGGCGGAGATCTCCGCGACCGTACGCATACGGCGGCAGAGTTCGACGATGGCGTGGAGCTCGGGCATGACGCGCGAGGCGAGGTTGCCGTTCGTGAGCTCGCGGCGCTCCTCGGGGGCGTCCAGCGCCGCGACGAACGTCTCGACGAGCAGGACGTGGCCGAAGCGGGTGCGGCCTCCGGTGAGGGAGTACGGACGGACCCGTGCGACTCTGCGGTCGGCACCGCGGACCGGGAGTTTTCGTACGGGTTCAGCAGCTGACGTCACTGGGTGCTCTCCATCGATTTGCGCAGCTCACTGCGGAGTTCGGGGGTGAGTACGTGTCCGGCGCGGCCGACGAAGAGCGCCATGTGGTAGGCGATGACGCTCATGTCGCAGTCGGGGGTGGCGTGCACACCGAGCAGGGAACCGTCGCTGATCGACATGACGAAGACGCTGCCCTCGTCCATGGCGACCATCGTCTGCTTGACGCCACCGCCGTCCATCAGCTTGGCGGCGCCGATCGTGAGGGACCCGATGCCGGAGACGATGGTGGCGAGGTCGGCGCTGGAACCCCTGGGGCCCGTCCGCCGTCCTCCGGCCTCGGCCGTCGCGAGACCGGGGTCGGAGGAGAGCAGCATCAGTCCGTCGGACGAGACGACGGTGACCGAGTGGACCCCTGGCACCTCCTCCACGAGGTTGCTCAGCAACCAGTGCAGGTTCCGGGCCTCGGCGCTCAGCCCGAATGTGCTGGATGCGGTCAACTGCGTGCCTCCTCGACTGTGTCCCCCGTCTCATCGATTCGACCGTCGGTACGGTCGTGGTCGGTCTGTGTGCCGGTCTCGGCGATCTCCGCCTCGACGTCGCGGCGGCCGTCCTTCGCGCCCTGGTGGAACCCGCCGAGCCGGCGGCGCAGGGCCTCCTTGTCGAGGGTGCCCTTGCGCTCGGTGGCCGGGGCCGCCGGCGGTGCCGCGATCCTCGGGGTGCGCTTGGGCAGTCCCTTGTCCGTGAGGCGCTCGGGCAGCGGCGCCGGGTCGGGCACCTCCTCGCCCAGTCCGGTCAGCGGCTGCCGGGGGCCGGGAAGGGCATCGGCGGCGGGCTCGGCGGCCGGGGCTCCGGGCGCGGGCGCGGGGCTGGTGTCGACGGCACGCTCGTGACGGTCGGGACCGATGGCGTACGGGCTCGGCGCGTCCTGCTGCGCGGGCAGCCTGACCTGCATCGTGGTCTCGGACTCGGACTCGGGCTCCTCGGCGGCGCCCGGTCCGGCCGCGGGGCCGGCGTCCGGCACGGGTGCCGACGCCGGCTCCACCACGGGCTCGGCCGCGGCGGGTGCGGCCTGCTCCGGAGCGGCGTGCTGCGGGGCTGCCGGCTGCTCCGGAGCGGCGGGCTGCGGGGCCGCCGGCTGCTCCGGAGCCGAGGGCTGCGGGGCCGCCGTCTGGAGGGTCCGCTCGGCGGCCGCGATCAGCGGGTCCTCGGCGGGGGTGGCCGAACGGGGCGGCAACGCGTTCGAGTTGGCCTCGGCGACCGATCCCGGGAGGTTCAGCGTGGGTGCGTCCCCGGGCAGCGGAACGGGCGGCGGGGAGGCCACGGGCGGCGTCTTGGGCAGCAGCGCCTGCGGAAGGACGACGACCGCGGTCACCCCGCTCCCCTTCTGTTCGCGCAGCTGCACCCGCACGCCGTGGCGGGCCGCCAGCAGCGAGGTCACCTGAAGACCGAGCCCGGCCCCGTCCGCGGCCTGTTCGCCCGCTTCGAAGGACGCCGGGTCGGCCAGCCTGGCATTGAGTTCGCTCATCCGGACCGCCGACATGCCGATGCCCTCGTCCTGCACGGAGAGCATCACCTCCCCGGTCTCCAGCAGCCAGCCGGAGAGCTCGACATGGGAGTCGGGCGGGGAGAAGGAGGTCGCGTTCTCCAGGAGTTCGGCGACGAGGTGGCTCAGGTCGTCGGCGGCGAAGCCCGCGATCTGGGCGTGCGGCGGCAGGGACTGGATGGTGACCCGCTCGTACCGCTCGATCTCGCTGACCGCGGCGCGCAGTACGTCGACGAGCGGGATCGGGCCCGCGTGGCCCTGGTTGTGGTCGGTTCCCGCGAGGACCAGCATGTTCTCGCTGTGGCGCCGCATGACGGTGGCCATGTGGTCCAGCTTGAAGAGGGTCGCGAGGCGTTCCGGATCCTGCTCGCGCTCCTCCAGGCCCTCGATGACGCCGAGCTGGCGCTCGACGAGCCCGAGCGTACGCAGCGAGAGGTTGACGAAGGTGTGGTGGACGGTGTTCCGCAGCCGTTCGAGCTGCTTTCCGAGCTCCGCCACCTTGACCTGGAGTTCGGCACGCTGGAGCGTGAGGGCCTCGCGGCCGGCGATCAGTTCGCCGCGCTCGGTCTGCAGGCCCTCCAGCCGGCCGGTGACGTCGTGGTGCAGTCCGTGCAGCTTGCCGTGGAGGGCGTTGATGGACCGTACGACCTGCGCGAACTCGTCGTTGCGCCCGGTGTAGCGCACCGGTTCGGCGGTCTCGGGCTCGGCGGCGATACGGCCGGCCCCGATCCGCAGGACGGCGAGCGGCTGGGTGAGGGTGCGGGCGACGGCGGTGGAGACACCGATGGCGATCAGGAAGCAGCCGCCGAGGAGGGCGAGGCGGAGTTCCAGCGCGGTGACGTCGTCGTCGCGCAGCCCCTCCAGACGCTTCACCTGCGCCGTGCCCAGCGCGGACTCGACTCCGCGCATGCGGTCGATCCGGGCGGAGAGCGCCGCCCCGACCTTCTTGGGGTCGGCCTCCCGGTCGGAGTCGGACAGCTCGGGCCGGTCGGTGAACCGGGTGAGGTACTTCTCCGCGCTGGTGACCTCCGGTCCGGTCACCGTGGAGGCGAGCCGGTCCCGGGCGGAGGGGCCGGCCGCCTGGTCGAAATCGGCGAGGGAGGCCAGCTCGCGCACCCGCGCCTGCTGGGCGGCGGCGCTCAGCTCGTCGCGGTTGCGGTCGTCCTCGCCGGCACCCTCGTCCTGGGTCTGCACGGGCAGGCCGGTGAAGGGGTCGATCTGCTGCTGCGGCTTGGTGCCGGGCACGGCGAGCGCGGCCAGGAGCAGCCCCCTGGTGGCGGAGGCCTGCTCCACGGCACCGCCGAGGGCGAGCGGGGCCCGGGTGGCGTCGGCGGCACGCGGCGGGGTCTTCTCGGCGAGCTCGTCGGCGATGCCGTGGAGCTTGGCGATCACCTCGGAGTACGCCTGGTAGGCCTCCATCGCGGAGCCCTTGCCGGTGAGGGCGGTCCTGCGCAGCGAGGGGACGGCGGCGAGGTCCCGGCGGAGCGCCGCCGGTGCGGCCTCCCGGATCTCGTCCACCTGCTGGTCGACGCGGGCCGCGGTGCTCGTCGCGCCGGAGGTGCTGTCGTCGTCCTCACGGCCGCCCGCGATGTGGGCGGTGACCTCGTCGCGTTCGTCCGCGAGGGAGTGCGCGAGGGTGATCGCCTGCTGGTTCAGCTCGGCGAGCGTGACCAGTCGCTGGGACTCGTTGAGATCGGAGGATGCGCCGAGGGCCGCCGGGGCACCCGCCGCGATGACGGTGATCCCCACGACGGCGACGCCGGCGACGAGCCGGCTGCGTACCCGCACGGTCCGCTTGGAGGCACCCGCTGCCGGAGGCATCGCCCCGGACTCCTCGCGCGCGCTGTCCTTGCTCCGAGGCCGCTTCTTCTGCACCGGTGCTCGCAATCTTGACTCGTCCGCCCTTGAAGCAGAGGTGACGCACGGTCACGTGAGTGGGCGCCCCGCCCTGGTGTGCGCCGTACGGCTTCCGACCATTCCAGCGCTTTTGGGAGGGAGCCGTGCATCAACCGCTCCGCCACTCGAACGAGTGAACATCACTCCGGAGTTGGCGAACAAGTCTCCCCACAGGGGCCGCAGGCCATGCATGGGCCGCCGGGTGGAACTTCGGGCCAGGCTTTGGCAGTATGCCCGCCCGCATATGCGCGGAGCCCTGGATCGCGCGCAGGGGCGCCATCTGACCTGCTGGTACGGGCCAACCGCGGTATTGCGGGGGGTCCGTGAAGACATCGTGCAGACTGGCCGGATGCGTATCGAACTCGCCACCGAGCCCGGCAGCCCCGAACGCCCCAACGAGGACTGGGTGTCGGCCGCCGCGCCCGCGGCAGGCCAGGGCGGTGCCCTCGTTCTGCTCGACGGCGTCACACCTCCCTCCGGCAGTGACGGCTGCGTGCACTCGGTTCCGTGGTTCACGGCGCGGCTCGGAGGGGCCCTGGCCGAACTGTCCGCTTCGCGGCGGGATCTGACACTGGCCGAGGTCCTCTCGATGTCCATCCGGCGCACCGCCGACACGCACCGTTCCCTGTGTGACCTTTCTCACCCGCGTACGCCTCAGGCAACCGTGGTCCTGGCGCGTTGGGACGACGAGCGGGTCGAGCACCTGGTGCTCTCCGACTCGGCGCTGCTCGTGGAGGCGCCCGACGGCACGGTCCGGCCGCTGCTCGACGACCGGATCGACCGGCTGCCGCCCGGCTCGCTCGCCTCGGAGGAGATCGCGGACGCGCGCGTACGGAACAAGGAGGGCGGCTTCTTCACCGCCGCCGCGGACCCCTCGGTCACGTCACGCGCCGTGACCGGCGAGACGCCGCGGGCCGAGGTCCGGGCACTCGCGGCGCTGACCGACGGGGCGAGCCGCTGGACGGAGAAGTTCCGGGAGGGCGACTGGACGGCCGCCCTGGAGGTGCTCCGCAAGGAGGGGCCGCAGGGGCTGATCGGCCGGGTCAGGGAGCTGGAGCGGGCGGACACCGGCCGGGTGCATCTGCGCCGCGGCAAGACGCATGACGACGCGACAGCGGTTCTGGTGGAGCTGTGAGGGCCGCCGCCCGCGCACTTCGCGGCCCGGCGGCTCAGTCCTCGGCGCGCTCGTTGAAGTGGTGGAGCAGCCGCGCCAGTTCCGCGACCTCGGCCCGGTCCCAGTCGGCGAGCTTGAGGGCGTAACGGCCCCGGCGCGCGTCACGGACACTGCGGAAGCGCGCGAGGCCCTCCTCGGTGAGGCGGACCAGCGAGGCGCGGCCGTCCGCCGGATCGGTCTCCCGCGCCACCAGGCCGAGGCCCTCCAGGGCGCGCAGCTGACGGCTCACGGTCGCCTTGCCCACGCCGAAGTAGGCGGCGAGATCGGTGGCACGCTGCCGCCCCGCGGACTCCAGCCGTACGAGGAGCCCGTAGGCCGCGGCCTCCAGATCCGGATGGACCTCGCGGGCCATTTCCCCCGAATTGGCCCGCGCCCGGCGCAAGAAGACAGCCAACTCCCGCTCCAGGGCCAGGAATTCATGGTCCACACCACTCCCGGCCGTCGCACCGGGTCCACCGCCGCTTCCGCTCCCGTGCACGTCAGCACCCCTCATACGCTTTCCCGCCGATGAAAGTTTCCTTCAACTCCGGCCATCGCCGCAGCTCGGCCAGTATTTCGCAGGCGTAGACCTCCGGCACCGGCCAGGCCCCCTTCCGGAGGGCGGGTCTACGTGCGTAGCTTCGTGAGTGCCCTGGGTGGCATGTCCACACCACGGCACACGCACCGCAGGAGCGTCCCGCACCCGCTCCTGGGCCATGAGCTCCCCCACCGAGCCCTCGGAGGCACGCAATGCCCGTGCTCAGATCCGGATCCGCAGCTTCAGCCCGCCGCCCCCGCCTCTTCGCGGCGGGCACACTCCTCGCCGCCCTCGCCCTCCTGGTCACACTGCCCGGCGCCGCGTCCGCGGCGGACGCCGCGACCGTTCCCGAACGGGGTACGGCCCGGATGGGCCAGGGTGTCATCGCCCACGACGGCCAGGGGCGCTCCACTCCCACGGGGACGAACGCCGTCCAGACCGAAGGCGTGGACGTCAGCAGCCACCAGGGCAACGTCGCCTGGTCGACCCTGTGGAACAGCGGCGTGAAGTGGGCCTACGTCAAGGCCACGGAGGGGACGTACTACAAGAACACGTACTTCACGCAGCAGTACACGGGCTCGTACAACGTCGGCATGATCCGGGGCACCTACCACTTCGCCACCCCGGACACGACCAGCGGCGCGGCCCAGGCGAACTACTTCGTGGACAACGGCGGCGGCTGGTCCAGGGACGGCAGGACGCTGCCCGGCGTGCTGGACATCGAGTGGAATCCGTACGGCGCGCAGTGCTACGGCAAGACCCAGGCCGGCATGGTCGCCTGGATCCGCGACTTCGTGAACACCTACAAGGCGCGGACCGGACGGGACGCGGTGATCTACACCGCCACGAGCTGGTGGAAGGACTGCACGGGCAACAACGCCGGCTTCGGCGCCACCAACCCGCTCTGGGTGGCCCGCTACAACACCACGGTCGGTGAACTCCCGGCCGGGTGGGGCTACTACACGATGTGGCAGTACACGTCGTCGGGCCCGACGGTCGGCGACCACAACCACTTCAACGGTGCGCTCGACCGCGTGGTGGCACTCGCGAACGGCTGAGCCGGCACGACATCGGCCCCGGGCCCCGGTGACGAAGCTCCAGGTCACCGGGGCTCGGTGCTGCCCTCCACCCCGCTATGCACTATGCGTATACACACTATGTATAGTCCTGGCGTGCCACACCACCGGTGTGCGGCCGAGCCGTGGGGAAGTGATGCGCTGTGTCTGTTGTGCCCGGAAAGACGACTCCGTGGGGTACGGGGTTGGCCGCCGCTCTTGTGACGGTGCTCACGCTCTCTCTCGGCGGCTGCTCGATGGAGACGACGGCTCCCGGGTCGGCGCGGGCCGACGCCGCCTCCGACGCCAAGGGCTCCTTCGGGCAGGCGGACTGCCGCAAGGCCAAGTGCATCGCCCTGACGTTCGACGCCGGGCCCGGGAAGGACACCCCCCGCCTCCTGGACATCCTCAAGGAGAAGAAGGTGCCGGCCACGTTCTTCCTGCTCGGCAAGAACCACGTGCTCGAACACCCCGACACCGTGCGGCGCATCGCAGCCGAGGGCCACGAGGTCGCCAACCACACCTGGTCGCACGAGATCCTGACCGACAAGAAGCCCGACGAGATACGCGCCGAACTGGAGAAGACCCAGGACGCGATAGCGGAGATCACGGGCAGGAAGCCTCGGCTGATGCGTCCGCCGCAGGGCCGCACCGACGACACGGTCTCCAGGATCAGCAAGGAGCTGGGGCTCTCCGAGATCCTCTGGAGCACGACGGCCAAGGACTACTCGACGAACGACTCCGCGCTGATCAGGAAGCGGACCCTCGACCAGGCGGGCCGGGACGGGATCATCCTGCTGCACGACATCTACAAGGGCACGGTGCCCGCGGTGCCGGGCATCATCGACGCGCTGCTGAAGGACGGCTACACCTTCGTGACGGTCCCCCAGCTGATGGCCCCGGCGGAGCCCGTACCCGGCACGGTCTACCGCCCCTGAACCTTCCGGGCACGCGGAACGGCCCGCCTTCCGGGGGCGGTTTCTAGGGATCGTCGCAACACGTGGTCGTGTTGGTCAGGCCGCGAGTAGTTTATGCAGGCGCTCGGCTGGGGTTTCCCAGCCGAGCGTTTTGCGTGGGCGGCCGTTCAGCTCAGCAGCGACGGCGTCGAGGTGTTCGCGGGGGTGGACGGCGAGGTCGGTGCCTTTGGGGAAGTACTGGCGGAGCAGGCCGTTGGTGTTTTCGTTCGAGCCTCGTTGCCAGGGGCTGGCGGGGTCGCAGAAGTAGACCGGGACGGCGGTGGCGATGGTGAAGGCGCCGTGAGCGCCCATCTCGCTTCCCTGGTCCCAGGTCAGGGACCTTCGGAGGTGGGCGGGCAGGGTCTGGACCGTGGTGACCAGGGCGTCCCGGACGCTTTCGGCGCCGTGGTCGCCGGGCAGGTGCAGGAGCATGACGTAGCGGGTGGCGCGCTCGACCAGGGTGCCGATGGCGGACTTGCCGTCCTTGCCGATGATGAGGTCGCCCTCCCAATGGCCGGGGACGGCCCGGTCCTCCGCCTCCGCCGGTCGTTCGCTGATCATGACCATCGGAGTGGCGAACCGCGGCTGGCGCTGCTGGGCCTGGCGGCGGGGTTTGCGCCGGGCACGGCCCGATCGCAGGGCGCGGGCCAGCTCGCGGCGCAGTTCGCCCCGCCCCTGGACGTAGAGGGCCTGGTAGACCGTCTCGTGGACCACGTGCATCTCCGGCTGCTGGGGGAACTGTGCCCGCAGAGCCTGGCAGATCTGCTCAGGGCTCCACCGAATGTCCAGGTGGTTTTGGATGAAGTCCCGCAGCTGTGGGTTCTGGCCGATCTTCCCGGGCTTCGGGCGGGGCCGGCGGGCATCGGCGCGGGCCTGGGCCGCGTGCGGCCGGTACTGGCCGTTGACCGGGTGACGGTTGCGGCGGATCTCCCGGCTGACCGTGGACGGGCTGCGGCCGAGCTCGGCGGCTATCGCGCGGACCGTTGCCTTCTCCCGCAGCCGGTCGGCGATGTGTATGCGGTCGCTCTCGCGCAGATACCGCGAGAGACCGGGCAAAGGCGCCACCGCGGTGATCGGTGACGCCCCGACGTGCCCGCCGGACGGAGCGCGGCCGTTACGCCAGCGCCGCCCGGTCTTCTCGTTGATGCCGACGATCCGGCATGCCTCTCTGTTGCTCACACCCTGCTGCATGAGCTGAAGGTAGAGGCGCCGTTCCTCGGACAAGGGACGGCGCCCCTGGATAGCGGACCGGTCCCGGATCTTGAAGTCCATCGCATCCCCTGAACTGGGGTGTTGCGACAACCACTAGAACTCAAGGGGAGGAAGACGGGCCGTCCGTACCGGCCGTCGGCGTGATGCCACGCCCGTCACAGCATGACGCCTACGCGGCGGCCGGGATCCTCTCCCGCGCCCTGGCCGAGGCCGGGGCGAGGGCGATCTCCAGCACCTGGCGCACGTCGGTGACCGGGTGGACGTCCAGCTTCTCCAGCACCTCGGCCGGGACGTCGTCCAGGTCGGCCTCGTTGCGCTGGGGGATCACCACCGTGGTGATGCCCGCGCGGTGTGCCGCCAGCAGCTTCTGCTTGAGGCCGCCGATCGGCAGCACCCGCCCGGTCAGGGACACCTCACCGGTCATCGCCACATCCGTACGGACGAGCCGTCCGGAGAGCAGCGACGCCAGGGCCGTCGTCAGGGTGATGCCGGCGCTCGGGCCGTCCTTGGGGACCGCGCCCGCCGGGAAGTGGATGTGCACACCCCGGTCCTTGAGGTCGGCGACCGGCAGCTCCAGCTCCGCGCCGTGCGACCGCAGGAAACTGAGGGCGATCTGCGCGGACTCCTTCATCACGTCGCCGAGCTGACCGGTCAGGGTCAGTCCGGACGCCCCGGTCTCCGGGTCGGCCAGCGACGCCTCGACGAACAGCACGTCGCCGCCCGCTCCGGTCACCGCGAGCCCGGTGGCCACACCCGGCACCGCGGTGCGGCGCTCGGCGGGGTCCTGGGCGGACTCGGGAACGTGGTGCGGCCTGCCGATCAGACCCCGCAGGTCCTCCTCGGCCACCGTGAACGGGAGGTCCCGCTCGCCCAGTTCGTTCTGGGCCGCGACCTTGCGGAGCAGCCGCGCGACGGCCCGCTCCAGATTGCGCACCCCGGCCTCGCGGGTGTACTCGCCGGCCAGCTTGCGCAGCGCGGACTCGTCGAGCCCGACCTCGTCCTTCTCCAGACCGGCCCGCTCCAGCTGACGCGGGAGCAGGTGGTCCCGGGCGATGACGACCTTCTCGTCCTCGGTGTAGCCGTCCAGCGTGACCAGCTCCATGCGGTCGAGCAGGGCCTCGGGAATGGCGTCCAGGACGTTGGCCGTCGCCAGGAACACGACGTCACTGAGGTCGAGTTCGACCTCCAGGTAGTGGTCACGGAAGGTGTGGTTCTGCGCCGGGTCGAGCACTTCGAGCAGGGCGGCCGCCGGGTCGCCCCGGAAATCCGAACCGACCTTGTCGATCTCGTCGAGCAGGACGACCGGGTTCATCGAACCGGCCTCCTTGATCGCCCGTACGATGCGTCCGGGCAGCGCGCCGACGTACGTACGCCGGTGGCCCCGGATCTCGGCCTCGTCGCGGACACCGCCGAGCGCGACCCGGACGAACTTGCGGCCCATGGCGTGCGCGACGCTCTCGCCGAGCGACGTCTTTCCGACGCCGGGCGGGCCGACCAGGGCCAGCACGGCGCCGCCGCGCCGGCCGCCCACCACGCCCAGTCCGCGCCCGGCACGCCGCTTGCGTACCGCGAGGTACTCGGTGATGCGTTCCTTCACGTCCTGGAGTCCGGCGTGCTCGGCGTCCAGGACCTCCTGGGCGCCCTTGATGTCGTAGGCGTCCTCGGTCCGCTCGGTCCAGGGGAGTTCGAGAACGGTGTCCAGCCAGGTCCGGATCCAGGAGCCCTCGGGGCTCTGGTCCGAGGCGCGCTCCAGCTTCTCGACCTCCTTGAGCGCGGCCTCGCGGACGTGCCCGGGCAGGTCGGCGGCCTCGACGCGGGCCCGGTAGTCGTCGGACTCGTCCTCCGGGTCGCCGTTGAGCTCGGAGAGCTCCTTGCGCACGGCGTCGAGCTGGCGCCGCAGCAGGAATTCGCGCTGCTGCTTGTCGACGCCCTCCTGGACGTCCTTCGCGATGGACTCCGCGACATCCTGCTCGGCGAGGTGCTCGCCGAGCCACTGGATGGCCAGCTTCAGACGGGCGACCGCGTCCACGGTCTCCAGCAGCTGGACCTTCTGGGCGGTGGTCAGGAAGGGCGAGTACCCGGAGTTGTCGGCGAGCGCGGAGATGTCCTCGATCTGCTGGACACGGTCCACGACCTGCCAGGCGCCGCGCTTCTTCAGCCAGCTGGTGGCGAGCGCCTTGTACTCCTTGGCGAGCTCGGCGGCGGAGCCGGGCAGGGGCTCGGGCACGGAAACGTCGATCCTGGTGCCCTCCACCCACAGCGCGCTCCCGGGGCCGCTGGTCCCGGCGCCGATCCGCACACGGTCCCGCGCCCTGATGAGGGCGCCCGGGTCACCGTCCGAGAGCCGGCCGACCTGCTCGACCGTGCCCAGGACACCGGTCCCGGTGTAGTTCCCGTCAATGCGCGGCACGAGCAGCACCTCGGGCTTGCCGCCTCCGGGCCGCGCGACCGCCTGCGCGGCCTCCACCGCGGCACGCACCTCCGCGTCCGACAGGTCGAGCGGCACCACCATTCCGGGCAGCACGACCTCGTCGTCGAGCGGCAGCACGGGCAGGTCGATCGGCGTGAACGCCTTCGACGCATTCGACTCAGCAGTCATGATCTCCCCTTCAGCAGGCAAGTTGAGCTATGTGGGCTCAATGCTTGTGAGCCTGCGAATGTTCCCCGCGCCCTGTTCGCTCTCAGCGATCACCCGCAACACCCGTCCCCCACCTGCGAGGATCCGGGCATGTACGGAGACGACAAGGGGCTCGCGACGGACGGGACGATCCGTCGCGAGGGGTCCGTCGGCCTCGTGGCCGCACCGTTCGCCCCGCTGGTCGAGGCGGTCCGCGTCGGCGTCCCCGCCGCGTTCGGCCCCGCCCGGCTGCACAGCGCCTACCTCTACGGCAGCATCCCGAGGGGCACGGCCATTCCCGGCGTGTCCGACCTGGACCTCCAGGTCGTCCTGCACGACGAACCCACCGACGCGGACCGGACGGCGGCCGACGAGATGGCCGCCGCCCTGGACGCCGCCTTCTCCGTGATCGACGGGGCCGGCCTGCTCCTCTCCCCCGTCCGCGCCGTGCTCAGCGAGGCGGAGCGCCATGACTTCGGCTTCTTCGTCGCCTGCCTCTGCACCCCGCTGCTGGGCGAGGATCTGGCCACGCGCCTGCCGCACTACCGGCCGACGTCGCTGCTCGCCCGTGAGACCAACGGCGATCTGGAGCTCGTGCTCCCCCGGTGGCGTGCCGAGGCCGCCGAGGCCGTCACCGCGGAGGCGCGCCTCAGACTGAGCCGACGCGTCGCCCGCCGTCTCGTGCGGTCCGCGTTCACGCTGGTCATGCCGGTCTGGGGCGGCTGGACGAGCGATCTCCGGCGGTCCGCCGGGCTGTTCGCGCACTTCCGCCCGGACGCCCCGGAACGCGCCGCGCAGGTCCACGCGGCCGCCGTCACGGCACGCACCCCCTCGCCCGATCCGGCCGTACTGGCGATGCTCATCGAGGACCTCGGCCCCTGGCTGGCCACCGAGTACACCGCGGCCCACGGGACGAAGGCGCCGCGCCGCGGAGGGTGAGGCCGGGCGAATCCGCTGGTCCAGCGGGCTCGCGACGAGGAAGGATGGACGCCCGGAGAACCACCCGCCGCCGACCGGAGACCGGAGACCCCACCATGCACGCCCCAGACACCCACCGCCCCGTCGTCCTCGACCGGCGCGAAGGGCCGTTCGGTGAAGTCGTCCTGCGCGAGCACGGCGACAACTTCGAGATCATCGCCAACGGGTGCTTCCTGATGGACACCTCGGACGGACGCTCCGAACGTCTGCTGATCGACGCCGCGCTCGCCGCGCTGCCCGCGGGCCGGCCGGACCCGTCGGTGCTGATCGGCGGACTCGGCGTCGGCTTCTCACTCGTCCGGGCCTCCGCCGAGCCGCGATGGGGCCGGATCGCGGTCGTCGAGCGGGAGCAGGCCATCGTGGACTGGCACCTGGACGGGCCGCTCGGCCGGATCTCCGGGGCGGCGCTGGCGGATCCGCGGACCGAGATCCTGCGTACGGACCTCGTCGCCCATCTCCGTACGACCACGGAGCGTTACGACGCGCTGTGCCTGGACATCGACAACGGCCCCGACTGGACCGTCACCCAGGACAACGGAAACCTCTATTCACCCACCGGTCTCGCGGCCTGCCGCGCGCGCCTGACGCCCGGTGGAGTCCTCGCCGTCTGGTCCGCGCAGCCGTCCGCCGAGTTCGGTGAAGCTCTGCGGAATGCCGGATTCCACGCGGTAAGGACCGAAGAAGTAGCGGTTGCCCGAGGTGTGCCGGACGTGGTCCATCTCGCACTCCGGGACGACTGAACCCCCACCCGGTATCCGCGACCCCGCCCGACCGCCGATCGGAGGCGCAAGTCCGCCGATCCGTCTCCTTTCCCGTGGGTAACACCTTCACGACGGACAACACCCTGCGTAGCCGAGAGGCGCCTCGTGCCTTTACGCTGCTGACCGGCACAAGGGATCACCGACGAAATCCACAAGCGATAACCGTGCCTCCGGGGGAATGGCCTCCGCGAGAACGGGCAGGGGCGGGGCGATGGAACAGACACACACCACCCACAACGGCGTCGCGGCCACCCCCGGGGCTCAGCGCCGGGTGCTGGTGGTCGAGGACGACGCGACAATCGTCGACGCCATTTCCGCCCGTCTGCGGGCCGAGGGCTTCCTGGTGCAGACCGCACTGGACGGGCCCGCGGCCGTGGACGCGGCCGAGGCATGGCAGCCCGACCTGATGGTGCTCGACATCATGCTTCCCGGCTTCGACGGCCTGGAGGTCTGCCGTCGTGTGCAGGCTCAGCGCCCCGTGCCGGTGCTGATGCTCACCGCACGCGACGACGAGACCGACATGCTGGTCGGGCTCGGGGTCGGCGCCGACGACTACATGACCAAGCCGTTCTCGATGCGGGAGCTGGCGGCGCGGGTGCACGTGCTGCTGCGCCGGGTGGAGCGGGCAGCGCTGGCCGCGGTGACGCCGCGCAGCGGCATCCTGCGCCTCGGCGAGCTGGAGATCGACCACGCGCAGCGCCGCGTCAGGGTGCGCGCCGACGACGTCCACCTCACCCCGACCGAGTTCGACCTGCTGGTCTGCCTGGCCAACACACCGCGCGCGGTGCTGTCCCGTGAGCAGCTGCTGGCCGAGGTCTGGGACTGGGCGGACGCCTCCGGGACCCGTACGGTCGACAGCCACATCAAGGCTCTGCGCCGGAAGATCGGCGCCGAGCGGATCCGCACCGTGCACGGCGTCGGCTACGCCCTGGAGACACCAGCGCCATGACGCCGCCCGGCTCGGGACTGCGGCCCTTCTCGATCAAGGCCAAGCTGGGCACGCTCGTGGTGGTCTCCGTGTTCATCACGACCGGACTGCTGATCGTCGCCCTGCGGACCAGGACCGAATTCCGGTTCATCACGGTCTTCTCGGTGATCGCCACGCTGCTGATCACCCAGTTCGTGGCGCACGGTCTGACCGCGCCGCTGGACGAGATGCGCGCGGTCGCCCGGTCGATCTCGCACGGCGACTACACGAGACGGGTGAGCGGCGCCGGGCGGCGTGACGAGCTCGGCGACCTGGCGCAGACGATCAACCGCATGGCGGACGACCTGGAGGCGGAGGACCGGCACCGCAAGGAGCTGGTGGCGAATGTCTCCCACGAGCTGCGCACACCGATCGCGGCGCTCAGAGCCGTCCTGGAGAACGTGGTGGACGGGGTGTCCGCCGCGGATCCCGAGACGATGCGTACGGCGCTGAAACAGACCGAACGCCTCGGCAGACTGGTGGAGACCCTGCTGGACCTCTCCCGGCTGGACAACGGCGTGGTGGCGATCAAGGCGCGCCGCTTCGAGGTCTGGCCGTATCTGTCGGGCGTGCTGAAGGAAGCCAATCTCGCCGCGTCGCAGCGCCGGCTCTCCTCCGGCTCGGGCAACCACTCCCGTACGGACGTCCATCTGCACCTCGACGTGTCGCCGCCCGAGCTGACGGCGTACGCGGACGCGGAACGCCTGCACCAGGTGGTCGCCAACCTCATCGACAACGCCGTCAAGCACAGCCCGCCGCACGGGCGGGTCACCGTGCTCGCGCGGCGCGGGGAGTACCCCGAGTCGCTGGAGCTGGAGGTCGTCGACGAAGGGCCCGGCATCCCGGAGGCGGAGCGCCACCGGGTCTTCGAACGCTTCAACCGCGGCCAGGCGCCCTCCCCCCACGGGCCGGGCTCCGACGGTGGCACGGGGCTCGGGCTCGCGATCGCCCGCTGGGCGGTGGATCTGCACGGCGGCCGCATCGGCGTGGCCGAATCCGCCCGTGGCTGCCGAATTCAGGTCACCCTTCCGGGGAACACCCAGGCGCACGGTTGACCCCGTGTTCGAAGCGGAGGGCCCCGTTCTCCCGACCTTGCTGGAAAGCGATACGGTCCAGGGGGCCTGAGCGCAGGCCTCGCGTACCCGAAGGGCAGCGGAACCCTGCTTGTTTCCCGCCATTTCATGCGCCGAAACCCGCCTTCAGATGTGATGTGCACGACGAAGACCGGCCCGGCCTGCACGTAACGGCTCGGGAGGCGTAGCCTTGATTTCCGCTGTCCATCACCTTGTGAAGCGGAAGAGGGCGGTTGCCGCCGTGTCGTCTCAGTCCCCCAGTAACTCGAGCATCTCGACCGATCAAGAAGCAGGCTCCGGGTCCAACCCGGCCGCCGCTTTCGGCCCCAATGAGTGGCTCGTCGACGAGATCTACCAGCAGTACCTCCAGGACCCCAATTCGGTCGACCGCGCCTGGTGGGACTTCTTCGCCGACTACAAGCCGGGTACGACCGGCACGGCGGACAAGCCCGTCCCCGCACCTGCGGGAGCGGTGACCACGGCCCCGGCCGCCACCGCCGCGAACACCGTGAACAACACCGCTCCGGCACAGGCCGCGACGCCGGCTCCGGCCGCGCCCCCCGCGGCACCGGCCAAGCCCGCGGCCGCCGCTCCGGCGGCCCCGGCGAAGGCGCCGGCCGCGCCCGCCGCTCCCGCGAAGGCCGCGCCCGCGAAGGCGGCCCCCGCGGCGACGAAGGCGGACGCCCCGGCCGACGCCCCTGGCGGACCGGAGTTCGTCACGCTGCGCGGCCCGTCCGCCGCCGTCGCGAAGAACATGAACGCCTCCCTGGAGCTGCCGACTGCCACGTCGGTCCGCGCCGTGCCGGTGAAGCTGCTCTTCGACAACCGCATCGTCATCAACAACCACCTGAAGCGCGCCCGCGGCGGGAAGATCTCCTTCACGCACCTCATCGGGTACGCGATGGTGCAGGCCCTCAAGGCCATGCCGTCGATGAACTACTCCTTCGCGGTGAAGGACGGCAAGCCGACCCTGGTCAAGCCCGAGCACGTCAACCTCGGTCTGGCCATCGACCTGGTGAAGCCGAACGGCGACCGCCAGCTGGTCGTCGCGGCCATCAAGAAGGCCGAGACGCTCAACTTCTTCGAGTTCTGGCAGGCCTACGAGGACATCGTCCGCAGGGCCCGCGTCGGCAAGCTCGGCATGGACGACTTCTCCGGGGTCACCGCCTCGCTGACCAACCCCGGCGGCATCGGCACCGTCCACTCGGTGCCCCGCCTGATGCCCGGACAGGGCCTCATCATGGGCGTCGGCGCGATGGACTACCCGGCGGAGTTCCAGGGCACCTCCCAGGACACCCTGAACAAGCTGGGCATCTCGAAGGTCATGACCCTGACCTCGACGTACGACCACCGGGTCATCCAGGGCGCCGCCTCCGGCGAGTTCCTGCGCGTCCTGGCCCAGCTGCTGCTCGGCGAGAACGACTTCTACGACGAGATCTTCAAGGCGCTGCGCATCCCCTACGAGCCGGTCCGCTGGCTCAAGGACATCGACGCCTCGCACGACGACGACGTCACCAAGGCCGCGCGGGTCTTCGAGCTGATCCACTCCTACCGGGTCCGCGGTCACGTGATGGCCGACACCGACCCGCTGGAGTACCGCCAGCGCAAGCACCCCGACCTCGACATCACCGAGCACGGCCTCACCCTGTGGGACCTGGAGCGGGACTTCGCGGTCGGCGGTTTCGCCGGCAAGACGATGATGAAGCTCCGCGACATCCTCGGCGTCCTGCGCGAGTCGTACTGCCGCACCACCGGCATCGAGTTCATGCACATCCAGGAGCCGAAGGAGCGCAAGTGGCTCCAGGACCGGGTGGAGCGTCCGCGCCCGGCTCCTGAGCGCGAGGAGCAGCTGCGGATCCTGCGCCGCCTCAACGCCGCCGAGGCGTTCGAGACGTTCCTGCAGACCAAGTACGTCGGCCAGAAGCGGTTCTCGCTGGAGGGCGGCGAGTCCGTCATCCCGCTGCTCGACGCGGTCATCGACTCCGCCGCCGAGGCCCGCCTCGACGAGGTCGTCATCGGCATGGCCCACCGCGGCCGGCTGAACGTCCTGGCGAACATCGTCGGCAAGTCGTACGCGCAAATCTTCCGGGAGTTCGAGGGCAACCTCGACCCGCGGTCGATGCACGGCTCCGGCGACGTCAAGTACCACCTGGGCGCCGAGGGCACCTTCACCGGTCTGGACGGCGAGCAGATCAAGGTCTCGCTGGCCGCCAACCCCTCGCACCTGGAGGCCGTCGACCCGGTCCTCGAGGGCATCGCCCGCGCCAAGCAGGACATCATCAACAAGGGCGGCACGGACTTCACGGTCCTGCCCGTCGCGCTCCACGGCGACGCGGCCTTCGCGGGCCAGGGCGTCGTCGCCGAGACGCTCAACATGTCGCAGCTGCGCGGCTACCGCACCGGCGGCACCGTGCACGTGGTGATCAACAACCAGGTCGGCTTCACCGCCGCCCCGGAGTCCTCCCGCTCCTCGATGTACGCCACGGACGTGGCGCGCATGATCGAGGCGCCGATCATCCACGTCAACGGCGACGACCCGGAGGCCGTGGTGCGTGTCGCGCGCCTCGCCTTCGAGTACCGGCAGACGTTCAACAAGGACGTCGTCATCGACCTCATCTGCTACCGCCGCCGCGGTCACAACGAGGGCGACAACCCGGAGTTCACCAACCCGCAGATGTACACCCTGATCGACAAGAAGCGCTCGGTGCGCAAGCTCTACACCGAGTCCCTCATCGGTCGCGGCGACATCACGCTGGAAGAGGCCGAGCAGGCGCTCCAGGACTTCCAGGGCCAGCTGGAGAAGGTGTTCGCGGAGGTCCGCGAGGCCACCTCGGCGCCGTCCCAGCCGCACGTCCCGGACGCGCAGGCGGAGTTCCCGGTCTCCGTGAACACCGCGGTGTCCTCGGAGGTCGTGAAGCTGGTCGCCGAGTCGCAGGTGAACATCCCCGACGGGATCACCGTGCACCCGCGCCTCCTGCCGCAGATGCAGCGCCGTGCCGCCTCCGTGGAGAACGGCACGATCGACTGGGGCATGGGCGAGACCCTGGCCATCGGCTCGCTGCTCATGGAGGGCACCCCGGTCAGGCTCGCCGGCCAGGACACCCGCCGTGGCACGTTCGGCCAGCGCCACGCGGTGCTCGTCGACCAGAAGACCGGCGAGGACTACACCCCGCTGCTCTACCTCTCCGACGACCAGGCCCGTTACAACGTCTACGACTCGCTGCTCAGCGAGTACGCGGCGATGGGCTTCGAGTACGGCTACTCGCTGGCCCGTCCGGAGTCCCTGGTCATCTGGGAGGCCCAGTTCGGTGACTTCGTCAACGGCGCGCAGACCGTCGTGGACGAGTTCATCTCCTCGGCCGAGCAGAAGTGGGGCCAGACGTCCGGCGTCACCCTGCTGCTGCCGCACGGCTACGAGGGCCAGGGCCCGGACCACTCGTCCGCACGCCCGGAGCGTTTCCTGCAGATGTGCGCGCAGGACAACATGACGGTCGCGATGCCGACCCTCCCCTCGAACTACTTCCACCTCCTGCGGTGGCAGGTGCACAACCCGCACCACAAGCCGCTGATCGTCTTCACCCCGAAGTCGATGCTCCGCCTGAAGGCGGCCGCCTCGAAGGTGGAGGAGTTCACCACCGGCGGCTTCCGTCCGGTCATCGGTGACGAGTCGGTCAAGGCCGAGGCGGTCCGCAAGGTCGTCTTCGTCTCCGGCAAGCTCTACTACGACCTGGACGCCGAGCGCGAGAAGCGCGGTGACACGGAGACGGCGATCATCCGTCTGGAGCGCCTGTACCCGCTGCCGGGTGCGGAGATCCAGGCCGAGATCGCCAAGTACCCGAACGCCGAGAAGTACCTCTGGGCCCAGGAGGAGCCGGCGAACCAGGGTGCGTGGCCGTTCATCGCGCTCAACCTGATCGACCACCTGGACCTGGCCGTCGGCTCCGACGTGCCGCACGGTGAGCGCCTGCGTCGCATCTCGCGTCCGCACGGCTCGTCCCCGGCGGTCGGCTCGGCCAAGCGCCACCAGGCCGAGCAGGCGCAGCTGGTCGCCGAGGTCTTCGAGGCCTGATCAGCGGCTGTACGCCATCGAAGGGCCCGGTCCCGCGAGCATCTCGCGGGGCCGGGCCCTCGGGCTTTCCGGCCTCGTTATTCTGGTCGTATGTACTTCACGGACCGTGGCATCGAGGAACTGGAGAAGCGGCGCGGCGAGGAGGAGGTCACCTTCGAGTGGCTCGCCGAGCAGCTCCGCACGTTCGTCGACCTCAACCCCGACTTCGAGGTCCCCGTCGAGCGCCTGGCGACCTGGCTGGCCCGGCTGGACGACGAGGACGAGGACGAGTAGTCACCGTCCGGGGCTCCCGCCGCCCGCGCCCCTGAGGCGGTTGTACGCGAGCCCCAGAACGCCCTGCACGAGAAGGACGAGGCCCGCGGCGATCCAGCCTCCGCTGCGCCGGCGGGCACCCCACAGGGTCAGCGGCAGACCCGTGGCGACCTGCGCCGCGGCCACCGCTCGGGCCCTCGGGCCGAGCATCCAGGGGCCGAGGCTGCCGCTCTCGACGGCGTCGAGTTCGACGCGCACGGCGTCCCGCCAGCCTGCCCATTCGATCTGTTCCGCTTCCGGGTGGATCCCCGCGACCGAACGCAGCCGGTCGGCGGGCTCGCCGGGTGTGAGACCGGGCGGCAGGCCGACCCCGGCCCTGGTGAGCACG
Organism: Streptomyces sp. QL37; assembly: GCF_002941025.1. Classification (NCBI taxonomy): domain Bacteria; kingdom Bacillati; phylum Actinomycetota; class Actinomycetes; order Kitasatosporales; family Streptomycetaceae; genus Streptomyces; species Streptomyces sp. QL37. The sequence goes on along the minus strand of NZ_PTJS01000001.1, from coordinate 5,601,012 downwards.
GCGAGCAGGCCGCGCAGCCGGGCGTCGGCGTCGCTCCCCGGATCCTCGCGGGTGAGGACCTCCAAGGCCTGGACGTCCGTGACGGGGTCGAGGCCCAGCCTGAGGGCGGACGTCCGCATGGCTTCCTCCTCGGCGGCCGGGGTGCCGTCGGCGAGCCAGGTGTAGCCGACCGGGCGGCGGAAGCCCGAGGCGAGGGTGTAGCCGGAGCGGTCGCCGTCCCACCACAGGGCGAGCACCGGCCAGGTGGAGCCCACGGCGAGGGCGGTGGCCCAGCCGCCGACGACACGGTCGACGGGCTCGGCGCCTCCGTCGGCCGCTGCTCCTGCGTGGCCTTCGTGGGTGTCCTTCCGCCAGGGCTTCCCTTCGGGGACGAGCACGCTCCAGCCGTCCCCGGCGGGCACGAGCAGCATGCGCTCCCGCAGGAGATGGGCCACGGGCCGTACGGTCTCGGGGTCGGCGCGGCACAGAAGCAGGGCGCCCACGGATGTCGCGGTCATGCCCCACACGCTAGGTCAATTTGCTCGCGTATGAACCATTTGCGACCCGCCCACACCCTCCCGCCGTGCCCCCTTCAGGCCATCCCTTGACTTCTCCGATCCGCGATATATCGTGTTCTCAAGAAGACGCGATATGTTGCGTCGCGCCACCCAGTGGGAGGTCAGATCCATGCCTGAGTCGACGTGGACCGTCGCCGAGCCCCGGAAGCTCACCTTCGACGACCCCGTGACAGCACTCGACGTGCGCCTCGTCGACGGCATGATCAATGTCGTCGGCACCGACGAACCGACCGCCCGGCTGGAGGTGTCCGGGATCGAGGGGCCCCCTCTGGTCGTGACCCTGGAGGGCGGGACCCTCACGGTCACCTACGAGGACCTGCCGTGGCAGGGCCTTCTGACCTGGCTCGACCGCAGGGAGCCCCACCGCAGCGCCGCGGTCTCGCTGGCGGTGCCGGCCGGCGCGGCGGTGAAGGTCGGTGTCATCGGAGCCGAGGCGGTCGTCTCGGGGATCCGGGGCCGCACGGAGCTGCGCGGCATCTCGGGAGACAGCACCCTGGTGGGCCTCTCCGGGGTCGTCCGGGCCGAGACGGTGTCCGGCAGCCTGGAGGCCCAGACCGTCACCGGAGACCTCCGCTTCCAGTCCGTGTCAGGCGATCTGACGGTCGTCGAGGGCGCCGGCACCTCGGTCCGGGCGGAGTCCGTCACCGGCCACATGGTCCTGGACCTCGACACCTCGCCGAAGCCGACGGACATCCGGCTGACCTCGGTATCCGGCGAGATCGCCATCCGGCTTCCGCACCCGGCGGACGCGAGGGTCGAGGCGAACACCGCGAGCGGGACCGTCTCCAACGCCTTCGAGGACCTGCGCGTGGGCGGCCAGTGGGGCGCGAAGAAGATCACCGGCACACTGGGCGCGGGCACGGGGAAGCTGAAGGCGACCACCGTCTCGGGTTCGATCGCCCTGTTGCGCCGCCCACCCGCCCAGGACCATCCACAGGGCGCCGAGTCGACCGGAAAGGTGCTCTGACATGCCTCCCGTATTCGCTCACGGCCGTCTGCGGCTGTACCTCCTCAAGCTGCTGGACGAGGCCCCGCGCCATGGGTACGAGGTGATCCGGCTCCTGGAGGAGCGCTTCCAGGGGCTGTACGCCCCGTCGGCGGGCACCGTGTATCCGCGGCTGGCCAAGCTGGAGGCCGAGGGCCTGGTGACCCATGCCACCGAGGGCGGCCGCAAGGTCTACTCCATCACCGACGCCGGGAGGGCCGAGCTGGCGGGCCGCGGCGGCGAACTGGCCGATCTGGAGCTGGAGATCCGCGAATCCGTCTCCGAACTGGCTGCCGAGATCCGTGACGATGTGCGGGGAGCGGCAGGCCAGCTCCGCAGCGAGATGCGCGCGGCGGCCTCCGAGTCCCGCCACACCTCCGGCGGCAGGAGCGGCTGGGACCCCGGTTTCGGGGACAAGGAGGCGTGGCGCACGGCGAAGGAGGAGCTGCGCAAGGCCAAGCAGGAGTGGAAGGAACAGGCCCGCAGGGCGAAGGACGAGTCCCGCAAGGCCCGTGAGGACGCGGACCGGGCCCGCCGTCAGGCCCAGGAGGCGCACGAGAAGGCTCGGGAGCAGATGCAGCACGCCGCGCGCCAGGTGCAGGAACACTTCGCGCGGGGCGACTGGCCCGCGGGGGTGCGGGACGGGCTGGCCGAGATCACCGGCCAGCTGGGCAACTTCGCCAGGACCGGCGCCTGGCCGGCGTACAGCCGTCCGGCACCCGAGGAGCCGGACGTCGAGTGGGCCGCCGATGCCACGACCACCGGCGACGCGGCCCGCGATCTGGACCGCCTGCTGGACCGGTTCCGGGACGACATCCGTGACGCGGCCCGGGACCACGGCGTCACCGAGGCGCAACTGTCGGAGGCCCGCGGCCATCTGGCCTCGGCCGCGACACGCATCGGCTCCCTGCTGCGCTCATCGGCCGATGAGAAGAAGGGTTCCTCCGGGGCGCCCTGACCCCGCGCACGGTCCGGCCGGAGGGCGCCCCGGCCGGACCGTGGAGCCGGGTCAGCTCGCCCGGGCCCGACCCTGCCCCCCGTCGCCGTACAGCGCGCGTTCCACCGTCGCGTAAGTGGCACCGTGGTCGGCGAGCACATCGGCGACGACGCCCGGGCAGGCGGTGAGGGCCAGCAGCAGGTGCTCCTCGCCGATGAAGCGGTCACGCCGGCCGAGGGCGATGCGCAACGACTTCTCCAGGATGCTCTTGGCACCACTCGTGAAGGGTCGGCGCCCGGACCACCAGCGCCGGTTCCCGCGATCACCCGCGAGAACCCCTTCGCCATGGGCACCCTCGACCCGGGCGACGATCTCGGTGATGTCGATACCGATGCCGGCGAGTGCCTCCGCGTCGGCCCTGGTGAGTCCGCCTCGGCGGCGGGCCTCACGGAGCGTGTCCTCCAAGGAGGCGCGCCGGTCGGTGAGTCCGAGGGCGGCGACGGCGAAGGACGCCCGACTGCCCTCCTGGTCCAGCAGGGAGAGCAGGAGGTGCTCCTCGGTGACGGAGTCCGCTCCGGCCCGCTCGGCGTGGGTCACCGCGCCGGTCACGGTGGCTCGGGCTCCCACGGTGAATCGCTCGAACATCAATGCCTCCCGTACTTCTTGTGCACGGCCTGCCTGCTGACACCCAGCTCGGCAGCGATCTCCTGCCACGACCAGCCCTGGACGCGGGCGCTCCTCACCTGGACGGCTTCGAGTTGTTCGAGCAGCCTTCGCAGCGCTGCCACCGCCCGCAGCCCGACGCGGGGGTCATGGTCGCCGGCACGCGCGGCGAGATCCGTTGCTTCGGTCATGATGTCAACTTATGTTGACACTCGACCCCTGTCAACCGGGATTGACATGATCGGTGGCCAGCCGCGCATGGCGCTCCACGTCGTACCGGATCTCCCCGTAGCGGAGCTTCTTCCGCTCGATGCCCTCGGCGGCGAAGCCTGCCCGCAGGGCCACGGCGCAGGAGGCGGGATTGTTCGTCCGGTGCCCGAGTTCCAGCCGGTGCAGGCCCAGGCCTTCGAAGGCCCAGCGGGCGAGCGCTCGCACGCCCGCGGTGGCGACCCCGGTGCCGCGGGCCGCCCCGGTGGTCCAGTAGGAGACCCAGCCGGTGTCGTGGGCGTGGTTCACCGCCGTCACGGCCACCGATCCGAGCGCGGCCCCGTCACGGACGACGGCCCACGTGTATCCGGTACCGGCCGCCCGCTCGCCCTCCCTGCCCGCGATCCAGTCCAGCGCCTCGGCGGTGGTCGTGACGGGCCGTCCCGTCTGACGTGACATCTCCTCCGGCGCGAACGCGCGGAGCACCGCCGGGGCGTCGTCGGGCCGCCAGGACCGCAGCAGCAGCCCTTCCGGCGTCAGCAGTTCCGTGAGCTCCCGCTTCACGACGTGGTGAGCACGATCTTTCCGAAGAGGTCTCCTGCGGCGAGCCGCTCGAAGCCCTCGCGGGCCCGGTCCAGCGGCAGGGTCTCGTCGATCACGGGCCGCACCCCGGTGGCCGCGCAGAAGGACAGCAGGTCCTCCAGCTCGTCCTTGGAACCCATCGTGGAGCCGACGATCCTGAGTTCCAGGAAGAAGATCCGGGTCAGCTCCGCGTGCGAGGGCCGGTCGCCGCTGGTGGCGCCCGAGATGACCAGGGTGCCGCCGGGCCGCAGCGACTTGACCGAGTGGGACCAGGTCGCCGCGCCGACGGTCTCGATGACGGCGTCGACACGCTTCGGCAGCCGGGCGCCGGGCTCGTAGGCCTCGACGGCTCCCAGTTCGACTGCCCGCTTGCGCTTGGCCTCGTCGCGGCTGGTGGCGAACATCCGGAGTCCGGCGGCCTTGCCGAGCACGATCGCGGCGGTGGCCACACCGCCGCCCGCCCCCTGCACGAGGACGGAGTCCCCGGGCCGTACACCGGCGTTGGTGAACAGCATCCGGTACGCGGTCAGCCAGGCGGTCGGCAGGCAGGCGGCCTGCTCGAAGGTGAGTTCCGCCGGCTTGGGCAGCACGTTCCAGCTGGGCACGGTGACCTGCTCGGCGAACGTGCCCTGGTAGCGCTCGGTGAGGATGGAGCGCGGTTCGTCGGGGCCGACGCCGTGTCCCGTCTGGCCGATGACGGAGTGCAGGACGACCTCGTTGCCGTCCTGGTCGATGCCGGCGGCGTCGCAGCCGAGGATCATGGGCAGCTTGTCCTCGGCGAGGCCCACACCCCGCAGGGACCAGAGGTCGTGGTGGTTGAGCGATGCGGCTTTGACCTGGACGGTGGTCCAGCCGGGGCGGCTCTCGGGTGAGGGGCGTTCGCCCAGCTCAAGGCCGTCGAGGGGCTGGTCACGGTCGATGCGTGCGGCGTAGGCGGCGAACATGGCCATGACGATAGGCCGTGACGCGTCGTGACGTAACCGTCCGAGAGTGTGACACGCGCCGCGCACGCGCCACCGCCGGGAGAGGAACGGGGAGCGGGGCCCGCACGGCGGACCCCGCTCCCCCGCCCCGTACGGCGTCAGCGCCGCGCGACGCCCTCCGCGCGGGCGGCCGCGGCCACCGCGGCGGTCACGGCGGGTGCGACCCGCTCGTCGAACGGCGACGGAATCACGTAGTCCGCGGCCAGCTCGTCACCGACGACATCCGCCAGGGCGTTCGCCGCGGCGATCTTCATGCCCTCGGTGATCCGGGAGGCACGCACCTGCAGCGCGCCCGCGAAGATCCCGGGGAACGCCAGCACGTTGTTGATCTGGTTCGGGTAGTCCGACCGCCCGGTGGCCACCACGGCCGCGTACTTGTGCGCGACGTCGGGGTGGACCTCGGGGTTCGGGTTGGCCATGGCGAACACGAACGCGCCGGGCGCCATCGAGGCCACGGCCGGCTCGGGGACCGTACCGCCGGAGACCCCGATGAAGACGTCGGCGCCGGCCAGCGCCGTCTCCAGGGAGCCGGTGAGGCCGGCCCTGTTCGTGAGCTCCGCCACCTCGCGCTTGACGTCCGTGAGGTCGTCGCGGTCGGCGCTGACGATGCCCTTGCGGTCGGCCACGGCGACATCGCCGATGCCCGCCTCCAGCAGGAACTTCGCGATGGCGACACCCGCCGCGCCGGCGCCGGAGATGACGGCGCGCAGATCACCGAGCGTCCGGCCGGACAGCTTCGCCGCGTTGCGGAGGGCCGCGAGGGTCACCACCGCCGTGCCGTGCTGGTCGTCGTGGAAGACCGGGATGTCGAGACGCTCCTGGAGCTTGCGCTCGATCTCGAAGCACCGGGGCGCCGAGATGTCCTCCAGGTTCACCCCGCCGAAGGACGGCGCGAGCCGCACGACGGTGTCGACGATCTCGTCCGCGTCGGTCGTGGCGAGCGCGATCGGCACCGCGTCGACCCCGCCGAACTGCTTGAAGAGGATCGCTTTGCCCTCCATGACCGGGAGGGAGGCCTCGGGACCGATGTCCCCGAGGCCGAGGACGGCCGTGCCGTCCGTCACGACGGCCACGACCTGCGACTTCCAGGTGTAGTCGTGGACGAGCTCGGGATTGTCGGCGATGGCGCTGCACACCTTCGCGACGCCGGGCGTGTACGCGAGGGACAGGTCGTCCTTGTCGCGGATCGGGACGGTGGCCTGCACGGCCATCTTCCCGCCGCGGTGGAGGGCGAAGGCCGGATCGAAGGGCTCGTCCGCACTGCTGAGCCCTGCCGCACCGGCCGCGCCGTGTGTCTTGCTGTCGCTGCGAGGATTGACGATCTCCGCTGCCATTGTGTTGACCCCTTAAGTCTTCATCAGTTGAGGGTGGCCACTCCTGGTTGAGGAGGGGTGGGCGGGCACCGCGTACGTTCCCGGCACTGAGCGGTTGGACCGCTCCGGCAGGGGAGACACATACGCGCGGGCGCGCCGCACACGCGCCCTGAGCCCCGGATGAGGGGTGTAAAGGTCTTTCTTACCGGACGGACCGGGCCTCTTACGAGTCGGTATCGACTCGGTGACATGACTCATAGCCGAATATCTGGACAAGTCCACTAAGGCCCACAAAGGCCGTCCGTAGGTCGAGACGCACCGGAGATTCTCCGGAGGGCCACGCACTTTCCAGCAGATGGTCCGGCCTTGCCGTATCGGCCCGTTGAGGTTCGGGGGTCGCCCGTTACCCGATTTTGACATGCCCGGCCCCCTGATTGGGTGAGTCCGAATGGCAAGATGCCCTAATCACACGAGGTGGCGGCACTCGAAGGTGCGTGCGCATCCACCCCACCAGCATTCCCTCACCGCCGGAGGATTCGATCATGACCGCAAGCACCCTCTGTCGCACGACCGCGAAGTCCCGGATTGCCGCGGTCTGCGCAGTCGCGGTCGCCGGCACACTGCTGCTGACCGCCTGTGGCGACCAGACCGACAGCGCGAGCAAGAAGGAGTCGGGCGCGGCCTCCACCGAGGAGGCGCCGCTCGCCGACCTCCTCCCCCAGTCCATCAAGGACAAGGGCGAGATCAAGGTCGGATCCGACATCGCCTACCCGCCGGTCGAGTTCAAGGACGAGTCCGGCAAGACGGTCGGCATCGACCCCGACCTGGGGGACGCCCTCGGCAAGCAGCTCGGCGTGAAGTTCGTCTTCGAGAACGGCACCTTCGACACGCTGCTCACCGGCCTGCGCTCGAAGCGTTACGACCTCGCGATGTCGGCCATGACCGACACGAAGGACCGCCAGGAAGGCGTCGACTCCGAGACGAAGAAGAAGGTCGGCGAGGGCGTCGACTTCATCGACTACTTCACCGCGGGCGTCTCCATCTACACCAAGAAGGGCGACGACAAGGGCATCAGCAGCTGGTCGGACCTCTGCGGCAGGAAGCTGGTCGTGCAGCGGGGCACGGTCTCCCACGACCTCGCCAAGGCCGAGAGCGCCAAGTGCGGCAGCAAGGGCAAGATCTCCGTCCAGGCGTTCGACAACGACCTGGAGGCCCAGACCCGGCTGCGCGGCGGCGGCGCCGACGCGGGCTCCTCCGACTTCCCGGTCGCCGCGTACGCGGTGAAGACCTCGGGCGGCGGCAAGGACTTCCAGCTGGTCGGCGAGCAGGTCGAGGCGGCCCCGTACGGCATCGCTGTCGCCAAGGGCAACGACGAGCTCACCAAGGCCATCGAGGCGGCCCTGAACGCGGTCATCAAGAACGGTGAGTACGGGAAGATCATCGACAAGTGGGGCGTCCAGGCCGGCGCGGTCACCGAGGCGAAGATCAACGGCGGGTCCTGACCGGAGACCGGCGCTGAAAGGCAACATCTGTGACTGACATCAAGAAGACGGACCCGGCGGCCACCCCGCCCACCCCGTCGGCGGGGCCGGAGGCGATCAAGGCCATCCCGGTTCGTCACTACGGCCGGTACGTCTCCGCGGTCGTCGCGCTCGGCCTGCTGGCCTCGCTCGTCTACGCGTTCGCCCAGGGCGACATCAACTGGAACGCGATCCCGGACTACTTCTTCGACGACCAGATCCTCGAAGGGGTCAAGAACACCGTCATCATCACGGTCCTCTCGATGATCATCGGTGTGGTGCTGGGCATCGTGCTCGCCGTGATGCGGCTCTCGAAGAACCCGGTCACGACGTCCATAGCCTGGGGCTACATCTGGTTCTTCCGCGGGACCCCGGTCTACGTACAGCTGCTGGTCTGGTTCAACCTCGGCATCGTCTTCGAGTACATCAACCTCGGGCCGATCTACAAGGACGAGTGGTCGTCCTTCATGACGCCGTTCCTCTGCGCGCTGCTCGGCCTCGGGCTCAACGAGGCCGCGTACATGGCGGAGATCTGCCGGGCCGGCCTCCAGTCGGTCGACGAGGGACAGACGGAGGCGGCGCACGCCCTGGGCATGAGCCACGGCAAGACGCTGCGCCGGATCGTCGTACCTCAGGCGATGCGCGTCATCGTCCCGCCCACGGGCAACGAGGTCATCAACATGCTGAAGACCTCGTCCCTGGCGGTCGCCGTCCAGTACACCGAACTGCTGCGTTCGACCCAGAACGTCTCGCAGACCTCCGGGGCCACCGTGGAGATGCTGTTCCTGGCCGCGGCCTGGTACATGATCCTCACCTCGATGCTCAGCATCGGCCAGTACTACCTGGAGCGGTACTACGCCCGCGGCTCCAGCCGCACCCTGCCGGACACCCCGTTCCAGAAGATCAGGGCGAACATGCTGTCGCTCGGACGCCCGAAGGGAGGTGCCGCATGACCGCCATGGTGAAGGCCGAGGGCGTACACAAGTCCTTCGGCCCCGCACACATCCTCAAGGGCATCGACCTGGAGGTCGCCCCGCGTGAGGTCTTCTGCCTGATCGGCCCGTCCGGCTCCGGAAAGTCGACCTTCCTGCGGTGCATCAACCATCTGGAGCAGATCAACGCCGGGCGGCTGTACGTCGACGGCGACCTGGTCGGCTACCGGCAGAAGGGCGACAAGCTCTACGAGCTCAAGGACAGTGAGGTCGCCCTGAAGCGCCGGGACATCGGCATGGTGTTCCAGCGCTTCAACCTGTTCCCGCACATGACGGCGGTCGAGAACGTCATGGAGGCGCCGATCCAGGTCAAGGGCGAGGCCAAGGCCGTGGCCCGGGCGCGCGCGGAACAGCTGCTGGACCGGGTCGGGCTGTCCGACAAGGCGAAGAACTACCCGTCCCAGCTCTCCGGCGGACAGCAGCAGCGGGTGGCCATCGCCCGCGCCCTGGCCATGGAACCGAAGCTGATGCTCTTCGACGAGCCGACGTCGGCGCTCGACCCCGAGCTGGTCGGCGATGTGCTCGACGTCATGCGCGGCCTGGCCGAGGACGGCATGACGATGATCGTCGTCACCCACGAGATGGGATTCGCCCGCGAGGTCGGCGACGCGCTGGTCTTCATGGACGACGGCGTCGTGGTCGAGTCCGGCCACCCGCGCGACGTGCTGACGAACCCGCAGCACGACCGGACGAAGTCCTTCCTGTCGAAGGTGCTGTAGCACCGTCGCGGATGGCGGAGAGGGCGGTACGGACCTGGTCCGTACCGCCCTCTCCGCCGTTCTCGGCGGCGCCCTACTTCACGGCGAGGACCAGGCTGTCCGACGGGGACGCCCAGACGGCGCGCGCCTCGCCGAAGCCGGCCTCGCGGAGGGTGCGGGCGTGCCAGTGGACGGAGGGCATGTCGCCGTCGGCGTGCTCACCGTAGATCTCGAACCGCTCGGCGGTGGGCCCCGCGAGGACCGGGTCCTTCGCCATCAGGGCCCACCACTCGCGCCAGTCCACGGCTCCGGCGGCCTTGGCCCGGTCCATGGCCGCGTGCCTGTGGGCGCGTTCGGCGGCGTTGATGCGGGGGGTGTCGGTGTCGATCATGTGGTCGGCGTTCATGAAGACCCCGCCGTCCCTGACCAGTCCGCCGATCCGCCCGTACAGGGCGGCGAGGGGCTCGCTGTGCAGCCAGTGCAGGGCGGTGGCCGTGAGGACGGCGTCGTACGACGTGTGCGGAAGCCGCTCGGTCCAGGCGGCGTCCTTCAGGTCGGCGGTCACGAAGGTGACCCGGTCGTCCCCCTCGAAGGTGCCACGCGCGATGGCGAGCAGCGCGGGGTCGAGGTCGACACCGGTGCTGGTGGCCTCGGGGAACCGCTTGAGGAGCCGGTCCGTGATACTGCCCGTACCGCACGCCAGGTCGAGCACTCTCGGTTCGGGCCCCACGAAGGCCTCGACCATGTCCAGCATCACCCGGAACCGCTCCTCGCGGTCCGGCATGTACCACTCCTGCTGCCGGTCCCAGCTCGCCTGCCAGGACTGCCAGTCGGTGCCCGTAGCCGTCTCCGCCATCCCATCCTCCACGTAATACTCAGTGTTCGCCCTCGACCATTACACTGGTCGACACAGCGACCATAGACCGACGCCGTAAGGACTACAAGTGGAACTGGCCTATTACTCGGATTACGCCGTGCGTCTGGTCAACACCGAGGAGCCGGCCCGCAACAAGGACTCCCTCACCACCGTCGACTGCATCCGGGAGCTGTTCGGCCCCAGCGCCCAGGCCGCCCGGCGGGCCACGGACGCCGATGTGACGCGCTTCCGCTCCGTGCGGGCCCGGTTGCGCGCGGTGTTCGAGGCGGCCGACGGCGGCGACGAGACGCTCGCGGTCGATCTGCTCAACTCGCTGTTGCTGGAGTTCCCGGTCAGCCCGCAGATCTCCGGCCACGACGCCCGTGACGAGGACGGCAAGCCGGACTGGCACATGCACCTGGCCGATCACCCGTCGAACGCCACGGCCGGCTTCGCCGCCATCGCGGCGATGGGCCTCGCCTTCCACCTCACCACGCACGGCGTGGACCGGCTCGGCCTCTGCGAGGCGGCTCCGTGCCGCAACGCCTACCTCGACACCTCGACCAACCGCTCCCGGCGCTACTGCTCCGACCGCTGCGCGACCCGCGCCAACGTCGCGGCCTACCGGGCCCGCAAGCGGCTGGAGGCGGACCGCTCGGGCGAGACGCGGCGCACCGCGGAGACCGCCCAGCCCAGCAGCCCGAGCACCGAGCGCTGATCCTTCCTCAGCGGCCGGTAGCGGGCCCGGACGCGGGCCAGCACGAGCTCCTCGGGCACCGCCCCGTAGTCCGTGCTGTCCCCGCCCGCGTACGAGTTGTCGCCCAGCACCCACCAGCCGCTGCCGCGTCGCTCGGTGGCCCGCTTGACGACCAGCAGGTCCTGCTGCAACGGGTGACGCAGGATCACCACGTCCCCGGGGCGCACCGGCGCCCCGCGCTGCACGAGCAGCCAGTCGCCGTGGTAGAGCGTGGGCACCATCGACGGGCCCGTCACCTCCACCACCTGGAACGCCTTGCGCGCCGCCCGTCCGCTCCATGGTTCCTGTGCCGCTTCCGGCATGTGTGGCACCTCCCGGTCCATCCTCCAGCACACGGCAGCGCACAACGCTCCGTATTTCGGCCGCCGGTCTCATCCTCACCCCGGACTTTTGGCCTAAGCCCTAGGGGGCAGCCGCAAAAACAGGCTCCCTACGGAGTAATGTCCCACCTGAGAAGACGATCACGAGGAAGGACAGCTCCATGCTTTCCCGCCTGTTTGCCCCCAAGGTGAAGGTCAGCGCCCACTGCGACCTGCCCTGCGGCGTGTACGACCCGGCCCAGGCCCGCATCGAGGCGGAGTCCGTCAAGGCCGTCCAGGAGAAGTACCAGGCCAATGAGGACGCGGACTTCCGCACGCGCGCCGTTCTGATCAAGGAACAGCGTGCCGAGCTCGCGAAGCACCACGTCTCGGTGCTCTGGAGCGACTACTTCAAGCCCCCGCACTTCGAGAAGTACCCGGAGCTGCACCAGCTGGTCAACGACACCCTGAAGGCGCTCTCCGCGGCCAAGGGTTCGAACGACCCGGCCACGGGCCAGAAGGCTCTGGACCTGATCGCCCAGATCGACAAGATCTTCTGGGAGACCAAGAAGGCTTGATCTCCGGCTAGGCCGTCTGACCTGCAGTTTCGCCGGTCAGGCTTCCTACCGGTCCGCACCCGGTCCGCAGGCCGCCGAGCACGGCGTCCATCACGGACCGGGTGCGGTCTTCTTCCCCCGGCCACAGGTGCGCGTAGATCCGCAGCGTGATGACGGCGGACGCGTGGCCGAGGACCAGCTGGACCTGCTTGACGCTCGCCCCGCCCGCGATGAGCGCGGAGGCGTAGAAGTGCCGCAGGTCGTGGGTCACCATGTGCGGCAGTTCGACGGGCTTGCGGCCCTCGTGCTCGGCCGCCTCGTTCTCCGCCGCCTGGAGCGCCTTGCGGGCGCAGTTCCACTCGGTCTTCCAGCGTCGATAGTTGAGCGGCTCGCCCTCCTCCATCGTGAACAGCCACTGTGTGGACGGGCGCGTGGCCAGGTGCCCGAGGAGCGCGTCGGTGACGACCTCCCCGACCGGAACCGTCCGCCGGGACTTGGCGGTCTTAGGCGGACCGACCTTCCCCGACTGGAGCCGCTGCCGCTCCACGCGAATGCTGCCGGCCTTGAAGTCGATGTCCGACACCTTCAGGCCGGCTACCAGCAGGCCGCCACCCCTGTCCTGGCAGACCTGACCCGCCGCGCCCCACGAGCGGATACCGCCCGCCGATTCGAACAGGACCTCTGCGCGGCCCTCCCCGACCACGCCGACCGCATCACGGCCGACCCAACTGGCACATCGCCGCTCAACCGAACCGGCGGAGGCAAGCAGCTCGCAGCCGAAGCACCCTGAGGAGCGTCTCGCCGGAGTCCGACGTCATCCGTCCTCCGACCTCACCACCGATAGGCAGCAGGTCCGAAGAACGCGGTCGAAGCCGCTAAGCCCGCCAGCCGCCCCACCACTGACCATGGTGGGGCCGTTGAACGTCTGGGTGCGTGCGAGGGGCAGCAATCCGAGCGGGGCCTGTCGCCGAGTGCTCACGGGCCTTGCCCCTCCGGAGAGCTGTCGCGGAGCCCTCCGCCACCAGCGGTCAGGCCGGAGGAGCCGCAGTGTCTACTCGGACAGCATGAGCGTCTCTGCTGCATCACGTTTGCCGCCAGGGTCCGGGCTGTGCCGGAACGCGGACGAGCGACGCGTGGCTCACGCCACGGCATAGTCGGCGAGCGAGGGTTCCAACAGGCCGAAGGCGGTGTCCGCCTCCGCGATGACAGTGGCGGAGATCCGGGCGTTGTCCTGGCCGACGAGGGTGAGTTCCTGGATCCGCTGGAACAGGGTGCGGTGTACGGAGCCGAGGAGGGCGGCGGCGGCGCGGGGGGCGATGTCGCCGCGGGATGCGCCGACGGCGTCGGCCAGGGCATCGGCCAGGGCCGCCTCGCGCAGGTCGTGCAGATCGCGCAGGCGGGTGGAGAGGGTGGGGCTGTCGGCGACCATGCGGGCGAAGTCGGGGCCGGAGAACCCGGCGACCGGGTTGGCATCCGTGGCCGCGTCCAGGAAGGCGCGGCGCAGGGCCGACAGAGCCGACTCGCCGACCCGACGGCCCGTCACGGTGTGGGCCAGGGATGCGGTGAAGGCGTCCTGATGGTCCAGGGCCAGGTCCTCCTTGCGTGGGAAGTAGTTGGTCACCGTCTTCTTCGCCACCCGTGCGGCGGCGGCGATCTCGGCGATGGTGGTCCGCTCGAAGCCCTGGGTGAGGAACAAGCCGGTGGCGACGTCGGAGATGAGCTGCCGGGTCTCTTGCTTCTTCGATTCCCGCAGGCCGGCAGGGGGTGCGGACGAGGTGCCGTCTGTAGTCATGAGGCAATCTTACCCTCGTGGCATTTATATGTTGACTCCCCACTGCGGTTCGGGTTAAGTTTACGTCCGTCGCAAGTTTTCCACGAAACTAAGAATGGATGTGCCCATGCTCGAACTCCGCCCTGTCGCCGTTCGAATCGCACCCGTCAAGATCGGCCTGGTCCTGACCGAGCGCACCAGCCGCACCCCGGCCCCCGGGTTCCCCGCCCCCGCCTTCCCCCGCATGGCCCCCGCCACCCCCCCCCCCCCCCGCCAAGTTCCCCCGAAGGCCCGCAATCTGCCGCGCCGCTCCGGCTACTGACCTGCACCCACCCGGCACCCGTCCCTTCGCCTCCCGGAAACCACAGAGGAGAATCACCTTGCAGATCACAGCCTCCACCGTCTCGCTCACCGTCGACGACGTCGCCGCCTCCCAGGCGTTCTTCACCACCCGCCTCGGCTACACCGAGCAGGCCGCCGCCGACGGCTTCGCCTCGCTCTCCCGGCCGGACGCGGCCGCCGACATCGTCCTGCTCGCCGGCGGCATCGAGATACTGCCGCCCGAGCAGCGGGACCAGCGTGCCTCCGGCCTCATCCTCGCCTTCACCCTCACCGCCGGGATCGAGGACGAGGAGAAGCGGCTGCGCGCCGAGGGCGTGGACATCACCATGCCTCTGCGCGAGGAACCCTGGGGCGAGCGGCTCTTCCAGGTCACCGATCCCAACGGCGTGATCGTCCAGTTCGTCGAGTGGGTCACCCCGTCCAGTTCTGAGAACGCCTGACAACCCTCCACCGCGCCTCGTCACATCGCATCCACACTCGGCACCGCACGGCCATGATCATGTGGCACAACCCGCGACCCGGCAGCCGCGGCATCCTTGCCCGCTCGGCAAGGCTCATCCGGTCGTGGATGCCGCACCAGATCGAGGTGTTCACCTCGACGCGGCTCGTGAAGGTCATCGTGTCGAAGGCGGAAGCCGTCGGCAGCTTCAGTCCGGCAGCCACCACCTTCCCCAGCGCGATAGTGATCAGAGCGACGAGGCGGTTCTTCGACGCGGCTTCCTTGCGGAACACCGCTCAGCGATCTGCCCTGCCTGGAGCCGCTTGTACTTCGCCCACCCGCTGGCGCGCCTCAGCACGTTGCCGCTCAGCGGTGCGGCCCGTCTCGTGCAGCCCGACCGACCGTAAGGACTCCGTGCCCGCCTACGCCATAGCTCACCTGCAAGAGGCCGCACCACACCCGGAGATCGTCGAATACATCGAGCGCATACCCGCCACCTTCGAACCGTACGGCGGCCGCGGCAACTGGCCCGGACACGTCGTGGTGATCTGCTTCCCCGGGATCGCCGAGGCGCGGGCCTGGTGGGACTCACCCGCCTACCAGGCGATCGCACCGCTGCGCTCACGGCACATCGAAGGCGACATCATCCTGGTCGAAGGCGTTTCCGAGGACTACGACCCGACCGCCACCACGAAGGCTATGAGGGAGGCTCTGCCTCCCGATTGAGCCCGGGCCCCAGGCTGCAGAGCCCGCCTTCCGCCGGCCCGAGCTCCTGAACGGAGTCACCCCCGAGGCCCAACAGGCGAGGTACGGCTCGTTGGTTCCGCCTATGCGACGGTCGCAACAAGGTGAGATCGAGGCCAGGAGCATTCAGGCGGCGTCGGCCGCCGGCACCCGAGACACCCACGACGCAGCCTCTGTCAGATGTCCGGCTGCAGTCCCACGTACGGATCAGGCTCGATGAGGAGAGTCGCCACTCCCCGGGCGGTGCGTTCGCAGCCCAGTCGTAGTCGAGGCTGCTGAAGTCGTCGTCGATCCATACGGTCAGAGCTTCGCCCGGCCACGCGTCGACGTGATCTCGCTTCCCTGCGCAGCCGTTCGAGATGCTCCAGCGCTCGGACGGGCAGCGTACGCAGCCGCTCCTGATCGAGTACCGGCAGGGCGGAAGCCGTACGGGTGCTGTGCAGGACCACCGCCGCGGCGACGCCGTCGAGGGCATCGGCATCGCGGGCCGACTGCCCGAGGTCTTCCATGAGCATGCCGAGCGAGCCGTCGCGAACGGCGGAGGTGTGGAGCTGGGGCACGGGGACGCCAAGGGTGCGGGCCAGGCGAAGGGCCTGGTCCTCGCTGTCGAAGGGCTTCTTGGCGTACTTGAAGATGGCCGTGGAGCCGTCGGGGAAGGTGACGCGCTCGACGCCGGACATGGACCACACCCGCACCTCCTCCCGTCGGACAGTCAGCTCCTTACGCCGGGCCGCCTTCGGAGCCGTCGCCGAACTCGCCTACTTGGCCGAGTGGAAGCACCACGATCTCGGTCAGGAGGGTGCCGCCCAGCGCTACTACCAGGTCGGCTGCCAGCTCGCCTGCGAAGCCGACCCCCAAGGCCACGCCGCCTGGATGATGCGCGCCCTCGCCCACCAGGCGCTGAGCCCCAAGCAGCCCCATCACTGCGTCGATCTCGTCGAAGGCGCCCTACGCCTGGGCCTCGGCCACGTCGACGGCCAGACAGAGACTCTCCTCCACATCACACATGCCCGCGCCTACGCGGCCACGGAGGAGAGCGCGTCAGCCGCACGCGCCCTGCTCGCCGCCGAGGACGCTCTCCTACGAGACGACGTCCCCCAACCCAGCTATTCCCGCGTGAGCGGCCCCGCCGCCGGCACCGTGGCCAGCCACACCGCCCGCACCCTGACCGACCTCGCCGACCACGTCGGCACGGAACAACAGCACCGCGACGCGCTCACCCGCTGGAACCCGGAGAAGTACAAGCGCGTCCACGCCCTCACCCACGCCGACCTCGGCGACAGCCTCGCCGCCCAAGCCCGCGCCGACGAAGCCGTCGCCGCCTGGACCCAGGCGCTCGTCCTCATGGAAGGCATGACCTCCGACCGCACGAGCAAGGCCATCACCTCAATCCGCTCCACGCTCGCGATCTACCAGCGCCGCCGCGTCCCCGGCGCCGCAGATCTCGCCCGCCGAGCCCGCGAGGCCCTCGCCTAACATGCTCAACAACCCGCCCAACGAAGGAAACCCGGTGGCCCAGCAGACCGACAACCGACCCCCGGCCCTCAAGCCGGCACTCGACTCGATGACCTTGCTGGTCGCGGCCGTCATCGTCCACGACAAGGCCACCAACCGCGTCGTACTCCTCCAGCGCAGCGAGAACGCGAAGTTCGCCCAAGGGATGTGGGACCTCCCCGCACCCGGTTCGCCGCCTCCCCGCCAAGGGGTCGGGGCGGGCCGGGTGCGGTCGTTGTCGGGGCGGCCCGTCGGTGTCAGGCGCCCGGGAGGAGGTGGCTGTAGCTGTCCGGGTTCTCCTGGAGGTAGGCCGCCAGGTCCTGGGCGGGCCGGCCCGTGAGGGTGGGGACGGCGTCCGAGACGGTCCCCAGCTCACCCGCCGCGATCGCCTCGTACGACGTGACCCAGCCGGCCACTTCCCACTCCGGGGCTCCGTACTGGGCGCGGGAGACGTAGGCCTCCTCCCTGGTCTCCGCCACGTACCGGATGGTGCGGCCGGTGCGCCGGCTCAGCTCGTCGGCCGCGTCGGCGAGGGTGAGCGCCTCGGGGCCCGTGAGGTCGTACGTCGCGCCGTCGTGGGTGGTCCCCTCGTCCAGCAGGACGGCTGACGCCGAGTCCGCGATGTCGTCGTGCGAGACGGCTGACACCCGCCCCTCGCCGGCGGGGCCGCGCAGGACCCCGTCGGCGCCCGTCATCGCGGGGATCGCCGCGAGATACCAGCTGTCCCGCAGGAAGGTATGGCGCACACCGGTCATCCGGATGTGTGCCTCGGTGTGCCAGTGGTCGCGCGCGAACGTGAACGTCGCGTCCGGTGCCGCGCCGAGGAACGACACGTACACCATGCGCTCGACGCCCGCGGCCAGGGCCGCGTCCACCGCCGTGGTGTGCTCCGTGACCCGGCCGGGGCTCTCGTGCGCCGAGACGAGGAACAGGGTGTGTGCGCCGTCGAGCGCGCGGCGCATCGCCTCGCCGTCTCCGTACGCCGCGGCGGGCGCGGCGACCGTGCCGGGCAGCCGCGGCAGCCGTGAGGGGTCCCTGCCGAGCAGGCGCACGGGGACGCCGGTCCGGGCCAGCCGGGCGGCGACGCGGCCGCCGACGGACCCGCTCGCGCCGGTCACCGCTACGGGAGGACTGATCATCCCGCCTCCCCCTCCCCCGCCGTCAAAGGACCGGCCCAGCGGCGCACCTCCACGACCGCGCTCGCCGGAAGCGGTCCGTGGATGTGCGGGAACTCCTCGCCGCCGGGCTCCATCGCCTCGTAGCGGACGAGCGCCGGGAGCCGGCCGGTGTCGATGACGAGGACCACGAGACCGTCGTCCTCGGATCCGTACAACGCCCGAGCCACGGCGGGGAGCTGATGGGGCAGCGAGCAGTGGATGAACCCTTCCTCCCGCAGGGTGCGGCCCCGGGTGGACATCTCGTACGTCCCCGCTCTGCGGGCGGCCTCCCACAGGGGCTCTTCCGTGAGGTGCAGCAGTTGTTCGGTCATGGGGTCACGCTAAGGGCTGCCGGGCGCGGCCAGGAGCTTCGCCTCCGTTCGCGCGTCGAGGCCGACGGCGGGCCGGTCCGGCCGGTGCGGGGCGGTCCCTCCGAGCTCGCGCAGCCAGGCCCAGGTGTCGGCGACGGTCTCGCCGACGGGTCTGCAGCGCAGACCGGCGGCGTGCGCCTTGGCGACGTCACCCCGGTGCAGGGTGTCGTGGAGCTCTCCGGCGGGAAGCCAGACCGGCAGGTCCGTCCAGGGCTCCACGCCTGCCGCGAGGAGCACCGTGGGGTCGGTCCAGCGCAGTCGGGCGCGGGAACCGGTGACGCGGACGCAGGTGTCCAGGAGCTCGCCCATGGTCGTGTGCCCCGGGTGGCTCACGGTGTTGTACGGCCCGGACAGGCCTTCCGCTGCGGCGTCCAGCAGCCAGTCGGCCAGATCGCGGGCGTCGATGTACTGGAGCGCGGAGTCCGGCGGCCCCGGCGCGATGACCTCTCCGCCCCGGGCCGTCCGCGTGAGCCACCACGGCAGACGGCCGATGTTCTCCCCGGGGCCGAGGATCAGCCCCGCCCTGGCGAGCAGCGCCCGGTCACCGAAGGCGTCGAGCGCGGCCAGCTCCCCGCCACGCTTGGCCAGGGCGTACGGGACGTCCGCTCCGGCGTCCGCGGAAGCCCCGTCCACCAGCGGTCCGTCCTCCGTCAGACCGGCCGGGGCGGGGTGGGCGTACACGGACCGGCTGGATACGTAGGTGAAGTGGCCGGCCCTGTCCGACAGCAGCCGGGCGGCGTCCCGCACGGCCGAAGGAGCGCCGCTCCAGGTGTCGACCACGAGGTCCCAGGCGCCGTCGCCGAGTGCGGCGAGGCCCGCCTCGCCCGTCGTCCGGTCACCGGTCAGGATCCGGGCCCCGGTCGGCGCCGCGTGGCGGCCGCGGTGGAGGACGGTGACCTCCCAACCGCGGTCGAGGGCGGCGACGGTGACGGCGCGTCCCACGAATTCCGTACCGCCCAGCATCAAGAGCTTCATGAGGTGATCGTGCCGTTCGGCGGGCCGGAGGAAACCGGACGTCGCTGTCGGCAGAACGGGGAACTCCCCGGTTCAGGACGTGTGCGCGAGAGGGCTGCGGTGGCGCAGCAGCCACCGGTGGTACTCCTCGGCCCTCCGTGCCGCGTCGCGGTAGGCCGCCTCCAGTTCCTCGTACACGGCGTCGATGTCCGAGCCCGGCCGCGAGACCAGCAGCAGACGCACCGCCAGCGGGTCGCCGCGCAGGGGGCGGATCGCCATGTCCTCGCGGGGGCCGGAGGTCGGCTGGCAGGGGGCGACCGCCTCGCCGAGGACGACGAGGGAGGCCGCGGTGAGGTAGTCGCCGTGCAGGACTGGCGGGTCGAGTCCCGCCGCGCCGAGGACCCGGCGCACACCGTCCCACTCACCGTCCACCGACGGGTCGACCATCCACCGGTCGCCCGCCAGGTCGTCGAGGTCCACCACCGGCCGGCCGGCCGCCGGGTGGTCCCGGGCCAGGGAGATGAACTGCGGTTCGCGCTCCAGGAGTACGCGCTGGACCAGTCCGTCCGGGACGGCGAGCGGGCAGCCCTCCACCTCGTGAACGAAGGCCACGTCGAGCCGGCCGGCAGCCACCGCTCCGAGCAGCGATCGGGCCGACACATCGACGCGGAGCGAGATGTCGGTGCCGGGCAGCCGCACCCGCAGTCCGCGCAGCCAGCCGCCGATGACCCGGCTCGCGGTGGATCCGATCCGCAGCCCGGGACCACCGGCCCGGGCGGCCGCGGCCTCCGCCGTCGCGGCGCCGACGAGGGCGGACATGCCGTCCACCAGGGGGCGGGCACGACTGAGGACCGAGCGTCCCAGGAGGGTCGGCCGGCAACCGGTCCTCCCGCGGCGGAACAGCTCCGCGCCCAAGGTCTTCTCGATCCGCTGGAGCTGGGTGGTCAACGAGGGCTGGCTGACGCCCAGCTGCCGTGCGGCCTGGTGCAGGCTGCCCGTGTCGGCGATGGCGCAGAGCGCCCTGAGGTGCCTCACCTCGAGCTCCATGACGGCGAGGGTATGGCTGTTCGTACGCCGAGCACCAGATGCCCCAACCGCCACCAACCGGGCCGATTCAGGGGGTGTCGGGGCGACCGGCACGTGCTGATTCTGTGTGCTCCCTGTCCTGGGGATAGGGCGGTGCTATCGCCGGTTGACATCATCCGCTGCGGGCCGGCCTGCCCCGACACTCTTGCCGTACCCCCCACCCGTTCCCCGTCCGTCTCCGGACGGGGATCTTCGGACAGGCAGGAGAACACCCCCCATGAGACACCCCAGGACAGCCGTCACGTCGGCCGTGGCCGGTCTCGGACTCGGCCTCGCCGCAGCGCTCGGCACCACCCCCGCGGTCGCCGCCGCTGCCTCCCTCGCGTCCACGGCCACCGTGCCCGCGGCGCAGTCCGGCTACGCCGCGTACGCCGGTTCGAGCGAGAACGCCGCCGCGAACAAGGCATTCCTCGACGCCGTCATGAAGTCGGTCGCCGAGAAGCGGGCCGCGAACCCGGGCGCCCAGGCGGTCACCGTGGTCTACAGCACCGCCAACGCCCCCAGCTTCCGCAGCCAGATAGCCAGCAGCACCAGCATCTGGAACAGCTCGGTCAGCAACGTGAAGCTGCAGGAGGGTTCGAACGCCGACTTCACCTACCGCGAGGGCAACGACTCCCGTGGATCGTACGCGAGCACGGACGGGCACGGCAGCGGCTACATCTTCCTCGACTACGCCCAGAACCAGCAGTACAACTCGACCCGGGTCACCGCTCATGAGACCGGGCACGTGCTGGGGCTCCCGGACCACTACACCGGGCCGTGCAGCGAGCTCATGTCGGGCGGCGGTCCCGGCACGTCCTGCACGAACGCGTACCCGAACGCCACGGAGCGCTCGCGGGTGAACTCCCTCTGGCAGAACGGTCTCGCGGCTCTCGCCCGCACCACGTCCTGACACCGGGGCATCCGGCACGGAGGCCGTTCCGCGGAAGCGGGGCGGCCTCCCCGGCTCCGGCAGCGGGTCAGGCGAGTTCGAGCGGGAAGGCGCCCCGGTGGCCCGTGCCGGCGCCGTGCGCCGGGCGCGGTTCGAACTCCCGGCAGCTCCATATCTCCTGGACGAATCCCGTACGCCGGTCCCAGAGGCCCGCGACGTCGTCCCCGCCCGCCACGTCGCGGTAGGCGTCCTTCGCACCGCGGAAGCAGGCGAGCCCGCCGGAGAGGCCCCGGACCGGGGCCGGGAAGTAGTCGGAGAAGGCGCAGGCTATGCACGTCTGCAGATGCATGCCCGGCGGCAGGATCCGCTGGACCGTCGCCAGCGCGGCCGCGAAGTCGCCCTCGGCGCGGTTCGACTCGTAG
The DNA here is from genome assembly GCF_002941025.1 of Streptomyces sp. QL37. NCBI lineage: Bacteria > Bacillati > Actinomycetota > Actinomycetes > Kitasatosporales > Streptomycetaceae > Streptomyces > Streptomyces sp. QL37. The sequence continues at coordinate 5,579,455 of NZ_PTJS01000001.1, read as the reverse complement.
ACCGCGCCGTCCAGATGGAGGGCGAGGTACAGATCCGGATCCGCCCTGCGCAGGGACAGCAGACAGCTGAGCGTCGCCTGGCGGACCGTCCCGGACACGAGGACCGGGAGCGGGAGGTCCCACTCCAGGACACAGTCGTCGAGCACGCCGTCCACCAGGCCGAACAGCCCTTCCGGAACCGGCACACCGGTCACGGGGCCCAGACCGTCGAAGCTCTCGCCCTCGAAGTCCGTGCCCCGGATGCGAATACGGAGCTGCTGTCCGTCCGTGGTGAGAATGACGGCCTCGGAACCATGGCGGTCCCGGTACCAGCCTGCCCACGACTCATCTGTCATGAGCAGGGACTGTAGCCCGTGCCCCGGCGCACGCCCTGTGGCACCCTCCCCTTCCGGGTCTCCGGTGGCGACGACCCGGTCATCCGGCCTGCGGTTCACGCCACATGGGCCACATCGGCGGGCCCTGGGGGAGGTCGACGGTCCTCCCCGTGAAGGTGAAGCCGAGCCGCTCGTAGAGACCCCGGCTGCGCTCGCTGCTCGCCTCCAGATAGGCGGGGGTCCCCTCCTGGTCGCACCGCTCCAGGACCCCCCTCATCAGTGCCTCCCCGATCCCCTCCCCCTGGCGCTCCGGGGAGACACCGATCATCAGCAGGTACTCGTGCGCGCGGTCGTGGGGGTGAACGGCACCGGTCAGCCTCCCCACCAGTTCGGCCCGTTCGTTGTCGGGATCAGCGGTCTCGCGCATGAGCGCCGGGGTCTCGTCGTCCTCCTCCGGCTCGCCGGCCGGCACGGAGAGCCAGAGGGCCGCCGCCGTGCCGTCCTCCAGCAGGTCGACACGCCCCTCTTCCAGCGTGATGTCGGCGAAGACGCCGAGGAACCTCCCGTGCACCGCGCGCCGGTGCTCCTCGTCGGGAAAGACCCAGCTGCTCACCGGATCGTGGTGGAACGCCTCCTCCAGGATCCGTACGACCTGGTCCCTGTCCCGCTGGTCCGCCCGCCGTACTCGCACGCCCATGACCGGCCCGCTCCCTTCGTCCCGCAATATCGATCCCAACCGACGCATGGAATCCTAGAGTTGGGCCTCGGGGCCGGTCACGGGCGGCCTGGTTCAGTGCGTTCTGCGGGTGACGAACTCGGCCAGGGCGAGCAGGTCCCCGGCGTCGGCCGGCGCGGGCACCGCGCGGGACAGGTGGTGGACCGCCCTGGCCATCCGGTCGGCCGCGGCGGTCTGTGCCCAGTCGCGCCCGCCGGCCCGGTCTACCGCGTCGGCGGCACTCCTCACCTCCCCCGGTGTGTTCATGGCCCCCCGGTAGAGCTCGGCGAGCTCGGCGGCGGCCGGGGTGTCCGAGGTGAGCGCCGCGACGACCGGAAGGGACTTCTTGTGTGCGGTCAGGTCCGCCCCGACCGGTTTGCCCGTGCGGTCCGTGTCCCCCCAGATCCCGATCAGATCGTCGATGAGCTGGAATGCGAGGCCGGCTTCCCGGCCGAAACCGTCCATGGCACGGACCTCCCGCTCCCCCGCGCCTGCGTAGAGCGCGCCGAGGGCGCAGGCGCAGCCGAGCAGCGCACCCGTCTTGGCCATGGCCATGGCGAGGCACTCGTCCAGCGTGACGTCGTCGGGGCCACGGTCCTCCAGGGCGCAGTCGGCCTGCTGTCCCGCGCAGAGCTCGATGACGCAGGTGGAGAGCCGCACCGCGGCGTGTGCGGATGCCGGATGTGGGTCGTCCGCCAGCAGCCTCAGGGCGAGGGAGAGCATGGCGTCCCCCGTGATCACGGCGTCCGGCACGCCGAACACCGCCCAGGCCGTGGGCCGGTGCCGCCGGGTGGTGTCCTCGTCGATGACGTCGTCGTGGAGCAGCGTGAAGTTGTGCGCGAGCTCGACGGCGACGGCCGCCCTCATCGCCGCGTCCGGGTCCCCTCCCAGCGCACGGGCGGCGGCCAGGACGAGCGCCGGTCTGATCGCCTTGCCGGCCTGTCCGGAGGCGGGCGTCCCGTCGGCGTTCTGCCAGCCGAAGTGATACATGGCGACGCGGCGGATCGCCCCGGGCAGCGTCTCGACGGCCGCCCGGAGGTGCGGGTCGACGGCGTTGCGGGTGTGCTCCAGGAGCGCGGCAGCCTTCTGCCCCTCCATCGCGGCATCCGTACTGGTCATGGTCACGGTCACTCCTTACGGGCGCCACGGGGCGCCTTGATCGCGGCCTCGGGCCTGCCGGGGTCCGGGCGGTCCCGCCGCCCGGACCCGGGGGAGCGTCACCGCCAGCGGCTCACCTCCACGTTCTCCAGGACGCCGAGGGCGTCGGGCACGAGGACGGCGGCGGAGTAGTACGCGGTCACGAGGTAGGAGATGATCGCCTGCTCGTCGATACCCATGAAGCGGACCGAGAGGCTCGGTTCGATCTCGTCCGGGATGCCGCTCTGCTGGAGCCCGATGACGCCCTGGTCCTCCTCACCGGTCCTCATGCAGATGATCGATGTGGTGCGGGCGTCGGTGACCGGGATCTTGTTGCACGGGAAGATCGGCACCCCTCGCCACGCCGGCACGTGGTGTCCGCCGACCTCGACGCTCTCCGGCACCAGGCCGCGCCTGTTGCACTCGCGGCCGAAGGCGGCGATGGCGCGCGGGTGGGCGAGGAACAGCTTCGATCCGCGCCGGCGTGACAGGAGCTCGTCCATGTCGTCCGGGCCGGGCGCTCCGTCGTGGGGCTGGAGACGCTGCCCGTAGTCGCAGTTGTTGAGCAGGCCGAACTCCCGGTTGTTGATGAGCTCGTGTTCCTGGCGCTCGCGCAGCGCCTCGACCGTGAGCCGCAACTGCTGCTCGGTCTGGTTCATCGGCTGGTTGTAGAGGTCGGCCACCCTGCTGTGGACCTTCAGCACCGTCTGCGCGACGCTCAGTTCGTACTCACGGGGCGCCGACTCGTAGTCGACGAAGGTGTGCGGGACGACGGTCTCCCCCACATGCCCCGCGGACAGGTCGATCTCGGCCTCGCCGTAGCGGTTGGTCCGCTGGTGCGGGATGGCGAGCAGCCCCGCGAGGTGGTCACGGAGCGAGTCCGCCCGGGCCGCGAGGTTGAGCACGTCCGACCGGCGCAGGGTCAGCAGCGTGCAGGCGGTCACGGCACGGGCCGTGTACTCCCAGGTGGCATCGCCGTCGAGCAGGACATGGTCGCCGAAGTAGGAGCCGTCGGCGAGGACACCGAGCACCGTCTCGTCGCCGTACGGCCCGGTCCCGATCTTCTCGATCTTGCCGTGGGCCAGCAGATGGACCCGGTCCGCCGCTTCGCCCGACGCGACGAGCACTTCACCGGCCGCGACGTCGCGCTGCTCGCACCGGCGTGCCAGCTCGGCCAGTACCTCCTCGTCACCGAATTCGCGCAGGGCCGGAAGTTCTCCGAGCTCGGCGGGGATGACCGAGACCCGGTCGCCGGTCTGGACGAAGGTCACCCTGCCGTCTCCGACGGAGTAGCTCAGCCGCCGGTTCACCCGGTATGTGCCGCCCTGCACCTGCACCCACGGCAGCATGCGCAGCAGCCACCGCGAGGTGATCTCCTGCATCTGCGGGGCGGACTTGGTCGTCGTCGCGAGGTTCCGCGCAGCCGCTGTGCCGAGACTCTGCTGCGGCGGCTGCGTGTCGCGAACCTCTTCACCAACGGACATCCGACATCCTCTCGATCATGGGCTGACCTGCGAGAGGAAGACTTCCAGCCAGGGACACAGCGCGCTATTACACAAAAGAGTGTGACTATTCAGGCCAGGGGCGGGAACGTTGCCCACACCTGGGCACCGGCATTCAGCCCGGACCGGGCAGAACCACACGGGACCGGGCGGACGTGGCGAGGCAAGGCGGGTCCGGGCCAGGCCGGACGTTGCGGACGCAGGGCAACCAGGGCTCCGGACCTAGGACTTCAGCCCGCTCCGCGGTCGGGACCTTGGACCGTTACGGCACCGCGCACAGCCGCCTAGCGTTTCCGCCATGGATACGACAGGCACTCTCGACGAGGCTCTCCAGCGGCTGCACGTCTCCGGCCCCGAGCGGTTCGGACGGCTCAGCAACCACGCCCCGATGGCCGTGGAGGCCCTCGCCGCCAACGGTCAGTCGTCCGCCGTGCACCGCTGGCTCGACCTGTACGCCTCCAGGCTGGAGGAATTCCCCTCCGGCGTGGAGCCGGTCACGGACGCCGACTGGCGTTCCGCACTCGGCGACCCGCGCCGCGCCGCCGACTGGATCGGCTACTTCGGCCGGGAGCTCGCCGACCACCCCTGGCGCGAGGTGCTCACGCTCTGGTGGCCGCGCCTCCTGCCCGGCGTGTACGGCGGAGCGACGCATCCGGTGATCCGCGTGGGCCACGCGGTCCGCACGCTCCTGGCGGGCGAGGAGACCGGACCGCGTCTCACCGAACTCGCCCACGGCCTCGGTTACTGGGCGGCCCGCCACCACCCCGTCACCGGCCTCGCCCCCGCGCCCGGCGCCGGCAGCGCCGCCGCGGCCCTCGACACGGTGGCGCCACTCGGCGAACGGGAGGGCGGCTTCTCCGACCGGCTCGGCCGGATCAGGAGCCTGCCGGTGTGGGCCGCCGGGGTCACCGACCCCGCCGAGGCCCGCCGCCGGCTCACCGAACTGGTCCGGGCGGCCACCCACCGGTACGCCACCCACGGCCACGGCGAGGCGACGATGCTGGTCCACGCGGCCACGGCCCCCAACGCCGTCCTGCGGACCCTCCCCGCACTCCCGGAGGCCCTTTGGGTGCCGAGCCTCCAGGCCGCCTGGACCGCGTCCGCGGCGGTGACCGCCATGTACGCGCCCGACGCCCCGGTGGCCTACGTACCGCCGGGCCGGATGACTTCCGAAGAGGTCATGGAACGTGCCCTGGCCCACGGCGACGAGCACGTCATCAAGCTGACCGACACGGCCGTGGACTTCGGCGACGAGCAGTCGCTCGCGGCGGCCCTGCGCGCCGTCGAGCTCAGCGAACCCCTTCGGTAGGCCGGGTCCTTCAGTACGCCAGCGGCGCTCCCGACACGACGACCTTGCCCGGGTTGAGAATGCCGTGGGGGTCCAGGGCAGCCTTGACCGCTCGCTGCATGGCGAGGTTGACGGGGCCCACCTCGCGGTCCATGCCGCCCATCTTCAGCAGGCCCACCCCGTGTTCACCGGTGACCGTGCCGCCGAAGGAGATCGCCGCGTCGAGGATGTCCTCGAAGGCGAGCTGGGCGCGGGCCCTGGCGGCGTCGTCGCCGGGTTCGGTGATGATCAGGGGATGGAGGTTCCCGTCACCGGCATGGGCGATGTTGGCGATGAGGACGTCGTGGGCGCCGGCGATCTCCTCGATGCGCGCGAGCATCTGCGGCACCCGGGAGCGCGGCACGACGACGTCCTCGGTGAGCACCGGCCCCAGCCGCTCCAGCGCCGGGTAGGCGAGCCGGCGGGCCTGGAACAGGGCGTCGGCCTCGGCCTGGTCGGTGGAGACCTCGGCCCAGGCCGCTCCGGCCTCCGCGAAACAGGCCCGTACGGCTTCGGCCTCGGCGTCGCCCGCGGCTCCCGGGGTGTCCACACGGCCGAGCAGGATCGCGTTCGCGTCCGCCGACAGGCCCATGTTCTTCCACTCGTCGACGGCCTTCAGGCAGTGCCGGTCGAGGAGTTCGAGCGCCGAGGGCACGATGCCCGCCGCCGTCACCCGGCTCACCGCGTCGCCGGCCGCGACGACGGAGTCGAAGAAGCCCGCCACGGTACGTTCCGCCGGCCGCGCCCCGCGCAGTTTCACGGTGATCTCGGTGATCACGCCGAGGGTGCCCTCGGAGCCGACGAACAGGCCGCAGAGGTCGTACCCGGCGACCCCCTTCGCGGTCTGCCGGCCCACCCGCACGGTCTCGCCGAGGCCGTTGACGACCTCGAGTCCGAGCACGTAGTCGCGGGTCACGCCGTACTTGACGCAGCACATGCCGCCCGCGTTGGTGGCGGTGTTGCCGCCGATCGTCGACCAGGGCGAGCTCGCCGGGTCCGGCGGGTACCAGAGGCCCTGTCCGGCACACGCGGCGCGCAGATCGTCGTTGACGACGCCCGGCTGGACGACGGCGATGCGCTCCACCGGATCGATGCGCAGGATCCGGTTCATGTCCTCGAAGGAGAGGACGACGGCGCCGTCCACCGCGTTGGCCCCGCCCGACAGGCCCGTGCCCGCACCGCGCGGGATCACCGGGATGCGGTGTTCGACGCAGTACGCGACGACGGCCCGCACCTCGTCGGTGTCCTGGGGCCGCACGACGGCCAGGGGCTGCCCCGCCGGGGCCCACTCCGCCTCGTCGTGCGCGTAACGGCCCAGGCTGTCCGGGTCGGTGATGACCTTGTCCGCCGGTATCCCGTCGGCTGCGTTCGGCTTCGGCACTGCCGCTGACCACCTCTCTCGCCCACACGCACCCCGCATCCGTCACGGGGCCGCACCTCCCATGATGGCGCGGCTCCTTCCACGGCGGACGGGCGCCCTAAGTTGCATCTCATATGCAACTTACATACGCTGCCGTCATGCGGCTGACGCGATTCACCGATGTGGCGCTCCGGGTGCTCATGCGCCTGACCGTCACGACGGAGGGCGAGGACCCACCGACCACCCGGGAGGTGGCGGCCACCGTGCAGGTGCCGTACACCCACACGGCGAAGGTCGTCGCCCGCCTCCAGCATCTCGGCCTGGTCGAGGCGCGGCGCGGCAGGGGCGGGGGCCTCGCCCTCACCACCGCCGGCCGGTCGGCCTCGATCGGCGCCCTGGTGAGGCAGCTGGAAGGGCCGGGTGAGGTCGTCGAATGCGAGGGCGGCACACCATGCCCCCTGCGCTCCGCCTGCCTGCTCCGCTCCGCACTGCGCCGGGCGGAGGAGGCGTTCTACGCCTCGCTGGACCCGCTCACGGTCGGCGATCTCGTCTCCTCCCCCACCGGCCCTCTGCTGATGGGCATCAGCAGAGGCCGCCCCGCACCCGGCTGATCCGTCGGCACCCACCGTCACGAACCCCACCGCGCACAGCGGGCGGTCACGTCGGGCAAAAATGCGCATCTCATATACCAATTACCTGGCCGGCCGCCACGCGGCCGGCCCTCACACCCAGGAGTCACCCGATGCTCTCCGAGACGTCGACCGTCACCGTCCGAGCCACGCTTCCCGCCGTGGGGGCCGCCATCGGGGAAATCGCGGACCTCTTCTACCGGAAGCTGTTCGACGCCCACCCGGAGCTCCTCCGGGACGTGTTCAACCGGGGCAACCAGGCTTCGGGCACACAGCGTCAGGCGCTCGCCGGGTCGATCGCCGCCTTCGCCACCCAGCTCGTCGAGCACCCGGACACCCGGCCCGACGTGATGCTCAGCCGGATAGCCAACAAACACGCCTCGCTCGGCATCACCGCCCCGCAGTACGAGATCGTGCACACCCACCTCTTCGCCGCGATCGCCGAGGTGCTCGGGGACGCCGTCACCCCCGAGGTGGCCGCGGCCTGGGACGAGGTCTACTGGCTGATGGCCAACGCCCTGATCGCGATCGAGGAGCGGCTCTACGCGCAGCAGGGCGTGACGGCGGGCGACGTCTGGCGCGAATGGACGGTGGTCTCCCGCACCGAGGACACCCCTGACGTGGCAACCTTCCGGGTCACCCCCTCCGACGGCGCACCCGCCCCCGCCTTCCGGCCGGGCCAGTACGTCTCCGTCCAGGTGGAACTCCCCGACGGCGCCCGGCAGATACGCCAGTACAGCCTCACCGGCGCGCCCGGCTCCGCCCTGCGCTCCTTCTCGGTCAAGCGCGTACGCGGCGGGGACGGCCCGGAGGGCGAGGTCTCCGCGCACCTGCACGCGCGGCTGGGCGCCGGCGACCGGCTGCGCGTCTCGGCACCGTACGGAGATCTCGTGCTCGACGGCTCCGACGCCCCGCTGCTCCTCGCCTCGGCCGGTATCGGCTGCACCCCGATCATGTCGATGCTGGAGCACCTCGCGGAGGAGGGGCACCGCTCGCCCGTGACCGTGGTGCACGGCGACCGGTCCCCGGCCGACCACGCGCTGCGCGCGGACCACGAGACGCTCACCGCCAGGCTCCCCGGAGCCACCGCCCACTTCTGGTACGAGAACCCGGAGCCCGGACGGGCCCCCGGCCGCACCGGCACCGTGGACCTGAGCGGCCTCCCGGTCGCCCCCGGCACCCGTGCCTACCTCTGCGGCCCGCTGCCCTTCATGCGCGCCGTCCGTTCGCAACTCCTCGCGAAGGGAGTGGCGTCGGCAGACATCCACTACGAGGTGTTCGGCCCCGATCTCTGGCTCGCCCAGGACTGAGCAGGGCTCCCCGGGGCACTCGCGGGCTGTCCGGATCGACTCGCACACAACGCGAACAGTGCTCGAACAGGTTTGCCGGAGCCTCGTGTTCCGGTACAAGCGCTGTACGGACACGCTCCCCCGCCAACGAAGGAGTCGGCCATGTCCTCACCCATGTCCGCCAGCAACTTCCTCAAGGCCCTCAAGAGCGAAGGGCTCACCGTCGTCCAGGTGGGCGACTGGCGTACGCACAACCGCAACCACAAGGGCCCCTGGGGGCCGGTGCACGGCGTGATGATCCACCACACCGTCACGAAGGGGACCGCCCGTACCGTCGAGATCTGCCGTGACGGCTACTCGGGGCTTCCGGGCCCCCTCTGCCACGGTGTGATCGCCAAGGACGGCCGGGTCCACCTGGTCGGCTACGGCCGCGCCAACCACGCCGGGCTCGGCGACGACGACGTCCTGCGCGCCGTCGTCGCCGAGAAGCGCCTGCCGTCGGACAACGAGTCCAACACCGACGGCAACCGGCACTTCTACGGCTTCGAGTGCGAGAACCTCGGCGACGGGAAGGACCCGTGGCCCGCCGTCCAGCTCGAGGCCGTCGAGAAGGCGGCGGCGGCGGTCTGCCGCTTCCACGGCTGGGACGCCCCCTCGGTCATCGGGCACCTCGAGTGGCAGCCCGGCAAGGTCGACCCGCGCGGCTTCTCGATGACGGGGATGCGCAACCGCATCCACGACCGGCTGAAGTAGGGGTTCCGGGGCGGCGGACAATGAGGGCATGACCGACGAAGAGCTCGACCTCTCCCGCCTGCGGCCGGTGCTCCCCTCACCTCTGCGGCCGGCCGAGGACGAGCGCTTCGCGCGGCGCGGCGTGACGCTGCTCCTCAAGCGCGACGACCTGATCCACCCGGACCTGCCGGGCAACAAGTGGCGCAAACTGGCCCTCAACCTCCGGGCCGCCGCCGGCCGTACCGTGCTGACCTTCGGCGGCGCCTACTCGAACCACCTCCGGGCGACGGCCGCCGCCGGACGCCTGCTGGGCTTCCCCACCGTCGGCGTCGTACGGGGCGACGAGCTGGCGGCCCGCCCGCTGAACCCCTCGCTCGCGCGATGTGCGGCCGACGGCATGCGTCTGCACTTCGTGGACCGGGCGACCTACCGCGCGAAGGCCACTCCCGGCGTCCTGGACGGCCTGCTGAGCCTCTTCGGGGAGTGTGTGGTCATCCCGGAGGGTGGCAGCAACGCGCTCGCCGCACAGGGCTGCACAGAGCTCGGCCGGGAGCTGCTCGGCCGGACCGGCACGGTGGCCGTCGCCTGCGGCACCGGCGGCACCCTCGCGGGGCTGGCCGCCGGACTCGGCCACGGACAGCGTGCCCTGGGCATCCCCGTCCTGCGTGGCGGCTTCCTGGGCGCGGCGGTGCGCGATCTGCAGCGGGAGGCCTTCGGCGCCCCCACCGGGCAGTGGTCCCTGGACGAACGTTTCCACTTCGGCGGGTACGCCCGCACCACCCCGGAACTCCACGCCTTCGCCGACGACTTCGAGGACCGCCACGGCCTGCCCGTGGAGCGGCTCTACGTGGCCAAACTCCTGTACGGGCTGACGGTGCTGGCCGGGGAGGGCGCCTTCGCTCCAGGATCCACGGTCACCGCGGTCGTCACGGGCCGGCCGGAACCGCCCGGGGCGTGATCACGCGCCGTCCGACTCCCGGTAGGCGGCGGCCTCCTCCAGGTCCAGGCGCCGCAGCAGGACACGCAGCATCTCGTCGTCGATCCGCCGCTCGTCCCTGAGGCGTACGAAGACCTCCCGCTCCGCGGCGATCATGTCCCTCGCCAGCCTCCGGTAGGTCTCGTCCGCCGATTCCCCGGTGACCGGATTGGCCGCGCCGAGCCTCTCCCAGACCGCGTTGCGGCGCCGCTCCATGACGGCGCGCAGCCGCTGGACGAGGGGGTCGGGCAGTGCGTTGCGCGGATCGGCCAGCAGCGCCTCCAGCGAGGCGTCGGCGGCCGTGGACGCCTCGTTCTGTGCCTGCGCCTCGGCCAGCGTCGCGGCCCGCTCGCTGCGCCTGGGCAGCTTCAGCACGCGCACCAGGAGGGGCAGGCTCAGCCCCTGGACGACCAGTGTTCCGATGACGGTCGTGAAGGTCAGGAAGAGCACCAGGTTGCGCGCGGGGAAGTCCTCCCCGTCGTGCGTGACCATGGGGATCGAGAAGGCGATGGCGAGCGAGACGACGCCCCGCATCCCGGCCCACCCGACGATCAGGGGCGAGCTCCAGGAGAGCTCCCCCTCGCGCTCCCTGATGCGTCCGGAGAGCCAGTGCGGCAGGTAGGTCGCCGGGTACACCCAGACGAAGCGCACCACGACCACGGCCACGAACACGAGGACCGCGTACCCGAAGGCCTCGGACACGCTGTAGGAACCGAGCCCCCGGAGCACGAAGGGCAGCTGCAACCCGATCAGGGCGAAGACCGCGGACTCCAGGACGAACGCGACCATCTTCCAGACCGCCGCCTCCTGGAGCCGCGTCGCGAAGTCGACCTGCCAGGAGCGGTGTCCCAGGTAGAGCGCGACGACCACGACGGCGAGCACCCCGGAGGCGTGCACCCGCTCCGCGGCCGCGTAGGCGACGAAAGGGATCAGCAGCGACAGGGTGTTCTGGAGCAACGCCTCCTTGAGGTGCGTACGCAGCCAGTGCAGCGGCACCATCAGCAGCAGACCCACACCGATGCCCCCGACCGACGCCAGCACGAATTCCCCGATTCCGGCGCCCCAGCTCATGCCCTCGCCGACGGCCGCCGCGAGCGCCACCTTGAAGGCGGTGATCGCGGTGGCGTCGTTCACCAGGGACTCGCCCTGCAGGATCGTGGTGACCCGGGCCGGCAGTCCCACCCTGCGCGCGATCGCCGCGGCCGTGACGGCGTCCGGCGGGGCGACCACCGCGCCGAGCACCAGCGCGGCGGTGAGCGGCAGGTCCGGGACGAGGAGATAGGCCAGCCACCCCACGGCCACCGTCGCGAAGAGCACGTACCCCACGGAGAGCAGGGCGACCGGCCGCAGATTGGCCCGCAGGTCGAGGTACGAGCTGTCGACCGCCGCCGTGTACAGCAACGGCGGCAGGAGGAGCGGCAGCACGATGTGCGCGTCCAGCGTGTAACTCGGCACTCCCGGCAGATACGACGCCAGCAGACCGGCGGCGACCAGCAGAAGCGGCGGGGGCACCGGTGTCCGGCGGGCGGCCCCCGCGACCGCCGCGCTTGCCGCGACGAGTGCCACCAGCGGCAATGCGTCCATATCACTGTCCTTACATCCGACGTAACGACCTCACCCGTCGTAACGTGGCAATCATGAGTGAGTGCCTCCACGTATCCGAACTGCCGCGCCCCGAGCCCGCCCCGCTCAGCGACACCTGTCCCGAGTGTCTGGCGGCCGGCACCCACCCCGTGCAGCTGCGGCTCTGCCTCGTCTGCGGCCACGTCGGGTGCTGCGATTCCTCGCCGCTGAAGCACGCGACGGCACACTTCGAGGCGACCGGTCACCCGGTGATGCGCAGCTTCGAATGCGCGGAGAGCTGGCGCTGGTGCTTCGTGGACGGTTCGATCGTCTGACGTCTGGGTACGTCAAACCGGCGCCGGTTCTTCGCAATTGACCGCCGCAGACCCCTAGCCACTGTGTGTGCTCATATGCCTACCATGAGTAATCAGCGGCTTGCGGTCTCGGCGACACGGCATCATGGGTCGCGACAGCGTCGCCGAACCACAGAACCGACGACGGTCCGCATGGCCCCGGGCACCCGTCCCGGAGCCTCGAACGAGTTTGTGCCACCTTGGAGGTGAGGGTGTCCCAGATCGCAGGCGAGCCCGGGAACCAGGACTTCGTAGAGGTCCGGCTGCCCGCTGCGGGTGCCTACCTGTCGGTGCTGCGTACGGCCACGGCCGGCCTCGCAGCGCGCTTGGACTTCACTCTCGACGAGATCGAGGATCTTCGCATCGCGGTCGACGAGGCCTGCGCGATCCTGCTCCAGCAGGCCGTGCCCGGCTCCGTCCTCAGCTGCGTCTTCCGACTCGTCGGCGATTCCCTCGAGGTGACCGTCTCGGCCCCCACGACGGACGGCCGCGCCCCCGAGCGCGACACCTTCGCCTGGACGGTGCTCTCCGCACTGGCCGGCAAGGTCGACTCCACGGTCGCCGACGACCGTACGGTCAGCATCAGCCTCTACAAACAGCGCGGCGCGGGACCCGGGCCGGCGTGAGCGACGGGAACGGGGACGGTCCTGTGCGGGACGAGACGATCCGGTCGGAGCCGGTGCGCCCGGCCGCCCTTCCGGAGCAGCAGGCCCGGCCGCATCCGGAGGACGGGACGGACGGAGCGCAGGACCGTCCGGCCGCGGCGGAGCAGTCGCAGACGGAGCGGGCGGGCCGGATGAGCGAGCACGGGCACCACGATCCACATGACCGCAGCGGGGCACGGGCGCTCTTCATCGAGCTCCGGGAGCTTCCCGACGGCTCGGCGGAGAAGGCCGAGCTGCGCAACCGGCTGGTGCGGATGCATCTGCCGCTCGTGGAGCACCTGGCCCGCAGATTCCGCAACCGCGGCGAACCGCTGGACGACCTCACGCAGGTCGCCACGATCGGTCTGATCAAGTCGGTCGACCGGTTCGACCCGGACCGCGGCGTCGAGTTCTCGACGTACGCGACCCCCACGGTCGTCGGTGAGATCAAGCGCCACTTCCGGGACAAGGGGTGGGCGGTTCGGGTCCCGAGGCGCCTCCAGGAGCTGCGGCTGTCGCTGACCACGGCCACCGCCGAGCTGTCGCAGCAGCACGGCCGCTCCCCGACCGTGCACGAGCTGGCGGAGCGTCTGGGCATCTCCGAGGAGGAGGTCCTGGAGGGGCTGGAATCGGCCAATGCCTACAGCACCCTCTCGCTCGACGTCCCGGACACGGACGACGAGTCGCCGGCGGTCGCGGACACGCTGGGATCCGAGGACGAGGCCCTGGAGGGCGTCGAGTACCGCGAGTCGCTCAAGCCGCTGCTGGAAGACCTCCCGCCGCGCGAGAAGCGGATCCTGCTGCTGCGCTTCTTCGGCAACATGACCCAGTCCCAGATCGCACAGGAGGTCGGCATCTCTCAGATGCACGTCTCCCGCCTCCTGGCCCGCACACTGGCGCAGTTGCGCGAGCGGCTGCTCGTGGAGGAGTAGCCGCCCCGGGGTGGAGAGCCGTGACGGCCGGCCGGAACGGGCCGCGCGGCCGCAGGTCAGGCGTCGGGGGTCGTCCGCGGCCCCCGGCGGATGCCCAGCGCCTCGGTCGTCGCGGGGTCGAACAGCAGCACGAGCGCCGTCACGGCGACCGCCGCGAGGGCGATGCCCGCCGGGATCAGACCCCCCTGGGCCCGCAGCAGCGTCCAGGCCACCGGCAGCGCCATGAGCTGGGTGATGAGAGCGGGGCCCCGGCTCCAGCTGCGGCGCCGCAGCAGTCCACGGGCGGCGAACAGCGGGATCAGGCCGAGCGCCACCAGTGTGAGTCCGCCCATCTCGGCCTGCTGGATGCTGTCGGGCCTGCCGAACAGCCCGACGGCCAGCATGTAGATCCCGCCGACGGCGAGCGCCGCGCCTTCGAGCGCGTTGAGTGCGGCCAGTGCGGCGATCCGCCCCGGCTTCTCCTGGCCGGCCGCGGGCGAGGGAGAGGGCGTGTTCTGCTGAGTGCTCACGCCTTTCAGATTCGCATCCCGGCCCCTCGAACGCGAAGCCGGGGCGCGGGCGCACACGGCACGGTGGGCGGATCACGCTGCGTGACCGCCCGCGGACCCGGCGGATCGGGACTTCAGGGCGGTACCGCGCGGTAGGTACCCTGGCGGGCATGCGCGCACTTCTCGTGGTCAACCCAGCTGCCACCACTACCAGCGCGCGTACGCGTGACGTGCTGATCCACGCTCTGGCGAGCGAGATGAAGATCGAGGCCGTGACCACGGAGTACCGAGGGCACGCCCGGGACCTGGGGCGACGGGCAGCCGACTCCGACGACATCGACCTGGTGGTCGCGCTCGGAGGCGACGGCACGGTCAACGAGGTGGTCAACGGACTGCTCCACGACGGCCCGGACCCCGAGGGCCTGCCGAGCCTCGCCGTGGTCCCCGGCGGTTCCACCAACGTCTTCGCCCGGGCCCTGGGCATCCCGAACGACGCCGTGGAGGCGACGGGTGCCATCCTCGACGCCCTCGAGGCCCGCAGCGAGCGCACAGTCGGGCTCGGCCTGGCGGCCGGCACCCCGGGCACCGCGGACGAGGCCGTTCCCGGCCGGTGGTTCACCTTCTGCGCGGGGCTCGGTTTCGACGCGGGCGTCATCGGCCGGGTCGAACAGAAACGCGAGCGGGGCAAGCGTTCGACCCATGCGCTGTACGTACGCCAGGTGCTCCGGCAGTTCATGGACGACCCGCACCGACGCAACGGCATGATCACGCTGGAGGTCCCCGGCCGGGACCCGGTCACCGACCTCGCACTGTCGATAATCTGCAACACCGCACCCTGGACCTACCTGGGGAACCGCCCGATATACGCCTCTCCGAAGGCGTCCTTCGACACCGCCCTGGACGTCCTCGGCCTGAAGCGTCTCTCCACCCCCGCCGTGACCCGGTACGCCACTCAGCTGCTCACTTCGAGCCCTGAGAGAGGCCCGCACGGCAAGCACGCCGTGTCCCTGCACGACCTCACGGACTTCACCTTGCATTCCAAGGCCCCACTGCCCTTCCAGATGGACGGTGACCACCTGGGACTGCGCACGAGCGTGACGTTCACAGGCGTACGCCGTGCACTGCGTGTGATTGTGTGAGTGGAAGGGGCGAAAGTCCTTTAACTCGAACGTTTGGGCTGGCCCCCACCCCTTAGAAGTACGGCTGTGACCTAGTCGACACCGAGGAATCAAAAAAAACTTTCCAGAAGGGGTTGTATCCGTCGCCGAGGTTTGCGAATCTCTACATGGCGATCGGGACGGCCCGCAGCATCGGCCTCCAGTGAGAGCCAGAACCCCTCCTCACCACAACAGGACCACATCCAGTTCATCTGGGCGTCGGACCTTCGTCTGCGGGGGGATTCGTGAAAGCGTTCACATTCACAAGCACCAGCATGTAATACCAAGGAGAGGTAGCAGCCATGGACTGGCGTCACAACGCCGTTTGTCGTGAGGAAGACCCCGAGCTGTTCTTCCCCATCGGCAACACCGGTCCTGCGCTGCTGCAGATCGAGGAAGCCAAGGCCGTCTGCCGTCGCTGCCCCGTCATGGAGCAGTGCCTGCAGTGGGCGCTCGAGTCCGGCCAGGACTCCGGCGTCTGGGGTGGCCTCAGCGAGGACGAGCGCCGCGCAATGAAGCGCCGCGCCGCTCGCAACCGGGCGCGTAACGCCAGCGCCTGACCGACGCCCCCCACAACGAGCCTCAGCCAGGCGGCGCGTACAGAGCGTACGCACAGCCCCGCCTTCGAGTCGCAGCGCGCAGTACCCCCGAAGCGCATCGCACCGTGAGCACCACGCAGTGGGCCCGGACCGTTACCACGGTCCGGGCCCACTGCTGTGCGGCGGCCGCCGCGCTACTTGTCGTTCTGTACGGGGATGTCGAGCACCACCTGGGTACCGCGCACCGGGGCCGGGACCATGCCGAAGGTGCCGCCCAGCTCGCCCTCCACCAGGGTCCGCACGATCTGCAGTCCCAGATTGCCGGCGCGCTGCGGGTCGAACCCCTCGGGCAGCCCGCGCCCGTCGTCCGTCACGGTGATCAGCAGCCGGCCCTCGGCCGGTGAGCCGCCGCGCACCGCGGAGACCTCCACCGTGCCCTGCTCGGCCACGGTGAACGCGTGCTCCAGGGCGTTCTGCAGCACCTCGGTCAGCACCATCGAGAGCGGGGTGGCCACCTCCGCGTCGAGAATCCCGAAGCGCCCCGTCCGCCGGCAGGTGACCTTTCCGGGCGAGATCTCCGCGACCATCGCGATCACCCGGTCGGCGATCTCGTCGAACTCGACCCGCTCGTCCAGATTCTGGGACAGCGTCTCATGGACGATGGCGATCGAACCGACGCGCCGCACCGCCTCGTTGAGCGCCTCCCTGCCCCGCTCGGAGTCCATCCGGCGCGCCTGGAGCCGCAACAGGGCGGCCACGGTCTGGAGGTTGTTCTTCACCCGGTGGTGGATCTCCCGGATGGTGGCGTCCTTGGTGATCAATTCCCGCTCACGGCGCCGCAGTTCCGTGACGTCACGGAGCAGCACCAGCGAACCGATGCGTACCCCCTTGGGCTTGAGCGGGATCGCACGCAGCTGGATGACCCCGCCGGCTCCCTCGACCTCGAACTCCCGGGGCGCGTATCCGCTCGCCACCTTGACCAGGGCCTCGTCCACCGGACCGCGCGACGGAGCCAGTTCGGCGGTCGTCGCGCCGAGGTTGTGGCCGACGAGGTCCGAGGCCAGGCCGAGCCGGTGGTAGGCGGAGAGGCCGTTGGGGCTGGCGTACTGCACGATGCCGTCGGCGTCGAGCCTGATCAGCCCGTCACCGACGCGCGGCGACGCGTCCATGTCGACCTGCTGGCCGGGGAACGGGAAGGAACCCGCGGCGATCATCTGGGCCAGATCGGAGGCCGACTGGAGGTAGGTGAGCTCCAGCCTCGACGGCGTGCGCACGGTGAGCAGGTTGGTGTTGCGGGCGATGACCCCGAGGATCCGGCCCTCTCTCCGTACGGGGATCGACTCGACCCGGACGGGCACTTCCTCCCGCCACTCCGGATCCCCCTCGCGCACGATGCGGCCCTCGTCCAGGGCGGCGTCGAGCAGCGGACGACGGCCGCGCGGCACGAGGTGTCCGACCATGTCGTCCTGGTAGGAGGTGGGGCCGGTGTTGGGCCGCATCTGCGCGACGGACACATAGCGGGCCCCGTCGCGGGTGGGCACCCACAGGACGAGGTCGGCGAAGGACAGGTCGGAGAGCAGCTGCCACTCCGAGACCAGCAGATGGAGCCACTCGAGGTCGGTGTCACTCAGGGCTGTGTGCTGGCGGACGAGGTCGTTCATGGAGGGCACATGGCGAGCGTACCCGTGCAGACGAAGAGGTTCCGAACCGTTCGGTCCCCGGATACGTGACACTGTGGGAGCGCGTGCGCGGACGGGAGATTGTCCGCGCACACGGATGGACAGAGACTATTGGTCTAGTCCACAATGCACCACGTAGGGGTGACTACGTTCAGGCGTGTCCCCTACGAGACAGACCTCCGCTCTCCCCGCACAGGAGAGCGGATCGAGGTAACCGGCGCTCTCTGCCCTGACTGCGCCGGTGCCTCCAGTGGCCGGAGGCACCGCACACCGCCGGCCAGGCAGGGCCTGCCTTTTGGAACAGGCCGGATCGGCGAGCGAATCCGGTGCGTGCAGCTGCAAGGCGGAGGAGGGAGTCGACGCGGAGCGTCGGCGACCGACGACACCGCCACAGATGTGCGTGCCGGGGCGCGCGAGCCCGGCCCGTTCCGAAAGGCAGGCCCGCGCTCCGGGCTGCGGTGCCGGACGGGCTGAGGGTCCCGTCCCGGCGCCGCGGCCCGCGGGTGTTTCCGGGGGCTTCCCTCCCACTGTTTCCGGGCACTCCCCCGCGGCCCGAACGGTCCGCCGACAGGGCGACAACCAGTGACCCACAGGCGGACGGTTCACCTCACGGCCGCGCCGTTCTGCTAGATTGACTTCCAGATTGGTCTATACCACATGAAGCCACTCTCCAGATCGGCAGGCACAGCGTGGAAGTTGTCATCGTCCCGGACGCCACAGCAGGCGGCGAACTGATCGCGGAGGCCATCGCGTCCCTGCTGAGCAGCAAGCCCGACGCCCTGCTCGGCGTGGCCACCGGCTCGACCCCGCTGCCCATCTACCAGGCCCTCACCGCGAAGGTCCGCGCCGGGGCCGTGGACGCCTCGCGCGCCCGCATCTGCCAGCTCGACGAGTACGTCGGGCTGCCCGCGGGCCACCCCGAGTCGTACCGCTCGGTCGTGCTGCGCGAGGTCGTCGAACCGCTCGGCCTGTCCGAGAAGTCCTTCATGGGCCCCGACGGCACCGCCGAGGACGTCCAGGCGGCCTGCGAGGAGTACGACAAGGCTCTCGCCGAGGCGGGCGGCGTAGACCTCCAGCTGCTCGGCATCGGCACCGACGGGCACATCGGCTTCAACGAGCCCTGTTCCTCGCTCGCCTCCCGCACCCGCATCAAGACGCTGACCGAGCAGACGCGGATCGACAACGCGCGCTTCTTCGACGACGACATCGAGCAGGTGCCCCGCCACGTCATCACCCAGGGCATCGGCACGATCCTGGAGTCGCGCCACCCGATCCTCCTCGCCACCGGCGAGGGCAAGGCCGACGCGGTCGCCCGGACGGTCGAGGGCCCGGTCGCCTCGGTCGTGCCGGCCTCGGCGCTCCAGCTGCACCGGCACGCCACGGTGGTGGTCGACGAGGCGGCGGCGTCCAAGCTGAAACTGGCGGACTACTTCCGCGCCACATATGCGGCGAAGCCGCGGTGGCAGGGCCTGTAGACCCCGTACGCGTGAGGGCCGGGCACCTGTGACGGTGACCCGGCCCTCACGCGTCGCTCCCCGTGCTCAGGGCCCCGTGCCCGTCAGCGCCTCCGCGGCCGCGACCCCGCAGACCCGCGCAGCGCCGTGCGTGGCGATGTGCAGGGCGCCTCGGGGCGGCGCGTAGGGCAGGCCCATCTCGACCACGACCGTGTCGGGACGGGCGGCCAGCACGGCGTCCAGCGCGTCCCGCATCCACGCGTGCCGGTGGACGTCACGGACGACGGCGACGATGCGCCGCTCCCCCGCCGCCCTCAGCACCTCGGCGGCCGGCGAGGCGCTCGCGGTGCTGTAGGTGTCCGTCTCCGTGCCGGGCAGGATCCGGGCCAGCTCGGCCGCGACGCCCCACGGGGTCTCGTCGCCGACCGCGATGTTGGCGACCGGGGTGAGGGCCGCGACGTAGGCCGGCTCGCGCAGGGGCTCGGCGGCGCCCGTGACCGTCACGGCCCGCCGGGCAGCGACCAGCCCGATGTCGGCTCCGGGGCCGGGCGCGGTCCCCTCCTGCGTGTCCGCGCCCGGCTCCGAGGCAGCCCCCCTGGCCCCCTGCGTCCAGGACGCGAGGGCCCGTACACGTGCGGCGGCGTCGGCCAGCCGCTCCTCGGGCAGTTCACCGGTCCGCACCGCCGTGACCAGCGCGTCGCGCAGCCGCAGCACGGTGTCCTCGTCGGCCAGCCCGCCGCCGACGCAGATGGCGTCGGCGCCCGCGGCGATCGCGAGGACGGATCCGCGCTCGATGCCGTACGTGCCGGCGATGGCGTCCATCTCCATGCCGTCGGTGACGATCAGCCCGTCGAAGCCCAGCTCCTCGCGCAGCAGACCGGTGAGGATCTGGGGGCTCAGAGTCGCGGGCCGGGTCGGGTCGAGTGCGGGAAGCAGGATATGTGCGCTCATCACTGATTTGGAACCCGCTGCGATGGCCGCCCGGAAAGGCACCAGCTCACGGGCGTGCAGGGTGTCCAAGTCCACATCGATGCGGGGCAGCGAGTGGTGCGAGTCGACCGCCGTGTCGCCGTGCCCGGGGAAGTGCTTGGTGCACGCCGCGACGCCGGCGGACTGGAGGCCCTCGACGTACGCGGCGGTGTGGCGGGCGACGAGCCCGGTGCCGGCGCCGAAGGAGCGTACGCCGATGACCGGGTTGCCCGGATTGGAGTTGACGTCGGCGGACGGCGCCCAGTTGAGGTTGACCCCGCACTCGGCCAGCCGGCGGCCGAGCTCCCGGGCTACGGCCCTGGTCAGGTCGGTGTCGTCGACGGAGCCGAGAGCGAGGTTGCCGGGGAAGGACGAGCCGTTGCGGACCTCCAGCCGGGTGACGTCGCCGCCCTCCTCGTCGATCGCGACGAGTACGTCGTCCCGCTCGGAGCGCAGCCGGGCGGTGAGCGCGGAGAGCTGCTCGGGCGAATGGATGTTCCGGCCGAACAGCCCGACGGAGGCCAGGCCTTCCCCGACCCTGCGCAGCAGCCAGTCCGGGGCGGTCGTCCCGGTGAAGCCGGGCTGGAGCACGGCGAGGGCGTCACGCGTGACGGTGTCCGTGGTGGATACGAGGGTGGTCATGGGGCTGCGTTATCCCTTCACGGCGCCGGAGGTGAGCCCCGTAGCCATCTTCCCCTGGATGATCATGAAGAAGATGACGACCGGGATGGAGATGAGTGTGGAGGCCGCCATCAGCGCGCCGTAGTCCGTTCCGCGCTCCGTCGTGAAGGTCATCAGCCACACGTTGAGCGTGTACTTGGAGTTGTCGTTGATCAGGATGTAGGCGAACAGGTACTCGTTCCAGGCGTTGACCAGCGCGAAGATGGAGGCGGCCGCGAGCCCCGGTGCCAGCAGCGGGAAGATGACCCGGCGGAAGGCCTGCATGCGGGTGCAGCCGTCCACCATCGCGGACTCCTCGAGCTCCACGGGGATGTTGATCACGAATCCGCGGATCATGATGGTCGCGAAGGGCAGCGTGGACACCAGGTAGACGACGATGAGTCCCCAGTACTCGTCGATGCCTCCCAGCGCGTTGAGCTGGAGGTAGATCGGGATCAGCATCGCGGTCGGGGGCAGCATCTGGACCAGGATCATGACCATCATCAGTGCCTTCCGCCCGAAGAAGCGGAAGCGTCCGATGGCGAGCGCCGCGAGGGTCGCGATGATCATGCCGCCGACGACGGCCGTGACCGAGACGATGAGGCTCGACTGGATGGCGGTGGAGAAGTTGTCCTGCTTCACCGCGCGCGCGAAGTTGTCGAAGGTGAGGGAGGAGGGCCACAGGGTCTGGTCGTAGGACCGGATCTCGTGGTTGGGCCGCAGCGAGCTGACGATCAGCCAGTAGACGGGGAAGGCCATGAGCCCGGCCGTGACCAGCGCCAGGATGTTGTAGCCGAGGCGGTTCCTCTTGCGGTCGGGCCGCAGGACCTGGGCCGGCGCGTTCGTGGGCGTGGAGGCGCTCATTCGACCTCTCCCGTCTTGATCAGCTGGCGCAGGTAGTACACGGCGACGCCGGAGAGCATCAGGACGGTGATCAGTGCGATCGCGCTGCCCTGGCTGAAGGAGGTGGACTCGAACGCCTTGGAGAAGGAGTAGAGGCCGAGGGTCTCGTACTCGGGCTCGGGCTTGTTGCCGCGCAGCAGCCAGATCTGGCCGAACACGTTGAAGTCCCAGATGACCGAGAGCGTGGCGACCATGGTGAAGACCGGCTTGATGACGGGCCAGGTCACGTAGCGGTAGACGCCGAACGCGGTGGCTCCGTCGAGGGCGGCCGCCTCCTCCAGCTCCTTGGGGACCTGGGTGAGGGCCGCGTACATCGTGATCACGACGAACGGGATGGCGCCCCAGACGACCAGCAGCGTGATGATGCCGAAGCCCTGCCAGGGATCGAGGAACCAGTTGTGGCCGAGCCACCGGTCCTCGTCGCCCGTGATGTCGGCGAGCAGCGTGTTGATCAGGCCGTAGTCGGAGTCGGAGAGCCAGCGGAAGACCGACGCGGCGACCATGAGCGGCATGGACCAGGCGGCGATCAGCGCCACCGTGAGGACGAGCCGCACCCAGGTGGAGACCTTCAGCATCATCAGGGCGATGAGCAGGCCGAGGCCCATGGTCAGCACGACGCACACGGTCATGAAGACGACGGTTCTCCCGACGACCGACCAGAACTCCGGGTCCCCCAGGATGTTGGTGAACTGCTCGAAGCCGACCCACGGGGCCTCGCCGTTGCCCCAGAGGGCCGCCCGTCCCAGGTCCTGGAAGGACATGATCACGGTCTTGACCAGCGGGTAGACGTAGACGGCGGCGATCGCCAGGATCGCCGGCAGGATCAGGAGGTAGGGGAGGAGTTCCCCCTTCTTCCGCCGCTTCTTCGGGCGCGGCCCGGCGGTCTCCTGCTCTGAGGGCGAGGTCCCGGTCTTCTCCGGGACACTCGGTACGGGGACCGGTGGACCGGCGGCCTTGGTGTCGGCAGCAGTCACGTGACTGACCTTCCATCGGGATTCCGGGGGTCTGCACCCGGGAATCACGGCGTTCTACCTGAGAAAATGGGGGCGGGGGCCCGGTGTTCGCCGGACCCCCGCCTGGAGAGCCGAAGGCCCGGGGACTACTTGTTGATCAGCTCGTTGATCTTGTCGTCGGCCTTCTTGGCAGCGTCGGCCACCGAACCGCCCTTGAGGATCTCCAGAAGCATGTTCTCCAGGACCTCCTCCTTCTCGATGGAGGTCCAGCCCGGTGCGATCGGCGTGAACCAGGCGTCCGGCACCGCGTTGGCGACGGCGGCCGTCTCCGGCTTGGACTTCAGCGGCTCGAGCTGCTTCTCGTTGTTCGGGAGGATGTTCTTCGCGGCGAGCACCTCCTGCGACTTCTCGCTGGTGAAGAGCGAGACCCACTCCTCGCCCAGGTCGGTGACCTTGGACTTGGCGGTCACCGCGAGGTCCGAACCGCCGATGAAGGACGGGAGGGCCTTGCCGTTCGGGCCGGGCATACCGGCCGTGCCGATCTTGCCTTCGAGCTTCGGGTTGCCGTTGTTGGCGCCGTCGACGACGGAACCGGCCTCCCAGCCGTTGCCGTAGATCAGGGCCGCCTTCTCGTTGGCCATGACGTTGGCGTGGTCCTGCTCGTCCTTGGTCTGGTCCGCCTTGTTGTACTTCTTGACCAGGTTGACGAAGTGCTCGATGCCCTTCTGGGACTCGGGCGAGGAGAGGTTGCCCTTCCACTCCTTCGCGCCCTCGTCGTACTCGGCGATGGAGCCGCCGTAGCCCGCGACGTAGGACATGGCCGCGTACCAGTAACGGCCCGGCAGGTAGAGGGCGGAGAAGCGCTTGTCCTTCTTGCCGTATTCGGCGGAGACCTTGTCGAGTGCGGCGAGCATCTCGTCCTCGGTCTGCGGGAGGGCGTCGCTGCCGGTGCCCTTCTTGAGCATGTCCTTGTTGTAGACCGCGACACGGGCGCCCGCGTAGTACGGCACGCAGAACTGCTTGCCCTCGAAAGTACAGGTGTCCTTCAGACCCTTGATCCAGGTATCCGAGTTGTCATACTTCTTGGGGTCGATCTCGGCCAGCGCGCCGTTGAGGATGTACTGCATCGTCTCGGTGTTGCCGAGCTCGACGACGTCCGGGAACTTGTCACCACCGAGCGCCGTGTCGAGCTTCTTGGCCTTGTCCGCCCACTGCTGGTACTGGACGTCGACCTTGACCTTCGGGTACTTCTTCTTGAACTGCGCGTTGACGTCCTTGACCAGTTCCGGCCAGGTGCTCTGCGCGTCGACCATGAGCCAGACCGTCAGGCTCTCGGTACGGTCCTTCGGGTCCTTCGAAGCGTTGTCACCGCTGTCCCCACCACACGCCGCGATTCCGGTCATCATCGCTGCGACGCCTACTGCCGCTATGAGCTTGCGCTTCATGCCACACCCTCCTCAGGGATACCAGCAACCCCCCGCCCACCGCGAAGACGTACGCCTGGCGCTACCTGTGGGTCTGGGACCTGGTCTTTAATGGTTTAGACCAGTACCGGGAGCTTGGCCTAGACCTTTAGGGGTGTCAAGGGTGTATAAGAAGTGCACTCGCGTCCGTTATCGGACCGACACCTGAGGGAGGGCGACGACCCGTGACCGGACCGTGCCACCATGTGAGCCGCGACAGACGGAGGAGCCGGTGACGGCAGCAACGCAGCAGTCGGGAAGGCGGGCCATGGGTGCCGACGGGGGCAGCAGTACGAGCGAGACCGGTGCGGGGGCGCGCACGGCACGCGTCCCGAAGTACTACCGGCTCAAGCGCCATCTCCTCGAAATGACGGACACCATGCCGCCCGGCACCCCGGTGCCGCCCGAGCGGACCCTGGCGGCGGAGTTCGACACCTCGCGCACCACGGTGCGTCAGGCCCTCCAGGAGCTGGTGGTCGAGGGCCGGCTGGAGCGCATCCAGGGCAAGGGCACCTTCGTCGCCAAGCCGAAGGTCTCCCAGGCCCTGCAACTCACCTCGTACACCGAGGACATGCGCGCCCAGGGGCTGGAACCCACCTCCCAGCTGCTGGACATCGGCTACGTCACGGCGGACGACACGCTCGCCGGGCTGCTGGACATCACGACGGGCGGACGGGTGCTGCGTATCGAGCGGCTCCGGCTCGCCAGCGGTGAACCGATGGCCATCGAGACCACCCACCTCTCGGCCAAACGCTTTCCCGCGCTGCGCCGTTCACTGGTGAAGTACACCTCGCTCTACACCGCTCTGGCCGAGGTCTACGACGTCCGGCTCGCCGAGGCCGAGGAGACGATCGAGACCTCGCTCGCCACGCCGCGCGAGGCGGGACTGCTCGGCACGGACGTCGGCCTCCCGATGCTCATGCTGTCCCGGCATTCGATCGACGGAGGCGGCGAACCGGTGGAGTGGGTGCGCTCGGTGTACCGGGGCGACCGGTACAAGTTCGTCGCCCGTCTGAAGCGTCCCACGGACTGAGCAGACTGAGCACCTTCAGGGCCCCGACACCTCTGATCCCCCTGCACACGCAGGGGGATCAGGCATTTCGGGCGACACCGGACCGTTGCAGGACCGCAATGCGGACGGGGGGTGACGGTGGACGGAGCAGTCGCTTAGATTTCCTGCGCATTACACCAGGTGATCAGCGAGGGGACGGAGTCGCCACATGCCGGAAGAAAACGATGCGAACCCACCAACAGCGCCGACGGTGACACCCATGAGGGTGGTCATCGGGCTCTGCCTGATCGCTCCGTTCGTGGCGATGCTCTGGGTCGGGTCGTACGCGAAGGTCGATCCGACCTTCATAGGCATCCCGTTCTTCTACTGGTACCAGATGCTGTGGGTGCTCGTCTCGACCGCTCTCACCATGATCGCGTACAAGCTGTGGCAGCGTGACCAGCGCGCCCGCAAGGGGGGTGCGTCAGCATGAAGGACGGCTTGAACAGCGTGGCAGCCGCCGAGGGCGGCGTGAACGGCATCGCACTCGCCGTATTCATCTTCTTCTTCCTGGCCGTCACGGTCATCGGTTTCATGGCCGCGCGCTGGCGCAAGGCCGAGAACGAGGCCAGCCTCGACGAATGGGGCCTGGGCGGCCGGTCGTTCGGCACCTGGGTCACCTGGTTCCTGCTCGGCGGCGACCTCTACACCGCGTACACCTTCGTCGCGGTGCCGGCGGCGGTCTACGCGGCGGGCGCGGCCGGCTTCTTCGCCGTCCCCTACACGATCCTCGTGTACCCGCTGATCTTCACCTTCCTGCCGCGCCTCTGGTCGGTGTCGCACAAGCACGGCTACGTCACCACCTCGGACTTCGTCCGTGGCCGCTTCGGCTCGAAGGGGCTCTCGCTGGCGGTCGCCGTCACCGGCATCCTCGCCACGATGCCGTACATCGCGCTCCAGCTGGTCGGCATCCAGGCGGTCCTGGACGTCATGGGCGTCGGCGGCGGCGAGAACACGCACTGGTTCATCAAGGACCTGCCGCTGCTCATCGCCTTCGCCGTCCTCGCCGCGTACACGTACTCCTCGGGGCTGCGCGCGCCGGCGCTGATCGCGTTCGTCAAGGACGGGCTGATCTACCTGGTCATCGCGGTGGCGATCATCTACATCCCGATCAAGCTGGGCGGGTTCGACGACATCTTCGCCGCGGCCGGCGAGAAGTTCTCCGCCGCCAACGAGGCGGCCGGCAAACCGGTGGCGGGGCTCGCACCCGGCGCCTCCGGCCAGTGGGTGTACGCCACGCTCGCCCTGGGCTCGGCGCTGGCCCTCTTCATGTACCCGCACTCGATCACGGCGACGCTCTCCAGCCGCAGCCGTGAGGTGATCCGGCGCAACACCACGATCCTGCCGCTGTACTCGCTGATGCTGGGTCTGCTGGCCCTGCTCGGGTTCATGGCGATCGCCGCCGGGATCAAGGTGGACAACGGCCAGCTCGCCATTCCGCAGCTCTTCGAGAACATGTTCCCGGACTGGTTCGCGGGCGTGGCCTTCGCCGCGATCGGGATCGGCGCCCTGGTCCCGGCCGCGATCATGTCGATCGCCGCCGCGAACCTCTTCACCCGCAACATCTACAAGGACTTCATCAAGCCCGACGCGACCCCTGCCCAGGAGACCAAGGTCTCCAAGCTGGTCTCGCTGCTGGTCAAGGTCGGCGCACTCGCCTTCGTCCTCACCATGGACAAGACGGTCGCGATCAACTTCCAGCTGCTCGGCGGCATCTGGATCCTCCAGACGATGCCGGCCCTGGTGGGCGGCCTGTTCACCCGGTGGTTCCACCGCTGGGCCCTGATCGCCGGCTGGGCC
The DNA here is from genome assembly GCF_002941025.1 of Streptomyces sp. QL37. Classification (NCBI taxonomy): domain Bacteria; kingdom Bacillati; phylum Actinomycetota; class Actinomycetes; order Kitasatosporales; family Streptomycetaceae; genus Streptomyces; species Streptomyces sp. QL37. Next base: position 5,552,866 of record NZ_PTJS01000001.1, on the reverse strand, counting down.
GTCGGCATGATCTACGGCACGGTGGCCGCCTACGGCGTCGCCAGCCCGACCCAGAAGCACTTCGGCGGGTCCTCCAAGGAGATCCCGGGCATCGGCGAGATCGGCTACATCGGTCTCACCGCGTTCGTGCTGAACGTCGTCGTCGTGCTCGTGCTGACCGTCGTCCTCAACGCGGTGAAGGCGCCGGCCGGGGTGGACGAGACCTCCCCGTCGGACTACACGGCGGACGCGGGCGACCCCGGCGTCAAGGTGGAGCTCCCGCCGGCCACGGCGGGCGCACCCGGCGGCCACTGACCCCACAGCGGTCGCCCCGGCGCAAGACGTCCGTCCCGGCAGGGCCTCCCTGCCGGGACGGAGTCGTGTCAGGACCGGCCCCCGGGCCCGGGAGCCTCCGCAACCGGGGGCGCCGCACCCGGCCCCTGGGGCAGACTGCCGCCCATGGACGTATCGATCAGGCCGGCTTCGCCCGCCCGGTTCGAGGAGCTGGGCGAGATCACCGCACAGGCGTATCTGGGCGACGGACTCCTGGACCTCGGCGCCGAGGACCCCTACCTGGAACAGCTCCGCGCGGTCGGACGGCGGGCCGCCGAGGCCGAGGTGCTGGTCGCGCTGGACGCCGACGGCCGGTTGCTGGGTGGTGTCACCTACGTCGCGCCCGGCAGCCCGTGGGCGGACATCGCCGGGGAGGACGAGGCCGAGTTCCGGATGCTGGCCGTCTCTCCGGAGGCCCGTGGGCGAGGCGCGGGCGAGGCGCTCGTACGGGCTTGTGTCGAGCGGGCACGGGCTGCCGAGGGCGTCTCGGGGATCGTCCTGTCGACGGCCCCGGCCATGCTGGGCGCCCATCGGATATACCGCCGCCTCGGCTTCGTACAGACTCCGGAGCGGGACTGGTACCCGCTGCCGGGCCTCGCGCTCCTGACGTTCCGTCTGGAGCTCTGACCCTGTACGACACAAGATGTGGGGGCTTCTTCAATCGGCAGCCCCCACATGTATGCTCGACCTCGCTGTCGCCGCAGGGGAATCCGGTGAGAATCCGGAACTGTCCCGCAACGGTGTGATCGGTGTGTTTCGCGCACCCCGAAGTCCGAAGACCTGTCGACAGTGCGCCCGGCTCGACCGAACCGGGCGCCGATACGTCCGGGCCCCGCGGAGGGCCGGTGGACGCCGCGCGCCGTGCTGCCCTTCCCCGGGCGCCGCCGTGCCCGGCTGCCCCGCTCCCGCAGGCCCCGAGCCGAGCGAGGGATAGCCCCAGTGACCATCGCGCCAGCCGACCCGGCTTCAGTCACGGAATCCGAAGGCCGCACGACCGACGCGCCCGGGACCGCACTGCTGCGGACCCTGACCGGCCTCACCGCCGATCTGCCCGACACCGATCCCGGACGGGTGGCCGCCGCCGCACTGCGCGGCCGCAACGCCAGGTCGGACGAGGCCGAGCTGCGCTCGCTGGCCACCGAGGCCGCCGCCGGCCTGATCTCCGAGGACCCCGCCTACTCCCGGCTCGCCGCCCGGCTCCTCACCCGGGCCATCGCGGACGAGGCCGTCGGCCAGGGCGCCGTCTCCTTCTCCGCGTCGGTCGCCGTCGGACATCGCGAGGGCCTGATCGCGGACCGTACGGCCGAGTTCGTCACGCTGCACGCCGCCGCCCTCGACGCGCTGGTCGACCAGGCGCTCGCCGACGGCGCCGACGACCGCTTCGGCTACTTCGGGCTTCGGACGCTGCACAGCCGGTACCTGCTGCGCCACCCGCTCACCCGCGACGTCGTCGAGACCCCGCAGCACTTCATGCTGCGCGTCGCCGCCGGCCTCGCCGAGGACACCTCCGAGCGGGCTCTGGAGGAAGTGGCCGCGCTGTACGGCCTGATGAACCGGCTCGACTATCTGCCCTCCTCCCCCACCCTCTTCAACTCCGGCACCCGCCACCCCCAGATGTCGTCCTGCTACCTGCTGGACTCGCCGCTGGACGAGCTGGACTCGATCTACGACCGCTACCACCAGGTGGCGCGCCTCTCCAAGCACGCGGGCGGCATCGGGCTCTCGTACTCCCGCATCCGCGCCCGGGGTTCGCTCATCCGCGGGACGAACGGGCACTCCAACGGCATCGTGCCGTTCCTGAAGACGCTCGACGCCTCGGTCGCCGCGGTGAACCAGGGCGGCCGGCGCAAGGGCGCCGCGGCCGTCTACCTGGAGACGTGGCACGCGGACATCGAGGAGTTCCTGGAGCTGCGCGACAACACGGGCGAGGACCAGCGGCGTACGCACAACCTCAACCTGGCGCACTGGATCCCCGACGAGTTCATGCGCCGCGTCGACGCGGACACGGAGTGGTCGCTGTTCTCCCCGGCCGACGCCCCCGAACTCGTGGACCTGTGGGGCGACGAGTTCGACGCGGCCTACCGCGCGGCCGAGGCCAAGGGGCTGGCCCGCAAGACGCTGCCGGCCCGTGAGCTGTACGGCAGGATGATGCGGACCCTCGCCCAGACCGGGCAGGGCTGGATGACGTTCAAGGACGCCTCCAACCGCACGGCGAACCAGACGGCCGAGCCAGGCCGTGTCGTGCACTCCTCGAATCTGTGCACGGAGATCCTCGAAGTCACCGACGACGGCGAGACGGCCGTCTGCAACCTCGGGTCGGTCAACCTGGGCGCGTTCGTCGCCGACGGCACCATCGACTGGGAGCGGCTGGACGCCACCGTCCGCACGGCGGTGACCTTCCTCGACCGCGTGGTGGACATCAACTTCTACCCGACCGAGCAGGCCGGCCGCTCCAACGCCCGCTGGCGCCCGGTGGGCCTGGGCGCGATGGGCCTCCAGGACGTCTTCTTCCAGCTGCGACTGCCCTTCGACTCCCCCGAGGCCCGCGCGCTGTCCACGAAGATCTCCGAGCGGATCATGCTCGCCGCGTACGAGTCCTCCTGCGACCTGGCCGAGCGGTCGGGGCCGCTCCCCGCCTGGTCCGAGACCCGTGCCGCCCGTGGCGTGCTGCACCCCGACCACTACGACACCGAGCTGAACTGGCCGGAGCGCTGGGACGCGCTGCGCGCCCGGATCGCGAAGACCGGCATGCGCAACTCGCTGCTGCTCGCCATCGCGCCGACGGCCACGATCGCCTCGATCGCCGGGGTGTACGAGTGCATCGAGCCGCAGGTCTCCAACCTCTTCAAGCGCGAGACGCTCAGCGGGGAGTTCCTCCAGGTCAACGCCTACCTGGTCGACGAGCTGAAGAGGCTCGGCGTCTGGGACGCGCGGACCCGGGAGGCGCTGCGCGAGGCGAGCGGCTCCGTGCAGGGCTTCGCCTGGATCCCCGAGGACGTGCGCGCGCTGTACCGCACGGCGTGGGAGATCCCGCAGCGCGGCCTGATCGACATGGCTGCGGCCCGTACGCCGTTCCTCGACCAGAGCCAGTCGCTCAACCTGTTCCTGGAGACGCCGACGATCGGCAAGCTCTCCTCGATGTACGCGTACGCCTGGAAGCAGGGGCTGAAGACGACCTACTACCTGCGGTCGCGCCCGGCGACCCGGATCGCCCGCGCGGCGTCCGGCAAGGCCGCCGCCGCCGCGCCCATTCCCGTACAGCAGGCGACGGCTCCCGACGCGGACGCGATCGCCTGCTCCCTCGAAAACCCCGAGTCCTGCGAGGCCTGCCAGTAATGACCACGTCCGAGAACAAGAACCTGCTCGACCCGGGCTTCGAACTGACCCTGCGCCCCATGCGCTACCCGGACTTCTACGAGCGCTACCGGGACGCGATCAAGAACACCTGGACGGTGGAGGAGGTCGACCTGCACTCCGACGTCGCCGACCTCGCCAAGCTCTCACCCGGTGAGCAGCACATGATCGGCCGGCTGGTCGCGTTCTTCGCGACGGGTGACTCGATCGTCTCCAACAACCTGGTGCTGACGCTCTACAAGCACATCAACTCGCCCGAGGCGCGGCTCTACCTGTCGCGTCAGCTGTTCGAGGAGGCCGTGCACGTCCAGTTCTATCTGACGCTGCTCGACACCTATCTGCCCGACCCGGACGACCGCGCGGCGGCCTTCGACGCGGTCGAGGAGATCCCCTCGATCCGTGAGAAGGCGCAGTTCTGCTTCCGGTGGATGGACTCGGTCGAGAAGATCGAGCGGCTGGAGACGAAGGCGGACCGCCGGCGCTTCCTGCTCAACCTGATCTGCTTCGCCGCGTGCATCGAGGGGCTGTTCTTCTACGGCGCGTTCGCGTACGTCTACTGGTTCCGCTCGCGCGGTCTGCTGCACGGTCTCGCCACGGGCACCAACTGGGTGTTCCGTGACGAGACGATGCACATGAACTTCGCCTTCGAGGTCGTGGACACCGTCCGCAAGGAGGAGCCGGACCTCTTCGACGACGAGCTCCAGCAGCAGGTCACCGACATGCTGCGGGAGGCCGTCGAGGCGGAGTTGCAGTTCGGCCGCGACCTGTGCGGCGAGGGCCTGCCGGGGATGAACACCGAGTCGATGCGCCAGTACCTGGAGTGCGTCGCCGACCAGCGGCTCACCCGGCTCGGTTTCCCCGCGCTCTACGGTTCCGAGAACCCCTTCTCGTTCATGGAGCTCCAGGGGGTGCAGGAGCTGACGAACTTCTTCGAGCGGCGCCCCTCCGCGTACCAGGTGGCGGTGGAGGGGTCCGTCGGCTTCGACGACGACTTCTAGATCCGTGCCCAGGACCTGATGTACGGGCGCCGCGTGGCCGTGAGCGGCCGCGCGGCGCCTGCCGTTTCCGGGGGTGCGTCCGCCCGGCCCCGTTGCGCGTCCCTCAGTTCGCGGTCGATCCGGCGCTCCCGTGCGAAGCCGACGAGGGCGGGCAGCAGGACGAGGGCGAAAAGTACGGCTACGGCCAGGTAGCTCAGGAATGTGTTCATGGCTCTACTGTCGTCCGTGCGCCAGGATCCGGTCAGTGGCAGGACTGTCACACACCATCGAATTGCTGCCACACTGCCGTCATGCTGAACAATGTCGCCGTCCTGCTGATGGACGAGGTCCACCCCTTCGAACTCGGCGTCCTGTGCGAGGTGTTCGGCCTCGACCGCTCCGAGGACGGGCTCCCTGTGCACGACTTCGCCGTCGTGTCCGCGGAAGGCCCGGTCCTGCGGACCCACGCCGGGTTCACCCTCGGCATCCCGCACGGACCGGAGCGCCTGGAGGAGGCCGACCTCATCGCCGTCCCCGCCGGGGGCCACTTCATCGACCGGGAATACCCCGAGGAGGTCCTCGACGCCCTGCGCCGGGCCGTGGAGCGTGGCGCCCGGGTGCTGAGCGTCTGCTCCGGCGCCTTCGTCCTCGGCGCCGCCGGGCTGCTCGACGGCCGCCGCTGCACCACGCACTGGCGGCACTCCGACGAACTGGCCCGCCGCTTCCCGAAGGCGTGCGTGGAGCCGGACGTGCTCTACGTGGACGCGGGGCCGGTCATCACCTCGGCGGGCACGGCCGCGGGCATCGACGCCGCACTGCACCTGGTTCGCCAGGCACACGGCCCGGCCGTCGCGAACGCCCTGGCGCGCCGCATGGTGGTCCCCCCGCACCGGGACGGCGGCCAGGCGCAGTACATCAAGCGTCCGCTCCCCCGCACCCGGTGCGACACGGTCGGCGAGACGCTCGCCTGGATGGAGCGCCACCTCGACCAGGAGATGACCGTCGAACAGCTGGCCGCCCAGACCCACATGTCACCGCGGACCTTCGCCCGCCGCTTCCAGCAGGAGACCGGCACGACGCCGTACCGCTGGCTGCTCCGGCAGCGCGTGCTGCTGGCGCAGCACCTGCTGGAGACCTCGGACGAGACCATGGACATGATCGCGGGCCGGACCGGATTCGGGAACGCGGCGGCGCTGCGCCATCAGTTCGTACGTTCGCTGGGCACCACCCCCAACGCCTACCGCCGCACCTTCCGCGGTCCGACCCTGGTGCCGGAAGTCGCCTGACGCGTACGCGATCCCGCGTCCGGCCGATTGTCCAAGCACCGCCCCGGCCCGTCCATGGACTGCCCCCGGGCGGCGGACGATGGTCTGTGGCATGGACATACACAAGGCAGGACGCAGGACCGCCGTGGCGGTGGTGGCCGCGCTCGTCGCCGCACTGCTGCCCTGGCAGAGCGCGGTGGCCGAGGAGGGCCCGGCCGCCGCCCCTCCGCCCCAGGTGCTGCCCACCCTGCGTGGCTGGCAGGGCGGCGAGGGGGAGTTCACCCTCACGGACCGGGCCCGGATCGTCACGCAGGGCAGAACCGACGCCCGCACGGCCGCCGACGCCCGCCGTTTCGCGGGTGAGCTGACGGCGCGGCCACCGGTCGCCGCCGGTGCGGGCCGCCGCGGCGACATCGTCCTCCGCCAGGATCCGTCCCTGAAGGACGAACTTGGCCCGGAGGGCTACCGGCTGGTGGTGGGCGACCGGGTCACCGTCACGGGCGCGACCTCGACCGGTGTGTTCTACGGAACCCGGACGGTCCTCCAGCTGCTCAACGACGACGGCCGCGCCACCCGGGGCTCGGCGACCGACGTGCCCGCCTACCGGGAGCGCGGGGTCGGTGTCTGCGCCTGCTACATCAACGTCTCCATCCCGTGGTTCGAGCGGCTGATGAAGGACATGGCGTCCCAGAAGCTCAACCAGCTGTGGATCGAGGCCAAGGTCAGGAGCGACGTCGACCCGGAGTCGGCGTTCTGGGGCTACTACACCAAGGACCAGGTCCGCACCCTGGTCGCGATGGCGAAGAAGTACCACATCGAGCTGGTCCCGGAGATCAACTCCCCGGGCCACATGGACACCTATCTGGAGAACCACCCGGAGCTCCAGCTCCACGACAGCTCCGGGGCCGCCTCCCCGCCCAGGCTCGACATCTCCCGGCCCGAGGCTCTGGAGTACTACACCTCGCTGGTCGACGAGGCGCTCGACGTGTGGGGCGGCGACGTCTGGCACATGGGCGCGGACGAGTACATGCTCGGCTCCTCCTACCCCGACTATCCGCAGCTCGGGTCCGCGGCGGTCGCGAAGTTCGGTGCGGCCGCCACCCCGGACGACCTGTTCGTCGACTTCATCAACCAGGTCAACGCACATGTGAAGGCCGACGGCCGGTCCCTGCGCATCTGGAACGACGGACTGCTGGGCTGGAACACCGTCGTCCCGCTGGACCGTGACGTCACCGTCGAGCACTGGCTCGGCGGCGGCGCCGTCCAGCAGCCGTCGGCCCTGCTCGCCGAGGGCCGCCCGGTCATGAACTCGGCCTACGCGCTGTACCTGGTGCGCGGCGGGTACACCACGCAGACCCAGAAGCTGTACGAGAGCGACTGGACGCCGCTGCGCTTCGAGGGGGAGACGCTGGCCGCCGGCGCCGACAACCTCACCGGCGCCAAGATCAGCCTGTGGCCGGACACCGCGTCGGCCGAGACGGAGAACGAGGTCGAGGAGAAGACCTTCATGCCGTTGCGCTTCATCGCCCAGGCCACCTGGGGCGGCCCGAAGCCCAGCGAGACGTATGCCGGTTTCGAAGCCCTGGCGCGGAAGGCGGGCCACGCCCCCGGCTGGTCGAACACGGACCGCACCCCGCTCCCCGACGGTACCTACCGGCTGACCGCGGGCCGGAAGTCACTGGCCCCGGCGCCGGACGCCGGAGTCGGGCTGGCCGGGGGCGGCGACGCCACCTGGACGCTGACGGCGACCGACGACGGCTACTACACGGTCCGGTCCACGGCGAGCGGCCTGTGCCTGGACGCCACGCGCGGCAAGAAGTACCTGGGCGCGCCGCTGGAGGTGGGTGCGGAGCTCTCGCTCGGGACCTGCTCGGCGGCCGCGCGCACCCAGCGCTGGCAGCTGGACCCCGCGGCGGGATCACTGATCCTGCGTAACGCCGTCTCGCAGCTGAGGCTCACGGAGCGGACGTCCGACGGCGCCGCCGTCCAGACGGTGCGAGGGACCCCCTTGCGGGCCCGTACCGCCTGACGTCCCCGCTCCCCCGTCACGACGGAGCCCCGTCCGGATGTGTGTCCCGGACGGGGCTCCCCGCGCGAGGTGCGGTCACCGCGTGCGTGCGCTCAGATGCCGCACTGCGAGGCGGACCAGAAGTGGTTCGGCCCCTGGTTCACGTGGATGTGGTCGCTGTGGCCGGCGTAGCCCGGGCCCAGAATCCCCCGGAAGCCGTGGTTGCGGGCCTGCTTGGCGATGGTGCACAAGGAGTGCGGCCCGGCGCCGAGGTCGACGGCGTCACCGTAGAGATGGCGGCTGTTCGTGGCTCCGCCGACCGCCGAGTTGCAGGACGTGGAACGGAAGCCGCTGGTGACCCGGAGGGGCTGGTCGCCCAGTGCGTGCCGAAGGGCCTGGAGCTTCCACATGCTGCTCAGGGCGTTGGCCTTGGCCGTACCCGCGGCGACCGCACCGCCCGCCCAGGTGCTGTTGCACGTGTTGAGCTCGGGATAGGTGAAGTTGACGGGGGTGCAGTCGTCGTCCTGGAGCGCGTAGAGCTTCGCCTGCGTGGCCGGCCCGGCGATGCCGTCGGCGGCGAGGCCGTACGCGGACTGGAAGCGCTGGACCGCGGCCTTGGTGGCGGGGCCGTAGGAGCCGTCGACGGCCAGCACGGAGTTGTACCCCGGGTAGCCGGCCACCCGGATCTGGAGCTGGGTGACGTCGTTGCCCGTGGCGCCGGAGGACAGGGTGCGGGTCCAGGTGAAACAGCCGTCGGCCTGCGCGGTGCCCGCGGTGAGGACGGCACCGCCGATGGCGAAGGCCATGGTCATGACAAGGCCGAGAAGCAGATGTGCGGTACGTCTGAGCATGGGGGTCTCCCTGCACGGTGGGGTGGAGAGGTGTGGCGTGGGGACGAGCCTGGCGGACGGGTCGACGCGCGTCAACTACGCGACGGAGAACGCTGGTTGACGAAGCCCTTCCGTCCGTCCGCACCCCCGGACGCGGAGGAGGGCCCAGCCTGCGGCGGCGGGGCCCTCCTCCGTGACCGGAAGGGTGAGTCAGTCGTTGGGGACGACCTCGTAGCGCGGGGTGCCCTCGGCCATCTCCTTCAGCGCCGCCTTGCGATCACGCTTCGAGAGCCGGTCGATGTAGAGGTAGCCGTACAGGTGGTCCGTCTCGTGCTGGAGGCAGCGCGCGAAGTAGCCGCTCCCCCGGACCTTCACCGCGTTGCCCTGGGCGTCCTGACCGCGCACGACCGCGTAGTCGGGGCGCGCGAGCGCGGCGTACGCCGTGGGCACGGAGAGGCAGCCCTCGCTGGAGTCGTCGAGGTTGCGCAGCTCCGGCGCCAGGTCCTCCAGCACCGGGTTGCAGATCGCGCCGACGTGGCGGACGCCGTCGTCGTCCGGGCAGTCGTAGACGAAGACCTTGCGGTCCACGCCGATCTGGTTCGCCGCGAGGCCCACGCCCTGCGCGGTCCGCTGGCTGGCGAACATGTCGTCGATCAGCCGCGCCAGCTCGTCGTCGAACTCCGTGACGTCGGCACACTCCTTGTGCAGAACCGGGTTGCCGACCACCGTGATGGGGCGGGACGTGCCGCGCTCTCGGTGCGCCGCCTCGCGCGCCTCGCAGTCCTCGGTGTCCACGAGGAATCCCTCGTCGTCCACACCGGTCTGCTCGTCCGTCTCCTGCTGCGACATGTCCGCCGTTCGCCTTCCTGCAACCCTGAACCCGTGAGTACCCGCACCGGAATCGGTGCCCGTACAGCCTACGGGCACGAATCAGCAGACTTCTTCCAGATCCCGCCACTCGCGGCTGTCCGGACTGTCCGCCACCCAGCCGTCCAGCAGACCGCGCACCAGCCCGGCCGGGGCCGCTATGCCGCACTCACGCTCCGGCACCCACAGGTCACCGGCGGTGCGGTGGCCGAGGGGCCCGGGGTGGCCCGGCTCACTGTGGTCGTGCGGGTCCAGGTGCTCGCCGTCCCCCTCGTCGCTCTCCATCCGGCTCTCCGAACACGCGCGGCAGAGCAGCCGCACGGATGACGACCAGTCCTCGGCGGCGAATCCGGCGTCCGAGGCGAGCTTCTCCAGCGCGTCCCGGTCGGCCTCGGTGGCGGCCTCCAGGAGGACCACCCAGGTGGGTACGGGTGAGGGCGCCCACAGCTCGATCTCGTCGAAGACCGGGTACGACGGCCCGGCCGCCGTGACCCGCTCGCCGTTCGGCACCCCGTCGTGCAGGACGACCTCGCCCCAGCGCCGCCCCGAGGACGGCAGGGGGATCGACAGCACCTCCAGCCGGGCGGGGTCCAGCCTGCGGCCCCAGACGACCTCGGCCTCGCCCTCGGGCGAGAGACGCACCGCCGCGCTGCCCAGCTCCATGCCCGTGGGCTCGCTGTTGGCCGCCGCGCCGTGCTGGCCGCTGCCCGGCACCCGCAGCCCGTAGGCCTGCCAGGCCCGGCGTGCCAGCGGCCAGTCCTGCAGCGCCGTGGCGGCGATCCCGACGTTCCACCAGTCCGGGGCCCCGGACTCCCGGTCGAGCAGGGCGACGGCGCGCAGGCCGGCGGCCCTCGCCTGTTCCCAGTCGTGCCGGAACTTGTGCAGCAGCGCCAGATTGAACCAGGACTCGGAGAGCCAGGGCTCCAGGTCCGCCGCGCGCGTCAGCAGCGCCCCCGCGTCCTCGTACCGGCCGTCGCCGATCAGCGTGAACGCGCGGTCCGTGGCCTGCCGCCAAGAGGCGGACGGCCGATGCCGTACCTTCCCGAAGATCCTCACGATTCCCGCCTGTCCCGACTGGACACCCTCGTTTTCCGCTCTCTTCGCATCCAACCATGCCCGGCCCGACGCTCGCTCATTACCCATGGGTTACCCCGCCCCGGCCGGGGCCGGACCGCCCCGCGCCAGGACTCGGGCCAGCGCCTCCACCACCTGTGGCTGGTAGTCGCGGCCGGTGCCGAGCCTGAGCTGCTCCAGGGCCCGCAGGGACCCCTTGACGCCTTCCCCGCACAGGTCGTCGTACGCGTTGACCGCCCGGACGATCCTCGCGGAGGTCTGCTGTTCCCGGTAAGGATCCGCCTGCTGCTCCACCACCACGGCGACCGCGGGGTCCACGCCGGTCTGACGGACCACCGCCCCTCCCAGCAGCGCGATCCTGCGCTGCTCGGCAGCCGGGAGGACGGCCGTCGCTCCGTCCGCCACCGGGTCGACCAGCGAGAGCTGCCCGATGTCGTGCATGAGCGCCGCGTACTCCAGCACCGTCAGCTCGGGGCCGGTGAGACCCAGCTCGTGCCCGACGGCCGTCGAGAGCCCCGCCACCCTGCGGGCGTGCCCGTGCGGGGTGTAGCCCGCGATCTCCGTGGACCGGGCCAGCGACGCGATGGTCTGCCGGTAGGTCGTACGGACCGCGGCGTACCTGCGGAACGACACCTGGGTGAGCAGCAGCGGCACGCACAGGACGGGCAGGGCCCACAGCCCCGCGACGGCCACCCCGAGCGCCATCACGGCACCGGTCGCGCAGACCGCGGAGCCGATTCCGCTGAGCGCGCGGAGTTCGTCGCGGAGCTGCGGCCCGTACGGACGGGAGGTCCCGGCCGTGAGAGCCGCGAGGACGGCGTCGCAGAGGGCGGTGAGCACCAGCAGCACGAGCAGGAAGAGTGCGAAGTACGGTCCCTCGCCGAACCAGCGCTCCGACAGCCCCGCGTGGTGGAGCGGCTGGAAGCACACTGCGGCGAAGGCCACGGCCAGCACACGGCGGGCCGCCCGGTCGGGCCCCGGGCCGCTGCCCCGCGCCATGTGGGGCACGGAGGCGAGCAGCTGGGCCGCCACGACGACGGTGATCACCTGGAGCACGCCGTGCGCGGTCTCCTGCCCGGCGCTGCGCCCGAGCAGCGCGTACGCCAGCGCCCCGGCCGCTCCCAGCGGGGCGGGCTCCCGCTCACCCGGCAGGGCGCCCCAGCGGGCCAGCTCACCCACGGTGACCAGGACTCCGAAGGCGAGGGCGTGGCCGGGCTCGACGACGCCGTTCCACAGGGTGTGGCCGAGCGCCACGGCCGCGAGGACCAGTGCGGCGCCACGGACCGCGAGGGCGGCCGGCGACGGGTGGAGCGGGTTCACCGGGTCCGCCCGGGCCGGTGCGACCCCGTGGCGGGCGGCCGCGCCCCCGCCCGCTGCCGCGGCAGCCCGGCCGGCTCCTCCTCCGAGGTGACCGTGTTGGCCGCGGCCGACCAGCCGTGGCGCTCCAGGGCGCGCGCGAGCGCGTGGACCATGCGCGGGTCGAACTGGCTTCCGGCGCAGCGCTTCAGCTCCTCCACGGCGACGGGGACGGGCCGCCCGCGCCGGTAGGAGCGCGTCGAGGTCATCGCGTCGAAGGCGTCCGCGACGGCGACCACCCGGGCGAACTCGGGGATGCGGTCCCCGGCGAGGCCGTACGGATAGCCGCTGCCGTCGAGCCGCTCGTGGTGGTGCAGGATCGCGGCGCGCGCCTCGTCCAGGAAGCCGATGCCCCGGACGATCTCGTGGCCGTACTCCGGGTGCAGTTCGATGACGCGGCGCTCCTCCGGGGTGAGCGGCCCGTCCTTGCGCAGGACCCTGGTCGGGACACCGAGTTTGCCGACGTCGTGCAGGATGCCGGCGAAGCGGAGCGCTTCCATCCGGTCCTCCTCCATGCCCAGTTCACGGGCGATCAGCTCGGAGGCACGGCCGACCCGCTCGCTGTGCCCCCGGGTGTAGCCGTCCTTGATGTCGACGGCCTGGACGAGCGCCCTGATGGTGGCACGGTGAGCGGCGTGCTGGCGGTGGTACTGCGCGAAGACCCAGCAGGAGATGTACATCGGCAGCAGGACGACCAGCGCGGACAGCGGACCGTACGAGCTGTGCCACAGGACGGCCATCATCAGCCCCGCGAGCGCGTGCACCAGGTGCGGCCCCACGGAGCGGGCCGGCAGCCCGCGCCAGGCGTGCCGGACGGCCACGCGCTCGGCCGTGACGAGGATCGAGCCGTCCAGCGCGGCCAGCACCAGACTGAAGACGAGAGCCGCCGCGCAGGCCGGGAGGAGGGCGTAGGGAAGATCCGGCGCAGCCCCGCCCGAGGCCCCGCCGAGCGTCGCGGGGCCGCCCAGACGCGCGTACGCCCACGAGGCGGCCCCCACGGTCAGCGCGAGCTGTGCGGCCCGCCAGACACGGCGGGCCGTGGCGGGCGGGCGCTCCACCCGGCCCGCGAGCGCGCCGGGCACGGCGACGAGTGCGGCGGCGGACGGAGGCAGCAGGAACGCCGCGGCGAGCAGCAGGGGAAAGAACGATCCGGCACCGACCGGCACGGAGCTGCCGAAGAAGGGGCAGCGGCCCGGAAGTTCACAGGCCAGGTAGAGGGTGGCGAGGAGCGCGAGCGTGCCCCAGGGCGTGGCCGCCCCCGGGGACAGCGCGGGAAGGACGCAGAGTACAGCGGCGACCGCCGCGCTCAGGATGTGGAGGCGTGCCGCCCCCGGTGTGCCCCTCACCCGAACCGCCCGCCCCCAGCCTGGTCAATGGAGGCGCCAGGCTAGCGAGTTGGGGGTCGAACGGGGCCCGAACGGACCGGATTAGCACATTCGGGTGACACGACCGGGGTTCAGCGCGCGGCGCGCCGGTGGAGAGCCGTCACTCGGCGGTGGCCGGACGTTCGGCGCCCACGGACACGTCCTGCTCGGGCACGGCGTGCCCCGAACGGATCAGGTCGATCCGCCCCATCACCTTCGAGCGCAGGTCGGCCGGGACGTCGTCCTGTCCGCAGCAGCGCTTGACCAGCTTCTTCACGGCCTGCTCCAGGCCGTACTTCTCCAGGCACGGGGAGCACTCCTCGAAGTGCACCTCGAATTTGGTGCAGTCGCCCTCGGGCATCTCATGGTCGAGAAACTCGTAGAGATGATCGAGAACCTCTGAGCAGTCCGTCTCGTGCGGCTCTCCGCAGCTCATGAGGCCGAGCCTTTCCTGTCGTCCGACTCACCGGCTCCGGCCGGGACGAGCCCGCGCTCACGCGCGTAGTCCTCCAGCATGCCGCGCAGCTGACGGCGTCCCCGGTGCAGCCGGGACATCACCGTACCGATGGGTGTCCCCATGATGTCCGCGATCTCCTTGTAGGCAAAGCCCTCTACATCGGCGAGATACACGGCGATGCGGAACTCTTCGGGGATCGACTGCAGCGCGGACTTCACGTCGGAGTCCGGCAGGTGGTCGAGCGCCTGGGACTCCGCCGAACGCAGACCGGTCGACATGTGCGACTCCGCACGCGCCAGCTGCCAGTCCTCGATCTCCTCGGCGGCGCTCCGCTGGGGTTCGCGCTGCTTCTTGCGGTACGAGTTGATGAAGGTGTTGGTGAGAATGCGGTACATCCACGCCTTGAGGTTCGTGCCCTCACGGAACTGGTGGAAGGACCCGTACGCCTTCGCGTACGTCTCCTGCACCAGGTCCTCGGCATCCGCGGGGTTGCGCGTCATGCGCAGGGCGGCCGAGTACATCTGGTCCAGATATCCCAGGGCGTCCCGCTCGAAGCGCGCGTTGCGCTCGGCAGTCGTCTCCTGCGCACGGCCGTCGTCGGTCCCTGTGTCGGTCCCAGTGACCGGACCCACCTCCTCCAACGATGTGGCGGAGCCGAAACCGGACCCGCTCGCATCGGAGAATAGTCGACCTTGCTTCCCGGCGGGCTGTCGATCAGCTCCGCCCGGGGCGCGCGCCGGAGTGCTCTTGGCCGCGTGAAGCACCGTCCACTCCAGTTCTGCGGTGTTCGAGCGGCTCGGGCAGATGGTCGAACCCATGCGACGGACTCCCTCTCCACGTACGACGTTGCTGTACCGACACCAGCCACAACAGCCGCCCCGCACGGCGCATTCCCAGTGCCCGGGCGCACGCCGGGAGTGTGAGGGAAACGACGTCGTCAGGCGAGGCCGTCCAGCCACCCGGCCACCGCACCGGCGAGGAGGTCCATCGCCTGATCCTGGGTCAGCGGCGCCTTCTTCGGTACGGCGAAGCCATGATCCGCGTACGGCACCTCGACGAGGCCGTGCTCCCCCGGAGGGAACTCCTCCGGCCGTCCGAACGGGTCGCGGCCGCCCTGCACCACGAGGGCGGGGACGCCCGTGCCGAGGAGCTCGTCCGCGCGGGACTTCTCCGGCCTGCCCGGAGGGTGCAGCGGGAAGCTCAGGGCGAGCACCGCGCGGGCGCCGAGCTCCACCGCCGTACGGCAGGCGACCCGGGCCCCCGCGCTGCGTCCCCCGGAGACGACGGGAAGCCCCGGGGCCTTCAGGGCGGGCCACAGGCCCCTCCAGCCGGTGTCCAGGGTCCGGGGAGCGGGCGCCAGCTTCTTCCCCGCCACCCGCCAGGGCTGCTCCACCAGGGCCACGGTCACCCGGCGGCCCGGCAGCACGGCGGCCAGTGCCTGGAGGTCGCGGGCCTCGATGCCGCCGCCGGCGCCGTGGCCGACGGCGAGCACGAGGCGGGCCTTCTTCGCGGGGAGCCAGGTGATCCTGGCCTCACCGGCGTCCGTGCCGACGCTCTCGGTCTTCCGCTCTGTCGCTGTAGTACGGCTCACGGCACCCATCCTGCCGGGTCAGAAGAGCGTGCTCTCCTCCGGCGCGGCCAGCTCCTCCAGGAGTTCCGGGCCGTTGTTGCGGACGTTGCTGACGTCGGTGGCCACCGGATAGGCCCGCATCAGCCCGCCGGGGGGCGGCTCCAGCAGTGCCTTCAGCTCCTCGACGCCGGTGCGCGAGGGGTCGAGCCAGTCGTCCCAGCGGTCCGGGGTCAGCATCAGCGGCATCCGGGGGTGGATGTCGGAGAGCGACGCGGGTCCCTCGGCGGGGGCGACGGCGAGAGGGGCCGTCTCGGCCTCGGTGGTGATCACCGAGCAGGTCACCCACCACGCGCCCGGGTGGTCGTCGGGGAGGGTCCGGTCGCGCCAGAACTCGTACAGGCCGGCCATGGCGAAGACGGAGCCGTCGGCGGGCGTCACGAAGTACGGCTGCTTGCGGGGCCGCTTCTTCTTCCCCTTCTCCTCCAGCCGGCGCTCGTCGGCACCCGTGACCCACTCGTAGTAGCCGTCGGCGGGCAGGATGCAGCGCCTCGACACGAAGGGGCGGCGGAAGGACGGCTTCTCGTGGACGGTCTCCGCGCGGGCGTTGATCATGCGGGCGCCGCCCTCCGGCGACTTCGACCAGGACGGCACGAGTCCCCATTTCAGGGCGCGCAGCTGGCGAACCGGCCGCTGATCGTCCGCGTCCTTAACAGGACGGTCCAGAACCGCGTAGACCTCCTTGGTCGGCGCGACGTTCCAGTCGGGCTCCAAGGTCTCCGTGGGTTCCCATTTCTCCACGCCGAAGAGCCCGGCCAGATCTTCCGGCCGCCGGCTCGCTGCATACCGTCCGCACATAACTGCCAGACTGCCACGACCCGCCAGTCGAGTGGATGCCGATTCCCTCGAGCACCTCAAGGAGCCGCCCGCACCATGGACAGCACCGACCTCGGCGATCTGTGGGATCGCGTCTTCGGAACCCAGCCCGCGCCCGAGCAGTGGCTGGTGGTCGTCACGGCCACGGCGGCGCTCGTCGCGGTGGTCCCGAACCTCATATGGCGGCTCTCACGCAACGCGATCACCATCGCGCACGAGGGAGGGCACGGCCTGGTCGCCCTGCTCACCGGACGCCAGCTGTCCGGCATCCGGCTGCACTCGGACACGAGCGGCCTCACCGTCAGCCGCGGCAAGCCCACCGGCATCGGCATGATCCTCACGGCGGCGGCGGGCTACACGGCACCACCGCTGCTCGGCCTCGGCGGAGCCTGGCTGCTGACCAACGGCCGGATCACGCTGCTCCTGTGGCTGGCGACGGCGCTCCTGGCGGTGATGCTGGTGATGATCCGCAATCTGTACGGCGCGCTGACGGTCATCCTCACGGGTACGACCTTCCTGCTGGTGTCCTGGCTGACCTCGGCCGACGTCCAGTCGGCCTTCGCGTACACCGTGGTCTGGTTCCTGCTGCTCGGCGGCGTGCGCCCGGCGTTCGAGCTGCAGTCCAAGCGCAGGTACGGCGGTGCCCCCGACTCCGACGCCGACCAGCTCGCCCGGCTGACGCACGCACCGGCCGCGATCTGGCTCTTCCTCTTCCACGCCGTGTCGCTCTGCTCGCTGATCGGCGGCGGGCGCTGGCTCCTCGGGCTGTGAGGACGCCCGATCGGGTCCGGTCGGGAACCCGCCCCTATCACCCTTGTATTACGCCCTGATTTCGTCCCTTTTGTTCAGGATCTGGGATTGCGCTGAGCCACTAAAGTGAGGGGCATGACCGAAAGTTCCGTGCACCCCGCCCTCTGGCCCGCCCCCCGAGCGACCGGGGCCGTCGACGCGACCGTCACCGTGCCCGGATCGAAGTCGGTCACCAATCGCGCCCTCGTCCTCGCCTCGCTCTCCTCCGAGCCGGGCTGGCTGCGCCGCCCGCTGCGCTCCCGCGACACCCTCCTGATGGCCCAGGCGCTCCGCGCGATGGGCGTCGGCATCGAGGAGGGCGTGGGCCCGGACGGCTCGGGCGAGGCCTGGCGGGTCATCCCCGCCGGCCTGCACGGCCCGGCGCGGGTGGACGTCGGCAACGCGGGAACGGTGATGCGGTTCCTGCCGCCCGTGGCCTGCCTCGCGGACGGCCCCGTCCACTTCGACGGGGACCCGCGGTCGTACGAGCGCCCCCTGCACGGCGTGATCGGCGCGCTGAAGTCCCTGGGCGCCCGGATCGACGACGACGGCCGGGGGACCCTGCCGCTGACCGTGCACGGGGCGGGCGCGCTGGACGGCGGGCCGGTGTCCATCGACGCCTCCTCGTCCTCCCAGTTCGTCTCCGCCCTGCTGCTGTCCGCGCCCCGGTTCAACCAGGGCGTGGAGGTGCGCCACACGGGCTCGGCGCTGCCCTCGATGCCCCACATCCGGATGACCGTCGACATGCTCCGTTCGGTCGGCGCCCAGGTCGACGAGCCGGAGTCGGGCGGCGAGCCGAACGTCTGGCGGGTCTCCCCCTCCGCACTGCTGGGCCGCGACCTGACCGTCGAGCCGGACCTCTCCAACGCCCAGCCGTTCCTGGCCGCCGCGCTGGTGACCGGGGGCCGGGTCACCATCCCCGACTGGCCGCTGCGGACCACCCAGCCGGGTGACGCGCTGCGCGAGATCTTCACCGCAATGGGTGGCGCGTGCGAGCTGACCGAGCGCGGCCTGACCTTCACGGGCTCGGGCTCGGTCCACGGCATCGACGTCGACCTGGGCGAGGTCGGTGAGCTGACCCCGGGCATCGCGGCCCTCGCCGCCCTCGCGGACTCCCCGTCCACCCTGAGCGGCGTGGCCCACCTGCGGCTGCACGAGACGGACCGGCTGGCGGCGCTCACCAAGGAGATCAACGCACTCGGCGGCGACGTCACGGAGACCGCCGACGGCCTGCGCATCAGCCCCCGTCCGCTGCACGGCGGCATCTTCCACACGTACGACGACCACCGCATGGCGACGGCCGGCGCGATCATCGGCCTCGCCGTCGCCGGGGTGGAGATCGAGAACGTCGGCACGACGGCCAAGACCCTGCCGGACTTCCCCGACATGTGGACCGGCATGCTCGGAGAGCCCTCCGGCGCCGTCGGCGTCTCGGCCGGGGCGCTCGGCGCACCGGCCGGCGGGCGCGGGGTCTGAGGACATGCGCCGTTACGGGAAGAACCCCGACGAGGACGACATCCGCGTCCGCCCCAACCCCAAGGGCAACCGGCCCCGTACGCACACACGTCCCAAGCACGAGGACGCCCAGGACGGCATGGTCCTCACCGTCGACCGGGGCAGGCTCACCTGCCTGGTCGAGGACCGTACGGTGACGGCCATGAAGGCCCGCGAACTCGGCCGCAAGGCCGCCGTCGTGGGCGACCGGGTCTCCCTGGTGGGTGACCTCTCCGGCGCCAAGGACACCCTGGCGCGCATCGTCCGGATCGGTGCGCGCACGTCGGTGCTCCGCCGCACGGCGGACGACGACGACCCGTTCGAGCGAGTGGTCGTCGCCAACGCCGACCAGCTGGCGATCGTCACCGCGCTCGCCGACCCGGAGCCCCGCCCCCGCATGATCGACCGCTGTCTGGTGGCGGCGTACGACGGCGGGCTCACCCCGCTCCTGGTGCTGACGAAGTCAGACCTGGCCTCGGCGGACAAGCTCCTGGAGGCGTACACCCCGCTGGGCGTCCCGTACGTCGTGACCAGCCGCGAGGAGCTGGAGAACGGGGACGCCGCCGAGCAGGTACGGGAGCTGCTGAACGACCGGGTGACCGCCTTCGTCGGCCACTCCGGGGTCGGCAAGACCACGCTCGTCAACGCGCTGGTGCCGAAGGACCGGCGGCGGACGACCGGGGTGGTCAACGCCGTCACGGGGCGCGGCCGGCACACCACCACGTCGGCGCTCGCGCTGCCGCTGCCGGACGGCCGCGGCTGGGTGGTCGACACTCCGGGCGTACGGTCGTTCGGGTTGCACCACGTCGACCCCTCCCGGGTGATCAACGCCTTCCCGGATCTTCAGCCGGGCACGGAGAACTGTCCGCGCGGCTGCACCCACGACGGCCACGAGCCGGAGTGCGCCCTGGACGCGTGGGTCGCGGAGGGTCACGCCGATCCGGCGCGGCTCGACTCGCTGCGGAGGCTGCTGGCGACCCGGGAGCGGCGCGAGGGCGACTGAGCCACGGCGCCGCCGACCCGCGCACGTTTGCGGGCTCCCAGGGTTGGTAAGGGCATAATCGCGCAAGCGAGACGAAGCGTCACCTACGTGGGAGGCACCTGACGATGGCGTGGTTGCTGGTCGTGGTCGCTGGACTGCTCGAGACCGGCTTCGCCGTGTGCCTGAAGCTTTCGCACGGATTCACCCGGCTCTGGCCGACGATCGCGTTCTGCGCGTTCGCCCTCGGCAGCTTCGGCCTGCTGACGCTGGCCCTCAAGAAGCTCGATGTCGGCCCGGCGTACGCGGTGTGGACGGGCATCGGAGCGGCGGGGACGGCGATCTACGGGATGGTCTTCCTCGACGACGTGGTCTCGGCTCTCAAGCTCGTGTCGATCTCGCTGGTGATCATCGGTGTGATCGGTCTGCAGCTGTCCGGTTCCGCGCACTGAGTGCCGGCGCCGGCACCAGCGTGTAGGAGACGGCGAGCCGGAGCGCGATCTCGCAGCTCAGCTCCAGCTCCGCGGGGTCGCGCGGCGAGGGCCCTCCCTCCAGCGCCGCCACGGCCCGGTCCCTGACGAACGTGAGCAGCTCGGTGGGCGTGGGCAGCGCCGCGTCGGTGCGCCGCCCGGCGGCAAGGGCCCCCGGGCAGGGCAGGTGCTCCCCCCAGACGCCTGTGACCAGGGCCTTGACCAGGACGTCGGCGCGGGCCGCCCGGACCGTCCAGCGAGCGAGTTCCGCCGGCCCCTCCCCTCGGGTTCGGGCGGAGCCGAGTGCCCGTTCCACACCGGCCAGGTAGCTGTCGGCCGCCCGCCGGATCAGGGCGCGGGCCAGACCGTCCTTGCTGCCGAACTCGTTGTAGAGGGTCTGCCGGGAGACCCCTGCCCGGGCCGCCACGTCGACCATGCGCACGGCCGTCCACGGCAGGGTGGAGAGCGCCGAGTGTGCGGAGTCCAGCAGTGCTTCTCGCGCCGATGGCATCGTCGCCTCCCACGCCGGGGACCTGCGCATCAGAGTTGAGGCGCCCAGGGGCACTGTCAAGGGTCCGTGCACGCGGAACGTCCGGGAGGGGGCCGGCGCCCCGCACGGGGCCGTGTAGCCCGGGCAGGTGGCGGTGGATACTGTGACCGCATGCCCGACTACCACGATGATCTGCGCCTGGCCCACGTACTGGCGGACGCCGCCGACGCGGCGACGATGGACCGGTTCAAGGCTCTGGACCTCAAGGTCGAGACGAAGCCGGACATGACTCCGGTGAGCGAGGCCGACAAACACGCGGAGGAGCTGATCCGCGGTCACCTGCACCGGGCGCGTCCGCGCGACGCGATCCTGGGCGAGGAGTTCGGAGTCGAGGGCACCGGTCCCCGGCGCTGGGTCGTCGACCCGATCGACGGCACGAAGAACTACGTACGGGGTGTCCCCGTATGGGCGACGCTGATCTCCTTGATGGAGGCGGGCGAGGACGGCTTCCAGCCGGTGGTCGGTGTGGTGTCGGCTCCGGCGCTGAACCGCCGCTGGTGGGCGGCGAAGGGGGCCGGAGCCTTCTCCGGCCGCAGCCTGACGTCGGCGACCCGGCTGCACGTGTCGAAGGTCGAGCGGATCGCGGACTCCTCGTTCGCCTACGCCTCGATGACCGGCTGGGAGGAGCAGGGCCGCCTGGACGGCTTCATGGATCTGACCCGGGCCGTCTGGCGCACGCGCGGGTACGGGGACTTCTGGCCGTACATGATGGTCGCCGAGGGTTCGGTGGACATCTGCGCGGAGCCGGAGCTCTCGCTGTGGGACATGGCGGCGAACGCGATCATCGTCCAGGAGGCGGGCGGACAGTTCACCAGCCTGGACGGGGTCTCCGGCCCGGGCGGCGGAAACGCGGCGGCGTCCAACGGCCTGCTCCACCACGAGCTGCTCGGCTATCTCAACCAGCGCTACTGAGCGCTGCCGAGGGCCGCTGAGGAACCTCCCGCAATCCCGGCGGGCGCCCCCTTGTTGAGTCCCCTCCGGGGTGCGACTCTGAGAGTCCCCCCACTTGTGAACTTGTGAATTGTCTCACGAAGACCCTTCGCAGGTCGCTTCCCGAAGGAGGTGGCTCCCCGCATGCTCGTCCGTGACGCCATGAGCACCCTGGTCCTCACCATCGGCCCGGCCCACACGCTCCGGCAGGCGGCCCGGCTGATGTCGGCCCGCCGTATCGGAGCAGCTGTCGTCCACGACCCGGACACCTGCGGTCTCGGCATCATCACCGAGCGCGACATCCTCGACGCCGTCGGCGCCGGACTGGATCCCGATGTCGAGACCGCGTCCACCCACACCACCACCGACGTGGTCTTCGCCTCCCCCGCCTGGACCCTCCAGGAGGCCGCCGAGGCCATGACGCACGGCGGCTTCCGGCATCTGATCGTGCTGGACGGCGACGGTCCCGTCGGCATCGTCTCCGTGCGCGACATCATCAGGTGCTGGGCGCCTGCCCGGCGCTCCCGGGCCGAGATGGCCCTCTGACCGGCACGCCCCGGACCGAAACGGCTCTCCGAGCAGCACGCCCCGGGCCGAAACAGCTCTCCGACCGGCACGCCCCGGCCCGCGGACGACAGTGGGCCGGACCCCCGGGAGCACCTCCCGGGAATCCGGCCCACCTCCTACGGCAAGCGCCCCGTGTCAGCCGCGCAGGGCCTGGACCGCGGCCTCGAGCCGCTTGCCGAAGTCTCCGTCGGCCTGACGGAAGTTGTCGATCGCGCGCTCGGCGATGTCGTCGCGCGAGACCTTGGAGATGAAGCCGGCGAGGTTGTCGATCAGCCGGACCTTCTCGTCCTCGGACAGCAGCCGGTAGAGGTTGCCGGCCTGCACGAAGTCGTCGTCCTCGGCGTGGAGCGGCGTCTCGTGGCCGCCCGTGCCGCCCGTGACGGGGACGGGCTGCCAGAGCGGCCGGCCCGTCTGGGCGGGACCACCGAAGCTGTTGGGCTCGTAGTTCTTCGCGCCCTTGTGGCGGCCGTCGTACAGGTAGCCGTCACGGCTGTTGGTGCGCGCCTCGGTGGCGTGCGGACGGTTCACCGGCAGGTGGTCGGCGTTGACGCCGACGCGGTAGCGGTGCGCGTCGCCGTATGCGAAGAGACGGCCCTGGAGCATCTTGTCGGGGGACGGACCGATGCCGGGCACGAAGTGCGCCGGGCTGAAGATCGACTGCTCGACCTCGGCGAAGACGTTCTCCGGGTTGCGGTTGAGCTCCAGCTTGCCGATCTCGATCGGCGGGTAGTCGGCGTGCGGCCAGACCTTGGTCAGGTCGAACGGGTTGAAGCGGTACGTGGCCGCCTCCGCCGCGGGCATGATCTGGACCTGCACCGTCCAGGACGGGAAGTCACCGCGCTCGATGGACTCGCGCAGGTCCCGCTGGTGGCTGTCCGGGTCCACACCGGAGAGGCGGACGGCCTCCTCGGTGGTGAGGTTCTTGATCCCCTGGTCGGTCTTGAAGTGGTACTTGACCCAGAAGACCTCGCCGGCCTCGTTGTTCCACTGGAACGTGTGCGAGCCGAAGCCGTCCATGTGCCGGTACGAGGCGGGGATGCCGCGGTCGCCGAAGAGCCAGGTCACCTGGTGCGTGGACTCGGGCGACAGACCCCAGAAGTCCCAGACGTTGTCCGCCTCCTGCGAGCCGGTGTACGGGTCGCGCTTCTGGGTGTGGATGAAGTCGGGGAACTTGATGGCGTCCCTGATGAAGAACACCGGGGTGTTGTTGCCGACGAGGTCGTAGTTGCCCTCTTCCGTGTAGAACTTCAGCGCCCAGCCGCGGGGGTCGCGTGCCGCGTCGGCGGAGCCGAGGTTGCCCGCCACGGTGGAGAAGCGCAGGAAGGTCTCGGTCTGCTTGCCGACCTCCGAGAGGAACTTCGCCCGGGTCCACCGCGAGACGTCCCGGGTCAGCGTGAACGTGCCGTACGCGCCGGCCCCCCGGGCGTGCACCACGCGCTCCGGGATGCGCTCGCGGTTGAAGTGGGCGAGCTTCTCGAGAAGCGCCTGGTCCTGGACGAGAACCGGGCCGCCCGGGCCGGCGGTCTCACTGTTCTGGTTGTCGGCCACCGGAGCGCCGGCCTCCGTGGTGAGCGGTCCCTGGGTCACGCGCGCCTCCTGCGTCATGTCCTGCGCAGCGTCGTTCCCTGCACAGCGTGTTTCTCGGCCGCAGCCTGTCCTTGGCCAGTACGTAAATGATCCTACAATGGACTTAGTCCAAGTCAAGCAAGCATCTAAAGTCACACCTACTCGGGACTCGGGCCCCTCCACTGTTACGCTGGGCTCCATGAGTGACCTCCTGGAACGACTTCGTGGACGCGGCTGGCGCATGACGGCACAGCGGCGCGTGGTGGCCGAGGTTCTCGAGGGGGACCATGTGCATCTGACGGCGGACGAGGTCCACGCGAGGGCCGTCGACCGGCTCCCCGAGATCTCCCGGGCCACCGTGTACAACACGCTGGGCGAGATGGTGTCCCTCGGGGAGGTCATCGAGGTCACCACCGACCGGCGGGCGAAGCGTTACGACCCCAACGCCCACCGCCCCCACCACCACCTGGTCTGCGGGAGCTGCGGCGCGATCCGGGACGTCCACCCGTCCGGCAACCCGCTGGCCGACCTGCCCGACGAGGAGCGCTTCGGCTTCACCGTCTCCGACGTCGAGGTGACCTACCGCGGCACCTGTCCGAACTGCTCCGCCACAGCCTGAGCCGCCGGCGCCCGGCGGAGCTTCGCCGGGCACGGAGGGCGCGTCCGCACGGGCAGCGGACGACCTTTGCACGGGCATACGACCGAGGCCCGGATCCTCGAAAGGATCCGGGCCTCGGTCTTCAGTAGCGGGGACAGGATTTGAACCTGCGACCTCTGGGTTATGAGCCCAGCGAGCTACCGAGCTGCTCCACCCCGCGTCGTTGTGAGTGCAACACTACGGCACCCGCACCGGCAGGAGCAAATTCATTCGCCGGACACCCGTGCGCACCCACGAACCGGCCGGCCCGGCGTCAGGCGGTGAGCTCCTGGTGCAGCGCCTCCAGCAGACGCGCGGCCCGCTCGGACACCTCCGCCGGCCCCAGCTCGACCGCCCGGGCACACCAGCGCTGCCCCTCGGTGAGCTCGCCCCGGCGGGCGGCGAGCAGCGCGAGACGCAGCGCGGCGCGGCCGTGCCCGTCGTTGGCGGCACGGCTCCACCACAGGGCCGCCTCGCGCTCACTGCCCTCACGGGCGAGCAGCAGGCCGAGATTGAAGGCACCGTTGCGGCTGCCCGACTCGGCCGCCTCGCGGTACCAGCGTGCGGCACTCGCCATGTCACCTCGCGCGGCCGCGAGCATCCCTGCCCTGACCTGGGCACGGCGGTGGCCCTGCTCCGCCGCCCTCTCGTACCACTCCTCGCACTCGGTCTTCTCCGGCATCTGCTCCCCGAGCGCGGGAGGCCCCGGGGCAGGCTGACGCAGGTCGAGGACGCCCGCCAGCCGGAAGGCGGCCTCGGCGCTGCCGCCCCCCGCGGCGCAGCGCAGATGACGCTCCGCCTGCCGCTCGTCGCCGTCCCGCAGCAGGGCCATGCCCACCTGGAGCGCGGCGTCGGTGTGTCCGGCCGCCGCCGCCCGCTGGTACCAGCCGAGCGCCGTGCGGTCCTCGTCCCGTCCGGCGTGCAGGATGCCGAGGTTGAAGGCGGCGTCCACACTGCCGGCCTCCGCGGCCTTGGAGAACCAGGGCTCGGCCCCGGTCGCGTCCCCGGCCTGGAGCAGCAGCACGGCCAGCGCGTTCGCCGCCTCCCGGTGCCCGGCGTAGGCGGCCCGGCGGTACCACTGCTCGGCCTGCGGGATCCGGTCCTGGGCGGCACAGAGCAGGCCGAGGTTGTACGCGCCGTTGACGTCCCCGGCGTCCATGGCGGCGCGGTACCAGCGTTCCGCGGTCTGCTGCTCGCCCCTGGCCGCGTGCAGGGCGCCCAGGGCGTTGGCGGCGTTGCCGTCGCCGTCCTGGGCGGCGCGCAGCCACCACACGGCCGCGCTCTCCTCGTCACCCGCGTCACGCAGCAGGAAACCGAGGGCACAGGCCGCCCGGGGCTCGCCGTCCTTGGCCGCGGTGAGGTACCAGCGGCCGGCCTCCTTCAGTTCGCCGCGCTGCTCGAGGATGGCGCCGAGGTGCAGGGCGGCACGGCGGTGCCCACGCGCCGCGGCCTGGCGGTACCACTGCTCGGCCTCGCCGACGCGTCCGGAATCGGGGCCCGCGACGGGCCCGTCCGGCTTCACCGGCGCGTCGGCGCCCAGTCCCCGGCGGTCGTCACCCACGACGCGGCCCAGACCGAAGGCGTCGTGCGCGTCGCCGACGGCGTTGCGCTCGATCGTCCGCGCCAGGCGGTACGCGGCCTCCCTGTGTCCCTGTTCCGCTGCGGCGCGCAGCCAGCGCTCGGCGCCTGCGTCACCGCGGTGCTCCAGCAGGTCCGCCAGCGCGTACGCGCCCAGCGCGTGGCCCTGCTCGGCGGACTGGCACAGCCAGTACTCGGCGCCGGGCTCGTCCCCGCGCTCCCTGAAGTGGCGCCCGAGGGCGTGCGCGGCGGCGGCGGAGCCGGCGACGGCGGCGATGCGCCACCATCCGGCGGCCTCGTCGGCGTATCCCCTCTGGTGCAGGAGCACGCCGAGGTTGTTGGCCGCGGCGCGGTCGCCCTCGGCGGTGGCCGCGCGCAGGTAGACCTCGGCGCCGTCCAGATCACCACGGCGCAGCAGGAGAGCGCCGAGGACGCTCATCGACGCCGTGTCACCGGCCTCCGCGGCACGCCGGTGCCGGGCCTCGGTCTCGTCGGCGTGATCCGTACCATCCGCGGTGTCCGCGCCACCCGTGTCCGCGCCCTCGGCCGCCTCGGCGCTCTCGACGGCATCGGCTGTGCCGGTGGTGGTGTCCATGGTGACGACGGCGTCCTCACGGACGCCGTCGGCGATGTCAGCGGTCCCGGCCAGGGCAGTGGCGAATGCCGCATCTGCCATGTTTTCCGTCGTCCGGCCGCGTCGCTGCACAAACCGCCCTGTCTCCAACAGAGTTGCCCTGTCCCCCATAAATACCATCGTCGCACCACCTGCTACCCGCGTACACCTGGTATACCGCGGCCAGTGAAGTCACTTCGGCGTTTTGTCGACATGCCCACAGAGAGACAAGTGAAACACGACTGGCTCCAACTCATGCCCCGCGAACCGCACTTCACTCCGACAACTTGAGAAAAGGGCCGCGACATGGCAAAGGCCCGGATCCCAAGGGATCCGGGCCTTCGTCTTTCAGTAGCGGGGACAGGATTTGAACCTGCGACCTCTGGGTTATGAGCCCAGCGAGCTACCGAGCTGCTCCACCCCGCGTCGTTGTGTTCAAACCGTACCACGACGCGGGGTGAACATTTCTCAACTGCCCTGGTCGTCGCCCTCCGGCTTGGTGGCGCCCTCGGTCGCCGAAGCGCCGCCTGCCCCGTCGGGCTGAGCCGCCGCCGCCCGCTCAAGGGCCTCCTGGAGGTCCGCCTGGGCCTTGCCGTAGGCCTCCCAGTCCTGCTCCTTGAGCGCCGTCTCGCCGGCCGTGTACGCCTTCTGGGCGTCCGCGATGGCCTTCTTCAGAGCCGCCTCCCCGGTGGCCGGGGGCTCCGTGGTGTCACCCGGCGGCTCGTCCGGCTCGGTCGGCGGTGTCGTCGTGTCGGAGCCCTCGACCCCGAACACGGCGTTCAGCGCTTCGCCGAGACTGTTCTCGAACACGATCTTCGACCCGTACGAAGCGGCGACCTTGCGCAGCAGCGGGTAATTCTGCGTACCACCGCGCGTGTACACCGGTTCGATGTAGAGGAAACCTCCGTCGAGCGGAACCGTCAGCAGGTTGCCGTACTCGATGTCCGAGTCGGTGCCCTTGAGGTTTCTCACGAACTCGGCGACGTCGTCGTTGCCGTTGAGCTCACTCTGCACCTGGCCCGGTCCCTTGACCGTGCTGGTGACTCTCAGGAGTCTGATCGTGCCGTAGTCCTTGCTGGCCGCGTCCGCGTCCACCGCCATGAACGCTCCCAGGTTGGGACGCCCCTTCGGGGTGAAGGTCGTGGTCAGGGAGAACTTCTGGCCGTCCTGGTCCGGCATCTTCATGCTCAGGTAGTACGGCGGAACGGACCCGGGTTCCTTGTTGGTGGGGTCGTCCGGCACCTGCCACGCGTCACTGCCGCTGTAGAACTGCGCGGGGTTCTCGACGTGGTACCGCGTCAGCAGCTCACGCTGGACCTTGAACAGATCCTGCGGGTAGCGCAGGTGGTCCATGAGCTCCTGCGGGATGTCCGCCCGGGGCTCCACCGTGCCGGGGAACGCCTTGCGCCACGTCTTGAGCACCGGGTCCTCGGTGTCCCACTCATAGAGCTTGACCTTGCCGTCGTACGCGTCGACGGTGGCCTTCACCGAATTCCGGATGTAGTTGACCTGGTTCTGCTGGGCGACGACCGCGCGCTGGTTGGTGGTCAGCGAGTCGGCCGTGGTGTCACCGAGCGTCGTACGCGAGGCGTACGGATATCCGTTGGTCGTGGTGTACGCGTCGACGATCCACTGGATCCGGCCGTCGACGACCGCCGGGTAGGCGTCGCCGTCGATCGTCAGCCAGGGCGCGACCGCCTCGACGCGCTCCTTGGGGGTGCGGTTGTAGAGGATCCGCGAACCGTCGCCGATGGCTCCCGAGTACAGGATCTGCGGCTCGCTGAACGACACGGCGTAGGCAGCCCGGTTGAAGGCGTTGGAGAGACTGATCCCGCTGTCGCCCTCGTAGCTGGTGGTCTTCTCGCCGTCCTCCTCGTAGTCGAGCTCCTTCTGGGGCCCGCCGACGATGGAGTACTGCTCGGTCTTCTCGCCGTAGTAGATCCGCTGCTCGTACTTGCCCAGTTCGCCCGTGGTGGGCAGTCCCGACTCCGTGAAGTCGGGGGATCCCGCCGGGTTGGTGCCCGTCGTGGTCCCCCGCGCCGCGATGGCGCCGTAGCCGTGGGTGTACGTGAAGTGGTCGTTGATCCAGTTCCTCTTGGGGAGGCCCTGGAGGTTCAGCTCGCGCAGGCCGACGACGGTGTCCTGCTCCTTGCCGTCCTCACCCTTGTAGCGGTCGACGTCCAGCGTCTTGGGGAACTGGTAGTAGTTCCTCTTCTGCTGGAGCTGCTGGAAGGCGGGCGAGACGACGTTCGGGTCCATGACGCGGTAGCTTGCGGCCGCGTCGGCGTTCGCCCTCAGCTTGGTGCTGTCGTCGGTCGTGCTGGTGCCCGTGTAGTCGTCGACCTTCGCGTCGTCGATGTCGTAGGCGTCGCGCGTCGCATCGATGTTCTTCTGGATGAACGGCGCTTCCTTGGCCTGCTCGTTGGGCTGGACCTGGAACTTCTGCACGATCGCCGGGTAGAGCCCGCCGATCAGGATCGCCGAGAGCACCATCAGGCCGAAGCCGATCACGGGCAGCTGCCAGGTGCGGCGCCAGAGCGTCGCGAAGAACAGCACGGCGCAGATGACCGCGATGCAGAAGAGGATCGTCTTCGCCGGCAGGTAGGCGTTGGCGTCGACGTACCGCAGACCGGTCCAGTTGTCCGTGGCCTTGAAGTCACTGGACTTCACCGCCAGGCCGTACCGGTCGAGCCAGTACGCCACGGCCTTCAGCGCGACGAAGACGCCGAGCAGCACGGAGAGATGCCCCGTCGCCGCGCCGGTGGCGCGCGCGCCGGGGCTGGTGATCCGCAGCCCGCCGTAGAGGTAGTGGGTCAGCGCCGCCGCGATCAGCGACAGCACCACCGCGGCAAAGCCGAATCCGAGCAGGAAGCGGTACCACGGCAGGTCGAAGGCGTAGAACGCCACATCCAGCTTGAACTGGGGGTCCTTCTGCCCGAACGGCACGCCGTTGACGTACATCAGCCAGGTGCGCCACTGGCCGGACGCGGAGGCGCCGGCGATCAGACCGACGAGAGCCGTGACCGCGAGCAGCACCCACTTCTTGTACGGGGCGACGCTCATCCTGTAGCGGTCCAGGCTCTGCTGCTCCAGCGACATCGCGCTCAGCGGCGGCCGGAGCCGGTGCGCGAGCCAGATGTTCACACCGATGGCGAGGGCCATCAGCAGTCCGAAGACGAGGAACAGCCCGATCTTGGTCCACAGAGTGGTGGTGAAAACAGACGAATACGCGACCGACCTGTACCAGAGCCAGTCCGTCCAGAACCCGGCGAACATGACGAAGGCCATGGCGAGAACCGCCAGGACACCCAATGTCATGAGCAGGGTACGGACGCGCCGGGACGGGCGGCCGACTCTGATCCGTGGCCCGGTCGGGCCTCCGCCGCGGTCCGGCATCTGGAAAGCCAACGTGCGCACCTCGAAGTTCGCGGTCGTGTGAAGCAGGCCCAGCGATCGTAGAGCCCACCTATGCAACTTACTGAGGCTTTACCTAGTTCCCGTTCCCGGGGCAGAAGGAGGCAGGATGTTGGGTATGCCCAACGTTTCCCCCTCAGGCCCTCCGATGGCCGCGAGTCCCCTCACCGTCGCCGTCCTCGAAATCGACGCCTACGCCGCAGGTCTCGGCTGGGACCAGCCGGCCCGGCTGTTCGCCCTCGTCGACACCGCCCGGCTGCGCGCACACGAGCCCGGCCTCGCCGCCCAGCTCGGACTCGACGACACCTCTTCCACGACCGCCACCCTCACCCCCGTCGAGCAGGAGGAGCTGCCGGCCGGCACCGCGCTGGACGAGTTCCTCGCCACGATCGCCTGGCCCGACGCCGTGGTCGGCTGCGCCATGACCGTCGAACGGCTGATGCTGCCGCCCTCGGCGGAGACCTCCGTACCGGACGGACTGTCCGACGCCCAGCTGACCAAGTGGGTCGCCGAGCACCCCGACCGGCAGGAGGTGCGGATGACCGTGGCGGTTCTGCGCGACGGCGCACGGGACTCCGCGGTGCGCCTGCGGGAGAAGGACTCCCCGACCGAGGTCCTCACCGGCGCCGGACTGGTTCCGGGGCTCGCCGAGGCACTCGCGGCCACCTTCGAGTCCTGAGGCCTCCGGGAGGGGCCGGCTGAGGGGCCGGCGGGTGTCCGAGGCCGCCCGACAGCCCCTCAGCCCTTCGAGCAGCCCGGCAGGCCGGCCGTGTCCCCCGCCCGGATCTTCTCCAGGGACTTCTTGGCGTCGTCGAGGGTCTTCACCCTCACCAGGGTGAGGCCGTCCGGGGTGTCGGAGGCCGCCGCGGAGCAGTTGTCGTCCGGGGTCAGGAAGTACCGGGCGCCCGCGTCGCGCGCGCCGACCAGCTTCA
The DNA here is from genome assembly GCF_002941025.1 of Streptomyces sp. QL37. NCBI lineage: Bacteria > Bacillati > Actinomycetota > Actinomycetes > Kitasatosporales > Streptomycetaceae > Streptomyces > Streptomyces sp. QL37. The sequence continues at coordinate 5,522,040 of NZ_PTJS01000001.1, read as the reverse complement.
TGTTGATCCCGCCGATGGGGCCGACCTTGCCCTCGTCGTCGATGGTGCCGGTGCCGGCGATGAACTTGCCGCCCGTCAGCTTGTCGGGCGTCAGCTTGTCGATGATGCCGAGCGAGAACATCAGTCCGGCGCTCGGGCCGCCGACATCTGCGAGCTTGATGTCGATCTCGAACGGGAACGTGTGGTCCGTCCCTGCCTGGATCCCCACGATCGCCCGGTCCTCCGAGGGGTTCGAGGGGTCCTCGGGCGCCTTCCGTGTGGTCAGGGTGACGTCGCGGGAGCCCTCGGGCTCCTTGCCCGCCTTCTCCGCCGCGGCGGCGGTCCTGGCCGGGATCACCGTGAAGACGACGTCCTCGCCGGGCTTGTGCTTCGTGACGAGCTTCGCGACGTCCTCCGGCTGTTCGACCGCCGTGCCGTCGACCGCCTTGATCACGTCGCCCGCGTGCAGCACGCCCTCGGCGGCGCTGTCCTTGACGACCGTGGAGACGACGACGCGGGAGGTGACGGGGATCTTCAGCTCCTCCAGGGCGGCGACCTTCGCGCTCTCCTGGGACTGGCTGAACTCCTCGGCGTTCTCCTGCGTCGACTCCTCCTCGGTCTTCCCGTCCGGGTAGAGGGTGTCGTGCGGCACGACCACGCTGTCGTGGGCCAGCCAGCCGTAGACGGCCTCGACGATGTTCATGTCGTAGTCCGCACCGGTGACGCGCACCGTCGTCATGTTGAGGTTCCCGGACGTCGGATACGTCTTGTGCCCGGTGATGTGCAGCACCGGCTCGCCGCGCGCGTCGCCGAGCGTGTTCACCGTCGGGCCGGGGGACATCTCCGAGTACGGCACGCGAATCAGCACGCCTGCGCAGAGCAGCGCGATCAGGATGAGGGTGGAGGCGAGCATCGTCGCGGTGCGGCGTGGCATGGAACGACAGTACGGGAACGGCCTGTCAGTGCACCGTCGGGGCCGGTCCGTACGAGGCGGACGGCGGAGGGGATCCGGAAGGACCGGGGGCACCGCGGATTCGCTCACTGCGCGGACTGCGTCCAGGAGGAGCGGGGGTGGTGCGGAGTTGGCAACTGCGTACAGCTGCGGAGTCTTCAGACGGCCTCGGAACCGGAGTGCGATTTCTCCATCGCCTCACGGAACCTGGCGTAGCCGGCGAGTTCGGTGACGTCGCCGGTCGTTCGATTGCGGGCTGCCCACCCTCCCCATATCGCCGCGCCAAGAGCAGCTATAAGCGGAATCAAGAGCCAAGCGAGTGCTGCCATCACGACCTCCCTACCCCATGAGCGACCGCAACTGACGATCAGAAGATTAACGACCTGCAGGACCAACGCTCACGGCAGGGGTGCGGTTACGCAAATCGGGGCTGATGCCCCCTGGGGCGGTTTGCGCTCAGCAGGCGCCGACCCACTCCTCCGTGCCGTCGGAGAAACGCTGGTGCTTCCAGATCGGGACCTCGTGCTTGAGGTCGTCGATCAGCTTGCGGCAGGCCTCGAAGGCCTCACCCCGATGGGCGCAGGACACGGCGACGACCACCGCCAGATCGCCCACACCCAGTTCACCCACCCGGTGGACGGCGGCCAGGGCCCGTACCGGGAACTCCGCCACCACCTTCTCCGCCACTCTGCGGAGCTCGTCACCCGCGGTCGGGTGGCAGGAGTACCCGAGGGAACCGACGTCCTGCCCGTCGTCGTGATTGCGCACCGTGCCGACGAAGAGCGCCATGCCTCCCGCGGCGTCGTCCCCGACCGCGCGGAAGATCTCGTCGACGGACAGCGGTGTGTCACGGATGTCCAGGAGCCGGATGGGGTCCTGAGCAGCCTGCTCGCCGGGGTGGTCGTGGGTGCGTGCCATGGGGCCATCGTGCCGCACGGCGGGCACATCCCGGAATAGCGTTTTCGACCGGTGGCCTGCCGGTCGGCTTGGAGCCTCCTACCAGGCGGGGGGATCGGGGCTTCCGCCCGGGCGGGCCGCCCTGGCCGACGGCTGCCTAGAAACGCCGGCGCGCCTTGCGGGCCCGCCGGACCAGGGCCGCCGTGCCGAGCAGCGCGACGGTCGCTCCCGCGGCACCGGCTGCGGTGGCGTCCTTGCGGCCGAGCCGCCGTCCGGCGACGGTGTGGCGTCCCTCGACCTCTTCCAGGAGCGCCGTCAGGACCTCCTCGTTGGTCCACCTCGGGCGCCATCCCGCGTCGTGGAGGCGGCTCACGCTGACCACCCAGGGGTGCATGGTGTAGGCGAGATCGCCCGCGGGTGACGGGGTGAGGCCGATCCGGTGGAGGCGTGCGGCCGCGCCGAGGGCCACGGCGGACGGCAGCTCCATACGGCGCACTCCGGAGAGCTCCTCCACCTCTTCCTGTTCGAGCCAGCCGTCGCAGCCGACCGCGAACTCTCCCTCGATCTTTTCGAGAGCCGCGTACTCCAGGGCACTGACCAGGTCGTCGACGTGGCAGAACTGCCAGGCGGGGCGTGATCCGGCGACGACGAGGAGCCTGGGCGACTCGAAGTACCGTGTGAGCGCCGTGTCCGTGCCGCCGACCAGAACCGTGGGCCGGACGACCGTGACGTTGAGGCCGGGGTGGGCACGGGGTGCGCGGCGGCCGAGGCGCTCGATCTCCAGCAGATCGCCCACACCGGTGGCCTCCGCCGTGGCCCGCAGTTCCGCGTCCTCGGAGAGAGGGAGGTCGTTGTCGGGCAGGGCGCCGTAGACCATCGCCGAGGTGCACAGGACCACCCGGTGGACGCCCACGGCCGCCGCCGCCGTCAGCACGGTCTGGGTACCGCGGACGTTGTACGCGGTACGGGCCGCGGGATCGGTCTCCAGGTCGAGGTCGAGCGCCATGTGCACGACGACGTCCGCGCCGCGCAGCTTCTCGGCGATGGCGGGGTCCCGTACGTCCAGGATGTGCCACGTCGCCTCGGAGACGTCGCCCCGGCGCTCGTCGATGGCGATGACCTGCTTGATCTCGTCCGATGCGGCGAGATGGGCGGTGAGCAGCTCACCGACGCCGGTCGCGGCACCGGTGACCGCGACGACGGGGCCTCGGCTTCGGGAAAGATTTTTCGTGGGCTTGCTCTCGGTCGTGGGGTCGGCCAGGTTTCGCGCTGCGCGAACCTGCGGATCTGGGGAACTCACCGGGCGTCTCCAGCGGTTGTCTTCAGTACGTACCCGAATGACGCGTACGTACCAGGTGGCGTCCATCCTGCCGCAGGCCGGGAGCCGGCGGAGCACTGAGGGCCCAAGCGGTCTTCGGTGTCTACGCTGGATGGTGATGTCGGGCAGTCGCCGTCGGTTCGAGCCGGCGGCCCTACGAGCCGAGGAAACCCGTGAGTGACACCCCATTCGGATTCGGCCTTCCGCCGGAGGAGCCGGAAGACGGCGACGAAGGCAAGAAGAAGGACCCCACCGGTGGTGGGCAGGGCTCGGGCGGGCCGGCGAACCCGTTCGGCTTCCCGCCCGGCGCGGGCGGTGACAACCCGTTCGCCGCGATGTTCGGCTCGATGAACCCGAACGACCTGGGGGCGGCCTTCCAGCAGCTCGGTCAGATGCTGAGTTACGAGGGCGGTCCGGTCAACTGGGACATGGCCAAGCAGATCGCACGCCAGACGGTGTCGCAGGGCACCACGGACGGCAGCAAGGACGCGAGCGTCGGACCCGCCGAGCGAGCCTCCGTCGACGAGGCTCTGCGTCTCGCCGACCTCTGGCTGGACGGTGTGACGTCGCTGCCCTCGGGTTCCGTCTCGACGGTGGCGTGGAGCCGCGCCGAGTGGGTCGAGGCCTCGCTGCCCGCCTGGCAGCAGCTGGTGGACCCGGTGGCCGAGCGCGTCGGCCTGGCCATGGGCGATGTCCTGCCGGAGGAGATGCAGGCCATGGCGGGCCCGCTGATCGGCATGATGCGGTCCATGGGCGGTGCCATGTTCGGCCAGCAGATCGGGCAGGCCGTCGGCGTGCTCGCCGGCGAGGTCGTCGGTTCGACCGACATCGGGCTCCCGCTGGCGCCGTCCGGCAAGGCGGCGCTGCTTCCGCTGAACGTCGAGCGGTTCGGCAAGGACCTGAGCGTGCCCCAGGACGAGGTGCGGCTGTATCTGGCGCTGCGCGAGGCGGCCCACCAGCGGCTCTTCGCCCACGTTCCGTGGCTGCGCTCGCATCTGTTCGGCGCGGTCGAGGCCTATGCGCGCGGCATCAAGGTCGACACCAGCAAGCTGGAGGACGTCGTCGGCCAGTTCGATCCTTCGCAGCCGGAGCAGCTGCAGGACGCTCTTCAGCAGGGCATGTTCCAGCCCGAGGACACCCCGGAGCAGAAGGCGTCGCTGGCCCGTCTGGAGACCGCCCTCGCCCTCGTCGAGGGCTGGGTGGACGCGGTGGTGCACGAGGCCGCGAAGTCCCGGCTGACCTCGGCGGACGCGCTGCGCGAGACGATGCGCAGGCGCCGGGCCTCCGGCGGTCCCGCCGAGCAGACCTTCGCCACCCTCATCGGACTCCAGCTGCGCCCGCGCCGGCTGCGGGACGCCTCGCGGCTGTGGGCCTCGCTCACGGACGCCCGGGGCGTCGACGGCCGTGACGGCCTCTGGGAGCACCCGGACATGCTGCCGACGGCCCAGGACCTGGACGACCCGGACGGCTTCGTCCACCACGAGCAGCTGGACTTCTCCGAGCTCGACAAGATGCTCGGCGAAGCGGCGAAGGGCCCGCAGAAGCCCGCCGCCGAGGAGCAGGGCAAGGACGAGCCCGGCGACGAGGGCCCGACGAGCGACGGCAAGGACGACTCCGGCCGGTGAGCCTGCACGACGACGCGGTTTCGGTACTCAAGGGTTACGACGACGGCGACACGGAGCAGGCCGCGCTGCGCCGGACGTACCTGGACCATCTGGCCGGGCATCCCGACGGCATGTGGAAGGCGTGCGGAGCGGGGCATCTCACGGCCAGCGCGCTGGTCGTCGACCCGAAGCGCGGCAGGGTCCTGCTGACGCTGCACAGGAAGCTGCGGATGTGGCTGCAGATGGGCGGGCACTGCGAGCCCCAGGACGCCACCCTGGAGACGGCGGCCCTCCGCGAGGCCACGGAGGAGTCAGGGATCCCCGGGCTCACCCTGCTGCCCGGCGGGCCCGTGCGGCTGGACCGGCATCCCATCCCGGCGCCCTGCCACTGGCACCTCGACGTTCAGTACGCGGCGACGGCATCGGCCGGGGCGGTGGAGCGGATCAGCGAGGAGTCCCTGGATCTGCGCTGGTTCCCCTACGACGAGGTGGCGCGGGTGGCGGACGCCTCGGTCGTGCGGCTGCTGGCGAGCACCCGCACACGGCTGGAGCAAGGCCGCTAGACAACGGGTGAGGGGCGGTTTCCCGGGGGAAACCGCCCCTCACCCGTTGTGCCCGGCCCCAGCCGGCGCGGCTCAGTTCCAGGAGTTGTTCTGGTTCTGTCCGTGCGAGCCCTGCTGCCCCATACCGAACTGCGCCGCGGCCCCCTGGCCGATCTGGGCGTTCTGCGGCGGCAGCACCTCACTCGGCTGGACGAGGGCGAAACCCTGGCCCAGGAAGCTCAGCTCCCAGCCCTCCCCCGTGTTGCCACGGCGCCGGAAGACTCCCGAGGAATGCGTCTGGGCCTGCATCTGCACCCGCAGACCGCTCGACCAGGCGACGATCGCGTCGGCGTCGGCATTGACGTACTTGTCGGGGGTGACCTGCATCATCAGCGGCTGGCCGGAGGTCATCAGGGCGACCTTGCCGCTCCCGGAGATGTTGAGCTGGTACTTGCCGGTGCCGGAGATCCCGTACTGGCTGTCCACCGCGATGACCTCGGTGTGCAGCGAGGAGTCCAGCGCCAGCACGTAGGCGCTGTCGACCGTCATGCCCTCGTGGTCGACGTCGACCACATGGATGTACTGCGCGAGGTTGGCCAGGTAGACCGTTCCCTGGCCGGAGCAGCGCATGAGGTCGAGGCCCTCACCCGTGTTCCTGCGGGCGCGGCGCTGGCTGTGCGACTGGTACTCACCGTCGAACTCCATGAGCCCCTGGTAGGCGACCATGGCGCCCTTACGGGCGAGGACGTCGTCGTGGCCGGTCAGCGCGACCCGCAGGAGCTGCGGGTTCTGGACCGTGTAGCGGTCCTGCGACTGCTGTTCCGTGTAGTTGAAAAGCGGACTCTGCATGATGTGTTCCTCCCCCGCTCAGTTCCGGATCCGCAGGCGGTCGGTACTGTCCTCGCTCGGCTGGACGACGACGATGCCCTGGCCGGAGAAGGCCATCTGGTACGCCTCTCCGCTGCCCCGCCCGATGAGCGAGCTCGCCTTGAAGCTGCGCTTGCCCTTCACCTTGAGGTTCGGGGACCACGCGACGAGGGCGTCGGGGTCGACGAACGTCTCGTCCTCGCCGCGCCCGCAGTCGACCACGATCGGTGTGCCGCGCGAGGTGATGGCGACCCATCCCGTGCCCTGGATCCCCACGTTCCACAGGCCCTGGCCGGCGAACTTGGCCAGCCCCTTGACCCGCTCCACACCCCAGGAGAGGTGACCGTCGAAGGCCAGGAGGTTGGTGCCGTTGACCGAGAGCGAGTCGTTGTCGAGATTGATGACGACCACGTCGGCGCCGTAGTCGGCGAGGTAGAGCAGTCCGTCACCGGCGCACTTCATCAGGGGTGCGCCCTCACCGGTGATCCACTGGGACGCGATCTGGCGGACGGCCGGCGGGTTGGGTTCGTACTGGATGAAGCCCTCGTAGGCCACCATCGAGCCGGTGCGCGCGTAGAGGTCCTGGCCGGTGGCCATGGCGACCTTGAGCATCGTACGGCCGTGGTTCTCCATGCGGGCCGTGACGGGGGTCGGGGCGAAGCCCGCGAGCTGCTGGTTCATGACGGGCTCCCTCAGACCTCGTAGGGCTGGACGACGATGAAGTTGCCGGGTGCTCCCCGGAACTGGAGGTTCACGGTCTCCCCGCTGTGCCCCGGATACGCGTTGCGGCGCAGCCGGACCTGACTGGAGATGATCACCTGGGACGCCGACGACCAGGCCACCACGGCGTTGCAGTCGGCGAAGGTGGTCGGGGTGACCGGCAGGACGACCGGCACACCGTGGGTCTTTACGACGACGGTGCCGGTGCCCTGGAACTGCATGGTGAACAGGGCGCCGCCGGGAATCCCGTGTCCCTCGATCCTGCGGACCTCGTACTGCAGGGACTCGTCGAAGGCGAGCACGCTCTCGGCGGAGACGCAGATGCCGTCGCCCTGCAGCTCGATCGGATGCAGATGCGATCCTTCCTCGGCGAGGAAGACCTGGCCACGGCCGCTGCAGCGCATCAGCTGCATCTCCTGGCCCGTCGCGTTGCCGACCATGCGGCCCGCGAAGCCGGCTCCCTTGTAGCCGAAGTCGACCTTGCCCTGATACATCACCATGCTGCCCTGGCGGGCCAGCACCGGTGTGCCGCCCATCGTGAGGTCGACGCGCATGAGCTGCTGGTTCTGCGAGGTCCAGCGCTGCCCGGTGGCCGTTTCCTTGTAGGGCTGCAGGGCCGCCTGGAGGCCTGCGCCTCCCGCGGGAACACCCTGGGGCACGCCTTGCGGCATACCGGGCTGCATGCCCGGGGGCTGCTGGCCGAACGGCCCCGGAGCCTGCTGGCCGAACTGCGGTGCGACCGGGGGCTGCTGCCCGTACGGCGGGGCGGCGGGCGGAGCACTCTGCCCCGGGACCTGTCCGAACTGCGGCGGCTGGGGCGGCTGCCCGTACGGCGCGGGCGCTTGCGGTGCGGGCGCTTGCGGTGCGGGTGCCATCGGGGCCGCGAGGGTCGGCGCGGCGTGCATCGGCTGCTGCTGCGGTGCGGGTGCCATCGGGGCCGCGAGGGGCGGGGGGCGGGGCACCCTTGCCCCGGGGCCCTCCCCACTGGGGGGGGTGGGGGGGGCGCCCCCCCCACCCCCCCCAGTGGGGAGGGCCCCGGGGCAAGGGTGCCCCGCCCCCCGCCCCTCGCGGCCCCGATGGCACCCGCACCGCAAGCGCCCGCGCCGTACGGGCAGCAGCCCCCGGGCATGCAGCCCGGTATGCCGCAAGGCGTGCCCCAGGGTGTTCCCGCGGGAGGCGCAGGCCTCCAGGCGGCCCTGCAGCCCTACAAGGAAACGGGCCCGGTGGCCGTTTCCTTGTAGGGCTGCAGGGCCGCCTGGAGGCCTGCGCCTCCCGCGGGAACACCCTGGGGCGGCGCGGCGGGGGCCTCCTCGGCGACCTCTCCGCCGAAGTTCTTGAGCAGCGCGTCGAGTCCGCCGTCGAAACCCTGGCCGACCGCGGCGAACCGCCAGACGTCCTTGAGGTAGAAGTCGCCGAGCATGACCGCACGCTCGGTGGTGAACTCCGAGCCGGTGAAGGCGTACTTCACCACTTCCTCGCCGCCCGCGACGATCCGGATGTATCCGGGGCCGACCTGCGACATCTGTCCGGCACCGTCGAGGGTCGCGGTGAAGGACAGCTTGTGGATGTTCGCCGGAATGCGGTCGAGGGTGACGCGGAACGATTCGGTGTCACCGGCCTGGGCGCCGAGAAGCTGAATGGACTCCTCCGGCGATTTCGGCTGATTGAAGAAGATGAAATACCGGTCGTCGGAGAGCTGCTCATTGGCGTCGAGACCGAAGCAGCTGATGTCGAACGTCAGGCCCGGTCCCGCGATCTGCACACCTACGTACAGATCCGTCCCTGACGTGAGATCACTGATCTTGGCCTTGTGGCCGCGCTGAAATTCCCTGGCCATGCGTAACGACCGTCCCCCATCCCGAAGGTGAATGCGTCGCGTCAGGCTAACCGCAAACCACGACATCGAGCCAAGCCGGTACAGACCCGGTACAGAATCGGTGACGTCACTCTTCGCGGGCGGTGGGCAGACGCGGGAGCCGGTCGGCCGCCACGACTCCTTCGAGATAGCCCCGCGCGCGCTCGGTCCGGGGGTACGCCTCCAGCAGCCTCCAGAAACGCGGCCCGTGGCCCGGAACCAGCAGGTGGGCCAGCTCGTGGAGGAGGACGTAGTCGAGGACGTACTCCGGCATCCCCTGCAGGCGGTGCGAGAGGCGGATGCTGCCTTCGGCCGGGGTGCAGGAGCCCCAACGGGTGTTCTGGTTGGTCACCCATCGCACGGACGCCGGCCGCGCCCTGCCGTCGAGGTACTGGCCGGAGAGCCGCTCGGCCCGGCCGGCCAGCTCGCTGTCACCGACGACGCGCCTGCTCTCCTGTGCGGCGAGCTTGTCGAGCATCACTCCGACCCAGCGCTGCTCCTCGGCCTCCGACATCCGGGCCGGGATGAGCACGATGGTGCGATCACCCTCGCGGTACGCGGAGACCGTTCTGCTGCGACGGGGGCTTCTGCGGACCACGACCGCGCTCGTCACCGATGCGCGGGGCGGCCGGGTGGCTGCGCCGCGCTGCTGGCGTCCGGCGCTGCGCGTAGGGGTCTCCCCGGCGAGATCGGGAGAGGGATCGGCGGGCACGACTCGACGTTACCCGCTGGCGGTCCGGGAAGTCCCGCCCCCTCGACGGTCCGTCGTTGATCCACTTCTCGTCCCGCACCGTTTGAACGACTAATGCCCCAGGCTGTGGATAACTTTCCGCCCGCTTCGCCGCCATGTTGCATTCTGGCAACGGACCCCGACACCGACCTGGGAGAAGTCATGCATCCGATGTTGAAGCCCGCACTCCGCCGCGCCTGGCGTGGACGGAACACCGTGCAATTCGGTGTGACACCCGCACACGCGGTAACGCTGGGGCCGATGGATATCGCCACGGGCAGCTTTCTGGAACTCCTCGACGGAACACGCGGACTTCCTCTGCTCCGCGAAGAGGCCCGGGCTCTGGATCTGTCGGACCGTCACGTGGACATTCTCGTATCGCGCCTCACCGAGGCGGGGCTGCTGGACGATCCGGACGCGGGCGGCCCCGAGGCCGACGCCTTACGCCGGCGGGCCGAGACCCTCGAACGGCAGCGCCCCGACGCCGCGGCGCTCTCCGTGGTCCATCCGACGCCCGGCGGAGGGCTGCGCAGGCTCGCGGCCCGGCGCGCGATGCGCGTACAGGTGCGCGGGGCGGGCAGGGTCGGCGCTGCGGTCGCCGCGGTGCTGTCCGGGTCAGGGGTGGGCCACGTCGAGGTGCTCGACGGAGGCCGCACCGAGCCCTGGGACGTGGCGCCGGGCGGCCTCCCGGCGGCCTCGGTCGGAGAACGCCGGGACACGGCGGCACGGCAGCTGGTGCGCAGGTCCGCGGTCGGCGGGCCTCCGCGGGGCGGGGCGTCCGAAGCTCCGGCCCGGAGCGAGCCCGCACTGTCCCTGATCGTGGTGGCGCCCAGGGACGGACTCTCCGTGTACGCCCCCGATCCGGATACCGCCGCCCCGTGGATCGCTTCGGGTACGCCGCACCTCTATGCGGGAGTGATCGAAGCCACCGGAGTCGTCGGGCCGTTGGTGCTGCCCGGAGGCACCGGCTGCGCGGGCTGTCTGGCGCTGCGCCGGGCGGAGGCGGATCCCCAGTGGCCGCGGATGCTCGCGCAGTGGAGGTCCGGGCGGCGCACATGCGTCCAGGCCTGCGATCTGGGTCTGGCGACCGCGGTGGCAGGCCTCGCCGCGGCCCACGCGCTCTCCTTTCTCGACGGAGAGCTGCCCGCCAGCACGGGGGCGCGGTGGGAGGCCGCCATGCCGATGCTGGACTGGCGGTCGGAGCGGCTGGGCCCCCACCTCGACTGCGACTGTGGTGCCGCCGGGCACACTGAGGTGGAGCTCACCCCCGCGGCCGGCGCCACTCAGGACACAATGGCCGGGTGACCGCCGCCGCCGGAGCGGAGCCGGATACGCACGCCGCACGGCAGTCTGGGAAATGGAGGGGCACATGTCTGATCTTCCCCGGAAGGCGGTCACCCGTACCGCGAAGCTGGCAGCCCTGCCGCTCGGCTTCGCCGGCCGTGCCACATGGGGTCTGGGCAAGCGGATCGGCGGGAAGTCCGCCGAGATCGTGGCCCGCGAGGTCCAGCAGCGCACGGCGGACCAGCTCTTCAAGGTCCTCGGCGAGCTGAAGGGCGGTGCGATGAAGCTCGGACAGGCGCTGTCCGTCTTCGAATCCGCGCTGCCCGAGGATGTCGCCGGGCCCTACCGGGCGGCGCTGACCAAGCTGCAGGAGGCGGCACCGCCCATGCCGACCCGCACGGTCCACGGGGTTCTGGCGGAGCGGCTCGGCGAGGACTGGCGGGAGCTGTTCACCGAGTTCGAGGACCTTCCCTCGGCCGCTGCCTCGATCGGACAGGTCCACCGCGCCGTGTGGCACGACGGGCGGGACGTCGCCGTGAAGGTGCAGTATCCGGGCGCGGGTGAGGCGTTGCTCTCGGATCTCACGCAACTCAGCCGCTTCGCGCGGCTGCTCGGTCCGCTCGTACCCGGGATGGACATCAAGCCGCTCATCACGGAGCTCCGCGACCGGGTGTCCGAGGAACTGGACTACGAGCTCGAGGCCAGGGCCCAGCAGGAGCACGCAGCGGAGTTCGAGGACGATCCGGATGTGGTGATCCCGGGCGTGGTCCACCAGTCCGAGCAGGTGCTGGTCACGGAGTGGATCGAGGGGATTCCGCTCTCGGAGGTGATCGCGGACGGCACGACGGAACAGCGGGACCGGGCGGGCCAGCTGCTGGCGCGCTTCCTCTTCTCGGGACCGGCGCGCACCGGTCTGCTGCACGCGGACCCGCATCCGGGCAACTTCCGGCTGCTGCCCCCACCGGAGGTGACCGCCGGGCACACCGATGAGTTCGACGGGGACGCGGGCCTGTGGCGCCTGGGGGTGCTGGACTTCGGCACGGTGGACCGGCTTCCGGGTGGTCTGCCGCGGACCATCGGCGATGCCCTGCGGATGACGTTGGACGGGGACGCCGACGCCGTCTACGCGATGCTGCGCGAGGCCGGCTTCGTCAAGGAGTCGATCGATCTCGAACCGGATGCCGTGCTCGACTACCTGATCCCCATCATCGAGCCGGCGCAGGCCGACGAGTTCACCTTCACCCGCTCCTGGCTGCGCAGCCAGGCCGCCCGGATCGCCGACCCGCGCTCGCCGGCGCACCAGTTGGGGAAGCAGCTGAACCTTCCGCCCTCGTACCTGCTGATACACCGGGTGACGCTGAGCACGATCGGGGTGCTCTGCCAGCTGGGCGCGACGGTCCGTCTCCGCGACGAACTGGAGTCCTGGCTGCCGGGGTTCCTCCTGGAGCACGAAGCGGACGACGACAACGCAGAGGAAGAGGCGGAGGAGGCGGCGGTCGAGGTGTAGCGGCTCACCACCACGCGGAGTCGAGCCTGCTCTCGATCGCTCTGATGTGGGTGCGCGCGCAGTCCTCGCAGAGGTACTGGCGTCCGCCGTTCTCCATGGAGCAGAGCCACGTCGGGGGCGGTGGGTCCGACTCGGCGAGGGTGCCGCAGCGGGCACACGCCAGGTCTCCGTCGGCCGGGTCCGCGGGGTGATGGGTCTCCTCGTCCACCTCGCGACGATAACGCCGCGGGCCGGGCGGCGCGCGCCGCAACGCACTGCGGGGCCGGCCTGTTCGGGCCGGCCCCGCTGATGGGGAGGGTGGCTGCCTCAGGGGCCGAGCGGTGGCCCGGCAGCCGTGGTGCGCCGTACTGCTGGTGCGGCTGTCAGTGCATGACGGCCATGGCGAGCGCGCGGCGGGCGCGCATCGAGGCACGCTCCGCACGGCGCTGCATCCGCCGGGCGGCCATCAGGCGTACTGCCTGACGTCCCTCCTCGGCTTCCCTCAGGCGGTCGTGCATATGCGCACGAGCCAGGGCTTCTGGGATGAGTTGCATCTCGCGGGTCCTGTTCTGGCGCGAGTCGTTCGCGCCGATGATGGTGACGTCCGGGGTGGCGGAGCCGACGGGCTCCCTCGTCGTGGTGGTCATTGGTGCCTGATTCCGGGGGTCATGGGTCTGGGGACGGTCGATGGTTCCGATGCGCTTAGTTCGTGTGGGGGACATGACCCCCAGGCCGGGAGTCACGCCGCGACCGGGTTCTTGCGCGGACGGCCACGCGGCCGCTTGCGGGCGACGACGACGCCCTGGACGAAGAGCTCTCCGCCCCAGACGCCCCACGGCTCGCGCCGCTCCTTGGCGCCGGCGAGGCAGGCCTCGATCAGCGGACAGGTCCGGCAGAGGGACTTGGCGTACTCGACGTCGGCCGGGGACTCGGCGAAGAAGACCTCCGGGTCGTAGGAACGGCAGGGGACGGGTACGCCGAGGTTCTCGATGGCGTCGTCGAGCGCGGTGAGCGCGGTGAGGGGGATCAAGGTGGAGTCCTCCGTGAGGCCGGGCGGGGAGATCGTGTCGGAAGGCGGTACGGACGGGGCGTGCGTCTCGAGTTGCACGGTGGCGTTGTCCTCGTCTGGTCGTGCCGGCCTGTTGGCCGGTTGGCGGCTGGTACCAGGTCCTGCTGTCCCGAGGCTCCTTCGTCTCGTCTCATCCGTTCGGACAAAACAAAAGGGCCGCGGATCCCGAGTGGGGTTCCGCGGCCCTGAAGGCGCCGGCCTGATTGCTCTCAGGCTGGATCACTCCAGGGTTCAGGCCCACGGAAGGCCCACATCGTGTGGTGCTGCGTCGTCTGCTTCTTGGCTCCGGCACCGGCTGCCGCAAAGGCATAGGCCGAGGCCTGTCCCTTCGCTACTGCTGCTGCCGGTGCCTCGGTCGGTCGCTCATTGCGCTCTCGCACGGGCAGGCTCGCCAGGGACAGCGGGCTGACCACGGAGATGCCGGACACACCGGTGCCACGAAGCGAGAGCTCCGAAGAGCGGGTGAGGCCGAGCGAGCAGGTGGAGACGACCGACGGATCGGTCATTTTGATGGTGTTGATGATGCTGATCACGACAATCGCCTCCTCTCGGCGTCTCAAGGGACCGGCCGGGGCCGATCCTGCGGTATTCGGATAAGTACAGCACGGAGTCAGGGCTTCAGAGAAGTCGCTGTTCCCGTGGTTAAGAACCTATGGTGACGACTGCTGTGGGCGCAAACTATTTTTTCGACGAGTTTTTCTCACACGTCGCCGTCGCCCTCGCCGAGCTCCTGACCCACCGTCCGACCTGCGCAGATGGCCAGCACGTCGGCCCCGAACCTGGTCAGCTTCCGGTTGCCGACACCGGCGATGACGACCAGCTCCCCCTCGCTGACCGGCTCGGCCTCGGCGATCGCCATCAGCGTCTTGTCGGTGAAGACGCAGTACGCGGGCTGGCTGATCTCCTTCGCCCGGTCCGCGCGCCACTCGCGCAGCCGCTCGTACAGTCCCTCGTCCATGTCCGAGGGACAGTCCTCGCAGCGCATCAGTTTCATCTCGCCGGCCTCGGTGAGCGTCTTGCCGCAGACCCGGCACCGGACAGGGCCCCTCCGACCGGCCCGGACCGGCCTCTCCGTGCCGGCACCGCCCGTGCCCACGCGGGAGCCGCGGTCGATGCCGCCTCCTCCTCCGGCGCCGCCCCGCGTGCCGAGCGCGGCCGAGCCGGGCCGCAGCCCGTTGAGGAAGCGGGTCGCCCTGCGGTTCCCCCGGCCGCCCGGCGACCGGGACAGGGCCCAGGACAGCGAGAGGTGGAAACGGGCCCGGGTGACACCGACGTACAGCAGGCGGCGTTCCTCCTCGACCTGTTCGTCCGTCTTGGCGTAGGCGATGGGCATCATCCCCTCGGTCAGCCCGACGAGGAACGCGGCGTCCCACTCCAGGCCCTTCGCCGAGTGCAGCGACGCCAGGGTGACCCCCTGGACCGTGGGCGCGTGCTGGGCGGCGGCCCGCTCGTCGAGCTCGGCCACGAGATCGGAGAGCGTCGCCCCCGGCTTGGCCTGTTCGAAGTCCTCGGCCAGGCGCACCAGGGCGGCGAGGGACTCCCAGCGGTCGCGCACCGCTCCTGAGCCGGCCGGAGGCTTGGAGGTCCATCCCTTGGTGGAGAGCACCGCCCGCACCTCGGAGGGCAGGTCGTCGGCGCCGTCGAGCAGCGCGTCGTTGCCTCCCGCGCGGGCGGCACCGCGCAGGGCGACACCCGCCTCCCGCACCTCGGGCCGGTCGAAGAAGCGCTCGGCGCCGCGCAGCTGGTAGGGCACGCCCGCGTCCGCGAGTGCCTGCTCGTAGACCTCGGACTGGGAATTGACCCGGTACAGCACGGCGATCTCACCGGCCGGGACGCCGGCGGCGATCAGATCACGGATCCGGCGTGCGGTGCCCTCCGCCTCGGCGGGCTCGTCCGTGTACTCCGTGTAGACGGGTTCGGGGCCCTTGTCCCGCTGGGAGACCAGCTCCAGGCGGTGTTCGGCCGCCCGGCCCCGGGCCTGGCTCAGCAGGCCGTTGGCCAGGTGGACTACCTGGGGTGTGGAGCGGTAGTCGCGCACCAGCTTGACCACCGTCGCGTCCGGATGACGGGTGCGGAAATTCAGCAGGTGGTCGGGGGTGGCACCGGTGAAGGAGTAGATCGTCTGGCCGGCGTCGCCGACGACACAGAGATCGTCCCGGTCTCCGAGCCAGAGGTCGAGGAGCCGCTGCTGGAGCGGGCTGACGTCCTGGTACTCGTCGACGACGAAGTGCTGGTACTGCCGGCGCACGTGCTCGGCGATGTCGTGACGGTCCTGGAGGATGCCGACGGTGAGCAGCAGCACGTCCTCGAAGTCGATCACGGACCTGTCGCGCTTCAGCTGCTCGTACATCGCGTAGATCTGGGAGAGCTCGGCCGGGTCGCGCGGGACGTCCCGCTGGGTCTTGGCCACCGCTGCCGGGTAGTCGGCGGGGACGGTCTGCGTGACCTTGGCCCACTCGATCTCGCTGGTGGTGTCCCGCAGTTCGTTGCGGTCGAGCCGGACCCCGCAGCGGGCCGCGGCCTCGGCGACCAGCTGGACCTTGCGCTCCACCAGTCGTGGAAGATCGCCACCGACTGCTTTCGGCCAGAAGTACTGGAGCTGGCGCAGGGCCGCGGAGTGGAACGTACGCGCCTGGACACCCGTGGCTCCGAGCTGGCGGAGCCGGCCCCGCATCTCCCCCGCCGCCCGGTTGGTGAAGGTGACGGCGAGCACGGTCGTCGGCTGGAGGATCCCCGCACGCACCCCGTACGCGATGCGGTGCGTGATCGCCCTCGTCTTGCCCGTCCCGGCTCCGGCCAGCACGCACACGGGTCCGCCGAGGGCCAGCGCGACCTCGCGCTGCTCGGGGTCGAGCCCGTCCAGCACGGCGTCCGCGGAGTCGGGGACCTGCGGGAAGAGGGTGGAATGCGTTGCTGCTGTCACCCTGCCATGCTGCCAGGTCGTGAGGGGCGGCCGCGGCGGTTGTCCACAGGGGGTGCCGTTCGTCATACCGGCCGGGGACCGCGGGGAATGGTGGTCAGGTCCCGTGCGTTCCCTCCATGCGGGAGCGTGCGGACGGTCCCGCGTTCAGACGGACAAGACGAAGGAGCGCCGACGACATGCCGGGCACTGTGACGATGTACAGCACCACATGGTGCGGCTACTGCCGCCGGCTCAAGGGGCAGATGGACCGCGAAGGCATCGCGTACACCGAGGTCAACATCGAGCAGGACCCGGAGTCGGCGGCCTTCGTCGAGAAGGCGAACGGCGGGAACCAGACGGTTCCGACGGTCCTGGTGGTTCCCTCGCAGGGAGGCTCCGAGGTCGTCATGACCAACCCGAGCCTCGCTCAGGTGAAGCAGGCGCTCGGCGTCTGACCGGCGTGCCGCACAACCCCTGATCGGCCTGGAGCTGATCGGGGGTTTCGTGTACTCCGGTTCGTCCCCGGGGCGGAACGAGAAGGCGGCGGGCGCACCGCGAGGCCGCGCGAGGGGGGGGACCACATGACACAGCGGGGGACCGTCGCGGTTCAGCGCATGGACGGACCGGCCGCGGTGCGGGCCGAGGAAGCGTTCAGGACGGTCTACGCCGAGGCGTTCGCCGGGCCTCCTTACGAGGAGGACGAGGACGACGTCGCCGCCGCCTTCCGCCGCTTCCCCGTCCAGGCTCGCGATCTCACCTTCCGCGCCGCCCTGGCCCGCCACGAGGACGGCGAGCCGGTCGGCATGGCGTACGGCTTCACGCTCGGTCCCGGCACGGGCTGGTGGGACGAACTGACCGAGCCGGTGCCCGAGGACATGCGGCGCGAGGACGGGCACCGCACCTTCGGATTCATGGAACTCGCCGTGCGGGGCCCGTGGCGTGGACGGGGCGTCGCGCGTCGTCTGCACGAGGCGCTGCTCGACGGCATCGGTGCCGAGCGGGTGCTGTTGAACGTCCACCCGGGCAGTGAGGCGGCGTCGGCCGCCTATCGGTCGTGGGGATACCGCAAGGTCGGCGAGGCGCGGCCGTGGGGGGGAGGGCGCGGATCTCCACGACGTGATGCTGCTGGCTCTGCGCTGAAGCGGCCCCGGGCGGAATTCCCCCGGGGCCGTCGCCCTGTCCGCCCCGGCCGTCAGCCGATGGCGCCGGGCTTCGGGAGCGGCTTGCCGTACCAGAGCTCGATCAGACGCGCCGCGATCGAGACGCCGAACGGGGGCAGGACCTCACCCGAGTCGAAGGCGGCGGTCAGCTCCTCGCGGGAGAACCAGCGGGCCTCCTCGATCTCCTCGCCGTCCACGTCGATCTCGGAGGAGGTGGCGCGCGCCATGAAGCCGAGCATCAGGCTGGAGGGGAACGGCCAGGGCTGGCTGGCGATGTACTCGACCTCGCCGATGACGACCCCGGCCTCCTCGAACACCTCGCGGGCCACGGACTGCTCGATCGACTCCCCCGGCTCGACGAAGCCGGCGAGGGTCGAGAAGCGGCCCTCGGGCCAGTGCACCTGGCGTCCCAGCAGGGCACGGTCCTGGTCGTCCGTGACCAGCATGATCACGGCGGGGTCGGTGCGCGGGTAGTGCTCTGCCCCGCAGGCCTGGCAACGGCGGATGTGCCCCGCCGCCGCGATGACGGTGCGCTCGCCGCAGCGTGAGCAGAAGCGGTGCAGCCGCTGCCAGTTCTCCAGAGCGACCGCGTGCACCATCAGTCCGGCGTCACGCGGGCCGAGGAGCATCCCGGCCTCACGGAGACCGGCGGGCCGTGCGGACTGGTCCATGCGGCCCGGAAGGGAGTCCTTCTGGAGCGCGAAGTAGCTCACGCCGTCCTCGTCGGTGCCCAGGAAGTAGCGGTGGGTCTCGGTGACGGGCGCCTCGAAGGCGGGTGTCATGACGAGCTCGGTGCCGCCGTCGGGGGTGTCGTCGATGAGCGCCTGGCCCCCGGAGACGACGAAGACTCTGGTCGTCGGGTGGCTCCAGGCCGCGGCGAGCCAGGCCTCGTCGAGCCGGTGGTGCGCGGCGCGGTCGATGCCGCTGGGCGCGGTGAGACCGATCGGGCGGTCTGCGGTGGCGTTGTCGAAGGTGCTCACAGGTGCTTCCTACTCCCCCGGGGGTGGATCGGGCGTTCAGAGATTCAGCGGAGTGCGTCGGCCAGCTCGCCCCACAGGTGGGCGGTGGTCTCCACGCCTTTGAGGAGCAGGTCGAGTTCGACCTTCTCGTCGGGGCCGTGCCAGCCGTCGGACGGTACGGAGATGCCCAGGAAGAGGACCGGTGCGCCGAGTACGTCCTGAAGGTCGGCGGCGGGGCCCGAGCCTCCCTCGCGGGTGAAGAGGATCTTCGTCCCGAAGGCCCGCCCCATGGCCCGGGCCACCGCTTGGAGGGCGGGATGGTCCAGAGGCGTCAGACAGGGGCGGGTGGCGGGGGCGAAGGTGATCCGGTGGCGGACTCCGGCCGGGATCCGGGCCTCGGCCCAGGTGCGGACCGCTTCCTGGATCCGCTCCGGGTCCTGGCCCGCGACCAGCCGGAAGCTCAGCTTCACCAGGGCGGACGAGGGGATGACGGTCTTGCTGCCCGCCCCCTGGTAACCGCCGCCGATGCCGTTGACCTCGGCGGTGGGGCGGGCCCAGACGCGCTCCAGGGTGGAGTAGCCGGCCTCACCCTCAGCGGCGTGGGAGGCGGCCGTGCGCAGCCATACGTCCTCGTCGAAGGGCAGCTCCGCGAAGAGGGCGCGTTCTGTCTCGGTGAGCTCGGCGACGCCGTCGTAGAAGCCGGGGACCGCGACCCTGCCCTCCGTGTCGTGGAGGGCCGCGACGAGGCGGGCGAGTGCGGTCGCGGGGTTGGGCACCGCACCGCCGAAGGACCCGGAGTGGATGTCCTGGTCCGGCCCGTACAGCTCGATCTCGCACTCCGCGAGGCCGCGCATACCCGTGCAGACGGTCGGGGTGTTCTCGTCCCACATGCCGGTGTCGGAGACGATCACGGCATCGGCCGCGAGGCGGGCCGACCGCTCCTCGGCCAGCGCGCGGAAGTGCGGCGAGCCCGACTCCTCCTCGCCCTCGACCAGGAGCTTGAGGTGCACGGCGGGGGCCGTGCGGCCGGTCGCGGCGAGGTGGGCGCGGACTCCGAGTGTGTGGAAGAACACCTGGCCCTTGTCGTCGGCCGCACCGCGTCCGTACATCCTGCCGTCGCGGATCACCGGGTCGAACGGGTCGCTGCTCCAGCCGTCCTCGCGGGCCGCGGGCTGCACGTCGTGGTGGCCGTAGACGAGGACGACGGGTGCGTCCGGGTCCTCCGAGGGCCACTCGGCGAAGACCGCCGGAGCGCCCGGCGTCTCCCAGATCTCGGTGACCGGGAACCCGGTCTCCGCGAGCTTGGCGGACAGCCACTCGGCACTGCGCCGTACGTCCCCGTCGTGCTCCGGCTGAGCGGACACGGACGGGATGCGCAGCCACTCGGCGAGGTCGTCGAGGAAGGCCGCGCGGTGCTGCTCGGTGTACGTACGGACGGCGCTGTCCGGGGTGTCGCTCATGCTTATGAGCCTATCGGCCCCGGGGAGGTGGCTCGTCCAGCAGGAGCTTCTCCAGCTCCTCCCGGCCCGGCAGCCCCGTGGGGCGGGACGTCTCGCCGGTACGCACGTAGAGGAAGGTCGCCTCGACCGCTTCCAGCGGCAGACCGTGCAGTTCGGCCCAGGCCAGGCGGTAGACGGCGAGCTGGAGCGGGTCGGCCGTGCGGTGCCTGCTGGTCTTCCAGTCGACGATCTCGTACGAGTCGCCGGTGCGGTAGACCGCGTCGATCCGGCCGCGGATCACCCGGCCTCCGAGGGTGATCTGGAACGGGGTCTCGACGCGGTACGGAGTGCGCCGGGCGTACGCGGTGCGCTCGAAGGCCTCCTTGAGCTCGGCGAGGTCACGCTCGTCGGCGATGTCCGCGTCGCTGTCGTCGCCCCCGGGGAGTTCGTCCGGGCCCAGCATGGGCAGCGGCAGCTCCTCGAACCGGGACTCCACCCAGGCGTGGAAGCGGGTGCCCCGGCGGGCTGCGGGCTGCGGAGGGCGGGGCATGGGGCGGGCGAGCTCCCGCGCGAAGCCGTCAGGGTCGTCGGCGAGGTGCAGGAGCTGGGTGGCGGAGAGCGTGGCCGGTACGACGACGTCGCGCACGGCCGCGCGGGCGCGGCGCAGCTCACCGGCGAGGGCGTCGAGGTCCCGGTCCCAGGAGGCGAGGGCACGGGTCTCCTCCGGGGTGAGGGCTTCGTCCGCCGGGGCACGGGCGGCCGGCACGTGCGGGGCGGGGGCCGTTCCGTGTGGAGGCGGCCCGGTGCCGTCCGGATCCTGGCCGCCGTCCGGCGACGGGGCCCGGACGGTGGAGACGACGGGCTCACCGTCCGGGAACGGGTCGTCGTACGGGGCGTCCTCCTCGTCGTAAGGCGGCACCTCGTCCTCGTACGGAGGCTCGTCCTCGTACGGAGGCTCGTCGTCATGGGGCGGCTCCTGCGCCTCGTACACATCCGGTACGGGCGTGGCCGCCAGTGCCTCCAGGTGCGCCAGCACGGTGTCCCGGGCGGCGCGGCGGCGGGCCATGGCGGTGTCGTCGAGCGGGAGCGGCCAGGCCTGGTCGGCGTCCTTCTCCTGGAGTGCCGGGTTCTCCTCGTCCTCCCCGGGCTCGTCGGCCCAGACCTCGATCTCGCCGTGTCCGGCCGCACAGTGCTCGTACAGCGCGTCCAGGAAGGCGGACGGTCCGCGGGGCTTCTTCTGGGACGGGCCCCACCAGTGGCCGGAGCCGAGCAGCAGGCTGCGGGGGCGGGTGAAGGTGACGTAGCCGAGGCGGAGCTCCTCGGTGTGCTGATGGCCCTTCAGCTCCTCCTTGAACGCCTTGAGGCCCTTGGCGTCGAAGGAGTGGAGGGCGGGGAGCGTGGCCGCGTCGCCGCGCAGGGCATGCGGGAGGACCTGGGACTGCGAGGTCCACGCGTCCCGGGACTGTGTGCTGGGGAACTGGCCGCCGACGAGGCCGGGGACGGCGACGACGTCCCATTCCAGCCCCTTGGACTTGTGGGCGGTGAGGACCTTCACGGTGTTCTCGCCGCCGGGCAGCGCGTTGTCCAGGCCCTTCTCGTACTGCGCGGCGGTGCGCAGGAAGCCGAGGAAGGCGAGCAGGGTCGCCTCCCCGTCCACCGCGGCGAAGCCGGCCGCGACGTCCAGGAAGTTGGCGAGGGTCTCGCGGCGGCGCGCGGCCAGGGCGTGCGGCGACGCGGAGAGCTCCACTTCGAGGCCGGTGGTCGCGAGGACCCGGTGGAGTACGTCCATGAGGGGGTCCGCCAGCGAGCGGCGGAGGTCGCGGAGCTCGGTGGCGAGGCGGGCGAAGCGGACGCGGGCCTCGGCGGAGAAGGGCAGCTGGTCGTCCTCGGACCCGCCGGACTCCAGAAAGGTGTCGAGGGCGTCGGCGAGCGAGATCACCTCGGCGGGGTCGATGCCCTCGACGGCCTCGGCCAGGCGCCGGTCCGGGTCGGCCTCGTCACCGGCGGTGGAGCGGTGGACGAGGAGGCGGGCGCGGCGCCCCAGGAGGGCGAGGTCCCGGGGCCCGATGCGCCAGCGCGGCCCGGTCAGCAGCCGGACCAGGGAGGCGTTGGCCCCGGGGTCCTGGAGGACCTCGCAGACGGCGACGAGGTCGGCGACCTCGGGGAGGTGCAGCAGCCCGGACAGACCGACGACCTCGACCGGGATGTCCCGGGCGACGAGGGCTGCCTGGATGCGGGGGAAGTCTCCCGCGGTCCGGCACAGGACGGCGATCTCCCCGGGTGCCGTCCCCGTCCGCACGAGGTGGGCGATCGAGTCGCCGAGCCAGTCGATCTCCTCGGCGTGGGTGCGCAGGAGGGCACACCGGACCGTGCCGTCCCGCTCGGCTCCGGGTGCGGGGCGCAGTGCCTCGACACCCTCGTGCATGGCGCGCAGGGGTTCGGCGAGGCCGTTGGCGAGATGGAGGAGACGGCCGCCGCTGCGGCGGTTCTCGCTGAGGGAGTAGCGGGTGGCCGGGGTGCCGTCGGCGTGCGGGAAGTGGTGCGGGAAGTCGTCGAGGTTGGCCACGGAGGCGCCGCGCCAGCCGTAGATCGCCTGGCAGGGGTCGCCGACGGCGGTGACGGCGTGCCCCGCCGTGCCGCTCCCGCCGCCCCCGCCGAACAGCGCGGCCAGGAGCAGCCGCTGGGCGACGGAGGTGTCCTGGTACTCGTCGAGCAGGACCACCCGGAATTCGTCGCGGAGGATGGCACCGACCTCGGGCCGGGTGAGTGCCAGCTCGGCGGAGAGGGCGATCTGGTCCCCGAAGTCGAGGAGGTCCCGGCCGCGCTTGGCCGCCCGGTAGCGCCGGGTCAGCTGGAGGAGCTCGCGGCGGGCCTCCGCCGTCTCGGGGAGCTTGCGCAGCTCGGCGTTGGTGAGCCTGGCCGTCTCCAGGGTGTGGAGCAGCGCGGTGTCGTGCTCGGCGAGCTGCTCGGGCCGTACGAGGTGTTCGGCGAGCTCGGCGTCCAGGGCCAGCAGATCACTGACGAGGGTGGGGAAGGACCGGGTGAGAGCCGGGTACGGGCCGGGGGCCTCGCGCAGCACCCGGGCGGCGAGCTGGTAGCGGGTGGCGTCGGCGAGGAGCCGGGTGGTGGGTTCGAGGCCTATCCGCAGGCCGTGGTCGGTGAGGAGGCGGCCTGCGAAGGCGTGGTAGGTCGAGATGCTGGGTTCGCCCGGAGGGTTGTCCGGGTCGATGACGTCGGGGTCGGTGACCCCGGCCGCGACGAGGGCCTTGCGGACGCGCTCGGAGAGCTCACCGGCGGCCTTGTTCGTGAAGGTCAGGCCGAGGACCTGCTCCGGGGCGACCTGCCCGGTCCCGACGAGCCACACGACCCGGGCGGCCATCACGGTCGTCTTCCCCGAGCCGGCTCCGGCCACGATCACCTGCGGAGCGGGCGGCGCGGTGATGCAGGCCGTCTGCTCCGGGGTGAAGGGGATCCCGAGGAGTTCCTTCAGCTGCTCGGGATCGGTGATACGGGAGGACACTCCAGAGAGGCTAACCGGGCGCACCGACAACGCGGTCCCGCTCGGTCCGGCCGGGGCGGTCATTCGATGATCTGCCGGCCTTCGGGCTGCGCGCTGCACGACGCCTTGAACGCGCAGTGGGTGCAGTGCTGGCCGGTCGTGGGGGTGAACCGTTCGTCCAGGACCCGGCCGGCGGCCGTGGCCAGCAGGTCGGAGACCCATTCCCCGGAGAGGGGTTCCTGCGCCTGCACCTTGGGAAGGGCGTCACCGCCCTCCTTCTTGGGGGCGGGCTGGCGCAGCTGGACGAGCTCGGCGCCGCCGGCCTCGGGGCGGCGGCCGTCGAAGACCTCGTCGACGGCGCCTTCCCTGACCGCCAGCTGGTACACGGCGAGCTGAGGGTGGGACGCCACCTCGTCCTTGGTCGGCGCCCCCTTGCCCGTCTTGAAGTCGACGACGTAGGCCCGGCCCTCGGTGTCCTGTTCGACCCGGTCCATCGAGCCCCGGATGCGCACGGCGTACTCGCCCGCTTCGAGGGTGACGTCGAAGTCGTGTTCGCTCGCGGTGGGGGTCCTGCCCCCGCGGTCCATGACATGCCAGCGCAGGAAGCGTTCCAGGGCGTCGCGCGCCTGGTCCTTCTCCTGCTGCGACTTCCAGGGTGCGTCGAAGACCAGGCCGTCCCATACGGAGTCCAGACGCTCCATGAGGACGTCCAGGTCGGCGCCCGTACGCCCGGAGGCCACCTCGTCCGCGAGGACGTGGACCACGTTGCCGAATCCCTGGGCCGCCGTCGCCGGGGCGTCGGCCTTGACCTCCCGGCCCAGGAACCACTGGAGGGCGCAGGTGTTGGCCAGCTGGTCGAGCGCGCTTCCGGAGAGCGCGACCGGGCGGTCACGGTCACGCAGCGGGACCTCGGAGCGGGTCGGCTCGTCCAGCCCCCACCAGCGGTAGGGGTGGGCCGCGGGCACGAGCGGCTGGCCCTCGTCGTCGGTGAGCGCCGCGAGCCGGGCGAGCCGTTGTGCGGCGGCGTCGCGCAGGGCCTCCGAGGCGGCGGGGTCGACGGTCGTCGCCCTGAGCTCGGCGACGAGCGAGGCCACCGCGAGCGGCCGGCGGGGGCGTCCGGTGACGTCCCGGGGCTCGGTGCCGAGCTCGGTGAGGAAGCGGGAGGGCTGGTCGCCGTCGTCGGCGGGGGCCTTGACGGCGGTGACGATCAGGCGTTCACGGGCCCGGGTCGCGGCCACGTAGAACAGGCGGCGCTCCTCGGCCAGGAGCGCCCCCGGGGTGAGCGGTTCGGCCAGGCCGTCGCGCCCGATGCGGTCCGCCTCCAGGAGCGATCCCCGGCGGCGCAGGTCGGGCCAGAGCCCTTCCTGGACACCGGCGACGACCACCAGGCGCCACTCCAGGCCCTTGGAGCGGTGGGCGGTCATCAGGCGCACGGCGTCGGGCCGCACGGACCGCCGGGACAGCGTGTCGGCGGCGATGTCCTGGGCGTCGACCTCCTCCAGGAAGTTGAGCGCGCCGCGTCCGCCGGTGCGCTCCTCGGCGCGTGCCGCGGTGTCGAACAGGGCGCATACGGCGTCGAGGTCCCGGTCGGCGTTCCGGCCGCCCGCACCGCCGCGCAGCGCCGCCCGCTCGAGACGGCCGGGCCAGGGGGTGCCGTTCCACAGGATCCACAGGGCCTCCTCCGCGGTGCCGCCGCTCTCCAGGAGTTCGCGGGCCCTCTGCAGGAGCGCGCCGAGGCGCTGCGCTCCGCGGGCGTACGCCGGATCGTGTGTGGCCAGGCGCTCGGGCTCGGCGAGCGCCCGGGCCAGCAGCTCCCCGGAGGGCGGCGGTACGCGGTTCCCGGCGGCCCGCTCCTCGTCGCGCAGGGCCCGGCCGAGACGGCGCAGGTCGGCGGCGTCCATGGAGCCGAGCGGCGAGGTGAGGAGGGCGAGGGCGGTCTCGGTGTCGAGCGGTCCGCGCGCTTCCCCGCCGGCTCCGTCGTCCGGGTTCGGGCCGCGCGCTTCCTGGCCGCTCCCGGACCCGTCGTGCGGATCCTCGGGCACGGCGGGGGTCATCGCCGCCGTGGCGACGGTGCGCAGGGCGGTCAGGAGCGGGGCGACCGCCGGCTCGTGGCGCAGTGGAAGATCGTCGCCGTCCACCTCCAAAGGGACTCCCGCGGAGGTGAGCGCCCGGCGCACGGCGGGGATGGAACGTCCGCCGGCGCGTACGAGGACCGCCATGTCCCTCCAGGGCACTCCCTCTTCGAGGTGCGCGCGCCGGAGCAGGTCGGCGATGTTCTCCAGCTCCGTGGAGGGCGTCGGATAGGTGTACGCCTCGACACGGCCGCCTCCGCGCACGGCGGACAGCTCGCGGTGGGCGCGGACCTTGGCCGAGGGCAGGCGGGTGAGCGGCAT
This sequence comes from Streptomyces sp. QL37, assembly GCF_002941025.1. Taxonomy (NCBI): domain Bacteria; kingdom Bacillati; phylum Actinomycetota; class Actinomycetes; order Kitasatosporales; family Streptomycetaceae; genus Streptomyces; species Streptomyces sp. QL37. The sequence continues at coordinate 5,496,385 of NZ_PTJS01000001.1, read as the reverse complement.
CCGGCGGGTGAGCAGCCGGGTGGCCTCCAGCAGCTTCGCGCCGGAGCGGCGGGAGGTGGTGAGGACCCCGACGGGTGCGGGAGCGCCGTCGGCCCGGCGGAAGGTGTCCGGGAAGTCGAGGATGCCGTTCACATCGGCGCCCCGGAAGGCGTAGATCGACTGGTCGGGGTCGCCGAAGGCGATCAGCGTCCGGCCCCCGCCGGTGCCCGGTGCGGCGGCGCCCCGGTTCCCGGCCAGCGCGTGCAGCAGCCGCACCTGGGCGGGGTCCGTGTCCTGGTACTCGTCGACGAGTACCGCGTCGTAGCTCCGGGCCAGCTCCGCCGCCACCTCCGGCCGCTCGGCGAGCAGGACCGCGCGGTGGACCAGTTCCGCGTAGTCGAGGACCCCCTGGGCGTCGAGGACGTCCAGGTACTCGGCGAGGAACTGGGCGGCGGCGCCCCAGTCGGGTCGGCCCGTGCGGCGGGCGAAGGCGGCCAGCGCGTCCGGGCCCAGCCCCAGCTCGCGGCTGCGGGCCAGCACCGCGCGCACCTCGTCGGCGAAGCCCCGGGTGGTCAGGCACGCCCGCAGCTCGTCGGGCCAGCGGACATGGGCCAGCCCCGCCTGCTCCAGGCCGAGCTGTCCGGCGAGGAGTTCACGGACGGTGACGTCCTGCTCGGGCCCCGAGAGCAGGCGCAGCGGATCGGCGAACAGGTCGGCGTCCTGGTGGGCACGGACCAGGGCGTAGCAGTACGAGTGGAAGGTGGTGGCCTGCGGGCCCCGGGTGCCGCCGAGCCGGGCGGCCATCCTGTCGCGGAGTTCGACGGCCGCCTTGCGGCTGAAGGTGAGGACGAGGATGCGCGCGGGGTCGGTCCCGCGGGCCACGCGCCGGGCCACCGTCTCGACCAGCGTCGTGGTCTTCCCCGTGCCGGGTCCGGCGAGGACCAGCAGCGGGCCGTCCCGGTGGTCAACCACGGCCCGCTGCGGTGCGTCCAGGAGAGGGGGGTCCACGGATCCCGGCGGCGTGCGCACCAGCCGGTACGCGCCCGGGGCCCGCCGCCGTGCCTGACGGTGCGGGCCGTTCCGGGTGGTGAAGGAGGAGCTCACGTGGATCGCCGGTCCTGGTGGGTGTACTCGGTCTGCGCGGTGGCCGGCCATGGGGTGACGGCCCGGGTGTGACGGCTGCGGGTGCCTGACGGCCCCGGTGGGGGCGGCCCGGTCGGGACGGGAACGGACGGACGGATGAGGGAGTGGAGCGTGCCGCGTGTGGACGACGCTACGCCAGCGGCGGGACGGACAGCGGGCGGTGAGACGCGTCGCCCGTCACACACGGGCCCAGCGGTGCGCCCCGGACACTGGCCGGCCGCCTGTCCCGGCGGGGCACGACGGCGGAAGCTGTCAGGTGTGAGCTTCGTCGCCCGGACCACCGGTCACGCCGTCCCATCTGGCGCGCTTCATGTCGAGACGCGGGACATGGCCTTCCGCGGCGCGCGGGGTCGCTCTCAGCGGCGTGCCCTCCTCGCGGTAGTGGCCGAGCGCCCGCAGTTCATGGCCCGGCAGCAGCAGCCCGTCGGCGCGCACGACCCGCCACCAGGGCGCCGCGGAGCCGTACAGGGCCATCACCCGGCCGACCTGTCTCGGCCCGCCGTCACCGAGCCACTCCGCGACATCGCCGTACGTCATCACCCGGCCGGGCGGGATCAGGTCCGCCACGTCCAGGACCCGCTCGGCGTAGACGGGCAGCTCGGCGATCACAGGGCGGGGCGGCACGGCCCCGGTCCGGCCGCTGCCTCTCGTCCGGTCTTCGCTCATCCGCCCCATCCTGCCGTACGCCACCGACAACCGGGGCTGTGCCGGGTCGTCCCGGTCACGCACCGTGCGCGCGCCGTCGAAGCCGCGTATGTTGCGCATCGCGCCCGCGCAATGCACCCTGATGCCCCCCTCTGTCTGCAGGCCGTGCCACCATCATGCGGGCGGTGACCGGTGATACGAGAACACGAAGATTCGTCAGAGGCTAAGGAGCAGGGCGTGCAGCCACCGAAGGCGGCGGGCGCCTCTGACGCCGAGCCACGCCCGGACGCGCCCGACGCCCCTGGGGCCGGCGCCCCCGGAGCACCCGACGCGGAGAAGACCCCCAGGACGTCCGGGGAGACCCCCGGAAAGCCCGGGGAGCACCTCGCGGGCTCGACCCTCGCGTCGGCCGGCACGGAACTGACGGACCGCGTATCCGGCGACGAGCCCCTGCTGCCCGCCCGGGTACACCGCCCCTCCGATCTGCTGCGGCTGCTCATCGGGGTCCTCGCGATCGCACTGCTGTTCTCCATCGCCGCGTTCGCCCAGGGGACCACCACCGGCCTCGAGGACGACATCTCCAAGGGCACCGACCAGGCCCCCGATCTGCTGATCAAGCTCGCGGGCCTGGTGTCCAGCATCGCCGTGCTCCTCGTGCCGGTCGCCTTCGCCATCGAACGTCTGGTGAAACGCGACGGGCTGCGGATCGCGGACGGGGTGCTCGCCGCCGTGCTGGCCCACGGGGTGACCCTGGCCACCGACCTCTGGGTCGCCAGGTCGGCGTCCGGGACGATCCGGGACGCCCTGACCCAGCCCCAGCCCGGTGACGCGCTCACCGACCCCGTGCACGGGTATCTCGCTCCCGTCATCGCCTATATGACGGCGGTCGGAATGGCCCGCAGGCCGCGCTGGCGGGTCGTCCTGTGGGTGGTGCTGCTCCTGGACGCCTTCGCGATGCTGGTCGGTGGTTACACCACCCCGTTCTCGATCGTCCTCACCGTGCTGATCGGCTGGACGGTGGCGTACGGCACGCTGTACGCGGTCGGCTCCCCGAACGTCCGTCCGACCGGCCAGCACCTGATGGCCGGTCTGCGCCACGTCGGCTTCCGTCCGGTCGCCGCGATGCGCACGGAGGACGCCCCCGACAACATCGACCAGAGCGACCGGGGCCGCCGCTATCTGGTGACCCTGGAGGACGGGCCACCCCTGGACGTCACGGTCGTCGACCGTGAACAACAGGCCCAGGGGTTCTTCTACCGGGTGTGGCGCCGGCTCACCCTGCGCAGCATCACCCAGCGCCGCTCCATCCTGTCCCTGCGCCAGGCCCTGGAGCAGGAGGCGCTCCTCGCGTACGCGGCGATCGCCGCCGGGGCCAACGCGCCCAAGCTGATCGCCACGTCCGAGCTCGGCCCCGACGCCGTGATGCTCGTGTACGAGCACATCGGCGGGCGCTCGCTGGACGCGATGGAGGACGAGGAGATCACCGACGACCTGGTGCGGGGTGCCTGGCGTCAGGTGCAGGCGCTCCAGTCGCGCCGGATCGCGCACCGCAGGCTCACCGGGGACGCCATTCTGGTCGACGGTTCCGGCAAGGTGTTCGTCACCGATCTGCGGGGCGGCGAGATCGCCGCCGGCGACCTGGTCCTTCGCATGGACGTCGCCCAGCTGCTCACCACCACCGGTCTGCGCGTGGGCGCCGAACGGGCCGTCGAGGGGGCACTCGCCGTGCTCGGGCCCGACGCCGTCGCCGACTGCCTGCCGCTGCTCCAGCCGATCGCGCTGAGCCGCTCCACCCGGGCGACGCTGCGCAGGATCGCCCGGGAGCGTTCGCAGCGCGAGCGTGAGGCGGTGCTGGAGGCCTCGCAGGCGGCGAAGCAGGACAAGGCGGAGGAACAGGGCTCGGAGACCAGTGACCGCAAGGCCGTCCGCAAGTCGCTGCGCACGGAGAAGCAGGCTGAGAAGCGGGCGATAGACGATGCGCTGGAAGAGGCCCGCGAGGAGGACATGCTGGCCCAGATCCGCCGCCAGGTGCTGCTGATCAGGCCGCAGGCGCCGGTCGAACCGGTCCGGCTGGAGCGCATCAAGCCGCGCACCCTCTTCAGCTTCATCGCGGGTTCGATCGCCGCGTACTTCCTGATCTCCCAGGTCACCGAGGCCGATTTCGGCACGGTCGTGGAGCAGGCGGAGTGGGGCTGGGTCGCGGCGGCGCTGGGCTTCTCGGCCCTGAGCTATGTCGCCGCGGCCATGAGCCTGCTCGGCTTCGTGCCCGAGCGGGTGGCCTTCGGGAAGACCGTGCTGGCACAGGTGGCCGGCTCGTTCGTGAAGATCGTGGCGCCGGCCGCGGTCGGCGGTGTGGCGCTGAACACGCGCTTCCTGCAACGCGCCGGGGTGCGCCCGGGGCTCGCCGTCGCGAGCGTGGGCGCCTCCCAGCTGTTCGGTCTCGGCTGCCACATCCTGCTGCTCGCCCTGTTCGGTTATCTGACCGGCACGGAGAAGACCCCGGACTCGCTCACCCCGTCCAGGACGGTCATCGCGGGCCTGCTCACGGTCGCCGTGCTCGTGCTGGTGGTGACCGCGATCCCGTTCCTGCGGAAGTTCGTCGTCACCCGGGTGCGGTCGCTGTTCGCCGGCGTCGTCCCCCGCATGCTCGACGTGGTGCAGCGCCCGCAGAAGCTGGTCACCGGCATCGGCGGCATGCTGCTGCTGACCGGGCTGTTCGTGCTGTGCCTCGACGCGTCGATCCGCGCGTTCAGCGGTCCCGACGTCCCCCAGCTCAGCTACGCCAGCATCGCGGTGGTCTTCCTCGCGGGCAACGCCCTAGGGTCCGCGGCGCCCACCCCGGGCGGCATGGGCGCGGTCGAGGGCGCCCTGACCCTCGGTCTGATCGCGGTGGGGCTGCCGAAGGAGGTCGCGGCTCCGGCCGTGCTGCTGTACCGCGTGATGACGCTCTGGCTGCCGGTCCTCCCCGGCTGGATCTGCTTCAACCAGCTGACCCGCAAGGGCGAGCTCTAGAACACGCGCGCGAGGGCGCGCCACCCGCATGGACGACGCCCCGCGCGGTCCACCGCGCCCCGCCGCACGATGGGGTCATGAGGACCTCCCCCGCTCTGCGTGCCGCCGCCCTCGCCGCCACCGCCACCGTGCTGCTGCCACTGGCCGCCTGTTCGGACGACGGGGACGACGGAGGTACGGGGAGTGCGAGGCCGTCCGCCGCGTCGACGGCGTCCCCCACGGCGACGGCCGAGGAGCTGTCCTCCCAGAAGCTGGACTGGAAGCCGTGCACGGCCCCCAACCAGGCCCAGGGCAGCGGCACGACGCCCTCGCCGCTGCCGGGCGGAACGTCCTGGGAGTGCTCCTTCATGGACGTACCCCTCGACTACGCGGACCCGGAGGGCCGGACCATCGAACTGGCGCTCATCCGCGCCGCCGCCCGGAACAAGGACCGGCGGATCGGTTCGCTGATCTTCAACTTCGGCGGCCCCGGGGGCTCCGGAGTCGCCACGCTGCCGTCGTTCGGCACCGCCTACGACGCGCTCCGCACCCGCTACGACCTGGTGAGCTTCGACCCGCGCGGGGTCGGCCGCAGCGAAGGCGTCGAGTGCTCGGACGACAGCACACTGGACAAGCGTTACGAGCAGGACGGGACCCCGGACGACGCCGAGGAGGAGAAGGCGTTCGTCGAGGACCAGAAGTCCTACATCGCGGACTGCGAGGAGAACTCCGGGGACGAACTGCCCTACGTCGGCACGACGAACGCGGCCCGGGACATGGATCTGCTGCGCCAGGTGCTCGGTGACGACAAGCTGTACTACTTCGGGATCTCGTACGGCACCGAACTGGGCGGCGTCTACGCCCACCTGTATCCCAAGAGGGTCGGCCGGGCGGTCCTGGACGCGGTGGTCGACCCTACGGAGGACTCCCTGAAGTCCTCACTCGGCCAGGCGGAGGGCTTCCAGCTCGCCCTGGACAACTTCACCGCCGACTGCGCCGAGCGCGACGACTGCAAGCTTCCCGGGGCCACCTCGAAGGAGGTCCAGGACTGGATCGCCGCGCTTCTCGCCAAGCTGGAGAAGAAGCCCGTCCCGGGGCTCGGCGAACGGAAGCTGACCGAGACGCAGGCGACCACCGGCATCGCGTCGGCCCTCTACTCCAAGGAGACCTGGCCGCTGCTCGAACAGGGCCTCGACGAGGCGGACGGCAACAACGGCGGCCTACTTCTCGCCCTCGCCGACTCCCTGAACGGCCGCTCCGAGGACGGGCACTACGACAACTCGAACGCCGCCAACACCGCCATCAACTGCGCGGACTCCGAGCAGCGGTTCACCCTGGAGCAGACCAGGAAGGCGCTCCCCGAATTCCGCAAGGCCTCCCCCGTGTTCGGCGACTACCTCGGCTGGGGGCTGATGGCCTGCACCGGTTGGCCCGTCGCGGGCGCCTGGGACACCCCGGACGTCAGCGCACCCGGTTCGGCCCCGATCCTGGTCATCGGCAACACCGGGGACCCGGCGACGCCGTACGCCGGCGCGAAGGCGATGGCCACCGAGCTCGGCAAGGGGGTCGGGGTCGAGCTGACGTACAAGGGCGAGGGTCACGGGGCGTACAACGGCGGCAGCACCTGCGTGCAGCGGGCCGTGGACGCCTACCTGCTCGAAGGGAAGGTCCCGAAGTCGGGAACGGTCTGCGAGTGACCGCTCGTTGAACGGCCGGACACGGGTGACAGCCCGGCCGCCGCTCCGGGCGGCATCCGGGCACAGGGCCATCGGGCACGGGGGAGGGAGCGCGCATGCGTGTACGTGGAGGGGTGGCGCTCGCCGGGGCGGCCCTGCTGCTGATGACGGCGGTCCTCACGGGGTGCGACGAGGACCCGGCACCACCCCGGTCGTCGAACGGCTCCTCGCCCCAGGAGACGCAGGAGCCGCAGGAGCCGCAGAACCCGCAGGCTTCCGCCCGGCCCCTGGACTGGAAGCGCTGCGACGCCCCTGAGGGCGGCACCGCGCCGGGCCCCGCCTGGCGCTGCGCCACGCTCGACGTCCCCCTGGACCACGCCCGGCCGGACGGGAAGACGATCGGCATCGCGCTGATCCGCAAGGCGGCCACGGAGAAGAGCGAGCGGCTCGGTTCGATGCTGTTCAACTTCGGCGGTCCCGGCGGTTCAGGGGTCGGCATCCTGCCGCGCGCCGCCGCTTCGTACAGGGAGCTCAACACCCGTTACGACCTGGTCGGCTTCGATCCGCGCGGCGTCGCGGCCAGCGCGGGGGTCCGCTGCCGCGGCGACAAGGAGCAGGAGACGGCCTACCGGGAGATCGACATGACCCCGGACACCCCGGCGGAGGAGGCCGCGTTCATCGGGGACAGCAGGGACTTCGGCGCCGGCTGCGAGCGCCTCTCCCCCGCGGTGCTGCCCCACGTCGGCACGGTGAACGCCGCCCGGGACATGGACGCGATCCGCCGGGCCCTGGGCGACGAGAAGCTGTCGTACTTCGGCATCTCGTACGGCACCGAGCTCGGCGGCACCTACGCGCACCTCTTCCCGGAGCACGTGGGAAGGGTCGTGCTGGACGCGGTCGTCGACCCGACGGCCGACTCGGTGGGCCACGCCCGCAATCAGGCCACGGGATTCCAGCGGGCCCTGGAGAACTATCTGAAGGACCGTGGCCAGGACCCGGCGGCGGGCACCCGGCGGATAGCGCGGCTGCTGGAGCGGATCGACCGGGACCCGCTGCCGACCTCCTCCGGGCGCGAGCTCAACGAATCGCTCGCCGTCACCGGCATCGTGGCCCCCCTCTACTCGAAGAGCGGCTGGCCCACCCTGACGGCCGCACTCGACGAGGCGGAGGACAGGGGCACGGGCGACGGGCTCCTCCGGTTGGCCGACTCGTACAACGGCCGCGACGGGAAGGGGCACTACGACACCCAGAGCCACTCCCAGCGGGCGATCTCCTGCGCCGACGCCAAGGCGAGGCCGACGGCTGCCGAGGCCCGGGCGCTGCTCCCCGAATTCCGCAAGCTGTCACCGGTCTTCGGCCCGTTCCTGGCCTGGGACACGGCAGGCTGGTGCGCGGGGTGGCCGGTCGAGGGGGAGCACGACACACCGGAGGCGAGCGCCCCGGGAGCCGCCCCGATCCTGGTCATCGGCACGACCGGCGACCCGGCGACCCCGTACGAGGGCGCGCGGCGGATGGCGGACGAACTGGGCGAGGGGGTCGGCGTCATGGTGACCAACAAGGGCGAGGGACACGGCTCCTACGGCGAAAGCGAATGCGTGACCTCGCTCGTCGACGCCTACTTCCTCGGGGGGAAGGTCCCGGCGGACGGACGCGTCTGTTCCTGAGATCCGGATACGCGAAGGGGCCGGATACGCGAAGGGGCCGGATACGCGAAGGGGCCGGATACGCGAAGGGGCCGGCTCCGCGGAGCCGGCCCCTTCGTACGCCACGTCGCAGGTCTAGTAGACCGGCTTCTCGGGCTCGACCTGGTTGACCCAGCCGATGACGCCGCCGCCGACGTGCACCGCGTCGGCGAAGCCCGCCGACTTGAGGACCGCGAGGACCTCGGCACTGCGGACGCCGGTCTTGCAGTTCAGGACGATGCGCCTGTCCTGCGGAAGGTCCTGGAGGGCGGTGCCCATCAGGAACTCGTTCTTCGGGACCAGCCGGGAGCCCGGGATCGAGACGATCTCGTACTCGTTCGGCTCGCGGACGTCGATGATCTCGATCTTCTCGTCGCCGTCGATCCACTCCTTGAGCTGCTTGGGAGTGATCGTGGAACCGGCAGCCGCCTCCTGGGCCTCCTCGGACACGACGCCGCAGAAGGCCTCGTAGTCGATGAGCTCGGTGACGGTGGGGTTCTCGCCGCAGACCGCGCAGTCGGGGTCCTTGCGGACCTTGACCTGGCGGTACTGCATCTCCAGCGCGTCGTAGATCATCAGACGGCCGACCAGCGGGTCACCGATACCGGCGAGCAGCTTGATGGCCTCGTTGACCTGGATGGAGCCGATGGACGCGCAGAGCACACCCAGGACACCGCCCTCGGCGCAGGAGGGAACCATGCCGGGGGGCGGCGGCTCCGGGTAGAGGCAGCGGTAGCAGGGGCCGTGCTCGGACCAGAAGACGGACGCCTGGCCGTCGAAGCGGTAGATCGAGCCCCAGACGTACGGCTTGTTCAGCAGGACCGCGGCGTCGTTGACGAGATAGCGGGTGGCGAAGTTGTCCGTGCCGTCCACGATCAGGTCGTACTGGGCGAAGATGTCCATCACGTTGTCGGCTTCGAGCCGCTCCTCGTGAAGGACCACGTTCACCAGGGGGTTGATCCCCTGCACGGTCTCCTTGGCCGACTGGGCCTTGGACTTGCCGATGTCGGCCTGGCTGTGGATGACCTGACGCTGCAGGTTCGACTCGTCGACCTCGTCGAACTCGACGATTCCGAGCGTGCCGACACCGGCCGCGGCCATGTACATCAGAGCCGGCGAGCCGAGGCCGCCGGCGCCGACACAGAGCACCTTCGCGTTCTTCAGCCGCTTCTGTCCGTCCATCCCGACATCGGGGATGATCAGATGGCGGGAGTACCTGCGGACCTCATCGACGGTGAGCTCAGCAGCTGGCTCGACCAGGGGTGGCAGCGACACAGGAACCTCAACAATGCAGGTGGTCGGTTTCTACGTACTTCATCTACGTACGGTTGTTCTCCCGTAACACTGCCACGCCGCTCCTCATTCCGAGATACCAGGTCCGATCCGCGAGACGAATTCGTCCCAGTAGCTGGGCAGTGCCGCAAATGGATCGGTTTGCCCCTTCGCGCCGTCCCGGTCCGTGAAGAAGATCGTGCCCGCGCCCTGCCAGCGGGCGATGCGCATGGCCTCCTCCAGATGCGTGCGCGGGACCCCGTGGACGAAGTGCGCGAAGCGGCCCGGCTCGTACGCGGCGGTCCACTCGGCCACCTGGGACCAGCGGTAGTCGGCCCACGGCCCCCGGAAGGTCACCAGCTGGTCGGCGGCCTCGGCGTAGCCGGGGTGCGGGTGGGTGCCGTGGCCCAGGACCAGCCGGCCGCCCTCCTCGTCCGCGCTGTCGCTGTCGGCCAGCAGGGCGGAGAGGGTGCTGGTCAGCCGGCGGACCGCCTGGAGCCCGTCACGTCCGTCCGGGCAGCGGTCCAGATAGAAGCCGCCGACGCGGTACCAGTCGGTGTAGGACTGCGCGTCGGCGATCAGCTCATCGAAGGGACGGCCGCCGAAGGCCAGGTCGAGGTGGCCCAGCAGCCTGCCCCCCGAGGCCCGGACGGTGTCCTCGGGTGCCTCTCCGTGCAGAGCCCGCTCGCGGGCGTTGCGCAGTCGCCCGGCGGCCTCCAGACAGTGCGGGTCCGGGCGGGCGCCCGGCCCGTCGTCGATGTTGAGGACGGCCCAGTGCAGCGGCGTGCCCGGCCGGCTGAGCCCGGCCCATTCGGCGGGCGCGAGCAGCGGGTGCGCGTATCCGGGCACACCGACGCCGAGCTGTTCGGCCGCGCCGGTCCGCAGGGTGGAGCCGGTGCTGGTCAGATACGGCACGCCGCCTCCATCCAGATGTCCGCGAGGGACTCCTCCAGATTGATACGGGGACGCCAGCCGAGCCGGTCCCGGGCGGTGCGCACATCGGCCTGCTGCCAGGCGCCGCAGCCGTCGGGGTAGGGGGACGGGGTCGCGGCCAGGTGTTCCACGACCGATTCCGAGGAGGCGCGGGGGGCGCCGATGGGGAGCCGGCCGGGGGGCGTGTCGAGCTCGTGCAGCGCGCCGGCGTATCCGGCGACCCTGGCGAGGACCGCCGCCGCGTCACGCAGCCGTACGGCCCGGCCGGTGCCGATGTTGACGACCCCCTGGGCGGCGGAGAGCGAGGCGGCGTGCACGGCGCGCGCCACGTCCCGTACGTCGACGAAGTCGCGCTGCACCCCGAGGCCGCTGAGCTTGAGCTCGGGGTCACCCGTCTGCATGGCCCGGCGCATGGTCTCGGCGAGCCGGCCGAGCGGGGAGCCGGCCGGGGTGCCGGGGCCCACCGGCGAGAAGACCCGCAGCACGACCGCGTCCAGGCCGGAGCCGAGGACCAGTTCGGTGGCGGCGAGCTTGCTGACGCCGTACGGGCCTCCCGGCCGGGGTACGGCGTCCTCGGCGGTGGACGAGCCGGGCTGCGAGGGCCCGTACTCGGAGGCACAGCCGACCTGGACGAGCCGTGCGCTGCATCCGCTGCGGCGCATGGCCTCGCAGACGGTGGCCACGGCGACGGTGTTGTGGCGGGTCAGGTCCCGGGCCCCACCGCGGGTGGCGCCCGCGCAGTTGACGACGACCCCGGGGTGGACGGCGTCCAGGAAGCGGGTGAGCGCCCCCGGGCTGCCGCCCGCGAGGTCGAAGCGCACGTCGGCGTCGTCGCCGCGGCCGAGCGCCGTGAGGTGCACGGCCGGGTCGGCGAGCAGCCGGTCGGCGACGAAGCGCCCGAGGAACCCGTTCGCTCCGAGCAGCAGAACCCTCATCGCGCGCCCCCTCGGTGCCGACGGCGAGCTGCCGGTGCGGGGGATTGGGGGGTCATGTCCGGTGTCTCCTTGAGGAAGGTGTGTGCGGTACGGGAGACCCGCGGCGTCGGCTCCGCGGGGCGGGAACTGGGGCCCCGGCTAGGCCGTGGCGTGGGCGGATGCCCGGGTGAGGGCGACCGATGCGTGGACCAGCAGCCCGAACGCGGCGATGCCGCAGGCGAGCACGGGCACACCGCCGGGTCCGGCCGCGACGACCACGGCGTCCACCGGCCGGGCGAGGAGGCCGAGACCGGGCAGCCGCCCGGCCAGGACCAGGAAGGGGGCCGCCACTTCCACGGCGCACGCGGCGGCGAGTCCGGTGGCCGCGGGTTCGGGGAAGCCGTGGACGGCCAGCAGCCGGGCCAGGAAGAGCAGGACGCCGAGGGCGGCGGGACCCACGAGGCCTCCTCCCTCGCCGGGGTGGCCGAGGTCGGCGAGGAGCAGCAGCGCGGCCAGCGCGCAGAGGAAGAGCGCGAGCACGCCGAAGAGCAGGGGGCGCACGCCGGCGCCGAAGTCCGACAGACCGTGGGATCCGGCGAGCCGGCGGCGCGCGTGCACCGCGAACAGGTGGGCGCACCATGCCGCGGGCGCCAGGGCCAGTGAGAGCCCGAGCAGCGGGGCGGGTGCGGCGGTCCAGTGGCCGTCGGGCCCGCCGCTGATGACCTGGGCGAGCAGGTCGTCGCCGTACACGACGTAGCCGAGAAGCCAGCAGACGTACAGCGTGACGCCGCCGGTGCCGTCCGGGGCGCGCAGCGGACCGCCGTGCAGAGCGAGCCGGAGCCCGAGGAGGACGAGCACCGCCCCGACGGCGGTCACCGCGCAACGGGCCTCACCGCCGAGCACCCCCTCCGTCGCCCTGAGCGCCCCGGCGGTCGCGAGGCAGGCGGCGCCGGGGAGCAGCGCGGGGAGCGTCCATCCGGCCCGCGCCTCCTTGCCGGGGCCCGGCCACGGCCCGGGGGTGCGGGGGACGGGCCTGCCCGCACCGGGGACGCGGGCGTAGAGCTCCTCCGCGAGCGAGAAGACGTCACGGTGCCGGTAGCGCGCGGCGGTCCGGTCGGTGAGCCCGTGCGCCTCCAGACCGGCGGCGATCTCCAGGGGGTCGACGGCGCGCTCGCAGAGGTCCCGGTGCCGGTGCATGAGCGCCTTCACGGGGTCCGCGGGCCCGCGCCGGACCACGGACCCGCGGGCGGGGTGGTAGGCGATCTCGGGTGCCCGGACGGCGGCACGGACCGCACCCGGGCTCTCGTCCGCCGGCTCGCCCCCGGCGCCCTGGGCCGGGGCGTCGTTCGGTCTGCCCATCGGGATTCCTCCGTGTCCACGTCCGCTCATGTCGTCACGCATCGCCGTCACCCGCCCCGCGTGCGCCCGCGTACACGCCCCGCTCGCCGAGCGCCCAGCTCGGCACCCGGGAGGCGCCCCCGGCGACCCCGGCGGGCAGCGCCGGGGCCATCCGTCCGGAGGGCGGGTCACCCAGCACATGGGCCTCCGGAGGTGTGGCGAAGGGGCGCGGCGGGCCGGCCGGGTCCTGAGGATCCGGCGGCGTCGCCCAGCGGGCCGGGGCGTGGCCCACCAGGTCGAGGTAAATGCCGCGAAATGCCGTGAGGTTCTGCTCGACGGTGAAGAGTTCGAGCGCCCTGGCGCGCGCTGCCGCGCCCAGGCGTGCGCGGCGCTCCGGGTCACGCAGGAGCGCGACACAGGCGTCGGCGAGCGCCCGCGGATTGCGCGGGGGCACCACCAGCCCCGTACCGCCGACGACTTCGACGACGGCGCCCACGTCCGTCGAGACGGTGGCACGGCCGCAGAACATCGCTTCGACCAGGCTGATGGGAAAGCCCTCGACGACGCTGGAGAGCACGACGACGCCACCCGCGGCGTAGGCCTCCGCGAGGTCGGGCACCTCGGGACCGCCGATCTCCTCGAAGGTGACCGGGTTGTCGCCGACGGCGTGCGCGTCCGTGGCCTCGTCGGGGAAGAGCTGGGCGGCCAGCGCCCTGCAGTGGGCGAGGTAGGTGACGCCCTCGCCCCCCTGGACGGGCGCGCCGAAGATGCGCAGCCGTGCGTCGGGTTCGGCCCTGCGCACCTCGGCGAAGGCGTGGAGCAGGGCGATCAGGTCCTTGGCGGGTTCGATCCGCCCGATCCACACCAGCGTGCCGGGGCCGCCGTCGTCGTCCCCCTCCCCCACGGCGCCGAACCGCTCCGCCTCCATGCCCGGGTAGACCGTGCGCAGCTTGCCGCGGTCGGCACCGAACCGCTCCTGCCAGCGGCGGACATGGGTGTTGCCGGGGGTGATCAGCGCGGCCTGCCGGTAGACCTCGGAGGCGAGCAGCCCGTGGAAGTTGGCCAGCAGGGCGCGCACCGGCGCACCGAGCGCGGCCTCGGGCGCCGCGAGGTAGTGGGCCCGCAGCGGCACACCGTGCTCCGTCACCAGCAGCGGCACGCCGAAGAAGCGTTTGGCCAGCAGTCCCGGCAGAGCGGCCGCGCCGCCGGAGGCCGCGTGGCAGAGGTCGACCGCGCCGAGGCCGTCCTCGTCGTACCAGTCGAGGGAGAGGGGGCGCAGGGTGCGCTCCAGCTCGGCCGCGAAGGCCAGGTAGTCGGGGACGGTGGCGCTGTGGACGGTCCGCCCGGTGCCCGGAGCGCGGCAGGCCGCCTCCACGATGCGTACGGCCGTCTCGGAGCGCAGGGCGTGGTGCAGTCCGCCGCGTTCCCGGGCCAGTTCGGCGAGACCGTAGAGCCCGTCCGTGAAGAGGCGGGCCGCCGCCTCGGCGTCCGCGCCCTCGGAGTCCGGCCCCGTCTCCGTGCCTGCGCAGACCGCGCCGACGAGCGCCGTCATGTGCGCCGTGAAGCGCCGCCGGTCCCGTCGTCCGTACGAGCGCCCCAGACCGGTGGCGATCCGGCCCGTCAGGCCTCTGGGCCGGTCGGTGTGCCGGGGGGCCTCCTCGTGCGTCCACATCGGCGCCGTCCGCACCCGGCCGACCCGGTCGGGGAGCCTGACCCAGCCCTGTTGTTCCTGGTCCGCGGAGCGGCTGAGCGCGAAGAGGTCGAACTCGTGCTGGGGAAGACCGCGCACCAGGCGGTCGCACCAGAGTCTGGACTCACCGGTCGCATACGGATAGCCACCGTCCGTGAGGAGTCCGATCCGCACGAGCACACCCCCGATCTCCCTTGTGGGCAGCCGCCGTTGATCGGCGACTCGCAGCGGGGACGACCGTATGCGGACACATGGGGGGTGCGACGGACGGTTGTCCGTCGCACCACCGAAAGGGGTGAACCGGCGTAACTTTCCCGCCTCAGTCGCGTTCTGTTGCGACGAGCGGGCGCCTCGTGACGCAGGGTCAGGCTGCGGCCAGCTCCGAGCGGGTCGCACGGCGGGCCGCGGCGTGTGCGGGATCGAGCGCGGGGACCGCCGCCAGAAGCTGTTTCGTGTAAGGGTCCCGCGGCGATCCGTAGACCTCGTCGACGACGCCCTGCTCGACGATCCGGCCCTGGCGCATCACCGCCACCCGGTCACTGACCTGCCGTACGACGGCCAGATCGTGGGCGATGAAGACGAGTCCGATGCCGAGCTCCCGCTGGAGCTCCGCGAGGAGTGCGATCACCTGGGCCTGGGTCGTGACGTCGAGCGCGGAGACCGGCTCGTCGCACACGATCAGCTTCGGCTCGGCGGCGAGAGCGCGCGCGATGCCGATCCGCTGGCGCTGACCACCGCTGAACTCGTGCGGATAGCGGTCGTAGCGGCCGGCGTCGAGGCCGACCCTTTCCAGCAGTTCGCGCACGCGGTCCCGGATCCGGGCCTCGTCGGTCCCGCCGGCGGCACGGAGCGGATCGGCCACGGACTCACCGATCGAGCGGCGCGGGTTGAGCGAGGCGACGGGGTCCTGGAAGACCATCTGGAGCTCGCGGCGGAACGGACGGAGTTCCCTCTCCGGGAGCGAGCCGATGTCCCTGCCGGCGTACCGCAGCCGGCCCGCCGTCGGGTCGGTCAGCCGCACCAGCATGCGCCCGAGCGTCGTCTTGCCGCTCCCGCTCTCCCCCACGATGCCGAGGGTCTCACCGGCGTGGACGGTGAGCGAGACGCCGTCCACGGCGGTGACACGGCCGGAGCCCCGGCCGAACTCGCGCCGGAGACCGTCCGCCTCCAGGAGCGGCACGGCGTCCCGGGGCACGGTCCTCGGGCCGGGGACGCCGGCCCGCTTCTCGTCGATCCTCGGCACGGAAGCCAGGAGTTCGCGGGTGTACGGCTGCCGGGGGGTGCCCAGCACCTCGGCGACCGGGCCGCGCTCCACCGCGCGGCCGTGCTGCATCACCAATATGTCGTCCACGCTCTCCGCCGCGACGCCCACGTCGTGGGTGACCAGCAGCAGCCCCATGCCGGTCTCGCGGCGCAGGTCGTGCAGCAGGTCCAGGATCTGGGCCTGCACGGTGACGTCGAGGGCGGTGGTCGGCTCGTCCGCGACGATCAGGCGGGGTTCGCAGGCCAGGGCCATCGCGATGAGCGCCCGCTGCCGCATCCCGCCCGAGAACTCGTGCGGCCGGAACCGGGCGCGGCGGGCCGCGTCCGCGATGCCCACCCGGTCCAGCACCTCGACGGCCCGGGCCCGGGCGGCGCGCCGGGAGACGGAGTTGTGCACCCGGTACACCTCGGCGATCTGGTCGCCGACCGTGTAGTAAGGGTCGAGCGAGGAGAGCGGGTCCTGGAAGACCATCGCGGCCTTCGCGCCCCGCAGCTCCCGCAGCCCGGCCTCGTCCGCCGCGCCCACGTCCGTGCCGGCGACCCGGACGGTCCCGGTGACCCGGGCCCCGGTGCCGCGGTGCAGCCCGAGGAGCGCGGAGGCGGAGGCGCTCTTGCCCGAGCCCGACTCGCCGACGACGCCGAGGGCCGCGCCCGCCTCCAGGGTGAAGGAGAGCCCGTCCACGGCGCGGACGGTGCCGAAGTCGATGGTGAGGTCCGCGACCTGGACCAGTGGCGTTGTCATGACAGGACCACCCGTCGGTCGGCCAGCGCGTACAGCATGTCCGCGACGGCATTGGCGAGCACCACGAAGAAGCCGGTCACCAGCACCATGCCGACGACCACGGGCAGGTCGACGACCTTGACGGCGTGGACCAGTTCGCGCCCGATGCCCGGGATCCCGAAGAGGGACTCGGTGAGGACGGCGCCGCCGAACATGGAGCCGAAGTCCAGGGCGCTGAGCGCGATCACGGGTGCGAGCGCACCACGCAGCGCGTGCCGCCCGATGATGGCGCGCTCGCTGACGCCGTAGGCGCGGAAGGTGCGCACATGGTCCTCGGCGAGCGTCTCCAGCATGGAGCTGCGGGTGAGCCGGGCGTATTTGGCGGACTCGAGGAGCGCCAGGGCCACCCAGGGCAGCAGGAGCCCCCAGGCCCATTGCTCGGGGTTCTCGCCGAAGGGCACATAGGTGGGCGACGGCAGCCACTGCAGCGTGGAGCAGAAGATGATGATGAGCAGCAGCCCGGTGACGAAGACCGGTGTGGCGGTCCCCGCCAGGGTCAGCCAGGTGAGGACCCGCTCGGTGATCCGGCCCCGCCGCCAGGCGGACAGCACGCCCGTGCCGACGCCGAGCAGGATCCACAGGACGAACGCCCCGACGACGAGCGAGCCGGTGACCGGCAGCTTGGCCAGGATCAGCCGCATGACCTGCTGGTCGCTCTGGTACGAGACGCCGAGGCAGGGGGCGGAGCAGTGCTCCACGCCGGTGCCGGTGGAGAAGTCCCGTCCGACGGCGATGCCCTGGAGGAAGTGCCAGTACTGCGTGTACACGGGGTCGTCGAGCCGGAGCTGTTCGGTCACCTGGGCGACCTGGGCGGGCGAGCAGCGCGGACCGCAGGCGATCTGGGCGACGTCGCCCGGGGCCACGTAGAAGACCGCGTACAGGATGACGGTCAGGGAGAGCAGCACGAAGACGGCGCCGCCGAGCCGCCGCAGCAGAAATCCGGTCACGATGCCTGCTCCTTCGTACGTTCCTCGCGCTCCTTGCGTCCGGTGCCGATCCGCAGCCGGGACGCGGCCCGTGGGTCGAGTGCCGTACGGACGCCCTCGCCGAGGACGGTCAGGGCGAGCACGGTGACGAAGAGCAGTCCGGCGGGCAGCAGGAGATAGGTGGGGGCCGACTGGTACCAGGTGTCGGCCTCGGTGAGCATCTGTCCCCAGGAGGGCGTGGGCGGCTTGATGCCGACGCCGAGGAAGGACAGGGCGGCCTCGACGGTGATGTTGGCGGGGAAGAGCAGCGCGGCGTACGTGATGACGGGCGCGGCGAGGGACGGCAGCAGTTCGCGCCGGGCGATGCTCCACCGTCCGCGGCCGCCGAGCCGGGCGGCGGAGACGAAGTCGAGCGACTTCAGCGCGAGCGCCTGGGCGCGCACGATCTTCGACGTCCCCGCCCAGTTGATGCCGCCGATGACCAGCGCGATCAGGACGGGCCGGGGGAAGGAGGCCGGCACGATCGCGAGCAGGCCCAGGGCGATGACCATGAGCGGCAGGGCGACGTTGATGTCGGTGATCCGGCTGAGGACCTGGTCGACCCAGCGGTTGCCCAGGGCGGCCGCGAGCCCTACGGCCACACCGATGGCGACCTGGAGGACGGTGGCGGCGACGGCCACACCGAGCGAGACCCGGGCCCCGTAGACGACACGGGCGAAGAGGTCGCGGCCGGTCTGCGGTTCCACGCCGAACCAGTGGTCCGCGCTGATGCCGCCGAAGGAGCCGATCGGGACCCCGCCGGCCGCCGAGTCGACGAGGCCGGGGTGGTAGGTGTCGGGGTCCTGTCCCGCGAGCGCGGCGAGCAGGGGCGCGCAGATCGCGGTCAGGAAGAGCAGGAGGACCACGGCCGCCGCCGCGGTGGCCGCGCGCTGGGCGCGCAGCCGCCGCCAGAACTGCCGGGCCCCCGAGGCGGGGGCGGCGACCGGCGCCGCTCCCGCCTCCTGGACCAGAAGCACTTCGGACATGGTTACTTGACCGCGGTCTGGGAGATGTCGAGGACGCCGGTCCAGTCACTGATGACCACGTTCTTGACGTCCTGGCCGAAGAGCCGCTTGTAGACCGGGTGGAAGAGCGGCACCGTCAGCGCCTTCTCCCCGATCTTCTTGTCGAGCGCGCCCCAGCGCACCGCGGCGGCGTCCAGGTCGGTGAGCTTGTTGATCTCGTCGATCTCCTTGTTGACCGACGCGTCGTTCAGGAAGCCGGTGTTGAAGTTGGCGCCGTCCTTCACGATCTGGCGGCCGTCGAAGATCGGCGCGAGGAACGGTCCGCCGGAGGGCCAGTCGGCACCCCAGTGGGCGAGGAAGAAGCCCGGCTCCTTGGACGCGCTGTGGATGGTGTCGGAGTAGTCGTTGCCCTCCAGCCCCTTGAGCTCGACGGTGATGCCGGCCTTCTTCAGGGCGGCCTGGAGCGCCGTGGCGATCTCCGGGCTGGTCTCGAAGTCCTTGTCGTTGGAGTGCGTGAGGGTGACCTTCAGGCCCTTGGGGTAACCGGCCTCCTCCAGCAGCTCCTTGGCCTTCGCAGCGTTGCCGGTCTCGCCCGCCGGGAAGTGGTCGTAGGGCGTGTAGCCGAAGGACTTCTGGTTCGGCAGATAGGTGGTGGCGGGCTCGGCGAGCGAGGAGCCGCCCGCCGCGTTGATCACCGAGGAGCGGTCGACGGCGTACGCGATCGCCTGGCGCACCTTCGGGTTGTCGAACGGCTTCACCTTCGGGTTGAAGGCGATGTAGTTCGTGTAGCCGAAGTGGCCGGTGCCGAGGCGGGCGGCGAGCTTCTTGTCGCCGGACACCTTGGCGAGCTCGGCCGGGCCGAGGTTGGTGTCGGTGGTGACGGCCGCGGCGTCGGCGCCCTGCGAGGCGGAGAGCCGCTGGTTGATGACGGCGGAGTCCAGGCCGGAGCGTACGTCGATCTTGTCCGGGTAGGCCTTGCGCTCCTCGTCGGTCTCCGCCGACCAGTGCTCGTTGCGCTCCAGGACGAGCCGCTCGCCGTCGTTCTCGTTCGAGACGACCTTGTACGGCCCGGAGGAGACGGGGTGCTCCTCGTACTTGGTGCCCGTGTCCTTGGCCTGCGGCACCGGGGTGGTCTGGGTCTGGGTGGCGAGGTACGGGAACTCGCCCTCGGGCTTGTTCAGGTGGAAGACGATGGTCTTCTCGTCCGGCACCTCGATCGAGTCGAGGCCCTTCTTGTCCTTGTAGGGGCCCTGGTAGTCGGCCCCGCCGATCAGCCAGTCGCGCAGGTAGGGCGCGCCGCCGGAGAGTTCGGCGGCGAAGGACCGCTCGATGCCGTACTTGATGTCCGCGCTGGTGATCGCGGTGCCGTCCTCGTACTTCAGTCCGTCCTTGAGGGTGTACGTCCAGACCGTGGCGTTCTTGCTGGGAGTGCCCAGGTCGGTGGCCAGGTCGGGGACGACCTCGGCCCCCGCCGCACCGTTCTCCCGGTTGCGGGTGGTGAGCGTCCGGAAGACCAGGGAGGGGACGTTGCCGCCGCCGGAGGTGTAGAGCCGCGCCGGGTCGAAGTCCTCCTGCGGGTTGCTGTTGAGGACCGTGAGCGTGCCCCCCTTCTGCGGCTTGCCCGAGGCGCCGGAGCCGCCGCCGCTTCCCCCGTCGTCCTGGGGCCCTGCGCAGGCCGCGAGGCCGGCGGCCAGGGCAAGGCTGACAGCGGCGGTGGTCGCCACACGGCGGGATATGACGGACGGCTGACTCATCGGAAGATGACCTCTCGGTGTGCTGCGGCGGGGAGGAGGAGACATGTCCCGCGGGCGCGGCGGGTCCCGCCCCGGTGACGGGGAGTGGGACCGGATACCGAAATGCCGCGCCTGCGGACGGAGTACGCCCGGGCGCGGCGAAGAAGGGGCCGAGGAGCCCGAAAAGGGCTCGTCAGGGGGCCGACGCGCGCTCGAGCAGGCGTCAGCGACAGAGAACGTCGGCTACGCAGTGCCCGGCCACGCCGAGGAGCGCCAGCTCAAGGGCGGCGCGCTCGGAGAATGCGGGGCTGCGTGACATGCGGAGAAATATGGACGACCCCTCTCCCGATGTCAACGCGCGCTGAGACGGACGTCCCGCCATACGGACAGAACGGCCTCGGAGGCGGCTCAACTACCGGGATGCACCCAGGGGTTGGGGCGGCACTTGATGCCGTCCAGGTCCAGGGTCTTGGTCTGCTGCTGCATCACGGGCGCGAGGGCGCCAGGGGTGCGGCAGCTCACATGGTTGTGTCCCAGCCGGTGGCCGACCTCGTGGTTGATCAGCATCTGACGGTAGGCCAGGAGCTTGTCCGCCCCGAAGGTCGAGGCGCCCTGCGCCCAGCGGTAGGCGTTGATCATCACGCGGTCGGTGGCGGCGGAGTCGCAGGAGACGTTGTCCTCGGTGGTGTCCAGGCCGGACTTCGCGCACCAGACACCCGTGGTCCCCGGACTCGCGAGAGTGATGACGAAATCGGGTTCGCCGGAGGAGATCCGCTCGAAGGTCATGGCGCCGTTGTGCGCCCAGCTGCGGTCGTCGTTCAGCGTCTTCTGCACCGCTTCGGCGAACAGTCCCGCGTCTAGACCCATCCCCTGTTCGACATCGATCCGGTACCGGTACTTGTGCCCCTTGCCCGGAGCCTTCGCCAGCCCCGGTACCGCCTCGAACTTCCCGGACGCCTCGAGGTCCGGCGCCAGCGGAAAGGCGGTGGCCATCTTCTGCGCGTACGACAGGGTCTTGACCTCCTGCCGCCGCACCTCGGGGGCCGCCCGGTCCACCGAACGGGAGGCGTCCTCGGAGTCCTGCCGGTCGACGCCGGTGGTCTGCGGGCCGTCCGCCGTCCTCCCGGAGTCCTGGGCCACCTGTCCGGCGACCACGACCGCGAGCACCGTGGTCACGGCGGCAGCCGCGATCCCGGTGAAGGCCCGCCCCTTGCCTCCCTTGGCCGACGGGGTGTCCTGGCCGTCCGGGGTGTCCCGTTCGCCCGGGGTCCCCTCCGGTCCACCGGGCTCCGCGGGGGCCCGGTCCGTGTCCTCGGGCGGGGCCGGGGGCACGGGGCGCGAGGGAGCGGTGTCGAAGGCCTCCAGGAACTCCCTGCGCGGGCCCGGTATCAGCGCGGCACCGCCGGTCTGCGGCCCGGCCGTGCGCCGCCCGGCCGCCTGCTGCGCGGCCCGCTGCCGCGCCACGGCGTCCTGCCTGGCCCGGAAGAGCTCCTGGGCGCCGGGACCCTCCGGGTCCCGCCCGCCGTCGTACCTCGGCTGCGGGCCCGTCCCCCAGCCGCCGCCCGGCTCACGCTGCTCGGGGTGGCCGCCGCGCACCCGAGGGGCGTCGTGGGACGGGCCGTGACCGTCCCGCGGCGGCGGTGCGAGGGGGTCCCGCCCGCGCCGGCCGGTGCCGCGCTCCGCACCTGTTCCCGCCGCGGTCCCGGTGTCGCGCCGGATGGCCTCGGGGCCCTTTCGGCTGTGTCGTCCCACGCCCCGGATCAGCTCCTGCCACGTTCGTCGAGCAGTTCCCGGAACGCCTGGGCGACCGCCTCCGGGTACTCCATCATCGCCACGTGCCCCGCCTCGGGCAGTGTCAGCAGGCGCGACTCGCGGAAGGCCGCGGACGCCCTGCGTGCCATCCGGTACGAGACCAGCTGGTCCCGTCCGCCGTACACCAGCAGGGTCGGTGCGAGCACCCGCTCGGCCTGGCGCCACAGCCCGTGCTGTCCACCCAGCGTGTAGGCATCGACGATGCCCCGCGCCGAGCGGGTCATGGCGTCCCAGAAGTACGGCAGTTCAAGCCGGCGCTCCATCTCGGCCACCGCGTGACGGAAGGCTTCGTCGGAGATTCGTGCCGGATCGCCGTAACAGAGTGCCATGGCGCCGCGGGTGCGCTGCTCCGCGGTCCAGTTCCGGGTGAGCCTGACGAACAGGGATGCGACGCCCGGGAGTGCGAGCAGTGCGGTCGGCACGGCGGGCCGCTGGACCCGGATCTCGGGCAGGGCCGGGGAGATCAGCGTCAGGGTGCGCACCAGATCGGGCCGGACGGCCGCGACCCGGGTGGCAACAGCGCCACCCAGGGAATTACCGAAAAGGTGAACGGGACCGCGCCCGCCGGCGTCCAGCAGCCGGATCACCGCCCGGGCGTGTCCGGTGACGGAGTAGTTGCCGTCGTCCGGCGGCGGGGAGTCCCCGAAGCCGGGCAGGTCGACCGCCTCGCTGTCGAGCGTGTCCGCCAGCAGCGGCATCAGGGCCGACCAGTTCTGGGAGGAACCGCCCAGTCCGTGCACGAAGAGGGCGGGCGCCTGCCCCTCCGTCTCCGGCGGGCGGGAACGGACGGTCAGGGTGAGGCCGGGCAGCGCGACGGAGCGCAGCTCCTCACCCTCCGCGACCCGGACGGCACTGACCGTGGGTGCCACCGCCGCGGCGGCGGCGTTGATACCGGGCAGCTCGGTCGAAGACATGGGGCAATGTTACGAGACGATCACGCGATGGTTCGTGTGTTCGCGGTCACAGGCCGCATCGCGCCCCCGGGCCCTTACTCCTAGGCTGCAAGGGAAGGAAGGAAGGGAGCCATCATGACGGTCGACCCGAGCGACCCGGAGACATTCGAGGATGCGCAGCCGGACGACCCGGACCCCGAAGCCCCGGAAGCCGACACCGCCGAGCAGCAGGCGGCCGTCCGGCCGGAGCGCGACGAACCGCTCACCGGAATCGACCGCTCCACCGCGAACGAGGCGGATGCGGCGGAGCAGGCCCGCGTTGTCACACAAGATGAGGACGATTACCGGTAAAACGCACCGCTTTGCGGCATGGGCCGACGTTTCTGCGGCTTCCGCAGCCGTCCGGTCCGTGAAATTCTGCGTCCGCGCCGCGCACACCCGGGTTACTCAAAAGTACGATGGCCCGACGGCGCAGCGTTCACGGTACGGCTGTGTTCGATCACGAATTTGGGAGGCGGCGTGACAGCCATCGAGCAGACAGAGGCGGCGCGCCCGCGGGGCACCCGGCTGCCCCGCCGTGCCCGACGCAATCAGCTGCTGGGCGCCGCCCAGGAGGTCTTCGTCGCCCAGGGCTACCACGCCGCGGCGATGGACGACATCGCCGAGCGGGCCGGCGTCAGCAAGCCGGTGCTCTACCAGCACTTCCCCGGAAAGCTGGAGCTCTACCTCGCCCTGCTCGACCAGCACTGCGAGTCGCTGCTCCAGGCGGTGCGTACGGCGCTCGCCTCGACCACGGACAACAAGCTGCGCGTCGAGGCGACGATGGACGCCTACTTCGCGTACGTGGAGGACGAGGGCGGCGCCTTCCGTCTGGTGTTCGAGTCCGACCTGACCAACGAGCCGGCGGTCCGCGAGAGGGTCGACCGGGTCTCGTTGCAGTGCGCGGAGGCCATCTCCGACGTCATCGCCGGTGACACGGGCCTGTCCAAGGACGAATCGATGCTGCTCGCGGTCGGCCTCGGCGGCGTCTCCCAGGTCGTGGCGCGCTACTGGCTCTCCAGCCCGTCCGGCATTCCGCGCGACTCCGCCGTACAGCTGCTGACGTCGCTGGCCTGGCGGGGCATCGCCGGATTCCCGCTGCACGGCGCCGATCAGCACTGAGCACCGCGTGAGCCGCGGCCGGTGTTCGCTGCGGGCGTTGCCGGTCGACCCGTGGTCCGTCCCTTCACCGGGCTAATGTGTGCTGCGTACGGCGCGGTTCACCGCGCAGAGACGGACCGTCGGAGGGACATAGCCGTGGAGGTCAAGATCGGGGTGCAGCACACGCCCCGCGAGATCGTTCTGGAGAGCGGACTTTCCGCCGAAGAGGTCGAGAGCGCGGTCGGCGAGGCGCTCAACGGCAAGGCGCAGCTGCTCAGCCTCACGGACGACAAGGGCCGCAAGGTCCTGGTGCCGGCCGACCGGATCGCCTACGTGGAGATCGGCGAGCCCAGCACCCGACGGGTGGGATTCGGCGCGCTGTAGCCCGCGCGACACGGCAGCAGAGGTGAGGCCCGGCGGAATCGTCCGCCGGGCCTCCACCTTTTCTTCTCCGGATCGGCTCGGTGTTCTTCCCTCGGTGGGGTTCACAGCGGCCGGGGAGGGTTGTATTCCGCGAGCCCCGGGTAGGACGGCCTACGACCGACCGACCGCCGCGCAATCAGCAGCGAGGTGACCCCTGTGCTCTGGGAATCCATCAGCGCCGTCGTGCTCGGACTCGTCCTGTCCTGGGTCGTGCTCCGCTCCCTGCCCGGCCGGCTCCCGTCCTCCCGCGTGGTGTTCGTCACGGGCGGACTGGGTGCCCTCTTCGGCGCGTATCTGACGCACTCGACGCTGGGCTCCGGCCATGTCCTGGCCACGCCCGTCGGCGCCGTGCTGGTCGGGGCGGTGACCCTGTCCCTGCTGATCCGCCCGCGCTCCGGCCGGACGGTGCGATCAGCGGCGGCGCAGTAGGACCTGCCGTCCGGTATCAGGCGG
This sequence comes from Streptomyces sp. QL37, assembly GCF_002941025.1. NCBI lineage: Bacteria > Bacillati > Actinomycetota > Actinomycetes > Kitasatosporales > Streptomycetaceae > Streptomyces > Streptomyces sp. QL37. Next base: position 5,471,694 of record NZ_PTJS01000001.1, on the reverse strand, counting down.
CGAGGCCGAGCGCGGCCATCCGCTTGGTGTGCGCCTCGGTGATCCGGGAGAACATCCTGCCGACCTCGGCCAGGTCGAAGCCGTCCGCGACGCCGCCCACGAGCATCGTGGAAAGCGCGTCGCGGTCCGCGACCACCCGCTGCGCCTGCGAGAGCGCCTCGCCCATCAGCCTGCGCGCCCACAGGGCGAGCCTGCCGCCGACACGGGGCTCCGCCTCGATCGCGGCCCGCACCTTCTCGACCGCGAAGTTCCCGTGGCCCGTGTCGTCGAGCACGGAGAGGACGAGGGAGCGGGTGTCCGTGTCGAGACGGGCGGCGATCTCCCGGTAGAAGTCACTGGCGATCGAATCGCCGACGTACGCCTTGACCAGGCCTTCCAGCCAGTCCGACGGGGCCGTCTGCCGGTGGAAGTCGTCCAGTGCCTTGGCGAACGGCTCCATGGCGGCGGCCGGCGACTCGCCGACGGCCGTGAGCCGGTCGGTCAGCTGCTCGAAATGGTGGAACTCGGCGGACGCCATCTTCGCCAGTGCCGCCTTGTCGCCGAGTGTCGGCGCGAGTTTCGCGTCCTCGGCGATCCGCTCGAAGGCCGCGAGTTCCCCGTAGGCGAGCGCGCCGAGCAGATCCACGACCGCGGCGCGGTACTGCGGGTCCTCGGACGCGGTTGCCCAGTCCTGGGCGGCGATACCGGTAGGTGCGGGTGCTTCAGTGGCGTTGTCAGGCGTCTCCATGGAGCGCAGAATAGCCCGCCCCGCCGGGGGCCGAAGGGCCTGCTCAGCGGGAGGCATCACACCGATCCGATGAATTCACCCAACACGCATGCGCGAATCCGGGGTACAGTGGTATTGCGCTTACTGAGCATTTTGCTGTGCCAGGAGCGCGACCTTGAATGAGGATGCCCGGTCGGTGGCCCGATCGGCTCCGACCCGACAGCCCTCCACGCCGGGCGTACACCACGTACGACCGCAGATGAGGGGCCCCCTCAGCGGCACGAGCGCTCGAGCGACGGCAGTGGTCCCGCGCCACCCGGCCCATCCACGGCCGGATGACCAACCCCGGCACGGTACGACCCCCAGCGTTCGCCTCGGGCCGCGTCTCACAGAAGAGGCAGCACCCTGACTACGTTCCGCGAACTCGGAATCCTTACCGAGACGGCCGAAGCCCTAGAGGCGGTCGGCATCACGTCCCCCTTCCCCATCCAGGAGATGACGCTCCCCGTAGCGCTCTCCGGATCGGATGTCATCGGCCAGGCCAAGACCGGCACCGGCAAGACGCTCGGCTTCGGTCTTCCGCTCCTGGAGCGGGTGACCGTCCCCGCCGACGTCGAGGCGGGCCGCGCCGCGCCCGAGAAGCTGACGGACGCGCCGCAGGCTCTGATCGTCGTCCCCACCCGTGAGCTGTGCCAGCAGGTCACCAACGACCTCCTGACCGCCGGCAAGGCCCGTAACGTCCGCGTTCTCGCGATCTACGGCGGCCGGGCGTACGAGCCCCAGGTCGAGGCGCTCAAGAAGGGCGTCGACGTCGTCGTCGGCACCCCGGGTCGCCTGCTCGACCTGGCGGGCCAGCGCAAGCTCGACCTCTCGCACATCCGCGTCCTCGTCCTGGACGAGGCCGACGAGATGCTCGACCTGGGCTTCCTGCCCGACGTCGAGCGCATCATCACCATGCTGCCGCCGAAGCGCCAGACGATGCTGTTCTCGGCCACCATGCCCGGTGCCGTCATCAGCCTCGCGCGCCGCTACATGTCGCAGCCGACGCACATCAACGCCACCTCGCCCGACGACGAGGGCACGACCGTCAAGAACACGGTGCAGCACGTCTACCGTGCCCACTCGATGGACAAGCCCGAGATGGTCTCCCGCATCCTGCAGGCCGACGGCCGCGGACTGGCGATGATCTTCTGCCGTACGAAGCGGACGGCCGCCGACATCGCGGAGCAGCTGGAGAAGCGCGGTTTCGCGTCCGGCGCGGTCCACGGCGACCTCGGCCAGGGCGCCCGTGAGCAGGCGCTGCGCGCCTTCCGCAACGGCAAGGTGGACGTCCTCGTCTGCACCGATGTCGCCGCGCGCGGCATCGACGTCGAGGGTGTGACGCATGTCATCAACTACCAGTCACCGGAGGACGAGAAGACGTACCTCCACCGCATCGGCCGTACCGGCCGCGCGGGCGCCAAGGGCATCGCGATCACGCTGGTCGACTGGGACGACATCCCGCGCTGGCAGCTGATCAACAAGGCTCTGGACCTGAAGTTCCCGGACCCGCCGGAGACGTACTCCACGTCCCCGCACCTGTACGAGGACCTCAGCATCCCGGCCGGCACCAAGGGTGTCCTGCCGCGCACCGAGCGGACCCGTGCCGGTCTGCGCGCGGAGGAGATCGAGGACCTCGGCGAGACCGGCGGCCGCGGCCGCAAGTCCGCCGCCTCCGCCCCGGCATCCCGCGAGGAGCGTCCGCCGCGCACGCCGCGCCAGCGTCGCCGCACGAGGGGCGGCAGCGTCACCGACGAGGCCGCCGCCGTCACCGTGCCCGCCCCCGCCGCCGAGGCGACCGGTGAGGACGCCTCCGAGCCGCGTACCCCGCGCCGTCGGCGCCGTACCCGTGCGGCCGCCCCCGAGGTCGTGACCGAGGCCGCGGTGGCCGTGGCCGAGACCCCGGTCGCCGAGCCCGCGCCCGTCGCCGAGGCCGAGCCGGCCCCGGAGGCGAAGCCGCGCCGTCGCCGTGCGCGTGCCACGACGACCGCCGCTGCCGCCGAGCCGGCCCTCGCGCCCGCCCCGGCCGTCGAGCCCGTGGTCGACTTCCAGACCGTGGCCATCGCCGCGCCCGCGGCGGAGCCCGTGGCCACCAAGCCGCGCCGCCGTACCCGGGTCGTGAAGCCGGCCGACGAGGTCGACTTCCAGATCGCCCCGGCCTCCGAGCCGGTGACCGAGACCAAGTCGCGCCGTCGTCCGCGTGCCGCCACCAAGCCGAAGGCCGAGGCCGTGGCCTCCACGGCGACCGCCGAGGACACCGCGGAGACCAAGCCGCGCCGTCGCCGGCCGCGCGCGGCGGCCGGTGAGAAGGCGGAGACCGCCGCGGTCACCGAGGCCGTGTCGGACGGCGAGGCGCCCGCGAAGCCCCGTAGGCGCCGGTCCCGCGCGGCGGCAGCCGCCGAGACGACCGAGGGCTGATCTCCGGCCACCGCTTCACCTCCGTACGGCCCCGGTTCCCGCTCTGCGGGGGCCGGGGCCGTACGTCTGCCCGGGCGTGGCCGGGCACCCGGCGTTACCCTCGGCCCATGAGCCGGCCGCCCACCTTCATCCCGCCCCCCTGTGCCCGTGCCCGCGTACTGCGTACCGGGCGCGGGGACTTCGCCGTGCTGGACGCCGCACCGCCCGCCGGCGCGCACTCCACCGCCCTCCTGCTGCCCGGGTACACCGGCAGCAAGGAGGACTTCATCGCGCTCCTCGAACCCCTCGCCGACGCCGGGTTCCGCGTGCTGTCCGTCGACGGGCGCGGGCAGTACGAAACCGAGCGGACGAACCGTCAGAATGTTTATACGCAAGAGGAGTTGGCCCGTGACGTGCTGGCTCAGGCCGCTGCCGCCGACGACACCGCACTGCCCGGCGCGATCCATCTGCTCGGGCACTCCCTCGGCGGCCAGATCGCCCGCGCGGCGGTGCTGCTCGACGCCACGCCCTTCCGTTCACTGACCCTGATGTCGTCGGGACCCGCAGAGATCGACCCCGCGCAGCAGCAGAAGGCGCGGCTGCTCGGTGACGCGCTGAGCCGCTGGAGCATGGACCAGGTCTGGCAGATGATGCGGGCGATGGACCCGCCCGAGGACGCGGACACGGGTGACGGCGAGGATCTGCGCCGCCGCTGGATGCTTCACGACCCGGCCCAGCTGATCGCCACCGGCGCACAGCTGTCGTCCGAACCGGACCGGGTGGACGAGCTCGCCGCGCTCTCCCTGCCCGTCCACGTGGTCTCGGGCGAGCGCGACGACGTATGGCCGGTTCCGTCGCTCGACCGGATGGCGGAGCGGCTCGGCGCCCACCGCACCGTGATCGAGGGCGCCGAGCACTCCCCCAACACGGCCCGGCCCCAGGAGACCGCGGCGGCCCTCGTCTCGTTCTGGAAGAGCGTCTGACCCGCGCGGAGGGACCGGTCCGCCGCGGCGGCGGGCGTCAGTACTGCGCCTGGAGGTGCTGCCAGAAGCCGTCGCGCAACGCCCGGCGCAGATGGGCGTGGCCGCGCAGCGAGTGCTGGAGGAGGCGTTCGGCCTCGACGAGCAGGTCCTGGTCGACGGAGCCCGGCAGATAGGGGTGCCCGGGCAGCAGGTCGGCGAGGGCGTCGCGGCCGCGCGAGGAGAGCCATCCGGCGGCGATCTGGGCACCGACGAAGCGGACGTCCTCGCGGGCGGGCGCCGGACTGTCGTCCTCGTACATCGTGACGGAACGCCGGGTCACGTACGGGCGACAGAAGTCGAGGTCGAAGGTGCGCTGACTGTCGACCTCCCAGAGCAACGGCTCGGCCTGGTTGCGGCCTTCGCCCGCCTCGATGCCCCAGAGGTGGACGCGGGCACCGTAGCCCTGTGCGGCCTCGACGGCCGAGACGAGGTCCTCGTCGCCTCCGACGAGCGCCGCGTCGCTGATGGCGCGGTGCCGGGCGAGCGACTCGAGGTCGGTGCGGATGAGTGAGTCGACGCCCTTCTGCTGGTTGTTGGCGTTGAGGTTGCCGAGCCTGACCTTGACGTCGGGGAGTTCGGCGATGGACTGCTGCTCGACGGTGTGGATCCGGCGCCTGGCCCCGTCGTACCAGTACACGCGCAGCAGCCTGCTGTCCGCGAAGATCGTGCGGGCCTTGTCGATGAATGCCTCGATCAGCCCTTCCGCGTCCAGGTCGAACGACCGCCGGTCCTCCGTGCCGGTGACGAGCAATCCGGCCGCCGCGTAGACGTAACCCGCGTCGACGAAGATCGCGTGGGTGGAGGGGGTCTTCGACACCTCGGCGAGTACGCGCTGGAGCAGCTCGTTGGTGCGGTCCAGCTGTTCACGGATGTCCGGTCCCTCGTCCGGCCTCGTGTCCGGGTGGCTCATACGGGCCTCATTGTCTGCGCATGGCTGATTACCGACGGGTACTTAGACATCCAAAAAATTTCCTTAGCGTAGGGAATGTTTGCAGTAGGCAAGCCGTTGTACCCCCTGAGGAGCGCGAGACGCAGACGCCTTGCGCTCCCCATCCTTGCGGACGGCAAGCCCGTCCTCCCAGTAGTTCTCCAGCAGGAGGATCAGACGAAGGGAAGCCATATGCGCTTCGAGATCATGCGACTCGACGATGTCGACGGTACCGCCGTGGACAGCACCGTCGTGGACGCCGCCTCCGTCAACCGGATCGTGCAGCAGGCCGCGGCAATGGGCCAGCGCATCTACATCCGGCCGGCCGACACGTCGGCTTCGTAACACCTTGTATTGCTCGGCGTCGCTGGTTTCGAGCGGATGACATGAGCTGAAGACGAAGCGCCCCCGCACGGAATGCCCGCGCGGGGGCGCTGTGGTGTCCGGACCGGGCGGGCCTCAGGAGTTCTGGATGACCTGGGTGACGCCGTTGATGATCTGCTGTACGGCGATGGCGGAGAGCATCATCCCGGCGAGGCGGGTCACCAGGACCACACCGCCGTCCTTGATGACACGGATGATCAGCAGCGAGTACCGCATGGTCACCCAGAGCACGACGTGCATGGCGACGATCGCCGACCAGACCGAGATCTGACCGGCCGTACCGTCGGCGTTCTGCACCGCGAGGATCACGGAGACGATCGCGCCGGGCCCGGCGAGCAGCGGCATGCCCAGCGGCACGAGGGCGACGTTGACATCCTTGGTCTGCGTCGGCTCGTCCGTCTTGCCGGTGAGCAGGTCCAGCGCGATGAGCAGCAGGAGGAGCCCGCCCGCGATCATCAGCGCCGGTACGGAGACATGCAGATAGTCGAGGATCTGCTGGCCGAGCAGACCGAAGACGGCGATCACGCCGAAGGCGACGGTGACGGCCTGCAGAGCCATCCTGCGCTGCACCTTGGCGGGGCGGCCCGCGGTGAGGGCCAGGAAGATCGGGGTGATTCCGGGCGGATCCATGATCACGAAAAGGGTGAGAAAGAGGGATCCGAAGACAGCGATGTCGAACACGGTGAGCCTTGCGAGAGAGGAGCGGGCCGAACAGGGGGATGCCCGCGCGGGCACGCCATGAGGACGCCCGGGCGCGGGGTGCGACGGGGAAAGGAAGGAGAGGGGAGAAACCCGTTACGCGGGGACCGGTCCGCCGGCGCCCGGCACGGGGAACGCTCCTGTGGCGCGCCGGGTGATCTCGCCGTAGATCTCGGGGTCGGTGGTGTACTCCCCGAGCCGGACGGTCTTACGGGTGCCGTGGTAGTCGCTGGACCCGGTGGGCAGCAGCCCCAGATCGGCGGCGAGCCCCCGCAGCCGGGCCCTGGTGGGCTCGTCGTGGTCCATGTGGTCGACCTCGATGCCGTCGAGCCCGGCCTCGGCCAGCTTCGCGATCACGGCTTCCGGGACCACCTCGCCGCGCTTGACGGCGAGCGGGTGGGCGAAGACGGTGACGCCGCCCGCAGCTTTGACCAGCCGGATCGCGTCGAACGGGTCGAGCTCGTGCTTTCCGGCGTACGCCCGTCCGCCGTTGCCGAGCCAGGCCGAGGTGAAGGCGTCGGAGACGGTGTCGACGACGCCGAGCTCCACGAGCGCGGTCGCGACGTGCGGGCGGCCGACCGAGCCGTCCCCGGCGATCCGCGCGACCTGCTCCCAGGTGACCGGGACGCCCAGCTCCTGGAGCTTGCGCACCATGGCCTGCGCCCGCGGTACCCGGTCGTCCCGGACGAGCTCGCGCTCACGGGAGAGCTCGGGCTCGGCCGGGTCGAAGAGGTAGGCCAGCATGTGCAGGCCGATGCCGTCGACGCGGCAGGAGAGTTCGGCGCCGGTGACGAGCGTGAGCCCTTCGGGGAGGGCGGCCAGCGCCTCCGCGTGGCCTCCCACCGTGTCGTGGTCGGTCAGCGCGACGACGTCGAGGCCGGCCGCCGCCGCGTTGGCCACCAGCTCGGCAGGGGTGTCCGTGCCGTCCGAGGCGGTGGAGTGGGTGTGCAGATCGATGCGCACGACGCGTACTCCAGTGCTGGCGGGCGGACAGGGGACGCTCAAGGATAACCGCCGGGTGTGCCCCGTCCGGCCCCTTCCCGCCGCCGGGTCAGGGCGGTGTGAGCAGCCGCGGGGTGAGCGCCCCGCACGGCAGGAGGTCCACTTCCCCTCCGGCGTCGCGCAGGTCGGTCAGCACCAGTTCGTCGTACATCAGCAGCCCGGACTGTTCGGGCCAGACGATCGCCCAGAGCCACAGGCCACGGGCCTCGCCCGCGAAGACCGCACGGTCGGCGGGCGCGTTCCTGACGTGCCAGAGCGGGGCGGGGCGTCCCGCCGCGAGCACCTTGGCGTCGGGGGCGGCCTCGACGGCCAGTCCGGAGCCGGGGTCGGGGCCGTCGATACCCGCGTAACGCGCACCGAGCCCGACGCCGAGCTCCTCGGCGATGAGCAGCAGCTCCCCCATGCCTCCGAGGGGGCCGGGGCCCGAGCACGCGACGGCGGTGGCCCGGCCGCCGCTGCGGTCGTCGCCCGCGTACGCCGCGCCCGTGAACAGCCAGCCCACCGGGAGCGGCCAGGGCATCCACACCGGCACCTGCGCCCGGTGCACCACCACACCCAGCGCCTCGACGCTGGGCGGGACCACCGGCTGCATCGGGTGCACCTGGCCGTGTGCGGAGCACTGCCAGGCATCGGCGAAAAGGCCGGGCGCCCTGACCCGGCCACCGCACTTCGGGCAACTGGGTTCGCCCCTCATAACGCCCAACGGTCCTCCCCGGTCGTCGCCGCGTCAAGGACGATCACCCGTCCGCAGCGCGGCTTTGACCGGCAAAAATAGATGTGGGTTGCATCTATTAGCTTGTCTAACTTATTCTGTGTATAACGCAACGGCCTAGTGGAGAGCGAGAGACCCATGCCGGCAGAGGATCCGTTCGACGAAGGGGCGACCAGCATCCTGCGCCAGCCGAAGGCCGTCTGGGCCACGGCGGGCGCCTCGGTCGTCGCCTTCATGGGGATCGGCCTGGTGGACCCGATCCTGCCGTCCATCGCCAAGGGGCTGGAGGCGACACCCAGCCAGGTGTCGTTGCTGTTCACCTCGTACTTCCTGATCACCGCCGTCGCGATGCTCGTGACCGGCTTCGTCTCCAGCCGCATCGGGGGGCGCAGGACGCTGCTGGCCGGCCTGGCACTGGTGGTCGTCTTCGCCGCGCTCTCCGGAACCTCCTCGTCGGTCGCCGAACTGGTCGGCTTCCGGGCGGGCTGGGGCCTGGGCAACGCCCTGTTCGTCTCCACCGCCCTCGCGGTGATCGTCGGCGCCGCCGCCGGAGGCAGCGCGGCGGCGATCCTCCTGTACGAGTCGGCGCTCGGCCTCGGCATGGCGTGCGGGCCGCTGGTCGGCGCCCTGCTCGGCGACGCCAGCTGGCGCTACCCGTTCTTCGGCACCGCCGCCCTGATGGCGATCGGGTTCGTCTGCATCACCGCGTTCCTCAAGGAACAGCCCAAGCCGGCCAGGAAGACCTCACTGCTCGACCCGCTGAGGGCGCTCGGCCACGGCGGACTGGCCTCGGTCGCCACGTCGGCGTTCTTCTACAACTACGCGTTCTTCACGATCCTGGCCTTCACGCCGTTCGTGCTGAACATGTCGCCGTACAGGTCGGGGGCGGTGTTCTTCGCCTGGGGCCTGCTGCTCGCCGTCTTCTCGGTGCTCGTGGCTCCGCGTCTGCAACGGCGCTTCGGCTCGCTGAAGGTGGTCGGCGGCTCCCTGGTGCTGCTCGCCGCGGACCTGGTGATCCTCGGTTACGGCAATCACACGACGGCCGTCGTCTGCACCATCGTCTCGGGCGCCTTCATCGGCATGAACAACACCGTCTACACCGAACTGGCCCTCGGTGTCTCCGACGCGCCGCGCCCGGTGGCGAGCGCCGGTTACAACTTCGTCCGCTGGTTCGCCGCGGCCGCGGCGCCCTACCTCGCACCGAAGATCGAGGAGTGGAGCGACATCCACACGCCGTTCGTCGTCGCCGCCGTCGCGGCCCTCGTCGGTGCGGTGGTCGTCTGGATCCGGCGCGCGGCGCTCACTCACGAGGCGGAGGAGCTGGAGCCGCGTCACGCCACGGAGGACGGCGTCACCGTCTTCGCCGACTGACCTCCGGCCTCCCTTCGCCGGCCCCGCCCGCGGTTCCCCCCTCCTGGCCGCGCGGCGGGGCTTCCCTCGCCCCGGGGGTCAGTCCAGCGGCACGGACGCGCGCAGCGGGTCCCGCAGGTCGGTGCCCTGCGAGAGCCAGCGCTCCTGGAGCTCCTGCGCGCCCCTCACACGCTTCCAGGCCGCCTCGTTGTGGGTCATCGGCAGCAGCGGCAGGAAGCGCACCGGGTCCATCGGCGCGTCGAGTTCGAGGTCCTCCACCAGGCCGCCCGGCTCGGCGACCAGGACGGAGCCGAAGGGCGCCCCCGGCCACAGCGGCTGCCCGAGGTCCAGTGACGCACCGGGGGCCACGATCAGCCCCTCGACCTGCGGGGAGGCCGCCAGCACCGCGAGGGGCCGCAGCACCTGGTCAGTGTCGGCGAGCCCCACCCGCACGGACAGGACCAGTTCGGCGCGCGGGCCCTTCACGGGGTCGGCCAGCGGCGCGGTCGGGTCGGCCATCGGCTGGGCGGACATGCCGAGTGTGGCGTAGCGCACGACATCGCCGTCGATGAAGCGGAGCACCTCGATGCGGTCCGTGCCGAGGAACGTCACATCGGCGCGTGCGTCCGGTTCCCCCAGCGCCGTACGGAGCCGGGCCTCGACCAGATCAAGAATTTCTCCCATCCCGCGAGCATAGATCGCGTAAGGAATGGGAACAGAAAGGGATTGGCTCCTCGACCGGCTGATAGCCTGAGGCGTCGGTCGGGACAGCACGCGGAGCGCGCTCTCAGTCCTGACAACACGTGATCCCCCACGGGGGACCGGCCGGAGGAGGTGGGGCTGCGGTGGATCCAAGTCGACCGTGCAGTACCAACCGCCCTTCCGCACGACGCCTTCCTTCTGTGATCTGACGCCCTTCCCGGACGTCACCACGGCAGTTCGCGCACCGGAAGAGCCCCGCGTTTTTGCCTGTCTGTAGCGAACGCCGTCATCGTGCCCACGCGGTGCCGCCCGCTTTGCGGACGTGAGCGCACGTCCCCATTCCGGGCAGTTCCACGTGCCCACCGACGGCCCTCCGTGAAGAGGAGCCAGCCATGTCGATGATCCGTGACCTGCGCGCCGCCGTGCGCCCGTCCCTGCGCAAGAGCAACACCCCGTACAACAGCTACGACGCCACCCGTGACCCGTCCGCCTCCAGCGCCGTCGTCGACTGCGCGGTCTACCGGGACGGGCGCCGGGTCACCGAGGTCGCCTGCCTGACACCGCGCGAGGCGATCCTGCGCGTGCGGGAGGAGGGCGGCTTCGCCTGGATCGGCCTGCACGAGCCGACCGAGGAGGAATTCGCCGGGATCGCCCGGGAGTTCGGCCTCCACCCGCTCGCCGTCGAGGACGCCGTCCACGCCCATCAGCGGCCCAAGCTGGAGCGTTACGACGACACGCTGTTCACCGTCTTCAAGACGATCCACTACGTCGAGCACGCCGAACTCACCGCGACCAGCGAGGTCGTCGAGACCGGCGAGGTGATGTGCTTCACCGGGCGGGACTTCGTGATCACCGTCCGGCACGGCGGGCAGGGTTCGCTGCGCGCCCTGCGCCACCGGCTCCAGGAGGACACCGAGCTGCTCTCCAAGGGCCCGTCCGCCGTGCTGCACTCCATCGCCGACCACGTCGTCGACGGTTACATCGCGGTGGCGGCCTCGGTGCAGGACGACATCGACGAGGTGGAGATCGATGTGTTCTCCACCCCCGCCAAGGGGACCCCGCGCGGGTCGGACGCGGGCCGGATCTACCAGCTGAAGCGCGAGGTGCTGGAGTTCAAGCGCGCCGTGTCCCCCCTGCTGCGGCCGATGCAGCTGCTGAGCGAGCGCCCGATGAGGCTGATCGACCCCGACATCCAGAACTACTTCCGCGACGTGGCCGACCACCTGGCCCGCGTGCACGAAGAGGTCATCGGCTTCGACGAGCTGCTCAACTCGATCCTCCAGGCCAATCTGGCGCAGGCGACCGTCACGCAGAACGAGGACATGCGCAAGATCACGTCCTGGGCGGCGATCGTCGCCGTACCGACGATGATCTGCGGGGTGTACGGCATGAACTTCAAGCACATGCCGGAACTGCGCTGGACGTACGGCTATCCGATGGTGATGGCGCTCATCGGCGTCGTCTGCTTCTCCATCCACCGCACCCTCAAGCGCAACGGCTGGCTCTGACGGACTCTCTAATAGAGTTCGGGCATGACTGCTGCTGACGTGTTGCTTGCCCGGGCTCTCGTCGAGGAGGCCACCAAGAAGTCCGGCCTGATCTGGGTGCGGGGCACCGGCCCCTCCCGGGCGCTGTGGCACGTGTGGCACGAGGGTGCGGCCGTGCTCGTCGGGGACGGCCCCGGGGAGCAGCCGCTCCCCTCCGGGCTCGACTCCGGGGCCGCCGCCGAGGTGACCGTACGCAGCAAGGACAAGGGCGGCAGGCTCGTGGCCTGGACCGCCGCCGTCACGGTGCTGGAGCCGCACTCCGAGGAGTGGGAGGCGGCGGTGGGCGAGCTCAAGGGCAAACGGCTGAACGCGCCGGACGCCGAACAGCTGACGGAGCGCTGGGCGCGTGAGTGCCGCGTCGTACGGCTGACGCCCGGCGCCTCCAGCACCGACCTGCCGGACACCTCGCTGGCCGCACCGCCGCTCCCCACCGGGGCGACGACGCGGCGCACGGCGCCGGCAGCACTCCCCCGGCTGCTGCTGAAGCGCCGCGGTAAGCGCTGACCGCATCGCCCGGCGCGGAGCGCGACCGCAGCCGGGTGCTCGGGCAGCCGGACGGCTCCGTCAGCCGGAGGACCTGGGCAGCTCGCCGCCGTAGTCGACGGTGCCGTCCTCGGGCGGTGCCTCCAGCGTGAAGGACCGGCCCCAGTCGGCGAGCGTGACGGTCCCGCCGCCGCCGCCCCGGGCCACACGCAGGGGATACGGAGTGCCCTTGAGGGAGACGTCCAGTGCGCCTCCCTCGCCCTTTCCACCCATGATCTGCACGGTGCGCACGCCGCCGACCGTGTCCCGGTCGCCCTTGTTGATCTTCCCGTGCAGGGAGAGCATCCCGTCGAGGAGCGTCTTCTTCTCCGTGAAGCCGCGCAGCTGCTGGTAGGTGGGGTCGTCCTCCGGCACCTTCACGTACTTGCCGCCGAGCTTGTCGGCCGCCTGGTCGCTCTCGTCGTCGGCCTTCTCGTCCTTCCAGAAGCCGGCGTCGGCCTTGAGGAAGAGCTCGTCACCGATGCGCAGCAGCGCGAACGTGTTCTGCTTCGAGGTGACCGATCCCGTGCCGCCCTTGCTGCTGAGCTGCATGTTCAGGGTGTACGTCCCGCCCTTGCTGACCAGCTTGCCCGTCAGCCGCACCGCGTCCGCGGCCCCGGCGGCGGCCAGCGCCTTCTTCTCGATCTGGGAGGCCGTCAGTCTGCCGACGCCGTTGGTCCCCTTGTCCGGGTCCTCTCCCGCGCAGGCCGTGAGCGCGACGGTCAGCCCCGCGCAGAGCACCACGGCGAGAGCGGTCCGGCGGTGGGCCCGGACGGCCGGGGCGGAAGAGGTCACAGGCGCACTGCCTCTCATCTGTGTGTCTGGGGGTGGCAGACGGCAGCGTACCCGTGCCGCGTACGCCATTCGGCAGAGCGCCGTACGGACGGCCCGCCAGGGCGTGACGGACCGGTACGGGCTAGCCTGATCACGGCAAAGGAGGATGTGAGGGACAGAGGGAGGCGCACAGGATGGCGGCAGTGACTCCCAGGGTTTTCGTCTCGCACCTCGCCGGCGTACCGGTGTTCGACCCGAATGGTGATCAGGTCGGCCGGGTCCGGGATCTGGTGGCGATGCTCCGGGTCGGCGGCAAGCCGCCACGGCTGCTCGGCATGGTGGTCGAGGTCGTGAGCCGGCGGCGTATCTTCCTGCCCATGACCCGGGTGACGGGCGTCGAGTCCGGCCAGGTCATCACCACCGGCGTGGTCAACATGAGGCGCTTCGAGCAGCGCCCGACCGAGCGACTCGTCCTCGGCGAGTTCCTTGACCGGCGGGTGCGCCTCAAGGAGACGGACGAGGAGGTGACCGTCCTCGACGTCGCCATCCAGCAGCTCCCGGCCCGCCGCGACTGGGAGATCGACAAGTTCTTCGTACGCAAGGGACGCGGTGGGGCTCTCCGCCGCAAGGGCGAGACGCTGACCGTGGAGTGGTCGGCGATCAGCGGCTTCTCGCTGGAGGAGCACGGGCAGGGCGCCGAGAACCTGGTGGCGACCTTCGAACGGCTGCGCCCCACCGATGTCGCCAACGCCCTGCACCACCTGACGCCCAAGCGCCGGGCCGAGGTCGCCGCCGCCCTGGACGACGACCGGCTCGCGGACGTCCTGGAGGAGCTCCCCGGTGACGACCAGGTGGAGATCCTGGGCAAGCTGGCGGAGGACCGCGCCGCGGACGTCCTGGAGGCGATGGACCCGGACGACGCGGCCGACCTGCTCTCGGAGCTGCCGGAGGCGGACAAGGAACGGCTCCTCGCCCTGATGCGCCCGGACGACGCGGCCGACGTACGGCGCCTGCTGGCGTACGAGGAGCGGACCGCGGGCGGGCTGATGACGACCGAGCCGATCATCCTGCGGCCCGACGCGACGGTCGCGGACGCGCTGGCCAGGGTCCGCCAGCAGGACCTCTCCCCCGCGCTCGCCGCCCAGGTGTACGTCTGCCGGTCGCCGGACGAGACCCCGACCGGCAAGTACCTGGGCACCGTGCATTTCCAGCGGCTGCTGCGGGACCCGCCGTTCACCCTGGTCAGCTCGATCGTCGACAGCGATCTGGTCCCCCTGGCGCCGGACACCCCGCTGCCCGCCGTGACCAGCTATCTGGCCGCGTACAACATGGTCTCGGTGCCCGTGGTGGACGAGAGCGGCTCGCTGCTGGGCGCGGTGACCGTCGACGACGTGCTGGACCACCTGCTGCCCGACGACTGGCGCGAGACGGATTTCCTGGGCGAGGAGGAGATCACCGGTGGCCGCTGAGGACCGCGCGCGGGCCGTGCCGACAGGCGCCTCGGGCATCGTGCGCCCGCCGCGTCCCCGGCTCGACCAGCCGAAGGCACCGCGGCGCCGGCTGCTGCCCGAGTACGACCCCGAGGCGTTCGGCCGGTTCTCCGAGCGCATCGCCCGCTTCCTGGGCACCGGGCGGTTCATCGTCTGGATGACCCTGATCATCATCCTGTGGGTGGTGTGGAACATCTTCGCGCCGGAGGAACTGCGGTTCGACGAGTACCCGTTCATCTTCCTGACCCTGATGCTGTCCCTCCAGGCCTCCTACGCGGCCCCGCTGATCCTCCTCGCGCAGAACCGCCAGGACGACCGTGACCGGGTCACCCACGAGCAGGACCGCAAGCAGAACGAGCGCTCGATCGCGGACACGGAGTTCCTCAGCCGGGAGATCGCCGCGCTCCGGATGGGCCTCGGCGAGGTCGCCACACGGGACTGGATCCGCTCGGAGCTGGAGGCCATGGTGAAGGACATGGAGGAACGCCGGATCCTCTCGCAGGTCGAGAGTGACGAAGGCGACCGCTGACGCGCTACCCGCGCGTAGCCCCCGTAGCCGTAACATCGTCCATATGGCTACGGAAGACGCGGTGCGCGAAGCGCTGGCGACAGTGAACGACCCGGAGATCCACCGACCGATCACCGAGCTGGGCATGGTGAAGTCGGTCGAGATCGATCCTGACGGTGTAGTCGCTGTCACCGTGTATCTCACGGTTTCCGGCTGCCCGATGCGCGAGACGATCACGAAGAACGTCACCGACGCGGTGGCCCGCGTCGAGGGCGTGTCGCGGGTCGAGGTCACGCTCGACGTGATGAGCGACGAGCAGCGCAAGGAGCTCGCCTCGTCGCTGCGCGGCGGCACGGCGGAGCGGGAGGTGCCGTTCGCCAAGCCCGGCTCGCTCACCCGCGTCTACGCGGTCGCGTCCGGCAAGGGCGGTGTCGGCAAGTCCTCGGTGACGGTGAACCTCGCGGCGGCGATGGCGGCCGACGGGCTCAAGGTCGGTGTGGTCGACGCGGACATCTACGGGCACAGCGTGCCCCGGATGCTCGGCGCCGACGGCAAGCCCACCCAGGTCGAGAACATGATCATGCCGCCGTCGGCGCACGGCGTGAAGGTGATCTCCATCGGCATGTTCACCCCGGGCAACGCCCCGGTGGTGTGGCGCGGCCCCATGCTGCACCGCGCGCTTCAGCAGTTCCTCGCCGACGTGTACTGGGGCGACCTCGACGTCCTGCTGCTCGACCTGCCGCCGGGCACCGGTGACATCGCGATCTCCGTGGCGCAGCTCGTCCCGAACGCCGAGATCCTGGTCGTCACGACCCCGCAGCAGGCCGCTGCCGAGGTGGCCGAGCGGGCCGGCTCCATCGCCGTACAGACCCACCAGAAGATCGTCGGTGTCGTCGAGAACATGTCGGGCATGCCGTGCCCGCACTGCGACGAGATCGTCGACGTGTTCGGTTCGGGCGGCGGGCAGCGGGTCGCCGACGGACTGACGAAGACGGTCGGCGCCGAGGTCCCGGTGCTCGGGTCCATCCCGATCGACGTACGGCTGCGTGAGGGCGGCGACGAGGGCAAGCCCGTCGTCCTGTCCGACCCGGACTCCGCCGCGGGCTCGGCGCTGCGCTCCATCGCGGACAAGCTGAGCGGCCGTCAGCGCGGCCTGTCGGGCATGTCCCTGGGGCTCACCCCGCGCAACAAGTTCTGAGCGACGTACGGGTGGGGGCGGTCTCCTGAGGAGGCCGCCCCCACGCGTTCGCTCAGTTCTCGTACGAGGCGATGTCGCCGATCACCGAGAATCCCAGGCCGTAGGCGCTCATGCCGCGCCCGTAGGCGCCGATGTGCACCCCGTCCGGGGCCGAGCCCGCGAGCACCCAGCCGAACTCCGACTCGCGGTAGTGGAAGTCCACCGGCACGCCGTCCACCGGAAGGGACAGCGTCGACCAGGGCTCCCGGCCCAGGTCGTCCGCGAGCTCGAACGCGGTATCGGTCTGCTGGTTCAGCCATTCGCCACGCAGGGTGTGGTCCATCTGCGGGGGCCAGGTGCAGTCCAGCAGGCCGGACCCCGCCAGCCAGGCCGCCGACGAGACCGTGGTGGCGTCCAGGACCCCCGTACCGTCGTCGCTGTCCCGTACGGGGCTGCTGCCCACGGTCACGACCACCGCGAAGCGCGCCTTCTCGGCCCCCGCGTCGGCCCGTACGACGGGCTCCTCGCCGTGCCCGGTGGAACCGTGCTGCACCGTGTCGTCCGCCGCGGCGGTGACGTGCATCAGCCAGCGCGGGCCCGTGAAGGCCTCGTCCAGCCCATACCAGGGGAACGACGCCTTGAGATAGCCGTCGACAGTACGCCGGGTCGCCGGCACCTCCTCTGCGGTGACTGTGCTGGGCGCACCATCCGCCCCTACCCGACTCGTCGTCTCCATCTGCCCGGCCGCCTCCTCGATCTTTCACTGATCCGGAGCGGCCCTCCCCCCGTGGGCATGGGCAACCTCGCAACCGGACAGATGGAGAATAGCCATAGCGTCCGGACGAGTCGGGATTGACGGGTCTCAGGTGGCGTCTGCGTCGAAGGGCGGGCGCTCGTCCTTGGCCGGCTGCGCGGGCTTCTTGAGGAGGTCCGGCGTGGCGGCGGCACCGGACGCGGCTGCCGCGCCGGAGGCCGCCGCGGCGGTGCCTGTGGACGAGGCGCTCTCGCGGCCGTTCACCGCGTCGGTGACCTCGGCCATCTCCTTGCGCAGGTCGAAGCTCTCGCGGATCTCCTTGAGCCCCAGGTCGTCGTTCCCGTCCATGAGCTGCTTGCGGACGAACGTCTTGGGGTTGAGGTCCTCGAACTCGAAGTCCTTGAACTGAGGCCCGAGCTCCGAGCGGATGTCTTCCTTGGCGCTGTCCGAGAACTCACGGATCTTGCGGATGGTGCGCGTGACGTCCTGGATGACCTTCGGCAGCTTCTCCGGACCGAATACGAGCACGGCGAGAACCACGAGCGTCAGCAGCTCGAGTGCGCCTATGTCATTGAACACCTTGCTGCTCCTCGTGTTCTCTGCGTGGTCTCCGCGTGTTCTCCGCCGCCAGGTCAGGGGGCCCGGACCGCTCCACGGTACCCGGCGAAGCTGTCCGTGCGGTACCTGCCGGTGGCCGTCAGGTGCCGCTCGCCGAACCCAGCGTCAAAGTCATGGACAGGTCTTTGCCACCGCGGGTCAGGACGAGCCCGAGCCGGTCGCCCGGCCGGTGGGCGCGGATCTTGACGATCAGTTCCTCGCCGCTGTGCACGCGCTGGCCCTCCACCTCGGTGATGATGTCGCCCTCCCGGATGCCCGCCTTGTCGGCCGGGCCTCCCTCGGTCACCGCCGCCCCGCCGTCCGCCACCTTGCCGCCGACCTTGGCTCCGTCGCCGGTGAACTCCATGTCCAGCGTGACGCCGATCACGGGGTGGGTGGCCTTGCCCGTGTTGATCAGCTCCTCGGCCACGCGCTTGCCCTGGTTGATCGGTATGGCGAAGCCGAGGCCGATGGAGCCGGACTGGCCGCCGTCGAGAGCGGATCCGCTGTCGGCGGCGCGGATGGCGCTGTTGATGCCGATGACCCGGGCCTCGGCGTCGACCAGGGGGCCGCCGGAGTTGCCGGGGTTGATCGGGGCGTCGGTCTGCAACGCGTCGACGTAGCTGACGTCGGTGCCGTCGCCCTTCTCGCCGCCCGCGGTGATGGGACGCTGCTTGGCGCTGATGATTCCGGAGGTGACCGTGTTGGACAGGTCGAAGGGTGCGCCGATGGCCACCACGGGGTCGCCCACCTGCACGTTGTCGGAGTTCCCGAGGGGCAGCGGCTTGAGGCCCGAGACACCGGTCACCTTGACGACGGCCAGGTCGTAGCCGCTGTCCTTGCCGACGAGCTCGGCCGGTGCGCTCTCCCCGCCGCTGAACGTGACGGTGATGTCGCCGGTGGAGCCGGCGGGGGCGACCACGTGGTTGTTGGTCAGGATGTGGCCCTTGTCGTCGAGGACGAAGCCGGTGCCGGTGCCGGACTCGGCGGAGCCGTTGACGTGCAGGGTGACCACGCTGGGCAGCGCGCTGGAGGCGATCCCGGCGACGCTGTCGGGTGCCCGGCCGCCGTCGTCCCGGCCGGACTGGGGCAGTTCGACCGTGGTCAGGCCGCCGTTGCGCTCGACGTAGGCACCGATCCCGCCACCGATCCCACCGGCCACGAGGGCGAGCAGCGCGGCCCCGACGAGGAGGGAGCCCCGACGGCTCCTGCGCGACCGGGTGTCCGGCCCCTGGCCGGGGTCGGGGTGGCTCAACGGCTGTTGCGGGGATGTGCTGCCCCAGGGGTCGTACCGCAGCCACTGCGAGGGCTGCTGCGGAACCTGCGGGGCCGGCGCGGGGGGCTGCTGCTGCACGGTGTGCGGCGGGGGCGGGGGCGCCCAGCCCTCGGAGTGCCCCTGGTCGCCAGGCACCGGCACGGGGGCGGCTGCGGGGACGGGCGCGGGGGCGGCCACGCCGTGCCCGTTCGTCCCCGCGTACGGCGGCGGTACGGGGGTCCCGTGGGCCGGAGTCGGCACCGGGCGCTGCACGGGCGGCGCGGGCGCCCAGGGCCCCGGACCGCCGTAGGGCGGGGTGCTGTACTCGTCGGGCGCGTGCAGCGGCTGCGTACGGTGCGCCGCCGGCTGGGCGGCCGGTGGCGCGGTCGTGAAGTCCTGAGGCTCGCCGTCCGGCGGCGCGGGCGCGTCGGCGGGTGGCACGGCAGGCGGCTCGGCGGGCGGCTGGGCGGCCGGTGGGGCGGGCATGTAGTCGCCGTCCGTCGCGGGCGGCTCTCCGGCTGTGGGTGCGGCGGCCTCGTCGGCCGTCCGCTCCGTGTGCGGGGGCGGCGTCGTCCCACTCACGTCGGCGACGGTCACCGCGTCCTCCGGACCGGCCGGACGGGCCCGTTCCGTGGAAGGACGGCTCCACCACTTCGTCTTCGGCCCGCTGGGCTTCCCGTCGTCCATGCTCTCCCCGCAACTGGCCCTTGCACGCCTCATGGAGGCGTCCCTCCCGGAATTCAACCAGGTTTGCGAATCCGCGCGCAGGGTCCCGGTCAGCGCAGTGGTGTGAGCGGCATGGCGCGCTCCCGCAGCGGCGGGGCGGAGGCCGTCGTGGACGGCTTCGGCTCCATTGCCGCGCGCGGCGAGGAGGAGTACAGCGGGCCGGCGTCGGTCGGGCGTATGAGCGGCGGCACGGTCACGTTCAGCACCGGGAAGGCGAACGTCCCTCCGGTGAGCGCCGAGGTGCTCAGCAGCGAGGGCGCCGGCTGGGCGGACGAGGACGGGACGGCGCCCGGCCGGAGATCCTGACCCTGTCCGACGGCGAGTGCGCCGCCGCCGCTGCGGCTGGCCGCCGCGCTGGCGCTGCCGGTCCGCTCCTCGGCGTCGAGCGGGGTCGCGTTGCTGCGCGCGCCTTCGGCGCTGAGGGGGGCCTCGGGGGTCTGGTCGAGCGGGAGCGAGCCTCCCAGCGCGATGGCCGCGAGCGAGACCGCGCTGGCCGCGACGAACGCGAAGCGCCGGGCGCGCCAAGGGGACCTGTCGGGGTCCCGGGCGACGTCATGGATGCGGAAGCCGGAACCGGACGCGCCGCCCGGCAGCACGGCGGTCGAGCCGTGGGCGGTCGGGAGGTAACCGAAACCGTCCAGCGGCGAGCGGCCTGCTTCCGTGGAGCCTGGCTGGAGCACGGGAAGGATCCCGTCCGCGAAGCGCCGGCGGCCGTTCGGTCCGTCGTCCGCACCGTCGCCGCTGCCGCTGGGGCCCCCGGGGAGGCCCTGCAGGCGGGCGAGGAAGCCCTCGGAGGGTGAGGGGGCGGCGGAGGTCGCGAAGGCGCTCTTCAGCCGTCGCTGGGCGTCGGCCTCGGCTTTGCACCGGGCGCAGGTCGCCAGATGGGCCAGGACCCGCTCCCGGGCATCGTGTTTGAGCTCGCCGTCGACAAGCGCGGCGAGGCGGTCCCCCAGATGCTGTTCCGCGGGGGTCGGACCTGTGCCACTCACGCCGTTCCGCCCTCCCCTGCCAGGACCGCGTCCGCGAGGGAACGCTGCTCGGCGCGGGCCTCGGGCGAACGGTGCTTGAGCGCCTTGCGCAGGTGCGAGCGGCCACGGTGGATGCGGCTGCGCACCGTGCCGAGCTTGACGCCGAGTGTGGCGGCGATCTCCTCGTACGAGAGGCCCTCGATGTCGCAGAGCACGACCGCGGCACGGAACTCGGGCGCGAGGGTGTCCAGCGCCTGCTGCACGTCCGCGTCGAAGTGCGTGTCGTTGAAGACCTGCTGCGGGGACGGCTCACGGCTCGGCAGCCGCTCGGCCGCGTCGTCGCCGAGGGAGTCGAAACGGATCCGCTGCTTGCGGCGGACCATGTCCAGGAAGAGATTCGTCGTGATCCTGTGCAGCCAGCCCTCGAAAGTGCCCGGCGTGTAGGTCGACAGCGACCGGAAGACACGGACGAAGACTTCCTGGGTGAGGTCCTCGGCGTCGTGCTGGTTACCCGTCAGCCGGTAGGCGAGGCGGTACACCCGGGCGCTGTGGGTGCTGACGATCTCTTCCCATGAGGGCGGGGTCCACGCCTGGGAATCCGCATCTGAGGCGAAGGTCGCGGTCGGTGCGGAATCGTTGGAAGAACGGTCAGCGATGTCGGTCACGGATTTCGGCTCACCCGCCGACCTGAGAAAGCGCCGCAGCGCACCTCTCCGATCCACAGGCGCAGCCGCACCTCCCCTATCGGCTCTGGTGGTGTCCAGTGGAGCCCCTACCATAGCCACCTCGCCCGTTAGCTCCGGATAAGCCTTTTTACCTGCTGGTGTCCCGGTGTCCCCGGGAGCAAGAGGCACATTCCGGACCCGGCCGCAGGGCCCGGTCCACGTGTTCTCCCACGTCCTCTCATAACGCCCGGTCCCATCTGCGGGTTCCCGGGTCCAGCGGATACAGTCACCGTTGCGCCAACTACGGGGACAGGAGAGGGTCATTACCGCCAACCGGCAGACGAGCTGGGCATTCGCCGACGCCTTTGTCGCCGAGGATGAAGCTCTGCTCTGGGCCCGGGACCGGGCCCAGGAGACAGGGCTCCGCCCGGTGTCGTCGGGCACCGGTGCGGCACTGCGCCTGCTCGCTGCCACCGCGGACGCCAAGGCGGTCGCCGAGATCGGCACCGGAACCGGCGTGTCCGGTATCTATCTGCTGCAGGGCATGCGCCCGGACGGCGTTCTGACCACCGTCGATCCGGAGCCCGAGCGCCAGCAGTTCGCCCGTGAGGCCTTCCGCGCCGCGGGCTTCGCCACGAACCGGGCCCGGTTCATCCCGGGGCGCGCCCTCGACGTGCTGCCGCGGCTCGCGGACGGCGGTTACGACCTCGTCTTCTGCGACGGCGACCGGCTCGAGAGCCTGGACTGCCTCGCTGAATCGTTGCGCCTGCTGCGACCTGGCGGACTGGTCTGTTTCGAGGGCGTCTTCGCCGACGGCCGCACGATCGACTCGGCCGCCCAGCCGGCCGAGGTGTTGCGTCTGCGCGAGCTCCTGCGTGCCGTGCGCGAGAGCCAGGAACTCATGGCGACGCTGCTGCCGGTGGGCGACGGCCTGCTGTGCGCGGTGAAACGCGGCTGAGCCGACCCGTCCGGGCACGGCCGCCGGGTCTCCCCCGACGCACTGCTGCCCCGGCACGGAATCCGTGCCGGGGCAGCAGTGAAGTGTGGGCGCCTCCGCCTCAGCCGACGACCTTCTTCAGCGCGTCACCGAGTGCATCGGCCTCGTCCGGAGTCAGCTCGACGACAAGCCGACCGCCGCCTTCGAGCGGAACGCGCATGACGATGCCCCGCCCCTCCTTTGTCACCTCGAGCGGGCCGTCGCCCGTCCGCGGCTTCATGGCCGCCATGCTCGTTCCCCTTCCTGAAACCAGCTCATCGCAGCCGGCGGCCCCATGACAGGCGCTGCCTCACCGGCGTCGAACACAATGCTTCCTCCGCATTATCCCGCATCGGAGACCCCGATGACCAACATCGGTCGGCATCGCTTGCGCAACGCGCTCTCGCAAAACCACCTAATTCGGCGATCCGGCTGCGATACTGCGCCACCGTCGGCCCCCAGCCGAGGTCCAATCGTTAGACGCAGGTCACATGTCCGGCCCGCTCGAAGTCCGCCATGCTTGCCTGGACAGGCATGACGCCGGACCCGCAAGGAGACCCTGCAATGGCCGACACGGCTGACACGGTGCTCACAGACGTGAGCGACGGGCTCGCGACGATCACGATCAATCGCCCCGACGCGATGAACGCCATGAACACCGCCGCCAAGGTCGCACTCCGCGACGCCCTTCTGGCGGTCGCGGACGACCCCGCCGTGCGCGCGGTTCTGCTCACCGCCACCGGGCGCGCCTTCTGCGTCGGCCAGGACCTCAGGGAGCACGTCGCCAAGCTCTCCGAGGCCCGCGAGTCGGACGGGGGCAACGCGCTGAGCACGGTGCGGGAGCACTACAACCCCATCGTCCGCGCCATCACGGAGATGGAGAAGCCGGTGGTCGCGGGCGTCAACGGGGTCGCCGCAGGGGCGGGTTTCGGTTTCGCGCTCGCCGCCGACTACCGCGTGGCCGCCGACACCGCGGCCTTCAACACCTCCTTCGCGGGTGTCGCGCTGACCGCCGACTCGGGCGTCTCCTGGACCCTGCCCCGGCTGATCGGCGCGAGCCGCGCCGCCGACCTGCTCCTCTTCCCGCGTTCGATCTCCGCCCAGGAGGCGTACGAGCTGGGCGTCGTGAACAAGGTGGTGCCCGCGGCCGACCTGGCCAAGGAGGCGCACGCGGTGGCCCGCGCCCTGGCGGACGGTCCGACGGTGGCGTACGCGGCCCTGAAGGCGTCCGTGGCGTACGGCGCCGGGCACACGCTCGCCGAGACCCTGGAGAAGGAGGACGAACTCCAGACGAGGGCGGGCGCGTCGCAGGACCACACGATCGCGGTCGAGGCGTTCCTCGCCAAGCAGCCGCCGAAATACCTCGGCAGGTAGGGCCGTCCTCCGTCCGGATCGCCCTGATCCGGACGGGAACCGGTTCGCCCTGGTCCGGACGGGAAGGCCTACCGGCCGCCGCCCCGGGCCACGCAGTCGGCGAGATGGTCGTCGACGAGGCCGCAGGCCTGCATCAGGGCGTACGCCGTCGTGGGACCGACGAAGCGGATGGAGCGCTTCTTGAGGTCCTTGGCCAGCGCGGTGGACTCCGGGGTGACGGCCGGCACGTCGGCGAGCGCGCGCGGGGCCGGTCGCGAGGCCGGGTCCGGTGCGTACGACCAGATGAGCGCGTCCAGCTCGCCCGCGCCCCAGCCGGCCAGCACCTTTGCGTTGGCGAGCGTGGCGTCGATCTTCGCGCGGTTGCGGATGATCCCGGCGTCGGCGAGGAGGCGCTCCTTGTCCGCGTCGGTGAACTCCGCGACGGCGGAGATCTTGAATCCGGCGAACGCGCTGCGGAAGCCCTCGCGGCGGCGCAGGATCGTCAGCCACGACAGCCCCGACTGGAACGCCTCCAGGCAGAGCCGCTCGAAGAGCGCGTCGTCGCCGTGGACCGGGCGGCCCCACTCGGTGTCGTGGTAGGCGAGGTAGTCGTCCGTGGACAGGCCCCACGGGCAGCGGAGCCGCCCGTCCGCCGCCGGCTCCGCGCCGCTCATCGCCCGCCCTCCTCGTCCTGCGGACCGTCCCCGGCGGCGGGCGGTTCGCCCGGACGCTTGAAGAGGTCGGGGCCGTTCACCGCGGTCGCCTGGGCCCCGGCGAGCGCCGACTCCAGCTCGGCGATGTGGGCGTCGCGCTCGGCGAGCTCCGCCCCCAGCCGGCCGAGGGCCTCGTCCACGTCCGTCATGCGGTAGCCCCGCACGGCCATGGGCAGCCGCATGGCTTCGACATCGGCGCGGCCGACGGGACGGCCGGCGGGCAGCGGGTCGGTGAGCCGCTCGGGCTCGACGTCCTGCAGCACCGCGCTTCCGCCTCCGCCGACCACCGCCAGGGTGACCGCGGCCACGACCACGGCCATCGTGAGCAGCAAGAACCAGAACACGTGCATCTCCCCGGGAGCGGAATACCTGTCCAGGTCAGATCGTGCCATGCGCCGCCGACAGTCAGGGCCCTACCGCGCGACAGCCGGGCCCAGCGCCTCACGCAGAAGCTCGACGGCCGGAGGGATCTCCGTCTCGCTGATGTTGCCGTAGCCGAGGACGAGCGCGCGCCGCTCCGGCCGCTGTGCGCAGTAGTCGTCGAGGTCCGACAGGCGCAGCCCGGTGACGGCCGCGGACCGGACCGCCTCGCGGAGGCCGGGCCCGTCCGGCAGGTGGAGCAGGATGTGCAGCCCGGCGGCCGTGCCGGAGACCCGGCCCTCGGGCACCAGGTCGCCGAGCGTACGGACCAGCAGGTCGCGGCGGGAGCGGAACCGCCGCCGCGACGCGCGCAGATGGGCGTCGTACCACCCGCGGTCGAGGAAGGTGGCGAGCGCGAGCTGGTCGAGTACCGGTGGTGCCGCGGCGGCCGGGTTCGCAGCCCGGAGCGCCGGGGTCATCGCGGCGGGCGCGACCAGCCAGCCCAGGCCGAGGGCGGGCGACAGCGTCTTGCTGACGGAGCCGAGGAGGACGACCCGGCTCGGGTCCATCCCCTGCATGACGGCCACCGGGTGGTGGTCGTAGCGGAACTCGGCGTCGTAGTCGTCCTCGATGACGAGGCCGTCCGCCTCGCGGGCCCAGCGCACCAGACCGGACCGGCGCTCCGGCGACAGCACCGCGCCGGTGGGGAACTGGTGTGCCGCGCCGACGACGACCGCCCTGGCGGGCGTGCGCGCGAGGTCCTCGACGCGGAGGCCGTCGTGATCGACGGGCACCGGGTGCACCCGCAGGCCGGCGCTGGCAGCGGCGTCCCGCAGCCGCCCCCAGCCCGGGTCCTCCACGGCCAGATCGGCGATCCCCTCCGCACGCAGCGCCCGGCACGTGCGGAACAGGCCGTCGGTGACGCCCGCGCACACGGACACGGACCCGGCGTGCGCGTCCGCGCCCCGTGAGCGCCGCAGGTACTCCGCGACGGTGGTCCGCAGCACCACGTGTCCGGTGGGGTCGGGCCGGCCGAGGTCGTAGTGGACGGCCGAGCCCGTGACCGCCCGGACGGCCTCCGCCCACCGGCGGCGCGGAAACGCCCGCAGGTCGGGAAGGCCGGGCGCGAGGTCGTACCGGATGGGCGGCCGCTCGACTGCGCGCCGCTCGCGGCGGCGCGGCGGCGCGGTCTCCGGTGACCACGAGACGCGCGTGGCCGAGCCCACCCGGGCGGAGAGGTACCCCTCCGCGACGAGCTGCCCGTACGCCTCCGTCACGACCCAGCGGGAGCAGCCGAGTTCCTCGGCGAGCGCTCGGCTCGGGGGCACGGCGGCGCCCTCCACGAGTCGGCCGTCGCGTATCGCGGTGCGCAGGGCGTGAGCCAGACGGTCGTGCAGGCGGCGCCGGCCGCGTTCCGGGGGGCCGACGTCCAGCAGCGTCGCCCAGGCGTGATTGGTCCGGGAAAGGTCCACGGTATTGGAGCGTAGCGCCGGACCGGATCCGCCTACCGTGAGGGACATGATCAAGAACCTGATTCTCGGGGCCATGCTCTTCGGCACGGCCCAGGACGAGCGTCGCTCCTTCGAGCTCCTGGACCACTTCGTGGACGCCGGAGGCGTCTGGATCGACACCGCGAACTGCTACGCGTTCTGGGCCGACCCGGCCGGCTTCGGCGGGCACAGCGAGACGGTGCTCGGACGCTGGATGGCACGCCGCCCGGGCGTCCGTGACCGGGTCAGGATCAGCACGAAGGTGGGCTGCGAGCCGACCGTGGCCGGGCGGTTCCCGGAGACGGCCGAGGGCCTGTCGGCCGGAGCCGTGAAGAGTGCGTTCGAGGCGGGCCTGCGACGGCTCGGTACGGACCGCGTCGACCTGTACTGGGCCCACATGCCCGATCCGTCCACGCCACTGGAGGAGACGGTCACCGCCTTCGACGAGCTGGTGTCCGCGGGTGCGGTCGACCGCCTCGGCTGCTCCAACTACCCCGTCTGGCAGGTCGCACGGGCGAGGCGGATCGCGCGGGACCGGGGCGCCGCCGGATTCACCGCAGTGCAGCAGCAGTACTCCTACCTGCAACCGCGCCCCGGGACCCGGCCCACCGTGTCGCACCGGTTCGGCATGGTCACCGACGAGGTGCTCCATTACGTGGAGCACCAGCCTGACCTGGAGCTGTGGGCGTACACGCCGCTGCTGAGCGGCGGCTACACGCGCACGGACAAGCCGCTGCCGGCGGAGTACGACCATGCCGGCACCACCCGCCGCCTCGCCGCGCTCGACGAGATCGCCGCCGAGACCGGCACGAACCGCAACCGCGTGGTGCTGGCGTGGCTGACCGGAGGGAGTCCGGCCGTCATGCCGATCGTCGGCGTCAGCACGGTCGAGCAGCTGGACGAGGCGCTCGCGGGGGTGTCCCTCGAACTGACCCCCGAGCAGCGCGGACGCCTGGACTCCACCGTGTGACCTGGTGCGGCCTCCTGCCCGCCGGCCGGTCTAAAGTCGCAGGCGGGCTACAGGGAGGAAGCAGGAATGCGCAGCGGGACGCTCAAGCTGGGACGGCGGGAGTTCGGGCCTCACGAGCCGGTGATCATGGCGATCGTGAACCGGACTCCCGACTCCTTCTACGACCAGGGGGCGACCTTCCGCGACGAACCCGCGCTCTCCCGGGTCGAGCAGGCCGTCGCGGAGGGTGCCGCGATCGTCGACATCGGCGGGGTGAAGGCCGGCCCCGGCGACGAGGTCACCGCAGAGGAGGAGGCGCGTCGCACGGTCGGCTTCGTCGCCGAGGTGCGCCGCCGCCACCCGGACGTCGTGATCAGCGTGGACACCTGGCGGCACGACGTGGGCGAGGCCGTCTGCGAGGCCGGGGCGGACCTGCTGAACGACGCGTGGGGCGGCGTCGACCCGAAGCTGGCGGAGGTGGCCGCGCGGTTCGGAGCGGGGCTGGTGTGCACGCACGCGGGCGGCGCGGCACCCCGTACGCGGCCGCACCGGATCGCCTACGACGACGTGATGGCGGACATCCTCCGCGTGACCCTGGAGCTGGCCGAGCGCGCGGTGGAGCTCGGGGTGAGGCCGGACGGGATCATGATCGATCCGGGGCACGACTTCGGGAAGAACACCCGGCACTCGCTGGAGGCGACGCGCAGGCTGGGCGAGATGACGGCCACGGGGTGGCCGGTGCTGGTCTCCCTCTCCAACAAGGACTTCGTCGGGGAGACGCTCGACAGGCCGGTCAAGGAGCGCGTCATCGGCACGCTCGCGACGACGGCCGTGTCGGCCTGGCTGGGGGCGCAGGTGTACCGGGTGCACGAGGTGGCCGAGACCCGGCAGGTCCTCGACATGGTGGCGTCCATCGCGGGCCACCGGCCGCCGGCGGTCGCGCGGCGCGGCGTCGGGTAGCTCGGCCTCCGCCTCTCCCCGGGACGGACCGGGGAGAGGCGGACACGGCCTAGCGGCCGACTTCCTTCGTGACCAGCCGGACCGCCTCGTCCACGTCGTCCGTGACGTGGAACAGCATCAGGTCCCGCTCGGACGCCTTGCCGCCCGCGACCACGGTGTCCCGCAGCCAGTCGACCAGGCCGCCCCAGTACGCCGTGCCGAACAGGACGATCGGGAAGCGCGTCACCTTGCCCGTCTGCACCAGGGTCAGCGCCTCGAAGAGTTCGTCCAGCGTGCCCAGGCCGCCGGGCAGGACGACGAAGCCCTGCGCGTACTTCACGAACATCGTCTTGCGGACGAAGAAGTAGCGGAAGTTGACGCCGATGTCGACATGTGGATTCAGCCCGGACTCGAAGGGCAGCTCGATCCCGAGTCCGACGGAGACGCCCTTGGCGTCCCTGGCTCCCTTGTTCGCCGCCTCCATGGCGCCGGGGCCGCCGCCCGTGATGACGGCGAATCCCGCCTCGACGAGCGCCTTGCCGATCTGTACGCCCGCCTCGTAGTCCGGTCCGCCCACCGGGGTGCGGGCCGAACCGAAGACGCTGATGGCGCTGGGAAGTTCCGCCAGCGCGCCGAATCCCTCCACGAACTCGGACTGGATCCGCATGACCCGCCAGGGGTCGGTGTGGACCCACTCCGAGTCGCCCTCGGAATCCAGCAGCCGCTGATCGGTCGTGCCCGGCTGGACCTGGTCCCTGCGGCGCAGTACCGGCCCCATTCGCTGTTCCTCGGGCTTCACCGCACCCTCGGGAATCTGCGCGCCCTCGGGGATCCGTGCGTCCTCCGGGTTGCCCATGACCTGCTCCCTCCGCCGACCTGCGATGTGCGTGTGTCGCTTCAGCGTAGATCGGCGGAGGTTACGCGCAGGGGAATGCCGTGAGTCAGCTGGTGAGCCAGGAGCGGAGGCGGTCCTCGCAGTGCGTGATCCTCTCGACACGGACGTGCTCGTCCCGCTTGTGCGCGAAGAGCGGATCGCCCGGACCGTAGTTCACCGCGGGGACGCCCAGGGAGCCGAACCGGGACACGTCCGTCCAGCCGAACTTGGGCCGCGCGACGCCGCCGACCGCCTCCATGAACGCCTTGGCGGCCGGGTGCGAGAGACCGGGCATCGCCGCTCCGGTGTGGTCGTCCACGACGAACTCGTCGACACCGCAGTCCGCGAAGACCTCCTGGACGTGCGCCTCGGCCTCCTCGGCGGTGATGTCGGGGGCGTAGCGGTAGTTGACGACCAGGGTGCAGGCGTCCGGGATGACGTTGGTGGCGACGCCGCCCTCGATGCCCACGGCGTTGAGCCCTTCGCGGTACTCCAGCCCGTCGATGACCGGGCGGCGCGGCTCGTACGCGGCCAGCCGGGCCAGCGCCGGGGCGGCCGCGTGGATCGCGTTGGACCCCATCCAGCCGCGCGCGGAGTGGGCCCGCTCGCCCTTGAAGCGCAGGTGGACACGGAGCGTGCCCTGGCAGCCGCCCTCGACCTCGCCGTTGGAGCCCTCGAGGAGGACGGCGAAGTCCGCGTCCAGCCATTCGGGGTGCGCCTCGGCCACGTGACCGAGGCCGTTGAGGTGGGCGGCGACCTCTTCGTTGTCGTAGAAGATGAACGTGAGGTCGCGGTTGGGCTCCGGCACCGTCGCCGCGATGCGCAGCTGGACGGCGACGCCCGACTTCATGTCGGAGGTCCCGCAGCCCCACAGCACGCCGTCGTCGTCGAGCCTGGACGGCACGTTGTCCGCGATCGGGACGGTGTCGATGTGCCCCGCGAGCACGACCCGCTCGGCACGGCCCAGCCGCGTCCTGGCCACGATGTTGTTGCCGTGGCGGTCGACGGTCAGATGCGGCAGCGGGCGCAGGGCCGCCTCGATGGCATCGGCGAGGTCCTTCTCCTGCCCGCTGACCGACGGGAAATCGACCAGCCGTGCGGTGAGCGCCGGGCCGTCCAGGGCGAGGTCGAGCGTGTGTCCATCCATGGCCACGACCCTAGAGGACTTGCGTCCCGGCCTCGGTCCTACCCTCCAGTACGGTGGCCCCGTGCCCCGGACCAGTACCTCTCCCCGCCGCGGCCGCGCCCTCCGTGTCGCGGCCTCCCTCGCCGTGATCTTGGCGCTGGCCGGTTATCTGGCCGTGCAGTACGTCTCGGGCGGCAGGGGCGCGCCCCGCTGCACCGTGGGCCCCGCGGACGGGGGTGAGGGGCGTACGTACGAGCTGAGCCCGGACCAGGCCGCCAACGCCGCCACGATCTCCGCCGTGGGCACCACGCGGGGACTGCCGGAGCGCGCGGTGACCATCGCGCTGGCGACCGCGCTGCAGGAGTCCACCCTGCGCAACCTCGACCACGGGGACCGGGACTCGCTCGGGCTCTTCCAGCAGCGCCCCTCGCAGGGGTGGGGCACGCCCGAGCAGATCATGGACCCGGTCTATTCGGCCGGGAAGTTCTACGAGCACCTCGTCGAGGTCCCGCGCTATCTGGATCTGAAGCTGACCGTCGCGGCCCAGTGGGTGCAGAAGAGCGCGTTCCCGGACGCGTACGCCAAGCACGAGCCCGATGCCCGGCTGCTGGCCGACGCGCTGACGGGCCGCGCTCCCGCCTCGCTGACCTGCACCGTCCCGGCGCCGGCCGCCGGGGAGTCCGGTGACGCCGCGGAGGTCCGGTCCGACCTGGTGCGCGCCTTCGGGAAGGACGTCCTGCCGTCGGCCGGGTCGGCGGGCGCCTCCGCGGCGGGCACGGTGTCGGTGCCCGTGCGGGCCGCGGACGGCGCCGCGCCCCGGCGCGGCTGGGAGCTCGCCCACTGGGCGGTCGCGCGGGCCGGGACCCTGCGGATCGCGGAGGTCTCCTACGCGGGCCGGACGTGGACCGCCGGGTCGGGCTGGCGGACGGAACGTAAGGAATCGGGCGCGGAAGCGGTCCGAATGAGGCTCGCTCAGTAGTACGACCCGTCATCCGTACGGGCCGTTCGGTGACGGCCGGACCCCCACCGCCGCCACCGTTTCCCCGACCCTGCGATCGGGGCCGATTCCCCTGTCCGCGCACCGAAGTGACGGCTCATCAGCACCTCTCGGAATGCGCCGTCCGCCCGGGTTCCTCCGTTGCGGATTATCTGACGCATTACCCAGTCTTTACCTCGGTGCCCCGCAACCTTCCCCGCCCCCGGACCGGTTGTTCAGTGCGTCCGATCACCGGACAGGCGGATTCCACATCCGCCGCGTAACCGTTGACGTCCCGTCGAAGGAGCATCATGTCCCTCCCCCTGACCCGCCGGATCGCCCGTGCCGCGCTGCTGATCGCCGCGGGTGCGGCCCCCGTGGTCGGCGCGGCCGGTGCCGCGGGTGCCGCGGGGCTCCCGCAGACCCCCGCGCTCGGCGGCCTCACCTCGCTCGACGGCGCCGGGCTCAGCAGCACGCTGGACTCCGCCGCGAAGCAGGGCTCCGAGGTGGCGAACGAGACCGGCGGCAAGGTGGTCGGCACGACCCTTCCCGCCGCGGGCAAGACCCTCCAGAAGGCCGGCACCGTGGCGAACGGCGAGCTGACGGAGGACACCCTCCCGACCAAGAGCCTGCCGACCAAGGGCCTGCCGATCGGCTGATCCGCCGGAACACGCGCCGTCGAGGGCGCACGGAGGGGTCTCGGGAGTGCGCACTCCCGAGGCCCCTCGGCGTACCGGGGCGGGCCCCGGAACGTGTCCTAGGCCAGCCGCTTGACCGCGGCGTCCACGCGCTCGTCCGAGGCCGTCAGGGCCACCCGTACGAAGCGGTCGCCGGCCGGCCCGTAGAAGTCGCCCGGCGCCACGAGGATGCCGAGCTCCGCCAGACGCGCCACGGTCTCCCAGCAGGGCTCGTCGCGCGTGGCCCAGAGGTAGAGGCTCGCCTCGCTGTGCTCGATACGGAAGCCGTGGGCCTCCAGCGCGGCCCGCAGCACCGTGCGCCGCCGCGCGTAGCGCTCCCGCTGCTCCGCCACGTGCGTGTCATCCCCCAGCGCCGCGACGGTCGCCGCCTGGACGGGGGCCGGGGTCATCATCCCGCCGTGCTTGCGGATCTGGAGCAGCTCGCCGAGGACGGCCGCGTCACCCGCGACGAAGGCCGCGCGGTAACCGGCGAGGTTGGAGCGCTTGGAGAGCGAGTGGACGGCGACGACACCCTCGTACGTGCCGCCGCAGACGTCCGCGTCGAGCACGGAGACGGGCTCGGCCTCCCAGCCGAGCTCCAGGTAGCACTCGTCGCTGAAGACCAGCACCCCGTGCTCGCGCGCCCAGGCGACGATCCGGGTCAGCTCGTCCTTCGGCAGGACGCGGCCCGTCGGGTTGGACGGGGAGTTGAGCCAGAGCAGCTTCAGGCCCTCCGGGTCCAGCTCCGTCGGGTCGTCGTAGACGACGGGCTCTGCGCCGCAGAGCCGCGCGCCGACCTCGTACGTCGGGTAGGCGAGCCGCGGGTAGGCGACCTTGTCGCCCGCGCCGAGACCGAGCTGGGTCGGCAGCCAGGCGACCAGTTCCTTGGAGCCCACGACCGGAAGCACGTTCTCGTGCGCCACACCGGCCGCCGCGCCGAGCCTGCGCTCCACCCAGCCGGTCAACGCGTCACGCAGCGCCTCGGTCCCCCACACCGTCGGATAGCCGGGGCTGTCCGCCGCGGCGACCAGCGCCCGCTGGATCAGCTCGGGCACCGGGTCGACCGGCGTACCGACAGACAGGTCCACGAGGCCGTCCGGGTGGGCCACGGCCGTCGCCTTGTACGGCGCCAGCTTGTCCCAGGGGAAGACCGGGAGACGGGAGGAGACGGGAACTGCTGCGGACACGGAACTCTGCTTTCTCGTACGGGGGCGTGGCGGCCGGGAAACGCCTCGGTCCCGCACGGTGACAAGCCGTACGGGACCGGGCGGCGCTCGTGCCGCCGCCGGCGGCTCGCCCGCGGCAGGGAGCCGGCTCACTCCCTGCCGCGGGTGAGGCCGTTACTGGTTCTGCGGCGGCAGCGCGGCGATGAACGCGTGGTCGCGCTCGATGAGCCCCAGCTTGGAGGCGCCACCCGGCGAGCCGAGGTCGTCGAAGAACTCGACGTTCGCCTTGTAGTAGTCCTTCCACTCCTCCGGGGTGTCGTCCTCGTAGAAGATGGCCTCGACCGGGCAGACCGGCTCACAGGCTCCGCAGTCGACACACTCGTCCGGATGGATGTACAAGGACCTGGAGCCCTCGTAGATGCAGTCGACGGGGCACTCTTCGATGCAGGCCTTGTCCTTCACGTCGACACAAGGCTGCGCGATGACGTAGGTCACGCTGTCGTTCCTCCTCGGTAGGGCGTTGGCTCTCGCGCGGGAGCGCGGCGTCGTCGATGCCCGCCTCTAGTATCTCCGTTCCGGGGCACGATCCGAACAGGAGGGGCAGACAGAGCTGTGGAATTCACCATGGGCGGACGGCTCGAGGTTCGCATAACCCCTGCTGACGTGGGCAAACGCGTGTCCGTGCGGCGCGCCGCCGACGTGCGGGGCGAGGGCGCGAAGTTCACCGACACGGTCGGGGTTCTCACATCGTGGGACGCCGGTGTGCTGTCGGTCACGACGAGGAACGGCGAGAGCGTCCGCATCGCGGAATCGACGCTGGTGGCGGGCAAGGTGGTGCCTCCGGCCCCGGCTCGCCGCCGTGGCCCCGCCGCGTCGTTCGGCGAACTCGCCCGGGCGACCGCGCGCGCCTGGGAGCCCGTCGAGAGCGAACTCCTGGGCGACTGGCGGCTGCGCGCGGCCGGCGGATTCACCCGCCGCGCCAACTCCGTGCTGCCGCTCGGCGATCCGGGTCTCCCGATCGGCGAGGCGCTCGGGCGTGTCCGCCGCTGGTACGGGGAACGGGGCCTGCCCGCCTACGTCCAGACCTCCACGGGCGCCGAGGGCACACAGGAGCGGCTCTGCGCGGACCTGGAGGAGCACGGATGGCGGCGCGAGGTGACCGCCGAGGTGCGGATCGCGGCGCTCGCACCCGTAGGGGACCTGGACGCGGACATCTCCGCCGTACGGCTGGCCCGGGAGCCGGACGAGGCGTGGCTCTCCCGGTACCAGCGTTTCGAGACCCCGGGACCCCATGTGCTGAAGGTGCTGGGCAGCGGGCCTTCGGTGTGGTTCGCCTCCGTCCCGGGCGACGGTCCGGCGGGGGTGCCCGCCGCGATCGGGCGCTGCGTGGTGGACGGCCGCTGGGCGGGGTTCATGGCCGTCGAGGTGGGCCCGGAGCACCGGCGCCGCGGTCTCGCGACGGCCGTCATGACGGCGCTGGCCCGCACGGCGCTGGACGAGGGCGCCTCGGCCGCGTGGTTGCAGGTCGAGGCGGACAATGAAGGTGCCCGCGCGCTGTACGACGGCATGGGCTTCGCCACCCACCACAGCTACCACCACTTCCGGCCCGCGTAGCGGGGACAGCAGCGAGGGGGACGTGTCACACATGAGCGCCGAGGATCCCGGCACGGCCGAACGACGGCGGCGGTTCGCCGAGGAGGCGCGCGCCGAGCGGCCCGACCTCGCGCTGCTCTGCCTGCTGCTCGGCGCGGAGGCGGCGCCGCCGTCGCCCGGGGACGCCGATCCCCACGGCATCGACGCGGCGCAGATCGAGCTGGACCGGCTGGCCGGCCTCCTGCCGTACGGGGCCCGCGACGCCCGCGCGTGGGCGTCCGCACTGGCCGAACTGCTCGGCGATCGCTGTGGTTTCGCGGGCTCTTCGCAGGACTACCAGCGGCTGGAGTCGTCGGTGCTCCAGCAGGTGCTGCGGCGACGCAGGGGACTGCCCATCCTGCTGTCCGTGGTCTGGATCGAGGTCGCGCGGCGGGCAGGGGCCCCCGTCTACGGGCTGGCCCTCCCCGGCCATTACGTGGTCGGTTTCGGCGACCCGGCCGAGCGGGTGCTGGCCGACCCCTTCGCCGGCGGTGCGCCCCTGAGCGGCGAGGACGCGGACCTGATGGTGGCAGGGGCGACCGGGGCGCCACCGGCGGCGGCGATGCCGGTACCCGCCAGGCCGCTGGAGACCGTCCTCCGGATCCTGAACAACGTCCGGGCGTGGGCGGCGGCGCGCCCCGAGCGCACGGACGTGGCGCTGTGGGCCCTCGAACTCTCCCTGCTGCTGCCCTCGCACCCGGCCAGGCTCCGCTACGAGCGGGCCCAGCTCCTCGTGCAGCGGGGGGAGTTCCTGCGGGGGGCGGCGGAGATGGACGAGTACGCCGAGATCGTCGACGGCATCGAGCCGACCGCGGCCGAGGCCATCCGTCACCGCGCGCAGGCCGCCAGGGCGCTGCTGAACTAGGCCTTTCGTTCGGATCCCCCGAGCCCGGCATGACCCGGGCGAGGGGTCCAGGGCGTCGCGGCAGGCCGAAGCGTGCGGGCGGGGCCCAGGCCTTCCCGTTCGGTCACCCTGTGAACTCACGGGCCGTACCGTCTGCACGCAAAGTGCCCCAATTGCCGTACAGCCCACGCCATTTGTTGCCCGTTCGGCGATCGGTCGAGCCTCCTGACGCACACCTCTTGACGTGTCCAGGGCGACAGCGGTTACATCGGCGGCACGAGAGAGCGCTCTCTCGCCTCTCTCGAGGTTCCGTCGTGCACCCGTACCACGACCCAGGAGACGTCATCCATGCAAGTTCCCCCCACGAGTTCCGCGCCCCCCACCGCGCCTCGCCGGCACCGCCGGTCCAGGACGCTCGGCTTCGCCGCGCTCGCCGTATCGCTGCTCATGGCCTTCCCCACAGCCCAGTCGGCGTTCGGTGACGAGGCCGAGGAGGTCCCCGGCGGCGGCGACCTCGGCCCCAACGTGCTGGTCTTCGACCCCTCGACCCCGGACATCCAGGGCAAGGTCGACGAGATCTTCAAGAAGCAGGAGTCCGCGCAGTTCGGCAGCGACCGCTACGCGCTGATGTTCAAGCCCGGCACGTACAACGACATCAACGCCCAGATCGGCTTCTACACCTCGATCGCCGGACTCGGTCTGAACCCGGACGACACGACCTTCAACGGTGATGTCACCGTGGACGCGGGCTGGTTCAACGGCAACGCCACCCAGAACTTCTGGCGTTCGGCCGAGAACCTCGCCCTCAACCCGGTGAACGGCACCAACCGCTGGGCCGTCTCCCAGGCCGCTCCCTTCCGCCGTATGCACGTCAAGGGCGGCCTCAACCTCGCGCCGAACGGCTACGGCTGGGCCAGCGGCGGTTACATCGCCGACAGCAAGATCGACGGCCAGGTCGGGCCCTACTCCCAGCAGCAGTGGTACACCCGCGACAGCTCCATCGGCAGCTGGGGCAACGGCGTCTGGAACATGACGTTCTCCGGCGTCGAGGGCGCCCCCGCCCAGAGCTTCCCCGAGCCGCCGTACACGACCCTGGACACCACCCCGGTCTCCCGCGAGAAGCCCTTCCTCTACCTCGACGGCGACGACTACAAGGTCTTCGTCCCCGCCAAGCGCACCGACGCACGGGGCACGACCTGGGCCGACGGGTCCCCCGAGGGTGAGTCCATCCCCCTCGACCAGTTCTACGTCGTGAAGCCCGGCGCGACCGCGCAGACCATCAACGCGGCCGTGGACCAGGGGCTGCACCTGCTGTTCACCCCGGGCGTCTACCACGTCGACGAGACGATCGAGATCGACCGTGCGAACACCGTGGCCTTGGGCCTCGGGCTCGCCACGATCATCCCGGACAACGGGGTGACCGCGATCAAGGTCGGCGACGTCGACGGCGTCAAGCTCGCCGGACTCCTCGTGGACGCGGGACCGGTCAACTCCGAGACGCTCATCGAGGTCGGCCCCGACGGCGCTTCGGCTGACCACTCGGCCAATCCGACCAGCCTCCAGGACGTGTTCGTACGCATCGGTGGCGCCGGTCCCGGCAAGGCCACGACGAGCATCGTCGTCAACAGCGACGACACGATCATCGACCACACCTGGGTCTGGCGCGCGGACCACGGAGAGGGCGTCGGCTGGGAGACCAACCGCGCCGACTACGGCGTCCACGTCAAGGGCGACGACGTGCTGGCCACCGGGCTGTTCGTCGAGCACTTCAACAAGTACGACGTCCGGTGGTCCGGCGAGAACGGCAGGACGATCTTCTTCCAGAACGAGAAGGCGTACGACGCTCCCGACCAGGCCGCCATCCAGAACGGCGACATCAAGGGCTACGCCGCCTACAAGGTCGACGACTCGGTCACCACCCATGAGGGCTGGGGCATGGGCAGCTACTGCTACTTCAACGTCGACCCGACCATCCGCCAGCAGCACGGCTTCCAGGCCCCGGTGAAACCCGGAGTCAAGTTCCACGACCTGCTCGTCGTCTCCCTGGGCGGCCAGGGACAGTACGACCACGTCATCAACGACACCGGATCCCCCACATCCGGCACGGACACCATCCCGTCCCAGGTGGTGTCCTTCCCATAACCCGGGGGGAGACAGGGCCCGGCCGCACTCGCGGCCGGGCCCTGTCCCGTCCGCTCACGCCTCCCCTTCAGACCACGCAGAACTCATGGCCCTCCGGGTCGGCCATCTCCACATGGTCCGGCCGCCCCTGGAACTCGTGCACCCGGATCACCGTGCCGCCGGCGGCGGTCAGCCGCTCCACCGCCTCGGCCACCCGCGGCCACCGGGTCTCCCACGGGGTCTCACGGCCGCCGCCCGCCCGCACATCGAGGTGCAGGCGGTTCTTCGCCGTCTTCGGCTCCGGGACCTTCAGGAAGGACAGGCTCGGGCCCGTGCCGTCCGGGTCGGACAGATAGGCGCCGTCGTCCCACTCCTCCTCCGGGACGTCGTGGTGGGCGAACCACTCCTCCCAGCTGCCGAACCCGGCGGGCGGCGGCTTCTCCACGTACCCGAGCGCCCGCGCCCAGAATCGCGCCAGCTCCTTCGGGTGCGCGCAGTCGATCGTCAGACTCCACGGGGTGGACATGTTTCCGTCTCCTCTGCGTGCCGGGGACCCATGACGTCCGCCCCCGCCCGGAGGTCCGGGCGGGGGCGGTCGTGCGGAGCTGCCGCGTCCGGTCAGCCCGCGCCGGTCAGGTCGATCGCGACGGTGCGCTCCGCGGGGGTCTTGCCGAGCAGCGCGCCCTGCATGGCCTGGGCCACGTCGGTCGAGCTGACCTGGTGCTTCTTCCCGTCGCCCTTGGTGATCATGATGCCGTCGAAGACGCCGTCCAGCAGGGTGTCGATCGCTTCCCTGTCGTAGACGGGGACCAGCTTGCCGTCGACCGGCTTCATGGACAGGATCTGCGGCAGGGACCTCGCGGGGCCGAAGTCGATCTGCTTGGGCCCTGCCTTGATGGTGACCAGGCCGGACATCGCCGGCTCGGCGAACTCCTTCATCGCCCGGTCCAGTTCGGCCTTGGTGATGGTGGGTTCGGTGGCGGCCACCGGCAGTTCGACGACGGCCGGCTCACCGGTCTGGACCTGCGCGCGATAGGCGTCGCGGACGGAGATCATCGACCGGTTGACGTCCAGCGACTTCCCCGACTTGCCGGGGACGGGCACGGCCTTGTTCGGCTCGAACTTGATCGTGCCGTCGTTGGCGGAGCCGGAGACACCCGCCAGGTCGGTCAGCGCGACCCCGAGCTTCTCCTCGTCGACCGGGATCACCGGGTCGGCGGGACGTGCCCCGCCGAACAGGGAGCCGATCACCGAGACCGGGTTGTAGTCGCTGCCCGCGGCGCCGCGGACGGTCTCCTGGCTGTCCAGGGTGAGGCCGGCCTTGTCGGGGGCGAGCTTCTCCTCCTTGCCGTCCACGGACAGCTGCAGAGGCGCCTGAGCGCGCTTGCCGAGGGCGGCCTCCAGCTTGGTGACCGCCTCCTCCTTCGTGCCTCCGCCGATGTCGACGCCGAGCACGGTGGTGCCCTTGGGGACCTCGGAGTGGTTCATCAGCAGGCCGGCGCCGTAGGCCACGCCGAGCAGCACGACGACGGCCACGCCCAGCAGGACCAGCTTGGAGCGGCCCTTCTTGGCAGGCGCCGCGGCCTTCGGAGCGGGCCGGGGTGCGGGAGCCGGAGCGTCCTCGTCCGCCGGCCGGCCGCCCATGGGGCCCTCCGGCGGCCGGATCCCGCCGGGTCCGCCCGGGAACGCCGACCGGGGCTCCGCGGGAATGACCGGGATACCGCTGGTGAGCGTGTCGCCGGAGACGTTGCCGCCGGGCCCGGGGGCCGGGGCGGGAGCCTGCGGCGTCAGGATCGCGGTGTCGTCCGACATCCGCGGGGGTACGCCGCCGGGGCCGCCCGGCCGGGGGCCGGACGGTCCGCCGGGCGCCTGGCCCGGTCCGCCGGGAAGACGGTCGAGGTTCGGCGTCAGCGACGAACTTCCGGTGGCCGGGCCGGTGGTGGGCCCGGAGGGACCCGGGCCGGCAGGCGGCCGCACGCCGGGGTTCGGCGCGGACCGAGGACCGGAGTCGAGGTCGTCGAGTGCGCTGCGGCCGGGACGGGGCGCGCCGGGACGGTCGCCGGGCTGCTGCGGACCGTCCGAGAAGTACGGCGATTCGGTGCGGGGCGGTGTCGGACCGCTGCCCGCGCCGGACGGACCGCCGGGGCCTGAGCCGGGACGCGGGCCCGGTCCCTGACCGGGGCCCTGCCCGGGCGCGCCCGGAGCCGAGGCCATGGGTGCGGCGCCCGCGCCCGGGACGGGGGCCGGGGCCTTGCGCGGGGCGAACCAGTCGCTGCCGCTCTTCTCCCTGGCGGGCTTCTCTGCCGGGACGTCGGCCGCCGGGCCGCCGTCACGCGCGTCCGGGCCGGGCACGGGCGCTCCACCGGACGACGGCGCGGGTGCGCCGGGCCTCGGGGTGGAGCCGGTGCGCTCGGCGTCCGGACGGTCGGCGGACGCGTCGCTCATCGGCGTACGCATGACGACAGGCGGGATCGGACGCGAGCCCGGGATGTTGATCCGGATACGCGTCGTCAGCGTCGTCTCTGTTCTGGGCTCCTCGGGCTGAGGCGGATCCGCAGGCTCCGGAGTCTCCTCCGGCCCGTCCTGGGACGGGTGCAGCGACGGATACTGGCGTGATCCGTACGGCGGCGTACCCGACGGGTACGCGGCTCCTCCACGCCCCTGGGGCCCGGAGGACGAACTGTCAGTTTCACGACTCAAAGCAGGTTCTCCCGATTGGCTCCGCCGCCCGTACTTCCCCCATGCCGCAGGCCAGGGGACGGCTCGGCGCGCGCACCACCATACTGGCCGCCACCGTAAGACTCTCCGCGCCCGGGGGGAACAAGGATGCACCCATCACCGCACGGAGGCGCAATCCGGGAGCGGACATACCACATCACCTGCCGGTTCGGCCGGTGCCGTTGGCCGGATACGGCAGCCGCGACATCGTGGCACACATCACAGCCACGGCCATCCCTCCGAGCATGAAGAGCGCCAGACCGAGCTCCTGGCCGAAGACGTAGTCGCCCTCGGGCCGCCCGCCGAGAAGGAGCACGACGGCGATGAACCATCCGACCGCCGGCGCCAGTGCTCCGAGCTGTGTCCCCGTCAGCACCCGGCCGGCGTGGAACAGACCCGCCGACGCCGCGAGGGCGAGCAGCAACCCGCCCGGGAACAGGGCCGCCTGGACGAGGGTGCCCGCGAGCCCGACGACCGCGCCGAGCACCGCGAGAGCCACGTACACGGGGATCCGCGCGGGGTTCGGGGGCGCCGCGAGGCCGGTGGGCCCGGGGCTCCTCGGCGGGGCGTTGGTGCGCGGCGCCTCCGACGAGGCGCGTGGCCTCTGCCTGCTGCTCATGCCTGTGCTCCCGGTGCGGGGGCCGCGTCCGGCACGCCCGCGAAGAGGTCGTGTTCGCGGGAACCGTCGTCCCCGCCCGGGACGCCCCGCACCAACTCGTAGTACTCGGTGGTGAAGAGGGGCTGCCCCAGGTCGTTCGAAAGAGCGAAGAACGGTCCGTCCACGGTGATCTGGGTGGCGTGCGCCCGCATGGCCGCGGTCTTCGCCGCGGTGTACGCCGAGCCGTCGATCTCCGCCGTGATCTCCGCGTCGTCCACGACACCGGGCACGTCGTCGACCGCGGCGATCCCCGGGAAGGCGTCGGGGGCGGTGTCCCGCAGCCTCGTGAAGGCCGCCTCGGCCTCGGAGCGGGGTACCCGGTTCCAGTAGATCTTGGCGATGGTGTGCGGGGCTCCCGCGCCGGCGTCGTACGAGGGGTCCGCGGCCAGGTCCGCCGCGCGCGTCGCGGCGCGGTGCGCCTGGATGTGGTCCGGGTGTCCGTAGCCGCCGTCGGGGTCGTACGTGACGAGGACCTGGGGGCGCAGCGAGCGGATCACTCCGACGAGGTGGCCGGCCGCCTCGTCGAGGTCGGCGGCCCAGAAGGCGCCGGGCCGGTGATTCTGCTCGGTGCCCATCATCCCGGAGTCACGGAACCGGCCGGGGCCGCCCAGGAAGCGGTGGTCGGTGACC
This sequence comes from Streptomyces sp. QL37, assembly GCF_002941025.1. Lineage (NCBI taxonomy): Bacteria > Bacillati > Actinomycetota > Actinomycetes > Kitasatosporales > Streptomycetaceae > Streptomyces > Streptomyces sp. QL37. The sequence goes on along the minus strand of NZ_PTJS01000001.1, from coordinate 5,430,568 downwards.
CCGAGCGCCCGCATCGCGGCGGCGAGTTCGCCGATGCGGTGGTCGCCCAGTCCGCCGTCCCGGTCCGCGGCGAGATGCGCGAGGTCCGGCGGGATGACCTCGCCCTCCTCGCCGAGGGTGCACGTCACGAGGGCGACGTGGGCGCCCTCGGCCGCGTACCTGGCCATGGTGGCGCCGTTGTTGATCGACTCGTCGTCGGGGTGCGCGTGCACCAGGAGCAGACGGCGGGCGGGGAGGTCCTTCATGGGACCACCCTACGAGCAGGCCGGCCCACCGGCCGAACGCCCCACGGTGTCGGGGGCGCCCGGCGGGGTGGCCGTCAGAACTTGATCCCCCCGATCATGCCTGCCACGTTCGACGTCACCTCCGAGATGGTCGGGGCGATCGACGAGCTCGCGAGGTAGAAGCCGAGCAACATGCAGACCACCGCGTGTCCGCCCTTCAGTCCGGATTTCCGGATCAGCAGGAAGACGACGATCGCCAGCAGCACCACCGCCGAAATCGAGAGTGCCACGGCGGTTCACCTCCATCAGTACGGTCGGGACGGGCAGCACACATGGAGCCAGCAGGTTCATACCCACCGAGCGCTACGGATCATAACTATCCGTGCCGACGCATTGATCGGGGCACAGCAGCACGAGGGGCGCACGGACCGGCGGTCGCGGGCTAGGTTCAGGGCCATGACCTCGCAGAAGTTGACCTTTCCCCGCCAGCACGCCAGGACCCAGCGGTTCACCCTCGGCGCACCTCGCGCGTTCACCGTCTCACCGGATGGGACGCGAGTGCTGTTCCTCCGGTCGGCCTCCGGCACCGACCGGACGAACCGGCTCCTGGTGCTGGACACCGGGACGGGCGAGGAGCGGATCGCGGCCGATCCCGACGCCCTGCTGGGCGGTTCGGAGGAGAAGCTGTCGCCCCAGGAGCGGGCGCGGCGCGAGCGGACCCGGGAGGGCTCGGCGGGCATCGTGGGCTACGCGGTGGACGACGCGGCCGAGTTGGCGGCCTTCGCGCTCTCCGGGAAGGCGTACGTCGCCGAGTTGAGGGCGGGCACGTCACGCGCCCTGCCCGTACCGGGTCCGGTGATCGACCCGCGCCCCTCCCCGGACGGCCGGCACATCGCCTACGTGGCACGGGGCGCGCTGCGCGTCGTGGGGGCGGAGGGCGACGGTGACCGGCCGGTCGCGGAGCCGGAGGACGCCCACACCTCTTACGGCCTCGCGGAGTTCGTCGCGGCCGAGGAGATGAGCCGCTACCGCGGTTTCTGGTGGTCGCCGGACTCGGACCGCCTGCTGGTCGCCCGGGCCGACGACAGCGCCGTACAGCGGTGGTGGATCGCCGATCCGGCACACCCCGGGAGCAAGCCGGCCGAGGTGGCCTATCCGGCGGCGGGGACGGCCAACGCCGAGGTGCGGCTCTTCGTGATGGGCCTGGACGGCACCCGCACGGAGGTTGTCTGGGACCGGTCCCGCTTTCCCTACCTGGCGCGGGTGCACTGGTCCTCGCACGGCGCCCCGCTGCTCCTGGTGCAGGCCCGTGACCAGCGCAGTCAGCTGTACCTGGCCGTCGACGCGGAGAGCGGAGCGACTCGCACGGTGCACGTCGACGAGGACGACGTGTGGCTTGATCTTTTCGCCGGGGTGCCCGCCTGGGCTCCCGACGGGCGGCTGGTGCGGGTTGCCGACGAGGGGGGCGCGCGGGTGCTCTCGGTCGGCGACCGGCCACTGACCGGCGACCAGCTGCACATCCAGGCGGTCCTGGACATCGGGGAGTCCGACATCCTGGTGCAGGCGACCGCGGGCGAGGGTGCGGCGGATCCGGAGACGGGGCAGAGCCATGTGTACCGGGTCAACGAGCTGGGCGTGGAGCGCGTCAGCGAGGGCTCCGGGGTGCACTCCGCGGTGCGCGCGGGCGGTGTGACGGTGCTGGTCTCGGCGTCCCTGGAGCACCCCGGAACGGCCGTGCGGGTGCTGCGGGACGGCAAGCGGATCGCCGATGTCGCGAACCTCGCCCAGGAGCCGGTCCTGACCGCCCGGGTGCGGCTGACGGAGGGGGGCGCACGGCGGATCCCGTGCGCCGTGCTGCTCCCCACCGGGTACACGGAATCGGACGGGCCGCTGCCGGTCCTGATGGATCCCTACGGCGGCCCGCACGGCCGGCGGGTGGTCGCGGCCCACAATCCGCACCTCACGTCCCAGTGGTTCGCGGACCACGGTTTCGCCGTGATCGTCGCGGACGGCCGGGGCGCGCCCGGCCGTTCCCCCGGCTGGGAGAAGGCGGTGCGGGACGATCTCACGCTCACCCTCGACGACCAGGTCGAGGCGTTGCACGCCCTGGCCGGACGTTTTCCGCTGGACCTCTCCAGGGTGGCCATGCGGGGCTGGTCGTACGGCGGCTATCTGTCGGCGCTCGCGGTGCTCAGGCGCCCCGATGTCTTCCACGCGGCCGTCGTCGGCGCACCGGTGACGGACTGGCGGCTGTACGACACCCATTACACCGAGCGCTATCTCGGCGACCCCGCGACCCGGCCCGAGGTGTACGCCCGCAACTCGCTGGTCACGGACGAGGGGCTCTCCGAGCCGGCCGGCACGGTGCGGCCGATGATGATCGTCCACGGTCTGGCCGACGACAACGTGGTGGTCGCCCACGCGCTGCGGCTCTCCTCCGCGCTGCTGTCCGCCGGACGCCCGCACGAGGTGCTGCCGTTGAGCGGGGTGACGCACATGACACCGCAGGAGCAGGTGGCCGAGAATCTGCTGCTGCTCCAGGTGGACTTCCTGCGGCGGTCCCTGGGGCTGACCCGGGCTTAGGCCCCGGGCGGGAGTCCCCCTGCCCGGCGGTCACCAGCCGGGCGGCGGGGACGCGGGCGGCGGCGGGTTGCCAGGCCCGCCGCCGCTCCGCGGAAAGCCCTGACGGGGCGTGTCGGCCTGCGGGTAGCCGTAGCCGGGCCCCCCGCTCTGCGGGTAGCCGTAACCGGGCGCCCCGCCCTGCGGATAGCCGTAACCGGGCGCCCCGCCCTGCGGATAGCCGTAGCCGCCGTACCCCTCGCCCCGTCCGTCGGCGCTCTCGAAGCCCCTGCGCGCCAGGACGAGCAGTGCGGCGGCCCCGGCGAGGGCGAGGAGGAACGAGGTGCCCATGCTGAGCTGCTGCTCGACCGGCTCCCCGCCGAAGTCCTCCAGCCACCCGTTGTGGAGGACACGGGCGATTCCGCAGCCGCCGGAGACCAGCAGGAATCCGGCGACGATCATGCCGAGCGGACGGGCGTGCACGGCGCGGAAGAGCGCGGTCCATGCCACCACCAGACATAGCACCCCCAGGGTGATGCTGCTCCAGCCGGGCGGGGTGGCCGTGAGTCCGAGCGTGAGGGCCTTTCCGCCGATGAACCAGGCGGGATAGATCGCGTCGGGCAGCGTGAAGAGCTGGCGGATCTCCCAGGCGATCAGGACCGCGCCCGAGGTGCCGAGCGCCAGGAAGGCCGTGACCCCGGCGCCGCGTCCGGGCCGGGTGGGCGGCGGCTCGTCGGAGTCGTAGGCGTCGAGGGGTTGTCTGCGGCCCGCGGCTCCCGTGACGACGAGCGCGAGGCCGCCGGCCAGGGCGACGAAGGTGCCGATGAGGGCGCGGGTGCGCAGCTCGTCGCCGAACCGCCCGTCCATCCAGGTCGATCCGATGGTCCAGACGCCCGGCAGCCGCAGGGCGAGTGTGACCAGGCCGGTGGCGACCAGTGTCGACGCGGCGACCGAGGAGCGCAGCGCGGCGATCAGGGCGAGGACGTAGACGACGAGCAGCACCGGATCGGCCTGGAGGGTGGCGGGGAGTTCCTTCGGCCACCCGTCCGTGTAACCGGCCCAGTAACGCAGCAGGACCGATACGTCGCCGACGGCCCGGAGATCCCGCACGATCCATCCCGCGACGACGGCCGCGAGCACGGCGCACAGCACCGCTCCGGTGATTCTGGCTCCCCGCGTGAGTATCACACCGGCGATACTCCACCGCGGTCCGCCGATGGACAAGGGGACCTGTGGGGAAGGGCGGGTACGGGTAACCGGCCGGGGCGACGTGATGAACGCCCCGGCCGGTTCACGGCACCCGCACGGCCGTACGCTCTCTATGGTGGGAGGTCCGTATATCGGTGTGACGACGGTCAAGTTGCCTCTGTGTTAACGAACATGAGGCTCATTTATCATCCTTTGTCGTCCCCGGGGCTCTCCCGCAGGTCCTCCGGCGGCACCACCTGCTTCTCCTCGGCGAAGTGGCAGGCGGAGTCGTGCCGGGCGGGTGTCGCCGTGTCCCGGAAGACCGCCGGGACCGCCAGCAGCGGCACCTCCAGCTCGCACCGCTCCTGCGCCTTCCAGCACCGGGTGCGGAAGCGGCAGCCGGACGGGATGTTCGCCGGCGAGGGCACGTCACCGTGGAGGATGATCCGCTCGCGGTGCTCGCGGGCCGTCGGGTCGGGCACCGGGACGGCCGACAGCAGCGCCTGGGTGTAGGGGTGCGTCGGGTGGTCGTAGATCTCCTCGTCCGTGCCGATCTCGACGATCCTGCCCAGGTACATGACGCCGACGCGGTCGGAGATGTGCCGGACGATCGACAGGTCGTGCGCGATGAAGAGGAAGCTCAGGTCGAATTCGGTCTGCAACCGGTCCAGCAGGTTGACCACCTGGGCCTGGACGGACACGTCGAGCGCGGAGACCGGTTCGTCGGCGACGATGATCTCGGGGTTGAGCGCGAGACCCCGGGCGATCCCGATGCGCTGACGCTGCCCGCCGGAGAACTGGTGCGGATACCGGTTGATGTACTCCGGGTTCAGCCCCACGACGTCGAGCAGGTCCTGGACCTTCTGCCGGCGGCTCCCCTTGGGCGCCACCTCGGGGTGGATCTCGTACGGCTCCCCGATGATGTCGCCGACCGTCATGCGCGGGTTCAGCGAGGTGTACGGGTCCTGGAACACCATCTGGATGTTGCGGCGCACGGCCTTCAGGGCGCGCCCGGACAGCTTGGTGACGTCCTCGCCCTTGTAGCGGATCGAGCCCCCGGTCGGCGGCTCCAGGTGGACGAGCATCTTGGCGACGGTCGACTTGCCGCAGCCGGACTCCCCCACGATGCCGAGCGTCTCGCCCGCCGCGAGGTCGAAGTCCACGCCGTCGACGGCCTTGACCGCGCCGACCTGCTTCTTGAAGAGGATGCCCCGGGTCAGCGGGTAGTGCTTGACCAGCCCGCGCACCTCCAGGATCGGGTCGCCCTCGGCGTACGGGCGCACGGGCGCCTCGGCCTGGAGCGTGGACCCGCCGCCCCCGCGGCCCGTCTCGTCAGCGTGCATCGAGCGTCTCCTTCCAGAAGTGGCAGGCGCTCCGGCGTTCCTCGTCCACGGTGTAGAGCGGCGGCACGTCCGTGCGGCAGACGGCCTGCGCCATCGGGCAGCGCGGGTGGAAGGCGCAGCCCGGCGGGATGCGCAGCAGGTTGGGCGGCAGCCCCTTGATCGCGTAGAGCTCCTGGCCCTTCTGGTCCAGGCGCGGGATCGACCGCAGGAGGCCCTTGGTGTACGGGTGGGCCGGTGCCCTGTAGATCTCGTGGACGGGCGAGGTCTCGACGATCCGGCCGGCGTACATCACGGCGATCTTGTCGGCGACGTCGGCGACCACGCCGAGGTCGTGGGTGATGAGGATGAGGCCCATGTTGAGCTCGCGCTGGAGCTCCGCGAGCAGTTCCATGACCTGGGCCTGGACGGTCACGTCGAGGGCGGTGGTCGGTTCGTCGGCGATGATCAGGTCGGGCTCCAGGGCCAGCGCCATCGCGATCATGATGCGCTGGCGCATGCCGCCGGAGAACTGGTGGGGGAAGTCGCCCACCCGCTGCCGGGCCGCCGGGATGCGCACCCGGTCCATCAGCTCGATGGCCCTGGCCTTGGCGTCGCCCCGTGACATCCCCCGGTGCACGACGAACATCTCGCCGAGCTGCGCGCCCACGCTGAGGACCGGATTCAGCGAGGACAGCGCGTCCTGGAAGATCATGGCCATCTCCTGGCCGCGGATCCGCCGGCGCTCCTCGTTCCTGAGCTTCAGCAGGTCGCGGTCCTTGAAGAGGATCTCGCCCCCGCTGATCTTCCCGGGCGGCGTGTCGAGGATGCCCATGATCGCCTGGGCGGTGACGGACTTGCCCGAGCCGGACTCGCCGAGGACGGCGAGCGTCTCCCCTTCGGACACCGAGTAGTTGACCCCGTTGACGGCCTTGGCGACGCCGTCCCGGGTGTGGAACTCCACGTGCAGATCGCGCACTTCGAGCAACATGGCAGCGGGCTCCTCAGCGCAGCTTGGGGTCGAGGGCGTCGCGCACCGCGTCGCCGAGCATGATGAAGGCGAGCACGGTGACCGCCAGCGCCCCGGCCGGCCAGAGCAGCATGTGCGGGGCGTTGCGGATGTACTGGGAGGCGGCGGAGATGTCGATCCCCCAGGAGACCGCCGGCGGCTTCAGGCCCACCCCGAGGAACGAGAGGGTCGCCTCCAGCGAGATGTACGTACCGAGGGCGATGGTCGCGACGACGATGACCGGGGCGACGGCGTTGGGGGTGATGTGCCGGAGCATCATCCGCGAGTTGGAGGCACCCAGCGCGCGGGCGGCCTGGACGTAGTCGTTCTGTTTGGCGGTGATGACGGAGCCCCGGGCGATGCGTGCGATCTGGGGCCAGCCCAGCAGCACGATGAAGCCGATCACGGGCCAGACGGTGGAGCTGGTGACGACGGACAGGAAGACCAGCCCGCCGAGGACCACGGGGATGCCGAAGAAGACGTCCGTGATGCGGGAGAGCACGGCGTCCCAGGTCCCGCCGAAGAAGCCGGCGAGGCCGCCCAGCACGCCCCCGAGCAGCGAGACCCCGAGGGTGGACAGGACGCCGACGGCCACCGAGGTCCGCGCGCCGTAGACGGTGCGGGTGTAGACGTCGCAGCCCTGTCCGTCGAAGCCGAAGGGATGGCCGGGCTGGGAGCCCTCCTGGGCCTTGGCCAGGTCGCAGTTGAGGGGGTCCTGGTCGGCGATCAGCGACGGCCAGATCGAGATGATCACCAGGAAGAGGATGACCAGCCCGGAGATGATGAAGACCGGGTTGCGGCGCAGGTCGCGCCAGGCGTCGGACCACAGGCTGCGCGGCTTGCCGGCGGGCCCGGTGCCCTCGGGGCCGCCGGGCGTCTTCTCCAGCGTGGTGCCCTCGTCCATGGCGAGGTCCATCGCCCCGCCCGCACCGGCACCCGAGATCGCTCCGCTGCCCGTCGTCTCGTCCCACGGCTTCTGCTCAGGCATAGCGGATCCTCGGGTCGAGTACGGCGTACAGGAGGTCGACGATCAGGTTGGCCGCCAGGAAGACGAGGACCAGGACGGTGACGAACCCGACGACGGTCTGGGAGTTCTGCCGCAGGATCCCCTGGTAGAGCTGGTAGCCGACCCCGTGGATGTTGAAGATGCGCTCGGTGACGATCGCCCCGCCCATCAGGGCACCCACGTCCGTGCCGATGAAGGTGATGACGGGGATCAGGGAGTTGCGCAGCAGGTGCCGCACGACCACACGACGTCTGGGGAGGCCCTTGGCCACGGCGGTACGGACGTAGTCGGCACGGGCGTTCTCGGCGATCGACGTACGGGTGAGCCGGGTGACGTAGGCCAGGGAGACGGAGGCCAGGACCAGCCCGGGCACGATCAGTTCGTCGACCGGGGCCTCCGAGGAGACGGACGGCTTGATGACGCCCCACTCCACTCCGAGGAGGAGCTGGAGCAGCAGGCCGGTGACGAACGTCGGTACGGAGATGACGACCAGCGTCAGGATCAGCACCGTGGTGTCGACGGGCCGGCCTCGGCGCAGGCCGGTGACGACGCCGAGGCTGATGCCGATGACGATCTCGAACACGATCGCGACGATGGTGAGCCGGATGGTGATCGGGAAGGCGGTGGCCATCAGCTCCGTGACCTTCTGGCCGTTGAACGCGGTGCCGAAGTCGCCGGTGAAGACGTTGCCCATGTAGGTCAGGTACTGCTGCCAGACCGGCTTGTCGAGGCCGAACTCGCTGCGCAGCTGGGCGGCGGTCCCTGGTTCGCACTGGCGGTCGCCGCAGAGGCCCGCGATGGGGTCGCCCATCACGTTCACCATGAGGAAGATCAGCAGCGTGGTGCCGAAGAAGACCGGGATCATCTGCAGCAGCCGCCGGATCACATAACGTCCCATGAGGGGCTCCGGGGGTCGGGGCGTACGGGCGGAGGGCCGGGAAAGCCGGGTGGCCGGTGCGGTACGCCGCACCGGCCACCCGGCTTCAGCGGGTCACTTGACCTTGATCTGGTCGTACACCGGGACGCTGAAGGGGTTCAGCGAGACGTTCTCGACCCTGTCCGAGTAGCCCGCGCTGCCGTTCTGGTACCAGAGCGGGATGACGGGCATCTGCTCGACGAGGACCTTCTCCGCGTCCTGGAAGGTGGTGACGGCCTTGGCCTTGTCGCTCTCCGCGTTGGCCTTGTCGACCAGGTCGTCGAACTTCTGGTTGCTCCACTTGCCGTCGTTGGACGGGGCGTTGGTGTAGTAGAGCGGCTGGAGGAAGTTCTGGATCAGCGGGTAGTCCATCTGCCAGCCCGCGCGCCAGGCTCCGGTCAGCTTCTGGGTGGAGACCTGGCTGCGGAAGTCGGCGAAGGTGCCGACGGGCCCGCCGACGCACGCCTTGTTGTTGCCCATGACGTTGTTGATGCTGTTGCAGACCGCGTCGACCCATTCCTTGTGGGAACCGGTGTCGGCGTTGTACGAGATCTTGAGCTGGCCGCCGGGGATGCCGCCGCCCTCCTCGATCAGCTTCTTGGCCTCCGCCTTGTCGTACTCGCACGCGGGGCCGCACAGGCCCTTCTTGAAGCCGCCCTCGTCGCCGAGGACCGGTGAGGTCCAGTCGGAGGCGGGGGTGCGGGTCTTCTGGAAGATCTGGTCGGTGATCTGCTCACGGTTGATCGCCATGGACAGGCCCTGGCGGACCTTGATCGCGCCCGGGGTGTCCCAGGCCTTCTCGTAGAACGGGAAGGCGAGCGTCTGGATGATGCCGGCGGGGGTGTTGATGTACCGGTCGCCCAGGTCCGCCTCGACGTTCTTGAGCTGCGAGGCGGGTACGTCGTCGACCAGGTCGAGGTTGCCCGCGGTCAGGTCGGTGTAGGCGGTGTTGTTGTCGGTGTAGACCTTGAGGTCGATGCCGCCGTTCTGCGCCTTGTCCGCACCGGGGTAGTCGTCCCACCGGCGCAGGTTCATCGACGAGCCCTTGGCGTACTGGTCGATGGTGTAGGGACCGTTGCCGACGGGCTTGGAGAGCCAGGCGTCGTGGTCGGTGTAGAAGACCTTGGGCAGCGGCACGAACGCGGCGTAGCCGAGGGTGTCGGGCCAGAGCGAGAACTTCTGCGAGAGCTTGGCCGTGAAGGTCGTGCCGTTGACCACCTTGAGGCCGGAGAGGGTGGTGGCGGACGCCTTGCCGGACTCCGGGTGCACCTTGTCGTAACCGTCGATGTACTGGAAGAAATAGGCGTTCTTCTGGTTGTTCTTCAGAGCGGCGCCGTAGTTCCAGGCGTCGACGAACGACTTCGCGGTGATCTTCTCGCCGTTGCTGAAGGTCCAGTTGTCCTTGATCGTGATCGTGAAGTTCTGCGAGTCCGTCGACTCGATCTTCTCGGCGATCTCGTTCTTGGCCTCGCCGGTCTTGGGGTCGTAGCGCACGAGCCCTCGGAAGACCATGTCGAGGACCTTGCCGCCCTGCACCTCGTTGGTGTTCGCCGGCTCCAGCGGGTTCTGCGGGTCACCCCAGGACGAGCTCACGATCCCGTCGGCGCCACCGCCGCCACCGCTGTCCCCGCCGCCGCAGGCCGTGGCCGCCAGGGCGACAGCGACGGCGCATGCGGCCCACCTGGCCTGTGTGGCTCCGCGCATGGAGTGCCTCCTAGGGTTCCCTTGAGTGACTCAATGCCTCATACCACCCCATATGACACTCCGTCGCATGTCGGCATACGCCGTACGCCGTACGGGGACCGCTGGAACGCCAGGACGCCCGGTCCCTCGCGGGGCCGGGCGTCCTGGTTCGGGCTGACGGAGTGCTACGCCGCGTGGACGACGTCCTTCTCCTCGGCGAAGTGGCACGCCGACTCGTGCGCGGCCGGCGTGTCCGAGGCCTTGAAGCGCTCGGGGATCGCCAGCAGCGGCACCTCGGTGGCGCACTTCTCCTGGGCCTTCCAGCACCGCGTGCGGAAGCGGCAGCCGGACGGCGGGTTCGCCGGCGACGGGACGTCACCGGAGAGGATGATCCGCTCGCGTCCGTCACGGGCCTCGGGGTCCGGGACGGGGACCGCCGACAGCAGCGCCTGGGTGTAGGGGTGCGTCGGGTGGTCGTAGATCTGCGTGTCCGTACCGATCTCGGCCATCTTGCCGAGGTACATGACGCCGACCCGGTCCGAGATGTGCCGGACGATCGACAGGTCGTGCGCGATGAAGAGGTAGGAGAGGTTGAACTCGTCCTGGAGCTTCTCCATCAGGTTGATGACCTGCGCCTGCACCGACACGTCGAGCGCGGAGACCGGCTCGTCGCAGATGATGATCTCCGGGTTGAGCGCGAGGCCCCGGGCGATCCCGATGCGCTGGCGCTGGCCGCCGGAGAACTGGTGCGGATACCGGTTGATGTACTCCGGGTTCAGGCCGACGACGTCCAGGAGGTCCTGCACCTTGCGGCGCCGCTCACCCTTCGGGGCGGCCTCGGGGTGGATCTCGAAGGTCTCCCCGATGATGTCGCCGACCGTCATACGCGGGTTCAGCGAGGTGTACGGGTCCTGGAACACCATCTGGATGTTGCGGCGCACGGCCTTCAGCGCACGGCCGGACAGCTTGGTGATGTCCTGGCCCTTGTAGAAGACCTCGCCGGCGGTGGCCCGCTCCAGCGTCATCAGGAGCTTGGCGACCGTCGACTTGCCGCAGCCGGACTCGCCCACGATGCCGAGGGTCTCGCCCTGGTAGAGGTCGAACGAGATCCCGTCCACGGCCTTGACCGCGCCGACCTGCTTCTTGAACAGGATGCCCTGGGTCAGCGGGAAGTGCTTGACCAGGTTGCGCACCTGGAGGATCGGCTCCCCCTGCGAGACCGGCGCGTCGATGGCCGCGACGGCCTCGGACTCGGTGCTCGCGTTGACCGTCGCCACTTCGGTGACGTTCGGGGTGGCGTCCACGGACCCCTTCTCGAGGTCAGCCATGGATCGTCTCCTTCCAGAAGTGGCAGGCGCTGCCGCGGCCGACCAGCTCGGTGCCGTCCTGCTCGGTCACCGGGCGCAGCGCCGGGATGTCCGTACGGCAGATGTCCTGCGCCATCGAGCAGCGCGGGTTGAAGGCGCAGCCGGACGGCACGTGCAGCAGGTTGGGCGGCAGGCCCTTGATCGCGTAGAGCTCCTGGCCCTTCTGGTCCAGGCGCGGGATCGAATCCAGCAGGCCCTTGGTGTACGGGTGCGCGGGGCGCTTGTAGATCTCGTGGACCGGAGCGGTCTCGACGATCCGGCCCGCGTACATCACGGCGATCTTGTCGGCGACGTCGGCGACGACGCCGAGGTCGTGCGTGATCAGGATCAGGCCCATGTTGAAGTCGCGCTGGAGCTCCGCGAGCAGGTCCATGACCTGCGCCTGCACGGTCACGTCGAGCGCCGTGGTGGGCTCGTCCGCGATGATCAGGTCGGGCTCCAGGGCCAGCGCCATCGCGATCATGATGCGCTGGCGCATACCGCCGGAGAACATGTGCGGGTAGTCGTTGACCCGCTCCTTGGCCGCCGGGATGCGCACGCGGTCCATCAGCGCGATGGCCTTGGCCTTGGCCTCCTTCTTGGAGAGGCCCTGGTGCACGCGGAACATCTCACCGAGCTGGTAGCCCACGGAGAGCACCGGGTTCAGCGAGGAGAGCGCGTCCTGGAAGATCATGGCGATCTTCTGGCCGCGGATCTGGCGGCGCTCCTCGTTGGACATCTTGAGCATGTCCTGGCCGCGGAAGAAGATCTCGCCCTTGGGGATGCGGCCCGGGGGCATGTCCAGGATGCCCATGATCGCCTGAGCGGTCACGGACTTGCCGGAGCCGGACTCGCCGAGCACGGCGAGGGTCTCGCCGGCGCTGACGCTGTAGTTGACTCCGTTGACGGCCTTGGCGACGCCGTCGCGGGTGTGGAACTCCACGTGCAGGTCGCGGACCTCGAGCAGCGGGCCGCTCTCGTCGTTCGAACCACGCGGAGCAGGAACATCCGCCGTCTTGTCGATGATGGTCATGTACGCCTCCCTCAGCGCAGCTTGGGATCGAGGGCGTTGCGTACCGCATCGCCGAGCATGATGAACGCCAGAACGGTGATCGACACCATGACCGACGGGATGATCAGGACGAACGCGGCGTTACGCAGCTGCTCCTGGCCGGAGGAGATGTCGACACCCCACGACACGGTCGGTTCGGCGAGCCCGATGCCCAGGAAGGACAGGGTCGCCTCGGCCGAGATGTAGCCGCCGAGCGCGATGGTCGCGACGACGATCACCGGGGCGATGGCGTTGGGCAGGATGTGCCGGAGCAGGATGCGGGTGGTCGAGGCGCCGAGCGCCTTGGCCGCCATCACGTAGTCGGCCTGCTTGATCGTCAGCACCGAGCCGCGGGCGACACGGGCGATCTGGGTCCAGCCGAGGAAGGCCAGGGCCAGGATGACGACCCAGATCTTGCGCTCCTCGAACGAGGTCAGGACGACCATCGCGCCGAGGATGAAGGGCACGCCGAAGAAGATGTCGGTGACCCGGGACAGGAGCGTGTCGATCCAGCCGCCGAAGTAACCGGCGAGCATGCCGACCACGGTGCCCAGGATCGTGACCAGGGCGGTGACGACGACGGCGACGGTGATCGAGGCACGGGCGCCGTAGACGACACGCGCGTAGATCGAGCGCCCCTGGATGTCGTACCCGAACCAGTCCTCCTGGAAGAAGTTCCCCCACTTGGGCTTCTGCAGGTAGTGGTGGGCCAGGTCCGCGTAGCGCGGGTCGGCGCCGGTGAACAGGCCGGGGAATATCGCCATCACCAGCAGGAAGAAGATCAGGACCGCCGAGACGACGAACAGCGGGCTGCGCCGCAGGTCGTGCCAGGCGTCCGACCACAGGCTGCGGGGCTTGCCCACGGGGGCGGCGGCAGCGGGCGCGGCCACGGCCTCGGGCTTGTCCGCGGTGGTTTCCTTGAGCGTCTCAGGCATAACGGATCCTCGGGTCCAGGACCGCGTAGAGCAGGTCGACGACCAGGCTGGCGACGAGATAGACGACGACGATCAGCGTCACGATGCCGACGACGGTGGCGCCTTCGCGGTGCCGGAGCGCGTCGAAGACGTTGTAGCCGACACCCTTGACGTTGAAGATGCCCTCGGTGACGACCGCGCCGCCCAGCAGGGCACCGAGGTCGGTGCCGAGGAAGGTGACGACGGGGATCAGCGAGTTGCGCATCAGGTGGACACCGACGATGCGACGGCGCGGCAGCCCCTTGGCCACGGCGGTGCGCATGTAGTCGGAGCGGAGGTTCTCCGCGACCGAGGTGCGGGTCAGTCGCGCGACGTAGGCGAGTGACAGCGACCCCAGGACGACCGCGGGCAGGATCAGCTCGCTGGAGGTCGCTTCCAGGCTCACGTTGGGTTCGACCCAGCCGAGCTGGAAGGCGAAGAAGTACTGGCCGAGGAAGCCCAGCACGAACGAGGGGACCGAGATGAGCAGCAGCGTCAGGACGAGCAGACCGCGGTCGCGAAGGGTGTCGGCCTTCAGACCCGCGAAGACGCCCATGGAGATACCGACGACGACCGTGAAGATGAAGGCAAACAGGGCCAGCCGGACGGTGATCGGGAACGCTTCCGAAATGATGTCGGCGACGGGCCGCCCACTGGCGATCTGTGTGCCGAAATCACCCTGGAACAGGTTCACGAGGTAGTTCCAGTACTGGTGCCAGAGCGGCAGGTCGAGCCCGAGCTCCTTCTTCATTTCCGCGATCTGCGTGGGGTCGACGGCCTGTTCGCCTGCGAGTGCGCGCACGGGGTCGCCGGGCAGCGCGTACATCATGGCGAAGACCAGCGCGGTTGACCCGAGGAAGACCGGGATCATCTGGAGCAGTCGCCGCGCGACGTAACGCCCCATGTTTGCCTCCGATTGGGGATAAAGCAGCCCAGGGGCCGCCCTCCGGATACGGAGAGCGGCCCCCCGGGACCTACTGCCTGGTGTGGGCGGCTGATGGCCGAGTGGGGGCCCTCAGGCGTGTTACTTGTTGACCGTGACTTCGGTGATGTTGTAGTCACCGTGGAAGTCGATGGTCACGTTGTCGACAGCCTTCGAGTAGCCACCGTTGGTCTTGTACTCCCACAGCGGGATCGCCGGCATCTTCTCGAGGAGGAGCTTCTCCGCGTCCTGGTAAGCCTTGATCGACTCGTCCAGGGTCTTCGCGTTGTCGCCCTTCTTGAAGGCCGCGTCGACCTCCTTGTCGGAGAACCGGCCGTTGTTGGCCTCGGCCGTGGTGCCGTACAGCTCCCGCATGAAGTTGACGTTCACGGGGTAGTCGGCCACCCAGCCACCGCGGTACATCGACTTGACCTGGTCGTTGTCACGCGCCTCCAGGTCGGTCTGGAAGTCCGGCTTGGCGTCCGGGACGCAGTCGACCCCGGTGGAGTTGCGGATGGACTCGCAGACCGCGGTCACCCACTCCTTGTGGCCGCCGTCGGCGTTGTACTGGATCCAGATCTTGTTGTCCGGAACGCCGCCGCCCTCGGTGACGAGCTGCTTCGCCTTGGCCGCGTCGAACTTGAACACGTCGGTGCCCAGGTCCTGGTTACCGGCGACACCCGGAGGCGTGAAGCTGGTGGCGGGCTTGCGGGTGCCGTTGAGCACGGTCTTGGTGATCGTGTCGCGGTCGATGCCCATCGACAGACCCTGGAGGACCTTCGGGTCGATGTCCTTGAAGGTCTTCGAGTAGAACGTCGGGACGATCGACTGGATGGCCGCGTAGGGCTCGTCGATCGCGCGGTCACCGAGGTCCGTCTTGTACTTCGGAAGGTCCTTCGGGCCGACCTGGCGGATCATGTCCAGGTTGCCGGAGAGGAGGTCCTGGTACGCGGCCTCGACGGTCGCGTAGTTCTTGAAGAGGACACCCTTGTTCTTGGCCTTGTTCGGGCCCTGGTAGTCAGGGTTGGCCTTGACCTGGATGAGCTTCTTGTGGTCCCACTTCTCGAAGATGTAGGGACCGTTGCCGACCGGGGCCTGGCCGAACGCCTTGGTGTCCTTGTAGAACACCTCCGGCAGCGGGGCGAAGGTGGTGTAG
This sequence comes from Streptomyces sp. QL37, assembly GCF_002941025.1. NCBI lineage: Bacteria > Bacillati > Actinomycetota > Actinomycetes > Kitasatosporales > Streptomycetaceae > Streptomyces > Streptomyces sp. QL37. Next base: position 5,415,236 of record NZ_PTJS01000001.1, on the reverse strand, counting down.
CCGAGCTTGTACTCGTAGTACGGCACCGCGTTGTTGAGCTCGATCGTGAAGGTCGTGTCGTCGACCGCCTTCAGACCGGACATCTCCGTACCCTTGGGGTCACCCTTCTCGGGGTGGACGTCCGCGTAGCCCTTGATGTCCTCGAACCAGAACGCGTTCTGCTGGGCGTTCTTGCTGTTGGCGTACCAGTTCCAAGCCTTGATGTAGGACTCGGACGTGACCGGGGTGCCGTCGTGGAACTTCCAGCCGGACTTGAGCTTGACCGTCCACGTCTTGTTGTCCGTCGACTTCACGGACTCGGCGTTCGTGTAGACGATGTTGCCGTCCGCGTCGAAGTCCAGGAGCTGGGTGAACAGCGACTGGATGACGTAGCTGCCGAGCGACTCGTTGGTGTCGGCCGGGATCAGCGGCTTCTGCGGCTCACCGACGTCGATGGAGACGTAGCCCGCGGGCTTGCCCTTCTCCTTCGAGGCATTGCTGCTGTCGTCACTGTCGCCCCCGCCACAGGCGGTCGCGGCCAGGGCGATGATTGCCGCTCCCGCGACCCACTTGGCGCTCTTGGCACCGCGCATGGGTTTCCTCCTCATGAGTCCACTTTTGACTACAAGAGGGGCACTGGACAGATCCACCGACACCCCTGACGGCGATCGTTTGCAGTGCCCCGAGTGTGCTCGTGAGTCCGCACTCCCCACAGTGCGTCGACCCATTGACCCGAGCTCAATGGAGCCAACTATTAAGGAACACCGGGCTGTAAACCACACTTAAAGGGTCTCGGTTTGACAACATCGAGAAGCCATGGTTGCCCGAAATCCGGACAAAGTGATCCCAGACAGACACGCCCGAAACGGACCGTTAACACATGTTCCGGAGAGCGACGCACGATATCCGGACACCTCGGTCAGGAAAACGGCTTGACGAAAGGCCCGGACCCCCACAGTGTCTGCGGGGGTCCGGGCCTCATGTCAATGGCTCGTACTGACGGTTCGTCGGCGGGACCGGACGATACCGGCCAGGTCAGCCGTTCTTCGCGCGCGAGGCCGTGCGGCCACGCTGCTTCTGGTCCAGGACGACCTTGCGGATGCGCACGGTCTCCGGGGTGACCTCGATGCACTCGTCCTCGCGGCAGAACTCCAGGGACTGCTCCAGGGAGAGCTTGCGGGCGGGGACCACGTTCTCCGTGGTGTCCGCGGAAGCCGCACGCATGTTGGTGAGCTTCTTCTCCTTGGTGATGTTCACGTCCATGTCGTCGGCGCGGGAGTTCTCGCCGACGATCATGCCCTCGTAGACCTCGGTGCCGGCCTCGGTGAAGATGACACCGCGCTCCTGGAGGTTGACCATCGCGAACGGAGTCACCGAGCCCGCGCGGTCGGCGACCAGGGAGCCGTTGTGGCGGGTGCGCAGGTCACCGAACCAGGGCTCGTGGCCCTCGAAGATGGAGTGCGCGATGCCCGTGCCGCGGGTCTGGGTCAGGAACTCCGTACGGAAGCCGATGAGGCCGCGGGAGGGCACGATCCACTCCATGCGGACCCAGCCGGAGCCGTGGTTCGTCATCGTCTCCATACGGCCCTTACGGGTCGCCATCAGCTGCGTGATGGCGCCGAGGTGCTCCTCGGGGGAGTCGATGGTCATGCGCTCGATCGGCTCGTGCGTCTTGCCGTCGACCTGCTTGGTCACGACCTCCGGCTTGCCGACCGTCAGCTCGAAGCCCTCACGGCGCATCTGCTCGACCAGGATGGCCAGCGCGAGCTCGCCGCGGCCCTGGACCTCCCAGGCGTCCGGACGCTCGGTGTCCAGGACGCGGAGCGAGACGTTACCGATGAGCTCGCGGTCCAGGCGGTCCTTCACCTGACGGGCGGTGACCTTGTGGCCCTTGCCGCCCTTGCCGACGAGCGGCGAGGTGTTCGTACCGATGGTCATCGAGATGGCCGGCTCGTCGACCGTGATCAGCGGGAGCGCGACCGGGTTCTCGGGGTCGGCCAGGGTCTCACCGATCATGATGTCCGGGAAACCGGCGACGGCGCAGATGTCGCCCGGGCCCGCCTTCTCGGCCGGCTTGCGGGTGAGCGCCTCGGTCATCAGGAGCTCGGTGATGCGCACGTTGGAGATCGTGCCGTCGCGCTTGATCCACGCGACCGTCTGACCCTTGCGCAGCTCGCCCTGCTCGACGCGGCACAGCGCGATACGGCCGAGGAAGTTGTCGGCGTCCAGGTTGGTGACGTGGGCCTGCAGCGGGGCGGCCTCGTCGTACTCCGGCGCGGGGACCGTGGAGAGGATGGTCGTGAAGAAGGGTTCCAGGTTGTCACTGTCCGCGGGGACGGTGCCGTCCTCCGGCTTGGTCAGCGAGGCGACGCCGTCACGGGCACAGGCGTAGACGATCGGGAACTCGATCTGGTCCTCGTCGGCGTCCAGGTCCAGGAAGAGGTCGTAGGTCTCGTCGATGACCTCAGCGATCCGGGAGTCCGGCCGGTCCGTCTTGTTGATGCAGAGGATGACCGGCAGCTTGGCGGTCAGGGCCTTGCGCAGCACGAAGCGGGTCTGGGGCAGCGGGCCCTCGGAGGCGTCGACCAGCAGGACGACCGCGTCCACCATCGACAGACCACGCTCGACCTCGCCGCCGAAGTCGGCGTGGCCGGGGGTGTCGATGATGTTGATCGTGATCGGGTCCCCGCCGTCCTTGGGGTGATACTTCACCGCCGTGTTCTTGGCGAGGATCGTGATGCCCTTCTCACGCTCCAGGTCGTTCGAGTCCATCATGCGTTCGTCGAGGTTCTCGGCGGCGTGCGCGGCGAAGGCGCCAGCCTGCTTGAGCATGGCGTCGACCAGCGTGGTCTTGCCGTGGTCGACGTGGGCGACAATGGCTACGTTACGGATGTCGTGGCGCGTGGGCATGGGTGGCTTGCGCTTCTCTCGGATCGTGGGATCAGGCGTCTCAGTCGGTCTTCGAGTCCTCGTACGCCCGCCGGGCGGCACGCCACGGCTAGTCCAATGGTACGGGCCCGATCGGTCCGGGGCTTCCCGGCCCGATCCTCGGGGCAGGACTACAGCCGTAATTCAGCCGATATTCAGCCGGTATTACGTCATCGTCCAGCCGGTGCGTGGCCGGACGGCAAGGGGTGTGGGAAGACGAGCAGCCCGGGTCGGGGCGGACACCACCTTGCCCGCCGGGGGCTCCGGCGGGCAAGGGAATTGAGCTGCATCTGAGCTTCGAAAGCGGCCTTGACCTGCTACTTCTTCCGATTCGCGGGGGAACCTGCCGCTTCTCGCCCGGTGAATCCGATGTCCTCGTAGCGAGGGGTGGCGAAGCCGAATGCGCCGATGTTCGCCAGCTTCTTGTCGACGGCGACCAGCTGTGGCCGCTGATACAGCGGAATCGATCCCGCGGCGGCCCAGATCCGGGCGTCGGCCTGCTTCAGGAGGTCCCTCGACGCGTTGGCGTCGAGCTCGGAGACCGCACGGTCGAAGAGCTGGTCGATGTGGTCCGAGCCGACCCGTGTGTAGTTCTGCTCGACGAGGAGCGAGCCGTCGGTGGCGGGCTCCGGCTTGGCGAAGATCGGACGGCCGTCGGTCGCCGGGTAGGCGGTGGCGGGCCAGGAGTACAGCGCCATGTCGTAGTCGCCGGAGGCGATGTGGTCCTTGAAGTAGCTGTCGTCGTCGACCTTGGTGATCTGTGTGCTGATGCCGATCGAGTCCAGCATCGCGACGATCTTCTCCCCGACGGTCCGCAGCGGCTGCGATCCGGGGCCCGAGGGCAGGACGAAGCGGAGGGTCAGCGGCTTGCCGCCCTTGCCGAGGCGGTCCTTGACGGCGGCGGGGGCCGGCGCGGCCGTGCCCGCGGGGGCGTAGGCGCCGGGGGCACCGCCGGGGTGCTTGTCCTGCGCGGTGACCTCGGCGTCGCCGGCGGGGCCGTCGCCCGGCTTCTCGTCGCCGACGATGTACGTCCCCTCCTCACGCGAGGCCTTGTCGTCCTTCTCCGCCTTGTCCGTCTTATCCGCCTTGTCGGCGGCCTTCTTCTCCTCGGCCGCCTTCTTCTCGGCCTCGCTGCCCGCCTTGGTGTCCTCGGTCCTGCGGACGGCACCGCCCACGGTCCATCCCGCGTCGGCCAGCAGCGCCTGCGCCTCCTTGGTGTCCCGGTCGCCGAGCGCGCCGCTGCCGTCCTTGTAGCCGGGCTGCCCGGCCAGGGCCAGGTGGCTGCCGGGTGGCTTCGCGGGCAGGCCGAGCGGCTTCAGCACGGTGTCGGCGAGCTCCTGGCGGTCCAGCGTGCGGGCGATGGCGCGGCGCACCCGGTCGTCGGAGAGGGGTCCGGACTCGCCGTTCAGCGCGAGCTGCGTGTAGGCGGGCTCCAGTGACTTGCGTACGGCGAAGCCCTTCAGCGCCTTCTGCTCGGCGGCGTACACCGCGACGGCCTCCCGGTTCTTCTCGCGGGCGGCCTGCGCGGTCTCGGCGGCCTCCTCGTCCGAACCGTGGGCCAGGGCCCAGGACCGCAGTGCGGCGGCCGGGGTGATGTCGGCTCCCGGGCCGTGGGCGGGCTGCTGGCCGTTCCCGCCGCGGTAGCGGACCGCGAGGGCGATGCTGTTCGCCGTGGCGGAGTCGATGTCGGCGACGTCCACCGTGCCCTCGGTCAGCGCGTCGGTGCGGTCCTCGGGCTCGACCGCGCGGAAGACCAGGGATTCGAGCTTGGCCTCGTCCCCCCACCAGCGGGGGTTCCGGTCGAGGACGACCGTGCCCTTGTCCCTGTTCACGCTGCGCAGCCGGAACGGTCCGGCGGTGTTCTTCAGAGTGGCCCTGGCGCCGTCGTTGAAGGTGCCCGGCGACCCGGTCACCTCCTTCGGGTACAGCGGCGAGAAGAGCGAGCGCCAGTCCGCGTACGGCTTGGAGAAGGTGACCCGGACCTGCAGATCGTCCTTGCCGCGTTCGATCTTCTCGATCCGCTCGTACCCCGCGTTGCGCGCGGTCCAGAAGGCCGAGTCCTTGCCGCTCAGCGCGCGCCACTGGGCGACGAAGTCGGGGGCGCCGATCTCCCGGCCGTCGCTCCACACCGCCTGCTGGTTGAGCTTGTAGAGGACGACCTGCTTGGGCTCCTGCTCGATGACCTTCGCCGACTCCAGATAGTCGGGGTTGAGCTCGGGCTCCCCCCGCGCGTCCAGCGGGAAGAGCGAGGGCAGCAGGGCGCCGGTGATCCGCGTGGTCGCGCTGTCTGCGTCGGCCTGGAAGGTGTTGAGGGTGGCGGGGACCGCGTCGATCGCCCACGTGAGGGTGGAGCCCTCGGTCACCCGGTCCCGGGAGGCCGGGGCGATGTCCTGCGGGACGGCCACCGAGGTGGGGCCCTCGCTGTCCGAGGTGCAGCCCGCCAGTACCGGGATCGTGAGCACACCTGTCGCCAGGAGCGCGACCGAGCGGCGCTTTCGGGCCGTCCCGCGTGGGACGCCGACGTGGGCCATGGCTGATACCTCCGGGGCCGGCCCGGCCCACCCCGTACCGGAATAGACCGGATGATGCGTTCTGGTGGCATTTGCAGTTGATCAGACTGATTCGCTGATCCACTGAAAGCACCTGCACGCGCGGGAGGCGGCAGACGCGGCCGGTGGGGCCGCGGAAGTCACCCGTGCGGCCCCGGTTCCGGCCCGGCCCTTGGGCGGTCAGCCCAGGAGTTCGACGATCGCGGCGGTGGTGTCGGTCTCGCCGAGCCTCGGGAAGATCTTCTCGACGCTGTTGCGGTGGGCGTCGGCGTCCATGTCGGTGACGGCGTCCGTGGCGACGGTGACGTGGTAGCCGTGTTCGTGCGCGGCACGGGCGGTGGACTCGACGCCGATGCTGGTGGCGATACCGGTGATCACGACCTGGGTGATGCCGCGGCGGCGCAGTTCGAGGTCGAGGGCCGTGCCGTGGAAGGCGCCCCACTGCTGCTTGGTGACGACGGTGTCCCCGTCGCGCGGGCCGAGCTCGGGCAGGATCTCGGCCCAGTCCGCGGCGGGCTTGCCGGACGGGGCGCGGCCCTCGTTGCGGCCGGGGGCTCCGCCCGTCACGCGGACCAGGAAGACCGGGAGGTCCTTGGCGCGGAACGCCTCGGCGAGCGTCACGGACCTGGCTACGACGTCCTCGGCCGGGTGGGCCGTCGGGAGGGCGACGATGCCCTTCTGCAGATCGACGACGACGAGTGCGGTCCGGGGGTCCAGGACGGTGGCGGTCATGTGGGTACTCCTTGATGTGCTGATGTGCTGATGTGCTGGGAGGGTCAGGTGTTGCGGGCGCGCAGGGCGCGGTCGGTGAGGGTCAGGACGGCCAGCGACACGGCCAGGACGACGGAGACCGCGGCCATGAGGTGCAGCCCCGCGTCGCTCGCCGCGTCGGCGTAGGCCAGGGCGATCAGGCTGGACGCGGTGATGGCCCCGATGTACTGGGCGGTGCGCTGGAGCCCGGCCGCGGCGCCGATGCTCTCGGGCGGCGCGTACGCCTGGACGGCCGCCTGGTTGCTCGTGCCGATGAGCCCCTGCGGGGCGCCGAAGCACGCTCCGGCGAGCAGCAGGACGGCCAGGGGGGTGTCCCCGGAGAGGAACACCAGGATGCCCGCGCCGACGGTGAGCAGCAGGCAGGCCACGGTCAGCGGGGCGCGCAGCCCCTTCGTACGGGCGCCGAGCAGCGAGCAGACGAGCGCGGTGACGGACATCGGAAGCATGAGCAGCCCGGTGTGCCCGGAGGAGAAGCCGCGGGCCTCCTCCAGCCACTGCGTGTAGCCGTACATGACGCAGTAGATCAGCAGGTAGCTGAGGCCGTGGCGCAGATACGTGCGCAGCAGGGGACCGTTGCCGGCGAGCATGCGGATGTCTATGAACGGCCGCGGGGTGCGCAGCTGCCACCGGACCAGGACGGCCGTCAGGACGGCGAAGGGGGCGAGCAGCCACCACTGCGGGTGGGCGAGGTCGAGCAGGAAGAAGACCAGCACCGTCAGGGCGGTGGTGAACAGCCCGATGCCCAGGGGGTCCAGGGAGAGCTTCGGCGTGCCCCCGTCGGCGGCCCGCTCGCGCGGCGGGTCGGCCGGGACCCAGAGCAGCGCGGCGCCGAGGGCGAGCAGTGCGATCGGCACGTTGACGGCGAAGATGCCGCGCCAGCCGACGACCGACACGAGCAGCCCGCCGAGCGCGGGGCCGACCGCCGCGCTGCCCAGGGCCGCGAAGGAGAGCCTGGCGAGCACGGGGCGCGGGGTGGGGCGGCCGAGCCGGCGCGACTCGTCCCGCAGGACGGCCATCGCGGCCGGGTAGGCGGCCGACGTGCCGATACCGAGCAGCAGCCGGGAGACGATCAGGGTGCCGAAATTGGGGGCCACCGCGCCGACCAGCCCGGACACGACCACGACGACGAGACCGGCCAGAAAGACGCGGCGCGGGCCGAGAGTGTCAGCGAGCTTGCCGAGGACCGGCTGGGCGACGGCGCTGGCGAGGTAGAGGACGGAGATCAGCCAGGCCGTGTCGGCGGCTCCGATCCCGAAGGAGTGCCCGATGGCCACCAGGGCGGTGGAGATCATCGTGGTGTTCAGCGGGTTGAGCAGGGAACCCATCAGCAGCGGTGCGGTGAGCCGGGCACCGAACCCGGGGTCCCCCGCCACGGGCGGGGCGGGGCGGGGCTCCGCCACCAGCGCGCCGGGGGTCAGGTCCGCCCTGTGACGGGTCACTTGTCGACCAGACGGCCGATGAGCCCGACGGCCTCGGCGAGCGCCCGGCGCTCCGCCCCGTCGAGCTCGCCGGCGATCGCCTCGGCCAGCCAGCTCCGCTTGGCGGCCCGCACCCCGGCCAGGACGGCGCTCCCCTCCTCGGTCACCGACACGAGCGACTTGCGGCCGTCCGCCGGATCGGGGGTGCGGGTGACGAATCCCTGGCTCTCCAGCGCGCCGAGAGTCAGCCTCATCGACTGGGGCCGCACCAGCTCCGCCCTGGCCAGCGCCGCCGTGGTGGCCGGTCCGCCGTCCTCCAGCCTGGCGAGGGCCGAGCGCTGGGAGGGGGTGAGCAGACTGTCGGCCGAGGAGCTGCGCAGCCGCCTGAGCAGCCGCCCGACCACGGCCGACAGATCCGTCGCCACATCCTCGGCGGTGGGGTCGGCGGCTGTGCCAGCGGGGTTCTCGGACGTTCCGGACATGTTCTCCACCGTAAAGATGGACAGGACATCTTGCAAGGCAGCCTGTCCATTCTTGGGCAAAGGTCCGCCCGTCTCCGTCGGCGGCACCGCGCCCGGCGGGGCAGAGCCAGCACGCGGCGCGGACGCAGACCGTCGGCAGCCACGCGGCCCCTCCCCGGCCTGAAGGGCGGGGGTCATCGCCATGCCCGGTCCGGCGTCTCGACGGACGCTTCCCCGACGTCGCCGGCGTGCGCGGCGTGGGCGCGGGCGACGCAGGGGAACTTCTCCCGGACTGGGCGGTAAGCCCGCCGCTCGCCGCGGAACGCTTCGGCATCCGACCGGACCCCGGCGCCGGGTCGCGGGCGGCAGTGGGCGGACATAGCCTCCCAAATGTGACGCCGCCTGCGAGCCGTACCGGGATGTCCCGGCTTTCGATACCCGGCAGGGTCCTCGTCGCCGCACTGGCGGCGGTGCTCTGGACCACCCTGCCGGGCACTCCGGGAGCCCGGGCCGAGGACCCCGTGACCCTGTCCCGCGAGGGGCAGATCACCGACAGGGTGGACGCACTCGGCGACCGGGAGCGGCAGGTCGAAGCCTCCCTCGACCGCCTGTTCGAAGAGCAGCGGGTGCAGCTGTTCGTGGCGTACGTCCGTGACTTCTCCGGCCGGGACGCCCAGACCTGGACCGACGAGACCGCGAACCGCAACGGCCTGGGCCAGGAGGACGTGCTGCTGGCCGTGGCCACGCACGACCGGCGGTACGCCTACTCCGTCGACCAGGGGTCACGCCTCACCGACGCGCAGCTCCAGGACGTGGCGAACACGGCGATCGAGCCGGCGCTCCGGCAGAACGACTGGGCCGGAGCCGCGATCGGCGCCGCCGACGGCTACGCCGCGGTGCTCGGGGGCGGCCCCGTACCCACCCCCGCCATCACACCGGGCACCGCCGATCCCGGGAGCGACTCCGACAGCGGTGCCTCGGCGAATCTGATCGTGCCCGTGGCCGTACTCGTCGTCGTGTGCGCCGTCGCGGCGTTCGCCCTCACCCGCCGCAGGCGCCGTGCGAGGACCCGGACGACGCCGGCGGCGGGCGGCTGGGGCGGCGGGGCCGGGGGCGCGGCCGAACCGCCGGTCCCCCTGCCGGACCTGGACGCGCGGGCGAAGGAGGACCTGGTCGACACGGACGACGCCGTGCGCACCAGCGAGGAGGAGCTCGGCTTCGCCACGGCGCAGTTCGGCGAGGAGGTCGCGGCCCCCTTCGCGGAGGCGGTCCGGTACGCCAGGAGCGAGCTGACGGCGGCCTTCCGGCTACGGCAGCAGCTGGACGACGCCTTCCCCGAGGACGACGCGACACGGCGCCGGATGCTCGACGAGATCATCAGCCGCTGCGCGGACGCCGACGGACGCCTGGACGCCATGTCCGAGGACTTCGACCGTCTGCGTTCCCTCGAACAGACCGCCCCGCACGCCGTGACCACCGCCGAGACCGCCTACCGCGACCTGACGGCGCGCGTCACCGCCGCGGAGACGGCTCTCGGCACGATGCGGGAGCGGTACGCGGAGTCCGCGACCGCGCCCGCCGCCGGGGACGTCGAACAGGCCAAGGACCGGCTGGTCTTCGTCACCTCCGCCCTCAACCAGGCGCGCCAGGCCGTGGACGGCGAGGACAACTCCCGCGCCGCGGTGTACGTCCGCGCGGCGGAGGGCGCGATCAAGCAGGTGACCACCCTCGTCGACGCGGTCGGCCGGCGGGCCGGGGAGCTGGCCGAGGCCGCGGACAGGCTGCCGGGCGCGCTCACCGAGACGGAGACGGACCTGGCGGACGCCAGGGGGCTGCTGGACGGCACCCCGGAAGGTGTGCCGACCGCGGATCTGCGGGGCCGGGTCGCCCGCGCCGAGGCGGTGGCCGCCGACGTGAGAGGGGAGACCGGCTCCGGCCCGTACGACCCGATCGACGCGCTGCGCAGGGTGGAGGAGGCGGACGCCGCGCTGGACGAGGCGCTGGCCGGAGCCCGTGAGCAGGAGCACGGGACCCGGCGGGCCCGTTCGCTGCTCGACCAGGCGATGCTCACCGCACGGGCGGCGATCGGTGCCGCCGCGGACTACATCACCACCAACCGGGGCGCGGTCGGCAGCCAGGCGCGCACCCGGCTGGCGGAGGCCCAGCGGCGGTGGGAGAGGGCCCGTCAGCTGTCGGAGGGCAACGACCCGCAGGCAGCCCTCGCCGAGGCGCAGCAGGCGGACGCGCTGGCCGCGCAGGCGCGCAGCCTGGCCGAGCAGGACGTACGCGGCTACGGCGACATGGGCGGCTTCGGCGGTCCGCGCGGCGGAGGCGGGACGGGCGGTGCGGTGCTGGGCGGCATCCTCCTCGGCGGGCTGCTCGGCGGGGGGGGGGGGGCACCCCCGCAGCGCTTCGCCCCCGCCGCGCGGACCGCCGAAGCCGCCCATGTCGCCGTAGCCGCGTACGTCCTGCTCGGCCAGGCTGCGCGCCTGCGCGGCCAGCGCGTCCGCCTGCTGCGCCTCGGCGAGGGCTGCCTGCGGGTCGTTGCCCTCCGACAGCTGAGGGGCCCTCCCCCCCCGCCGCTGGGCCTCCGGTCCGGGCCACCGGTCCGGGCCACCGGTCCGGGCCACCCGTGTCCGTACGACGAGATTTCGCACAAGGAGAGGTGCCATGACCAAGCAGACCGTCCTCGGCCGCGTCACTCAGCTGGCGCGGGCCAACATCAACGCCCTGATCGACCAGGCGGAGGATCCGCAGAAGATGCTGGACCAGCTGATCCGCGACTACACGAACAACATCGCGGAGGCCGAGCAGGCGGTGGCCGCCACCATCGGCAACCTCAGGCTGCTGGAGGAGGACCACCGGGAGGATGTCGACGCGGCGAGGGAGTGGGGCCAGAAGGCACTCGCCGCCAGCAGAAAGGCCGACGAACTGCGGGCCGCGGGAGCGGGGGTGGACGCCGACAAGTTCGACAACCTCGCCAAGGTGGCGCTGGGCAGGCAGCTCCAGGCGGAGCAGGAGGCGAAGACGGCCGAGCCGACGATCGCCTCGCAGACGGTGGTGGTGGACAAGCTGAAGTCGGGTCTCGACCAGATGAAGAACAAGCTGACCCAGCTGAAGTCCAAGCGCGACGAGCTGGTCGCGCGCGCCGCGTCCGCCCAGGCGCAGAACCGGATGATGGACGCCGTCAAGAGCATCGACGTCATGGACCCGACGAGCGAACTCGGCCGCTTCGAGGACAAGGTGCGGCGCGAGGAGGCGAGGGCGGTGGGCAAGCGGGAACTCGCCGCGTCGTCCCTGGACGCCCAGTTCGAGCAGTTGGACAGCCTCGGGGACAGTGCGGAGATCGAGGCCCGGCTCGCCGCCCTGAAGTCCGCCTCCTGACCTCGACCGGGGCCGGCCGGCCCCGTCAGTACATGCTCAGCAGCTGGTCCACGGAGAGTTCGGGGGCGGGCTCTCCGTCGGGCAGCGCCAGCTCGAACCACACCGTCTTGCCGCGCGGGGTTCGCCGCGAGCCCCAGGCCGCGCTGAGCAGCCCGACCAGCTGAAGCCCCCGGCCGCCCTCGTCGGTGTCGCGTGCACGCCGGCGCCGCGGCTGGACGAGACCCGCGTCCCACACCTCGCAGACGAGCGTGCGGTCGCGGAGCAGTCTGAGCCGGATCTCTCCTTCGCCGTAGCGCAGGGCGTTGGTGACGAGTTCGCTGACGAGCAGTTCGGTGGTGTCCACGAGGTCGTCCAGGCCCCAGCTGATGAGCTGGGTGCGGGCCAGCTCACGGGCGCGGGCGACCGAGCGGAGCTCCCGCGGAAGCCGCCAGTCGCCCACCGCGTCAGGGGCGAGCCCCTGGATACGGGCCATCAGCAGGGCGATGTCGTCCTCGCCGTGCCGCGTGTCGAGGGTCGTCAGCACGTGGTCGCAGACGTCCTCCAGGGGCTGGGACGGTTCGGCGAGGGCGTGCCGGAAGGCGTCGAGGCCCTCGTCGAGCGGGTGGTCGCGGGACTCGACGAGCCCGTCGGTGTACAGGGCGAGGAGGGCGCCCTCCCTGAGCTCCACCTCGACCTCCTCGAAGGGTTCGCCGCCGACACCCAGCGGCATGCCCGGGGGTACGTCGAGCAGCAGGGCGGGCTCGCCCGGCTCGGCCACCACCGGGGGGAGATGGCCGGCGTTGGCGAAGGTGCACCGCCGGGTGACCGGGTCGTAGACCGCGTACACGCAGGTCGCCAGATACACCTCGGAGAGGTCTGCCTCGCGTGACTTGTGGGCGGCTCGCGAGGGCCACTGGGCGCCGCCTCCCGCGCCGAAGCCTTCGCTCCGCTCACCGCCGCCCGGGGTGCCCAGTCCGCGGGCGACCTCGTCCAGGGCGGAGAGGACCTCGGCGGGCTCCAGGTCCAGGAGTGCCAGCGTGCGTACGGCGGTGCGCAGTTCGCCCATGGCGACGGCCGCCCGCAGCCCACGGCCCATCACGTCGCCGACGACCAGGGCCGTGCGGTGGCCGGGGAGCTCGATCACGTCGAACCAGTCGCCGCCGACCTCCGTGGCCGTGTTGCCCGGAAGGTAGCGGCAGGCGATGTCCAGGCCCGCCGCCTCCGGGTCGCCCGGCGGGAGCAGGCTGCGCTGGAGGATCAGTGCCCGCTCGTGCTCCCGGCGGTAGAGGCGGGCGTTGTCGATACAGACGGCGGCGCGGGCGGCGAGCTCGGTGGCCAGCGCCCGGTCCCGCTCACCGAAGGGCTCGCTGCCCTTGGTGCGGGAGAACTGCACGAGGCCCACGACGACGTCGTGAGCGACCATCGGCACGGCGAGGGTGGAGTGGACGAAGCCGCGTTCGTCGCCGGGCACGTCCTCGACGCGGCCGGTGCGCAGGGCGACGGCACAGGGCGAGTGGAACGGGTAGCGGTGGACCGATCCGAGAGCGGGCGGCCCCGTGTCCCCGGCGGCCTCCGCTCCGCCGCCCACGCCGGAGAACGCTCCGGGGAGGGCGTCGGAGACGGCACTGGCATGGGCGACCCGGCGCAGCTCCGCGGAGCCGGTGCCGGACTCCTGGTGCCTGCCCCAGCTGGAGGGGGAGGCCTCCTCGCCGGTGAGCAGCCCCTGGTAGAGATCGACGGAGGCGAGGTCGCAGAAGACGGGCACCGCGACGTCCAGCAGCTCCCGGGCGGTGGTCTCCAGGTCGAGGGAGTTGCCGATGCGGGCGCTGGCCTCGTTGAGCAGGGCGAGGTTGCGGCGGGCGCTGGCGGCCTCGCGGGCGGCGATGTGCCGTTGCGTGACGTCGGTGGCGAGTCCGGCGATGCCCACGGGGCGCCCGGCGCCGCTGTGCACCCGGTAGAGGTTCATGGACCAGTGACGCCGGCCCGTGGAGCCGGGCGGGGTGCCGACGAGCTGGAGATCGGTGACGGCGTCGCCCGTCTCAAGGACCCGCTTGAGCGTGCTGGAGAGGCGTTCGGCCTCCGGGCGGGTCAGGTAGTCGTCCACCGTGCGGCCGCGGTGGTCGTCGGCCTCACCGCCGAAGACGGTCGCGAACCGCTTGTTGGCCCGCACGACGGTGAAGTCCGTACCGAAGAGGACGAAACCGAAGGGAGATTGGCCGAATATCGCCTGCGAGGCAGCGAGGTCCGTCTCGATGCGCCGCAGGGCTCTGACGTCGACCACGATGCAGAGCGCGGCCCGCTCACCGGCCCCCGTCTCGCTCGGCATGACATAGATCTCGGCGAGCCCGCCGACCCCGTTCTCGCCCGGGATCCGGAACGGGACGACGCCCGTCCACTCCTTGCCGTCCAGGATCTCGGCGACCCGCCTGTGGGCATCCGGGCGCAGCTCGGCGGGCATGAAGGCCTCGACCGGGTCCTTGCCCACCACTTCGTCGGAGGCCATGCCGAAGAGACCGGCGGCCCGCCGGCTCCACTGCTCGATCAGCCCGTCGGGCCCGATCGAGAACGATGCGACCCTGATGTAGTCATAGATCGAGCCGGGCGGGCTGCTCTGCCACATGACGTCGCCCGCCGTCCCAGGTATCTCGCTCACGCGACCGTCCCCTCCAGCTCACACACCGGACCGGTCCTGCCCGCAGTATTCAGCACTACGGCCCTCACCGGCACGGCGTTCACGATCACAGCACGGTCTCAGTCCCTTTCAGCCAGGTTCTGCCCGACCTCCGGTGATCGCTGTGCGTCCCTCCCCACTCCTAACCAGGCAGAGCGAGCTCGAACCACACGGTCTTGCCGGTTTTCCCGCGCCGGGTCCCCCAGCGGCGCGCGGAACAAGCCACGAGCTGCAGTCCGCGACCGCTCTCGTCCTCGGGTCCGGCCGTGCGTTCGGTGGGCGGATCCGGAACCGGATCGGAGACTTCCACCAGCAGACCACGCCCGTCGGCACCTGCGTCGGGTGCCTCCCCGTCGGGATGCGGCCACCTCAGCCGGACGCCGATGGGCCCGGAGGCGTAACGCAGGGAATTGGTGACGAGTTCGCTGACGAGGAGCACGGCGACGTCCCCCACCGCCGCGTCGAACCCCCATTGGTGCAGTGCGTCACGGACCGCATGCCTGGCGCTGCGCACGGAGCCCGGCACCGCCGGAAAGCTCCACTCGGCACAATCGCCTTCGGTATCGGTCACGCCGATCACTTCCCAGAGCCGGCAGCGGGGGCGCACCCTGTCCAAAAGGGCATAACCGCCACATACCCGATATTCAGCGCAACCTATCGCTGACAGCTCCCTATGGGGCGTACGGGTGTACCTCGCCGTACCGGCCGGCCGGCGGAAACGGGGCGCCACCCCCAGGGCGCAGGGGTTCGTGGCCGCACCGCTCAGGCCCGCGGGGCCTCCCGCAGACGGCGTACGGCTTCGGCCACGGCGGGGCGGTCCTGGTCCAGCCAGTCGACGGTGTCCGTCTCCTCCGGTGCCAGCCAGCGCAGCTCGTCATGGTCCTCCAGCGGGGTGGGCTCGCCCGACAGCAGCCGCACCGTCCACACCCGGAGCACAAGGCCCGGCTTCAGCGGCCACTCCCCCGGGATGCGCTCCAGAGGCTCCGCCTCCACGCCGAGCTCCTCGCGGAGTTCCCGCACGAGCGCCTGTTCGCCGCTCTCACCGGGCTCCAGCTTGCCGCCCGGCAGCTCCCAGCGTCCTGCCAGCTCCGGCGGGGCACTGCGGCGGGCGGCCAGGAGCCGCCCGCCGTCGCAGACGGCCCCGGCCACCACCACGGAATCACTCATGTGCGGGAGCGTAACCGGTGGATCTTTCGCGCCGGTGGCGCCGGGACACGGCCTAAGGGCGCGCGCTCCGGCTCGTTCGCTCCACCCAGTAGAGCTGCTTGTGTCCATGACGGTCCAGGCCGTCGGCGATCTTCTGAGCCTCGTCCTGCGTCGCATAACGCCCGACGCGGTATCTGTTGCCGTTGTCGTCCTGTCTGATCACCAGCCAGGGGAGCACCGCACCGCTGTCAGTCATGACTTCCCTCCCCACCATCCCGCCCCTCTCCCCACCCGCGTGCACGTCTCTAAGGATCCCCAGGAAACCGCAGTACGCATATGCCCGAGCGTACGCCTGACCTTCACTCAGCGGATGCGTGTTTACACAAAGAGACACGCATCCGGCCATACCGAAGGGGGCGCACTCTTCCGAATGCGCCCCCTCCTGTCCGCGTGCCGGCACCTCTACGGCATCAGCCGGCGGGCGTCCGTACGACGGGCATCGGCATCAGCACCGGTCCGGCCGCGGGCTCCTTGCGGCAGACGTCCCCGCACTCCTCGTCCAGCGAGCAGCACAGGGAGCAGATCGGCCCCGAGCGGACCGGGCAGTCGGCGATGTCCGGCAGCTCGTAGGCGGTTTCGCACACCGCGCAGGTGTGCGTGGCGGTGATGTCGGCGATGTCGACGTCCGGGCCGTTCACCGGGTTCGGCCGGGCCAGGTAGTACCTGCCCTTCGTCAGCCAGGCGATCAACGGGCAGAGGACCAGCGACAGTCCGGCCGCGATGAAGGTCGAGAAGGCCTCGGCGTACCTGCCGAACAGGCCGAAGAAGGCGAGGATCGAGACGGTCGACGCGATCACCATCGCCCCGAAGCCGGCCGGATTGACCGCGTAGAGGTAGGCGCGCTTGAACTCGATGTAACGGGGGCTCAGCCCGATCCGCTTGTTGATGACCAGGTCGGCGGCGACGGCCGCGATCCAGGCGATGCCCACGTTGGAGTAGAAGCCCAGCAGCTTGTTGAGGGCCGCGAACATGTTCATCTCCATCAGCGTCAGCGCGATGGCGAGGTTGAGGAAGATGTACCAGACCCGGCCAGGGTGCTTGTGCGTGATCCGGGAGAAGAAGTTCGACCAGGACAGCGAGCCGCTGTAGGCGTTGGTGACGTTGATCTTGATCTGGGAGACGATCACGAAGAGGGCGGCGGCGGGGAGAGCGAACGAACCGAGCCACGGTTTCAGCGCCTCGATCTGCGGTGCGATCGGCTCCAGCGCGTGCGTCTTGCCGACCGCCTCCAGCGCGACGAAGGCGAGGAACGCGCCCCCGATCTGCTTCGCGGCCCCGATGACGACCCAGCCGGGGCCCGCCGCCAGGACGGCGAGGTTCCACCGCCGCTTGTTGGCCTCGGTCCTGGCCGGCATGAAGCGCAGGTAGTCGGCCTGTTCACCGATCTGGGCGATGAGCGAGAGCGCCACGCCCGTACCGAGCCCGAAGGCGATCCAGGAGAAGCCCGGCTCAGCCCCCTCCGTGCCCGTGAAGGAGCCGAACGCGCCCCAGGAATCGGGGGCTTCGACGGCGAGCACCACGAAGGGGAGCACCATGCCGATGATCCAGACCGGCTGGGTCCAGGCCTGCACCTTGGCCAGCGCTCCCATGCCCCGGAACACGATGGGGATGACGATCAGCGTGGTGACCAGATAGCCGGCTTCGACGGGGAGCCCGACGGCCTGGTGCATGGCCTGCGCCATGATCGAGCCTTCGAGCGCGAAGAAGATGAAGGTGAAGGACGCGTAGATCAGCGAGGTCAGCGTCGAGCCGAAGTAGCCGAAGCCCGCTCCGCGGGTCACCAGGTCCATGTCCAGGCCGTACTTCGCGCAGGCCCGGGCGATCGGGATGCCGGTGAGGAAGATGATCGCCGCGGCGGCCAGGATCGAGGCGAGCCCGCTGGTGAAGCCGTAGGTGAAGACGATCGAAGCCCCGATCGCGAAGTCGGCCAGATAGGCGATGCCCCCGAGCGCCGTCCCCGCGACCGTCGACGGCGACCAGCGCCGGAAGGAGTGCGGCGCGTAGCGGAGGGAGTAGTCCTCGCGGCTCTCGTCGGCCGCGAGCTTGGCGTAGCTGCGCCGGGGCGGCCGGGGGCCTTCCTGCGGCTCCTGCCGCGGCGCCTCGCCCGCCGTGGGCGTTGCGATGTCCGTCATCGGTGACTTCCCGTTCGTCGGTCCGGTGTGCGGGTGACGAACGGGAAGTTAGGACTTGGACATGACAAGGGAATGCGGCGGACGGTTGCCCGCGGGTTACGCGCGGCGCCGGTTCGTAAACTCCGCGTCAACCGGTGCGGACAGGCTGTCGCTCCCAGCGGTCACCACAGCCGTCCCACCTGTCACCCCGCCCGTCCCGGCGGCTACTTGACCGGCAGATGGTAGGCAATCCTGTAGCGGTCGGCGGGCACGACCACATCGGCCGTCTCCACCGCCATCCCCGAGGCGTAGTACGTCCGCGAGATCACCATCACCACGTGGCCCGGCACCCCGCCGAGCGTCAGGAGCTCCTCCGCCAGGCCGGGGCGCGCGCCGACCTCCTCCGCCACGTTGTCCACGACGACGTCGATCGCCGCCATGCGGTCGACGACGCCGCAGCCGCCCAGCGGACCCTCCTCCGGCAGCATTACCGGCGTACGCCCCGTGACGGCCAGGGGCTCCCAGGAGGTGGACAGCATCATCGCCTCGCCCGCCTCCCGGAAGACGTACCTCGTACGCATCACGCGGTCGCCCGGCTCGATCCCGAGCCGCTCGGCGATCCCGGCACTCGCCCCCTCCTGCTCGCTGCGGGACTCCCAGGTCCCCCGCGCGCCTTCCGCCGTCTGTTCCTGGCGGAACGGGCTGGCCCCCGCTCCCGACCGGTAGCCGGAGCGGGCGATCCGGCGCGGGACCGGACGCGCGCGCACATACGTGCCCGAGCCCGAGCGGCCCTCGACGAGCCCCTCGGCCATCAGCACCTTGCGGGCCTCCAGCGCCACGGTGTCCGAGACGCCGTACTCCTCACGGATACGGGCCTGCGACGGCAGGCGGGTATGGGGCGGCAGCGCGCCGTTGACGATCTTCTCCCTGAGATCGCTCGCCACGCGCAGATAGGCGGGCTGCTCACCGAAAGGCACAGGCCACTCCCAACAGGTTGACAGACAGCAACAGCGTTGCAACCGTGGGTTGAGTACCGCAAGCACAGGCCAGGGTTTCACTCGAAGTGATGATTCCCCGCCCACCTGCGCATACCGAAGGGACTCACCCCATGGTGGACACCCGAGTGCCCTCGGCGAGCTATCTCTGCCCACGGGACGGAGCCCGGGCCGACCCCTCCACGACCGCCTGGTGCTGCCCGGTCTGCGGAGGGCCCTGGGACCTCGACACCGGTGCCCTGCCGCCGGTCCGCCTCGACGCACTGGGCGGACGCGTCAATTCGCTGTGGCGTTACGAGGAGGCGCTGCCCCTCGCCGCCCCGTCGGTCTCCCTGGGCGAGGGCCGGACCCCCCTGGTCCCGCTCACGGACCGGGTCTCGGCCAAGCTCGACTACCTGATGCCCACGCTCTCCTTCAAGGACCGCGGCGCGGTCATGCTGGCCGAGCTGGCCAGCAGGCTCTCCCCGGACCGGGTGGTCGCGGACAGCAGCGGCAACGCGGGAACCGCCGTCGCCGCGTACTGCGCCCGGGCCGGGCTGCCGTGCACGGTCTACGTGCCCGAGGGGACCTCACCCAAGAAGACCGAGCAGATCCGCGCCCACGGTGCGCGGCCGGAGACCGTGCCCGGCGGCCGCGAGGCCGCTGCGGCCGCCGCGCGGGCGGCCGCGGACGTACCCGGCACCTTCTACGCCTCGCACGTCTTCAACCCGTATTTCCTGCACGGCACCAAGACGTACGTCTACGAGATCTGGGAAGAGCTCGGCGGCACCCTGCCCGATGCCATCGCCGTACCGGTCGGCAACGGCACCCTGCTCCTGGGCGCCGCCCTCGCCACCGCGGAACTCCTCGCCCACGGCCTGATCGACCGCGGGCCGGCCCTGATCGCCGTACAGGCCGACGCGGTGTCCCCGCTGGCCGCGGCGTTCCGGGCGGGGGCCGAGGGGCTGTCCGGAGTCCCGGGCCGGGCGCGGGCCACCCTCGCCGAGGGGATCGCCATCCCCCGGCCGCCACGGGCCGGGCAGATCCTCGCCGCCGTCCGGGAGTCGGGCGGCACCTTCCTGACGGTGACGGAGGACCAGATCCGCGCGGCACAGAGGGATCTGGCCCGGCGCGGCCTCTTCGTCGAGACGACCGGGGTCGCCTGCTGGGCGGCCGTGGGCGGCGTGACGGACCGCAGCGTGGTCGTGCCGCTCTGCGGCGCGGGCCTCAAGACGGGCCTCGCGCCGTAGGGCCTCAGCCCGTCCAGTACGTGTCGTGCTTGATGAAGAACTCCGCCCGCTGCTTCTCGGGCCAGTCGGAGACCTGCCCGACCTTCTCGAAGTACTCCTCACGGGGCGCTCCCGGCGTGAAGAGCAGCAGCATGGAAGCGGGTTCCTCGGAGTCGTTGCGGAAGGCGTGCAGGCCGCCCTGGGGCACGTACAGGAAGTCGCCCTGGGTGGCGTCGACCCATCGCTCGCCGTCGTAGATCCGCACCGTCCCGTCGAGGATGAAGAACGACTCGGAGATCGACCGGTGGTAGTGCTCGGCCGGCCCGCCCGCCTTGGGGCCCATGTTGATCCGGTACAGCCCGAATTCGCCGTGCGTCGACTCCGTCGTGGCCAGGTAGTGGGTGGATCCGCCGCTGCGTGTCAGCAGATTCGGGGCGGTGTCGGCCGGACGGTACGTCGCGCTGATCTCGCCCGCGCCGTCCGTGTAGACGGGTTCCGGATAGGACATGCCGCTCTCCCTGCCTCCGGTCGTGGACCGGTCCGCTCGTCCCGCGCGCCGGTACCGCACCGGCGGCGTCGTCTTCCCTACCTTCGTGGGGTGAGCCTCAAGCGCATCTCTCTCCTCGCGCCGGTCGTCGCGGGCGCGTTGGTCCTCCCCCTGCCGCTGCTCTCGCACGCCGCCGGGTCCGCCCCGGATCCGGTGTGCGACCGGACGGGCACGCGCCCCGACGCCTCGTGGGCACCGACGTCCACCACCTTCGGCGAGGCCGCGGGATACGACCCCTACGTCGGCAACGGCTACCTGGGCCACCGGGTGCCCGCCACCGGCGCCGGATACGCCGCCACGGGCGGGAAGACGGGCTGGCCCCTCTACACACCACGGTACGACGGAGCCTTCGTCTCCGGGCTCCACGCCCGCGACAAGGGCCTCGCCGGGGGCCGCGAGGTGATCGCCGCGCTGCCCTCCTGGACCTCGCTCGACGTGCGCGTCGGCTCCGAGACGTACGGCTCCGCCACCCCCGCCGGCCGCGTCTCCCGCTACCGCCAGACCCTCCACCTGCGCTGCGGTGTGGTGGTCACCTCGCTGCGGTGGACCACGGCCGACGGCCGCGCGACCGACCTGACCTACGAGGTGCTGGCCGACCGCTCCGACGTGCACACCGGCGCCGTACGCCTGCGGATGACCCCGCGCTGGAGCGGCACCGCGACGGTCACGGGCCGGCTGGACGAGCGCGGGGCGCGCCGGGTGACGGTCGCCGGCGACGGCACCTTCCGGACGCTCGGCACGGGCACGGAGGGGGCGATCGCCCAGCGGGGCACGGTCGGCGCCCGCACCGCCCGGGTGAGGGCCGGACACTCGTACACCTTCGAGAAGTACGTCGGCGTCGACACCGCCCTCACCTCACGCACCCCGTTCGCCTCCGCCGGGGCGGCGGCGGACCGCGCGGCCCGGCGCGGCTGGTCCGGGGTCCTCGCCTCCAACGCGGCGGCCTGGCGTCAGGCCTGGGCCTCCGACGTCAGGACACCGGGCAGCCCGGACCTTCAGGCCTGGCTGCGGGCCGCGCAGTACGGGCTCCTCGCGAACACCCGGACCGGTTCCTCGGACAGCATCGCCCCGGCCGGGCTGACCAGCGACAACTACGCGGGCATGGTGTTCTGGGACGCCGAGACCTGGATGTACCCGGGGCTGCTCGCGACCCGCCCCGACCTGGCCCGCTCGGTCGTCGAGTACCGCTACCGCACCCGGGACGCCGCCCGCGCGAACGCCGAGAAGCTGGGCCACGCAGGGCTGTTCTACCCCTGGACGAGCGCGAGCAAGGGGCGCCTCGACTCCGAGTGCCAGAGCTGGGACCCGCCGCACTGCCTCACCCAGAACCATCTCCAGGGCGACATCTCGCTCGCCGTCTGGCAGTACTACCTGGCCACCGGTGACCGCGCCTGGCTCGCCGGCCGGGGCTGGCCGCTGCTCAAGGGCATCGCCGACTTCTGGCAGTCGCGCGCCACGGCCAACGCCGACGGAAGCTACTCGGTGAAGAACGTCGCCGGCCCCGACGAATACAGCAACGGCGTCACGGACGGCGTCTTCACCAACGCGGTCGCCGCCACCGCTCTGCGCAACGCCACCCGCGCCGCCGGGCTCCTCGGGCACCAGGCCCCCGCCGGCTGGACCAGGGTCGCCGACGGTCTGCGCATCCCGTACGACGCCGAGCGGAAGCTCTTCCTCCAGTACGCCGGCTACAACGGCTCGACCATCAAGCAGGCCGACACGGTGCTGCTGATCTACCCGCTGGAGTGGCCGATGGAGGAGGGCGCGGCCGCGGCGACGCTCGACTACTACGCGGCCCGCACCGACCCCGACGGCCCCGCGATGACCGACTCGGTGCACGCCATCGACGCGGCCGCGATCGGGGAACCGGGCTGCGCCACGTACACGTACCTCCAGCGCGCCGTACGCCCGTTCGTCCGCGGCCCGTACAACCTCTTCTCCGAGGCCCGGGGCGAGAAGTCCGGTGCCCAGGACCCGCTCTCGGGCTTCCCCGCCGAGGACTTCCTCACCGGCAAGGGCGGCTTCCTCCAGGTCTTCACACACGGCCTGACCGGCCTCAGGCTCCGCGAGGACGGCGTGCGCCTCGACCCGCTGCTGCCCCCGCAGCTCCGCGAGGGCGTGGAGCTGACCGGGCTGCGCTACCGGGGCCGCACGTACGACATCGCCGTCGGCCCCCGGACGACCACGGTCCGGCTGACGGACGGCGAGCCCTTCACGGTCCACACCCCGGCCGGCCCGCGCCGCCTCTCCGGCACCCTCACGCTCCCCACCCGCCGCCCCGACCTGGCCCCGACATCCGACGCGGCCCGCTGCCGCCCGGCGACGGCCACCTCGGAGGCTCCCGGCCTGTACGCCGGGGCGGCGGTCGACGGCAGCCCGTCGACCTCCTGGTCACCGGACGGCGCGACGGGCACGCTGACGGTGCCGCTGCGCCACGTGACCCGGATCGCCTCACTGACACCGCGCTGGACGGACGTCGCACCCGCCTCCCACACCCTGGAGACCTCCCTGGACGGCCGCACCTGGCGCCCGTACGAACCGGGCGTCACAGCCCGCCAGGTCAGGCTCACGGTCCGCTCGGCCGACGCGGAGAAGCCTGCGGGGGTGGCCGAACTGACCGCCACGGCGGGCGAATAGAAGGGGCGGTCAGACACAGATGTTCGGATCCGACCAAGTTTTCGTCGTACCCCCACCGAGGTTCTGGAAGTGAATCACCGTGCACTGGAAGTTCTGACGGATCTCGCTGCCTACCGTGTACTCGTAGGAAGTCGGGTAGCCCCTCCATCCCGCCTCGCACCCGTGGGTGCACCAGTGGTCGCCGATGTAGCCCCAGACCGGGTAAGCGCCGCTGCGCGGAGACCAATAGACCGTTCCGTGGTCGAACTGCTGACGGCGGCCGACGTTGTCGGGATTGACCAGCTCGACCGTGAGTGGGCACCCGAGCGTCCCTCCGGGGCCGCCCAAGTGGATGTACGTCTGCTCGATGGCCCCTCCGACCTCGGTTCTGGTCCCGCAGTAGGGGGTGGCCCGCGCGGGCGACGCGGACGACATGACAAGCACGCCCGCCAACAGGCCGAGCAGGCCCAGGACTGTGGCGATCCGGCCTCGGATCTCTCGCCGGACAACTGCATCGGGATTCATCCCGCATCCGCCTTCCTTCTTCGGTGAAGCCTGACGAGCAGCGGGCACTCGCACTCCCCTGCGGTGCGCGACATTCACACCATCGCGAAACTGATCGGCCCCGGCAAGAGCGCATCCGCTCGGGGACGATCAGTGACCCGGCGCCGTGCACGGCTCAGCGGGCCACGCCCCCTTCGCCGCCTGCGGCTCAGGGCCCGGCTCATCTGCGGCGGATCTCCCTACCGCGTACGCAGGCGGCCCGCCGCCCCCGCTCGGCTCGACCGAGCTCCGCCCTCCGCTGTTGTCAGTGCCCGGTGACACCATTCGGTCATGAGCAGCGAGTCTTTCAACTGGCACACATTCCTCGGGCGTTGGCAGGAGGAGTGGATCCCCAGCGAGGACGAGGAGGAGGACGAGGACGAGGACGGACAGACCCTCGTCAGCCGGGGCAGACCCGGGGCGGACGAGGCCGCGATCGCCGCGGCCGAGAAGCGGCTGGGGCGGCGGCTGCCGCCCTCGTACCGGGAGTTCCTGGCCGTGAGCGACGGGTGGGACGTGTCCCAGATGGCCGGCGTCTATCAGCTCGGCGGCGTCGCGGACATCGGCTGGTTCAACGATCCGTTCGACATGACCCCGCTGTACGAGGAGAGCCTGGGCGCCAACCCGCGCGAGGAGGAGGTCCTGCTGGCCGGGATGTGGCGTCGGGCGCTACAGCTGGAGACGGACTCCGACATGACGTACGCCCTGCTCGACCCGGGCGACAGCGACCAGGACGGCGAGTGGGCGCTCTACGTCTACAAGGGCTGGGGCGGTGAATACCCGGCCCGCTACCCGTCGTTCCGCGCGTACATGGAGGCCATGTACCGCAGTTTCCACGGCGACCGGGCGCACAGGCCCGAGTTCGTCAACGCGACCACCCGCACCCAGGACGCCCACGTCGAGGAGGCCCGGCTGCTGGCCCTGCGCGGACGCCACGAGGAGGCCCTGCCCCTGCTCGAGGAGGCGCTGTCCTTCGGACGGCCGCGGAGCGCCGTCCTGCTGTACCAGCTCCGGCATCTGCTGGCGCCGCGCGCTTCGAAGGATTACGGCTACCTGGTGGCCGACCCCCTCTATCTGCCCGAGATCCTCCCCCTACAGGCCATGGAACCGGCCCGCGGCGAATGGCGGCTGGGCGGGGACGACCACTGGCTCGGCATGATGGCCGCCCGAGGGGTCGCCCGGGAGACCGCCGAGGCCGTACTGGGCGCGATGCGTGACGGCACCCATCGCTACGAGCCCCCCGGCCCGTGGGGCAGGGCCGTCGCCGAGGCCCGGGAGCCGGCCCGCTGGGGGGCGTCCGACGCCGCGTGGCGGATCCTGCGGGACGCGCTCCCGCTGTGGGAGGCTCCCGGGCCCTCACTGATCGCTCCGGTCGGCCTGCTCGCCGATCCGGTCCTGGGCCCGCTGATCACCCCGGAGCGCGGGCGGGAGATCCTCGCGACACCACGGGCCGGCGAGACGGGCCCCGCCCCCGAGCCCGTACCCGATCTCGACCCGACGGGGCTCGCCTGGCTGTCGGAGCCCGTCGCGAACCGGCGGGCGTCCGACGGATACCGCTGTGTCTGGGTCGAGGGGGCCGACCCCAGCCGCCTGCCCGCCCTGATCGGTGGGGAAGGCGCCCGCCTGGGCGCGCCCGCGGATCAGAGCACGGCGTCCTGGCGGCGGCCCGCGCCGGAGACGGAACACTCGGAGCCTTGGGAGGACCGGGCCGTGGTCGCCGTCGGGCGCACCGCCGAGGGGTGGGCCTTCGCCTTCGACGGCAACCCCAACCACCTGAACGAACGGTTCGTGTCCCCCGCTCCGGACGCCTCCGCCGCCGGCCGCGTGGTGGTGGTGTGGCGCGACCCCGCGCGCATGCACCCGGAGGGCCACCCCACCGCGTTCCACCTGTCGGTGGCCGAACAGGGCGAGGAGCTCTACGCGTTCACCGTGCGGGGTACGGACATCCAGCGCTCCGGCGCGATACCCGAGGCCCTGGACCCCGCACGGCTGTTCCGCCCGGAGGGGTCCGAGCCGTACGACGAACTGCGTGTGCTGGAGACCCTGCACGCCGAACTCGGGCTGTCGCTCCCGCGCTTCGCGCTGACCCGAGGGAGTCTCCATACGTTCACCACCCGCTCCTGGACCCGGGCGCCGCGCGAGGGCGAGTCGTTCGCGTACATCCGCTTCGTGCGGCACCGTTCCTGAACACGGCCGTACGCCAGCCGCGTTGCGGCGCCGTCGTCCCGTGAGGGAGGAAGAATGAGCGGCATGACCATGGTGGAAGGCATCGACCCCCGCGGCATGCGGCACTGCGAGACGACGGCGCTCGGCGTGCTGCTGCGGCACGAGGGTCTCGACCTGTCCGAGCCCATGCTGTTCGGGCTGGGCTCCGGGCTGTCCTTCATCTACTGGGACAGCAAGGGCATGGGCTTCCCCTTCCTGGGAGGCCGGGTCAAGCCGTTCGAGCTCACCAGGAACCTGGCCGCCGGGCTGGGGCTCGAACTGCGGGTCGGGGAGACCACCTCCGCGCGCAAGGCGTGGCAGAACGTGGCGGCACCCATCGACGCCGGCCGGCCGGTCGGCCTCCAGCTCGACAGTTACCACCTGGACTACTTCCGCACCGGGGTGCACTTCGGCGGGCACATCGTGGCCATGTACGGCTACGACGACGAGGACGCCTACCTGGTGGACACCGAGGCGCAGGGCGGAGCCGTCTCGACCGGCCTCGCCTCCCTGGCAAGGGCCAGGGCCGAGCGCGGTCCCATGACCGCCAAGCACCGCTCCTTCACCCTCACGGCGCCCGGCGGACCGGCGTCGCCGCAGGACCGGATCGTTCCCGCGATCAGGGCCTGCGCCGACGCGTTCCTGAACCCGCCCATCGCGAACCTGGGGCACCGGGGCATCGAGAAGGCGGCAGGACAGGTGCCCAAGTGGCTCCGGCGCACCGACAGTCCGGGGCGGGACCTGCCACAGGCAGCCGCCCTCATGGAGAGGGCGGGCACCGGCGGCGCCCTGTTCCGGAATCTCTACCGGGACTTCCTGGCCGAGAGTGCCCAGCTGATCGACAGCGGTCATCTGCGCACCGGCCGGGGCCTGTACGCCGAGGCCGCCACCCTCTGGACGGAGGTGGCCGCGCTCGTCGCGACGGCAGGTGAATCCGGCGACGCGACCCGTCTCACGCGGGCCGGCTCGATCCTCCACGAGCTCTCGCGCATCGAGTACGACGCGATGAGGGCACTCAGCAAGCTCACAGGGCAATACAGCTAGGGCCGGTCCCGGAAAACGGCCGTCCGAAAACGGCGGCCCCGGAAAACGGCGGCGATTACAGTGCCCTGCATGATCAGGACTGTGATCGACGGCGTGTCCATCCACTACGACGACCAGGGGCCGTCGGACGGCATACCCGTGGTGCTCGTGCACGGCCATCCGTTCGACCACACCCTGTGGGCGCCCCAGGTCACGGCGCTCACGGCGGCCGGATACCGCGTCGTGACGCCGGACCTCCGCGGCTACGGCAGCAGCGAGGTCGTGCCGGGCACGTCCCTGCTGTCCGACTTCGCCGACGACATCGCCGGGCTCCTGGACACGATCGGCCTGGAGTCCGTCGTCATCGGCGGGGTCTCCATGGGCGGCCAGATCACCATGGAGTTCCAGCGGACGCGTCCGGAGCGGGTGCGAGGGCTCGTGCTCTCCGACACCTCCCCGGTCGCCGAGACCGACGAGGGCAAGGCCGTCCGCGGCGCCATGGCCGACCGGCTCCTCGCGGAAGGCATGGGGCCCTACGCGGACGAGGTGATCGGCAGGATGATCGCCCCGTACAACGTCACGGCCCTCCCGGACGTCGCCGCGCACGTCCTGGCCATGATGCGCGCCACCGCCCCGGAAGGGGCCGCTGCCGCGCTGCGCGGCAGGGCCGAACGGCCCGACTACCGCGACACCCTCGCCGGGACGTCCGTCCCCGTCCTCATCCTGGTGGGGGCCGACGACGACTACACCCCGGTGAGCGATGCACAGGCCATGCACCGCCTGATCCCGTCCGCCGATCTCGTCGTCATCGAGCAGGCCGGCCACCTCCCGGGCGCCGAGCAGCCCGCAGCCTTCAACGACGCGCTCCTGACCTTCCTGGACACCCGCGTGGCCCGGCAGGACCGGTAGGCGGTTCGGTCCGGCCGGTACCCTTTCGGGATGAGCCAGCCCCTTCTGCCGGATGTGAGACGGCCCGCGAACGGCGGTCCGAAGGCCGCCGCCCGCAACCGCGCCGCGCTGATCGCGGCCGCCCGGGAGATCTACGCCGCCCAGGGACTGGACGCCCCGCTCTCCGCGATCGCACGGCTGGCAGGGGTCGGGCAGGGCGTTCTGTACCGGCACTTCCCCGACCGGGACGCGGTGGCGACCGCGGTCCTGGAGGAGAACGTGCGGCAGATCGAACAGGCCGCCGCGGCCGAGGGCACGCTGTTCGCCGACATCCTCGGCGTACTGACCTGGCACCTGACGGAGTCGGCGGCCTTCCTCGGTCTGCTGCACGTGCGCGGGTCCGTCGCCCGCTCCGGAGCGCTCGCACACGCCCTGACCCTCTCGGACCGGGTCGAACGTGCCCTGCGGGAGCGCCTGCCGGACGGGCACCGGCTGAGCGCCCGGAACGACCTCATGCTCGCCGTCGCCATGGTCTCCGGCGCCGCCAGCGGTCCCACACGTGAGGCGCGGGAACGCCGGGCGGCGGAGGCCTGGGGGCTGCTCGGCGTCGAGGTGGGTCCGGTACGGCCCTTCGACGCCTGAGGACGGGGGCGTCAGCCGCCGTTGGACTGCCGCACACCCTCCGCCAGGGCGTCGAAGGTGTACAGATAGCCGCCGGCGGGGCCGCTGACGGTCATGTACGCCTTCGTCCCGCCGGGGGTGATCGCCACGTTCGTAGCCGATTCGAGCCCCCGGGCGCCGGCCGGGAGCTCGATCGTCGCGAGGCGCTCACCGTGCTTGTCGTACACGGCCATGGCGGCCCGGCCGTGCAGCGCCTGGTAGAGGTTGCCGTCCGCGTCCACGGCGATCGAGTCGGTCTGGGCGATCCCGGCGTCCACGCGGATGGCGGTGTGCCGGGAGGCCAGCCCTCCCTTTCCGTCGAGACGGAGGTAGGAGATCCGGTTCTCCGTGAGCTCGCTGATCCACAGCCCCCGGTAGTCCGTGTCGAACGAGATCCCGTTCACCGAGGCCAGGCCCCCGGCCAGGACGGTGGCCTTCGTGCCGTCACGCCCGATGCGCACCACCCGGGCGTGCGCGTCGCCGGCGGACAGGCTGCGTGAGTCGCTGACGTACAGGTTGCCCTCCTCGTCGAACGCGATGTCGTCGGGGTTCATCTGCGCGCCGTCCACCTCGCCGGAGAAGAAGGTCCGCGGGTCGCCGCCGTCCGGGGCCAGGCTGACGATCTCGCCGTGCGCGTAGTCGGTGAGGTAGAGCCGTCCGTCGTACGGGCTGAACTGGGCCGAGGTGTAAGCCCCCCGGCCGTCGGTGTGGAACGCGCGCGACTTCTTCTTCCGCACGTCGACACGCATCACCTTGGGGTCGCCCTCGGGTGCCGTGACGTCGACGACCAACAGGTGGCCGTCCTCGTCGAAGGTCGGGCCCTCCAACAAGGTCATCCCGGTCTCTTCGTGCACCTTCGTCAACCGCATGGCCTGGTGGGCGCGGATGGTCCTGTCCGGGGCGGCGGAGGCTTCGCCGCCGGCGGAGGCAACTGTCTCCGTACCGCATCCGGTGAGGGCGAGGGCGCCGACGGTGGCGAGTACGGCAAGGGACCGGACCGGGGATCGTCGCATGGGGGGATCACTCTTCCTGTCTGCGAGGGGGGGGCGCCTCCGGCCGGGAGACCGGCGGGCCCGACCAGGGGTGCGGACACGCCCCGTACGGGTGTTTTCGGTCACCCGCACAGGCAACCGGACATCGTTGTCCGGTCGTTGCTACGGTAGCTGATGGCCGTTCAGCCCAGGGCGGCTGACCGATTGGAGTGAGACCCCCACATGACCACCACTCAAGCGCCGGCCCCCGACGAACTCGCCGCACTGAGGCAGCGCTACGACCTGGAGCGCGAGCGGCGCGTACGGCCCGACGGAGCACGCCAGTACCTCGGCACGGACGCCGAGTTCGGCTACTACGCCGCCGATCCGTACGCGGGGGAACCGGCCGGGCGCGAGGCGCTGCACGACACCGTGGACGTCGCCGTGATCGGCGGCGGATTCGGCGGGATCCTCGCCGGGGCGCGGATGCGGCAGCAGGGCGTGGAGCGGGTCCGGATCGTCGAGGCGGGCGGGGACTTCGGGGGCACCTGGTACTGGAACCGCTACCCGGGCATCCACTGCGACATCGAGTCGCACGTCTATCTGCCGATGCTCGACGAGACCGGTTACGTGCCGGAGTGGAAGTACTCGCCCGGCGAGGAGATCCGCCGCCACGCCATGCGCATCGCGCAGAAGTACGACCTCTATACGGACGCCCTGTTCTCCACCGCGGTCACCTCGCTCACCTGGGACGCGGCGTCCGAGACGTGGATCGTGGCAACCGACCGCGGCGACGCGTTCCACGCCACGTACGTCGTCACCGCCACCGGCACGCTGACCGAGCCGAAACTGCCCGGGATACCCGGGATCGAGACCTTCCGGGGTCACACGTTCCACACGTCGCGCTGGGACTACGCCTACACCGGCGGCACCCCGGACGGCGGCCTGACCGGCCTCGCGGGCAAGCGCGTGGGCATCGTCGGCACCGGTGCCACCGGCGTCCAGGTCATTCCGATGCTGGCCGAGGACGCCGAGCACGTCTACGTCTTCCAGCGCACCCCCTCCAGCGTGGATGTGCGCGGCAACCGCCGTACCACCGCGGAGGACATCGGCGCCGACCAGGACGGCTGGGCCCGTGAGCGCCGCGAGAACTTCCTGCGCATCGTCTCCGGCGAGACCGCCGACCGGGACCTCGTCGCCGACGGCTGGACCGCCTCGGCCGGTCTCCTGGAGAAGCTCCTGCCGAGCTTCCGCCGCGAGGGCCAGGGGCCGGCTTTCGAAGCCGCGTACGAGGTGGCCGACGCCGCGAAGATGAACGAGCTGCGCACCCGTGTCGAACGGAGTGTCACCGACCCCGGTACGGCGGAGAAGCTCAAGCCCTGGTACCGGTACGCCTGCAAGCGCCCCACGTTCTCCGACAAGTACTACCCGGCGTTCAACCGCGACAACGTCTCGCTGGTCGACACCGCGGACACCCACGGCATCGAGCGCGTCACCGAGCACGGGGTGGTCGTCGGCAGCGACACCTACGAACTCGACTGCCTGATCTTCGCCACGGGATTCTCCGTCGGGGTCTCCGGCGTCCACTCCGGCAAGCTCCCGGTCCACGGCCGGGACGGCACCCAGCTTCTGCACGCGATGGCACAGGAGGGCCCGCGCAGCCTGCACGGCTTCACCAGCAACAACTTCCCGAACCTGATCCGGATGGGGTCGCTGCACAACGCCAGCAGCGTCAACTTCACGCATGTCCTGGACGAGCAGGCCGTCCACGCCGCCGCCCTCGTCGCGGCAGCCGAGGCCGGGGACGCCCTCCTGGAGCCCTCACGCGCGTCCGAGGACGCCTGGATCTCCGTCATGGCCAAGGACGCCCCCGACCACGAGTGGTTCCACGCCGGGTGCACCCCCGGGTACTACAACCGCGAGGGACTCGGCCGTCCGAACTCCCCGAGCGCCTACCCCCACGGCGCCGTCGCCTTCCACGAACTGCTGAAGCAGTGGCGCGAGGAGTCCGTCGACGAGGTGCTGCGGCCCAGGACCGTCCACCGGGACTCCACGGTGACCCCCGACGGGAACGGCAGCTGACGGAGAGAAACCGGCCGCCGGGGCGGGACACCGGCCCCGCCCCGGCGGCCGGGGCCGGGCGTCTCAACTCCGGCGGTCGCGCTCCTGCTCCAGCAGGGCGTCGAGATCGCGGAGCCGGTCCAGCCCCCGCACCGCCTGGGTCATCCGCGCGTTGCGTTCGAACCGGTCGCGGTGGCGGTGCAGGAGGTTCCAGTACCCGGCGGTGAAGGGGCAGGCGTCCTCACCGACCCGGACGGACGGCTTGTACCGGCAGGGGCCGCAGAAGTCACTCATGCGGTCGATGTACGCGCCTCCGGACGTGTAGGGCTTGGTGGTCATGCGGCCCCCGTCCGCGTACTGCGACATGCCCACCACGTTCGGGGCCATGACCCAGTCGTAGCCGTCGACGAAGCTGCGGTGGAACCAGTCGGTGACGGCCCGGGGCTCCCATCCTCGTTGCAGGGCGAAGCTGCCCAGGATCATCAGGCGCGGGATGTGGTGCGTCCAGCCGGTCGTCCTGACCTGCTCCAGGACGTGGCCGAGGCAGTTCGCCTCCGTGCCGTCCGGGGACAGTTCCGTGAACCAGTCCGGCAGCGGCTCGTGGTGGCCCAGGGTGTTGCTCTCGCGGTACCGCTCACCGAAGTACCAGTAGACGTGCCAGACGAACTCACGCCAGCCGGCGATCTGTCTCACGAATCCCTCGGCGCTGTTGAGCGGCACATCGCCGGACCGCCACCGCGCCTCGGCCCGTTCGACGCATTCCGCGGGGTCCAGCAGGCCGAGGTTGAGCGAGGAGGAGAGCAGACTGTGGCTCATCGTCGCGTCGCCGGCGAGAACCGCGTCCTCGTACGCGCCGAACGTGGCGAGCCGGTGCTCCACGAAGCGGCGGAGCGCGGCCAGCGCCTCCCGGCGGGTGGCGGGGAACGTGCGTGGCGCGTCCTCACCGACGAACTCGACGTCCCCGTCGCGCGACCAGCGGTCGAGGTCGGAACGCACCTCTGCGTCGATGTCGCTCTCCCGGGGACGGTAGGCCGCCGGGACACCCAGGTCGCTGACGCCCCGGGGCGGGGGCTGCCGGTTGTCGTGGTCCAGGTTCCACCGGCCGCCGACGGGGCGGTCGCCCTCCATCAGCACGTCGTGCGTCCTGCGGACCCAACGGTAGAAGTCCTCCTGCCGGAGGTGTTTCTCGCCGCGCCCGTCCGCCCAGCCCCTGAACTCGTCGTGCGCCACGAGGAAGCCGCGCGCCGGAAGAACGCTCACGGAGGGCAGCGAGCACACGAAGGCGTGGGCCGCGTGGGACGTGGGGTGGTGCACGGTCACCGGGCCGTCCCCCACCGCCTCACGCAGGCCCTGACGGTAGGTGTCCGCCTTGACGTACCGCACGCGGTCACCGAGCTCGGCGGCCCGGTGGCGCATCGCGGACAGGACCAGGTGCGCCTTCGCACGGTGGAACCGCCGCCGCCGGAAGACGCCGCGGGCCTCGATCATGAGCAGCGGCGCGTTCCGCTGCGGGCCGCCCCGCGCCGGCTCGACGAAATGGGGCCCGAGCTGATCGCCGAACAGCCAGTGGGTAGCGGCGGACTGTTCCTCAGCCATTCCGGGCGCTCCCTCGACGAACTGCCGCCCGGCCTGCGTGCGGCACGGCGCTTCCCGCACAGATCAAAACGTACGAAGGCGCGGACGGCGCCCGGCACACGCCGGGCGCCGTCCTCCGCATGGAACTGACCCCGGCGTACGGGTGACGACGCCGGAGGAGCGCCCTCAGATGCCGCTCGGCTGCTTCCCCGCGCCGGGGTCGACGACAGCGTGCACACCGGCGTCGGGGACCGGGGCGGCACCGGCGTCGGGGATCGAGGCGGCACCGGCGTCGGTGCCGGCAGCCGAGGGCGGGGGCTCCGGCTGGAAGGTGAGCTCTCCGTCCAGCATGCGGCGCATCTGAGTCCGGTCGAGCGCGCCCTCCCACTTGGACACCGCGAAGACGGCGACGCAGTTGCCGAGCAGGTTGGTGGCCACCCGCATGGTGTCCATGATGCGGTCGACGCCGAGCAGCAGCGCCACCGCTCCGGCGGGGATGACGCCGAGGGCGGAGGCGGTGGCGGAGAGCGCCAGGAAGGCCGATCCGGGCACGCCCGCCATCCCCTTGCTGGTCAGCATCAGCACGACGACGACGGTGATCTGCTGACCGAGGGTCAGGTCCACGCCCACGGCCTGGGCGATGAACAGGGTGCCGATCGACAGGTAGATCGAGGCACCGTCGAGGTTGAACGAGTACCCGGTCGGCAGGACGAGGCCGACGGCGTCCTCGCGGCAGCCGGCCTGGCGGAGCTTCTGCATCATGCGCGGCATGACCGCCTCGCTGGAGGCCGTACCCAGCGCGAGCAGCATTTCCTCACGGGTGTACCGCACGAATTTCCAGAGACTCACGCCGGTGAACGCCTTCAGGGCGAGGCCGAGGAAGACGAGGAAGACGAGTGCGACGGCGTAGCAGACCGCGATGAGCTTGCCGTACGTCGAGAGTGCGCCGAGCCCGTACTCACCGATGAGGTGCGCGGTGGCTCCGAAGACGGCCAGCGGCGCGAGCTTCATGATGAAGCCGACCACGGCGAAGACGACCTCCTGCGCCTGCTCGATCGCGGGCAGGACGGCCGGCACCCTCGACTGGCCGAGGTGCAGGAGGGCGGCACCGACCAGGCAGGCCAGGACGAGCACTTGGAGCAGCGAGTTCTCCGCGAAGGCGCCGATCGCGCTGTCGGGGAGCGAGTGGAGGATGAACTCCGTGGTCGACGGCAGCGACTCGCCACCGGTCTTCTCGTCCACGGCGGCCGTGTCCAGCGACGCCGGGTCGACGTTCATCCCGCTGCCCGGCTTGACCAGGTTGCCTGCCAGGAGGCCGACCACGAGGGCGACGGTGGTGGCGACCTCGAACCAGATGAGCGCTTTGAGGCCGATGCGGCCGAATGCCTTGAGATCTCCCGCCTTGGTGATGCCGGCGACGACCACGCAGAAGACGAGCGGGGCGATCATCGCCTTGATCAAACGGACGAAGCCGTCACCCAGAGGCTGTACGGCCGACCCCACCTGGGGCCAGATCCTCCCTACGAGAACGCCCAGCACAAGGGCGAGAGCCACCTGGGCGAACAGTGACGTGCGGAGGAAACGAGCGGTGCGTCGGGCCAGTGACGGGCTGGCATCCGGCATAAGGCACTCCCCAAAAGCGGCGATTTCTTCCATGATGCGGAAGTCAACTTCCGCAACTCGCACGCCACTATGGTGTCTTCCGCGCCTCAGCGGAAGACACATGCACAGGGGAGATACCGCTTTGGTGTTATCTACAACTGTCGAGAGCCGGGGCAGCCGCGAGGACGGCCGGGGGGCCGAGTACGAGTCCGGGCAGGCACAGGCCACGGGGCGTCGTCACCCTTCGGGGCCGTCACCGGCTCGTCTCCCAGCGGTCGGACGTCACGTCACGGAGCACCGCCTCGCAGGAGCCTGGATCCAAGGCGCAATCCGCCCCTCGGGAGGCTGAAATCGCTAGGGTTGACTCATGACCGCACTGCCCGACTGGATGCGCCCGCCGCGCGCGGAAGGCTGGTTCGCGGAGGACCTCGACCGCCTCCCCGAGGCGCCCCGCCATACCGAACTGATCGACGGAGCCCTCGTCTTCATGATGTCGCCCCAGCGGTCCTGGCATGGTCGCCTCGTCACCGCCTTGACCACCACGCTCATGGCGCAGGCGCCGGCAGGCATCGAGGTCGAGCGGGAGATGACGATTCGCCTCGACGCACGCAACCGTCCCGAGCCGGACCTGCTGTTGACGAACCTGCCCTACGACCCGGACCGCACCTGGTACGCCCCGGGGGACGTGAGGCTCGTCGTGGAGGCCGTATCCCCCGAGTCCGCCCACCGCGACCGCACGGTCAAACTCCGCAAGTACGCAGAGGCCGGCATCCCGCACTACTGGTGCATCGAGGACGAGGGCGGGGCGCCCGTCGTCCACGTCTACGAACTCGACGAGCCCACCGGCGCCTACGCGCCCGCCGGAATCTTCCGCGGCACTCTCCAGCGCCCGGTGCCTTTCGAGATCCGCCTGGACCTCGACAGGCTCACACCGTCCCGGAGCAGCTGACGTCGGCACCCGGCAGCACTCCCGATCGCTGTCCACAAGCGTCCTGCGGACTCCCCCTGAGAGGTGACCCCATGCCGTTCCGGCACCCCGAGGAGATCGGCTACGGCTACGTGATCGAGCGCTACGTGACGAGGAAGGACTCGGACCGCCCGCGCTACCGCGACCTGAGCAGCGGTCGAGTCCTCCGCCCCGGGTGGCCGCACGCCGAACGTTTCACGCGTCAGCTCGTCGACGACGCACGCACGATCACCGACGCCGAGCTGGAGGCCGTCCTCGGCTACGAATGGCGCTCACGTTTCACCGCCGCCTGGCTGATCGGCGTAGGCCGACGCACCACGTTCCGCGAACGGATCGGCGACCTCCTCCTGGCCAGCGAGTTCTGCTTCTCCGGCGGTGCCTACTGCTTCGCCCTGGCCCGCTTCGGCGCCCACGCGGACGCCGAGATCCTCGCCGCGTACCTGGACCGCTACCTCCCCCGCACCGACCTCCGCTACGACCAGCCCGCGGCCCTCGGCGCGCTCCTCCGCCTCGACGCCCACCTCGGCACCCGCCACGCCGACCGGTTCACGGAGCCCGACGGCCTCTGGGACCGCTGGGTCCAGGCTCTCGCGCACCTTCGGGGCGACCCCGGATACACCCCCGCCGCGCAGCGCCGCCGGACCGATGTCCAGTGCGACTTCGCCGACGGCTGGGCGCCCGCGGCCTGATCCCGCGCCCTGCTTCCGCATGCTCATGGGGCGGCTACGGCTGTGGCGAGCGTCGCTGCGGACAGGCCCAGGAACAGCAGCGCACCGCCGAGCTGATGGTCGCGCACCCGCAGGTGGGTGATCACCGCGCCGATGAAGTACAGGACCAGGCCCGCCGCAGCCGCGACCCCGAAGGGCCGTACGACCAGGCCGGCCAGCAGGCCCAGCGAGCCCGCCGCCAGACAGGCGCCGAGCGGGTACATCCAGGACACGGGCACCTGGAGCCGCTCCGCGATGGCAACGATCGCGGGGTGCCGGACGAAGTCCATACAGGCGCCGATGCCCGTCGCGATGGCGGTCAGCAGGGTCAGGACGAGATACGCGGGATACATGGTGGTCCTTTCCGAATCACCTCCACCCTCACGGGCCCCCACCGTGGCGGTCCAATACCCGCATCCATAGCCTGATGGCATGGATGTGGACACCCGGCTGCTGCGCTACTTCGCCACCGTGGCCGAGGAGGGCAACATCACCCGCGCCGCGGAACGCCTGTTCGTCGCGCAACCGTCCCTGACCAAACAGATCAAGCAGCTCGAAGCGAAGCTGGGCGTGCAGCTCTTCGTCCGCTCCCGAACCGGCATGACGCTCACCGAACCGGGCCGGGCACTGGCCGCTCGTGTGCCGACCCTGCTCGACGCGCTCCACGAGGCGGTACGGGACACCAAGGCTGCCGCGAGCCGGGCGGAGCGGATTCTGCGGGTCGGCATCATGGGCAGCGGGGCCAACGAGGCGACCCCCGCGATCATCGCGGCGTTCGGCGACCGCCGGCCGGGCTGGCGGGTGGAGCTGCGGCAGGGCGTGTGGTCCGAGCCGACGGCGGGGCTGGCCGAAGGCGGCGTCGATGCCGCGCTGCTGTACCTGCCCTTCCCCGGCCAGGAACGCTGGCGGGTGACCGAGCTGTTCACCGAGCCGCGCTGCCTGCTGCTGCCATCCGGTCATCGGCTGGCCGGCCGGGAGTCGATCGCCTTCCGGGAGCTCTGGGACGAGCCGTTCGTGGCCGCCCCGCCGGAGGCCGGCGAATGGCGCGACTGGTGGCTTGCGACCGACGCACGCGAGGGCCACCCGCCCCGTATCGGCGCCGAGACACGCCACCCGGACGACTGGCTGAACGCCATCGCCAACGGCTACGGCATCGCACTCGCCCCCTCGGCGGCCGCCCGCTACTACCCCCGCCCCGGCATCACCCAGCGCCCGGTCACGGGCGTCGCCCCTTGCACCGCCGCCGTGGCCCGGCCCCCGGCCGCGGAGGCCAACCCCGTCGTCGAGGACTTCGTCGCGGCATGCCTGACCGTGGCCCGACCACGGTGACGGCATGAACGCCGTGAGCGGCTCGCCAGTTGCCGCAGTGCCCAGCAGCTCCTGTGGGTGGGGGACCGACCGTCCGACCGCGCCACACGTAGAAGCGGAACTTCACCACAACTAATCTGACCTGCGGTTATGCAGGCGCATCCCAGCACGGATTCACTGCAAAGCACACGAAGATCCAGAAGCGCCAAGACTCCGCATCAACGCCCGCCCCGGATACAGGCCGTACAGCGCTCCAGATTCTGTAATAGTTTCTGTACTAGACTTGCAGCCATGAAGCCATCCCGCCCCGGTGGCACGGAGAACATCTCCGTGTCGATGCCCTCCGAACTCCTCGGCGCCCTTCGCACCCGCACCGGTAAGCGCGGCGTGTCCGCATACGTGACGGCGGCGGTCCGGCATCAGCTCGCCATGGATGGCCTCGCCGAGATCGTGGCTGCCTACGAAGCCGAGCACGAGCCGCTGAGCGATGCCGAGGTCCAGGCCGCGCAGAGCGAACTGTTCGGTGACGCACCGGCGCCCTACGCGTCGAACGACAGCGCCGCATGAAGGAGCCCGCGGCCAGGTCCCTGGTGCTCGACTCCCAGGCACTGTCGCTCCTCCTGCGCAACGACCGCCAGATGATCATCCGGATCGAGGCCGCTCGGCGGGTAGGCGTGCCCGTCCTCGTGTCGGCCCTGACTGTGGTGGAGGCCGCCTACGGGAAGACGGATACCGCCCGGCTGCGGTGGGTGCTCTCCCGCCTTCAAGTCCAAGACGTCACCCAGGCGGACAGTCTCACTGCGGTGCAGCTCCTGAGCGACGCCGGCGGCCTGCACGGCCACAAGTACGCCATCGACGCCCTCGTCGCCGCGATGGCACTTCGCTCCCCGGCGCCCGTCCTCGTACTGACCTCGGATCGCGACGACTGGTCGAAACTGTGCGGCGACCGCGTGCGGATCAAGGACGCCTGACGGCGGCGTCCACTCAGGTTGAATCCACCTGCTGATCGACTACTGCTTCATAGAAGGCATCCGCTAGGGCGACGATGATCGCGTTGACGGCCGGCCCCGTCGGTGAAGAAGTAGTCAGCCATCGTGTTCGGGGCGTCCTGGTTGAAACGTTTCGGCGCCGAACAGGTCGTTCATCTTGTCCATGACGACCTGAGGCGCGACGCACTTCGGATCCTTCTTCGCTCCCGTTCCGGCGGCCCTGATGCCCTTCAGCTGTCCGTCGCATACGAGCGGGATGTCGACCGGGATCGCCGGGGTCGACGATCTGGGACAGAAGTCGTGGGGCCGTACGTAGGTGGAGGCATCCTTTCGGAACGGGTCGAGCTCCTGGGAGCTCTACCTGGCCTTCCTCCTCGATCGCCCGCGCGTAGCGGCGCCGGAAACCGTGCTGCCCCGGGCCGATCGCCGCCGAGAGAGCGTAGTCAGTACCTGCTTCAGCTTCGAGGAGATCTGCGACCTTCTTGTCGTCGGCATCTTGCAGTCGGGCCAGCCGGTAGGCGGTCCAGGCGATGGTGTTCGCCCTTCCTGCCCCGGCAGAGTGCTCGATCAAGTTCAGCCACTCACCGGTGTGGATCCCAGCACCGGCAGGGCATCCACGTCCCAGCCCAATCCCAGCACGGTACGGATGACCGGGGATGACAGGTGACGATGGGTCAGCTATCCCGGCACCATCCCCAGCACGGGAAAAACGAGGGGCCCGACCCCGAAGAGCCGGACCCCATCTGACCTGTGCGTTTGCCGGATCAGCGACGTGGTGACATGTCAGCCGCTACACGTTGAAGCGGAACGTCTGCGGCCTGATCCTGACCTGCGGCGGAGCCCCACCCAGGGCCCTGACCTGGGATTTCCTCGTTGGCATGCGTTGGCTCCCGACGGCCGTTTACGGGTGTCCTGCGGACTGGCTGCGGACTGGCTGGGGGTGCCGAGGCGGAGGAATCCCTGGCCCTTCGGCTGGGCCGAGACTGCGCAGGGAGCGACCCCATCCCTGTCCCTGCTGCGGGCACCGCATGCTGGACGCGATGCCTGGCTCGTACGAGATCTGCCCCGTCTGCTGCTGGGAGGACGACGGCGTCCAGTTCCGCTGGCTGACCGTGGGCGGCGGCGCGAACAAGGTCTCCCTGATCGACAGGCATCCGTCACAGCCGCTTGGTGTCCAATTGTGGTTCAAGGTCAAGCACAAGACGGCACAGCGCCTCATGGACATCGGTATAGGCCAGTAGGAAGACCTCGCCTACACCCGAGGATGGGTGTGCCCGAAGGTAGTCAACGATCGCGCTCACCATCGTCTCCACCGTGCCTCGGAGATCACCTTCACTCGCACCCGTGCCGAAAAGCGGGAGTACTACGGATCGAAGATCCTCCCCTTCTCCGTTTAGGCGATCCAACTCCGCAAGCACATTACGTACACAGCGCCCCACATCCCGGACTTGGCGGTAGCCGCTACCAGGCTCTCCTTCGACCGCAGCCACGTGCACGATACGTCTGACTCCGTGACTCTTACCCAACTCACCGGACTCAGTGGTCACCACTTGACCTGCCATGACGCCTGACACACCAGCCGTCCGCTCCGCGAGCTCAGAAGCAATGGTGTCGTGTACCAGATTACCGGCTGCGTCTCGCCGTCCACCGAGATACCGGACGGTCCCCGAGATCGTGGGCTCCGTGATCCGAGACATCTCCATACGGGTATTCTCCGTGTTCACCCATACGTCAATTTCCGTGATATTCGCCAGATTTCCGGTAACGAACCCGACGCGGTGCCTGGCGTCACCGCGAAGTGGAGCTAGTCCACGGGCACACTGTTGCAGCGGACGTGGAGGGCGGGCTA
The DNA here is from genome assembly GCF_002941025.1 of Streptomyces sp. QL37. Taxonomy (NCBI): domain Bacteria; kingdom Bacillati; phylum Actinomycetota; class Actinomycetes; order Kitasatosporales; family Streptomycetaceae; genus Streptomyces; species Streptomyces sp. QL37. The sequence continues at coordinate 5,375,065 of NZ_PTJS01000001.1, read as the reverse complement.
TTACCTGCTCTACGGCCAACTGACGCTTGACCGTCACGATTTCCTCACTTGCCATAGCAAGTGCAGCCAGCACCTCATCACGTCGATTGGTTCGGGACAGCCAACCGAACGAGGCCAGCATGAAAAACGCGACGAAACCTGTCGAGCCCCCCAGTGTGAAACCAAGCGCACGCCCTTCGGAGATGGATTCCGGAAATACGGAGAACAGGAATAGAGCTCCTCCCAAGGAATACAGAAATATTGACGGCAACTGAAGGGCGAACTGTCGACCAGCTCGCTTTGGACCCGAGGACCAAATTTGCAGGCCAATGCCAGCAGCGATCATGATGACCGTGATGCTCAACTGCTGGAGATTCATCCAGCGCCCCCGATCCGACCTGTGATCCTCTGGAAGCGACGCTTGAGATTGGCCAACTCTGCCTTCATTTCCTCACTGGCGCCGGCCGCGACCACACTTTGCGAGTGGATTCTGAGCCAGTCATCCTGAAGACGCTCCATCAACTCGTCACCAAGAGGCCGGAGGGAACTTCCATCTGGAGCGAGCACGCGAAGGGCATAACGCAGGAACGCGTCCCATGTGACTAGGTTGTTTGGATTCTCTTCGCTGGCGCCTTCAAAGGCGTCGACTGCACGGTCATAATATTGTTCCACTTCTCTCTCAGGGCCAAAGGCAGCCTTGGTCAGGAGAACCGTTCCGAGCGTGGTGAGGCTATAGGAGTCCCGGACGATGCTTACCGCGCGGAGTACAAATGACTCCGCCTTGGCCAGCGCCTCCGGTTTTGATCTACCCACATTCCGGTTAAGGATAGAACGCTGCTCCCAATACCGTGCACTCCAGTCACCAAATGTGGGGGATAGCGATTCGTACCACTGATCGAGATCTTCATCGGGGAAGACACTCGACACGTTCTTGTAGGTCATGAAGGAGGCCACGAGCAGCGATGTTGCATTGCGCTCTCGATGGCTGGTCCTGCCTAGACGCGGAGCGACACGCTGCATGGCCACACCCAGGGTCGCAAGCGCCTCTCGACTACCAAGCCGTGTCACACAGGATTCGAGTGCCATCCAACGCTGCCTAGGCTTGATCCAGATACCGTCCGTCTTCAGTACTGATGAAAGCGGATGGTCTTCGCGGACGAGTCGAACCAGTGAATCGCTCTCCATGCCCACCATTCGAGCAGCGTCAGAGGCGTGAAACTTGCGGTCGAACCGGGATGCGAGGGCGGCGAGCAACAGCACAGCGATGTGGATCGGATCAGTGATCGCATCGACTAGCTCGCTCACCCTCCGCCCAAATCCAGGAGCGTTCTCAAGCTCGGCCATCGAATCGAACAACTCGCGGCCCCGAAAATGAGCCAGCCGACGTGCATCCTTTTTCTCGGGCTCAATAATTCCCAGCCGCCCAATGGACTGGAGTTTATCCACCAACCGCGCGGCATCAGTTCCCGTGAGGCGATTATTGATGGTCGTCACGCGGTTACGGGCCATATATACCTCGTCTATCCGTCCGAGAACGTTCGCGGTCCGATCCGTCTGGTCGACTGCAACACAGACAATCTGGAGGTCCGCGCTTCGCGCTAGGCTCAATAGAGAAGCAACGTCGTCGGCGATGTCCGCGACAGAATCGAACAGTAGGGCGATCGCTTGCCCGCCAGCAGCAAACTGGATAATTGCATCGACGTCTGGACGCTCATCTCCGACGTAAAGATATGTGCGCCACGAGAGGGCCCTCAGCGCCTTTCCGATAGCAAGCAGGCCAGTGCTGCGGCCAGTCAAGCGTTTTCCTACATAAATCATGGCGGTGTTTGTGCGCACGCTCCTGCCGAGCTGTTGGCAGTCAGCTGACGCCTGCCTGATCCAGTCGAGATCTGCGTTCAACCCATTCTGGATGTCGGCCCACTCCGGCTCGTCACCTCCAATGAAGTCGCGGTCCGGAGAGGACTTCCCGGGCGTGTTGAGCCTCAACTCCCTGAACTGCCTTCCTACCCGGAATGTCACCTCTTCGCGGCTCGTCGGGGCCTCCTTTAGATTCATACCAGTGAGCTCCGGCCAGGAATCCGCGAATTGTTCGGCAGTCATGCGAACAGGCACGAGATTCCATTTACGGAGATCTCTCTCAACGGCTTCCGAAATACTCGGACTCACATAAAAGCTCGGGGCTTCATGAGATGGCGTCCGATTAGCGATTACCGCTTCGATGTCCGGCTCGTCCCGTAGCCTCGCTCCAATTATCACAAAGGGAAGGAGCCCATAAGTGTCGCGAAAGTTCAGCGGCCAGGCCGCTCCAGCCATCGAACTGCCCGAATATTCACTCAAGGAGAAAACTAGGCGACGCCGCTCCATTTCACGGTCAACGCATCCGTGCAAATGCACCACGGAGAGGTGGCGACTTTGACGGAACTCGTCATCCCAGTTCACCGTGACCAGAGAGCGCGACTCTTCGGATCGCACACGCGCATACGCCTGCTCGAAGACATCATCAATATTTAGGGTCCAAACCGTCGACCAAGGACTTCTGGCATAAACGTCCATCCACTGTGGCGGCGCGACCCCCCAGAACATACTTTTAAGCCAATCGTAGACCCCTTTCTCGCCTGCGTCTTCAACTGCGCGGGCGTAGACTCGCCACAGCAAGTCGCCCTCTTCGAACGGCACGTTGAATTGGTCAGCCAATAGAGCCGCCAACTCCGGGCCAGTCGGAAGCCTTGATCCATTCCTGGCGACAGCATCGCGACTGGCCCCTGCACCCAATAGCAGGTGATAGTCCCCGTTATGCACAGCCCTCTTAAGGGCCTTCTTCTGGTTAGCCGTGAGCTCAATCTCCATTAATGCCAACCCCTCTGAAAATTATTTGTTCTGCCTTGTCTTGACTGCCGTAATCCCGAGTACCAACAATTGACTCGGAGGCTTCTTCCGCTCCTCTGTCAGCCGCGAGCGGCTGGGGGCCCGGCCTGAGGCGATGGATATGTGACCGGATCATGTCGCCGTCCAGCCCTGCATCGACACGTCCAGCCCACCGCTCAAGTAGCGAAGGAGGGCACTGGAAGTGGTATCTACGAAGGCTTCGGGGATAGCGTTGGCGTCGACCCAGCGCACCTGGGAGTGCTTGCGCGGTTCGCGGTTTTCGGGTTCGCCGGTCCATTCGTTGGCGGCAAAGACGACAGTAAGGAAGCCGTTGGGTGCTTCGACGCCCCAAGCACCGTGGATGATGTGGGCGACCTTGAGGGACTCTGGTTTCACCGTGAGGCCCGTCTCCTCGTAGAGCTCGCGGACCGCGGTCTCCGTGATGGGCTCCCCCGGTTCGCTCTTGCCGACGGGGAGGTCCCACAGGCCCTGGGCGAACTTGGCGTTCTCGCTGCGCTGGAGGAGCACGACGCGGTTGGTGGCCTTGTCGTGGACGATGACGGCCGCGACCAGCAGCGTCATCGAGTCGAGCGCCGGCTTGAGGGCTGGGGGGGCGGTTGTCGGTCTGCTGGGCCACGGGGTTCCCTTCGTCGGGCGAGTTGTTGGGCATGCTAGGCGAGGGCCTCGCGGGCGCGGCGGGCAAGATCGGCGGCGCCGGGAACGCGGCGCCGCTGGTAGATCGCGAGCGTCGAGCGGATCGAGGTGATCGCCTTGCGGGTGCGGTCTGAGGTCATGCCCTCCATGAGGACCAGGGCCTGGGCCCAGGCGGCGACCGCTTCGTCGGCGCGAGCCTGAACGGCGAGGCTGTCGCCGAGGTCGGCATGGGTGAGGGCGTGGACGCGCTTGTACTTCTCCGGGTCCCAGCGGGTGAGCGCGTCGCGGTGCTGCTGTTCCGTGCCGATGTGGTCGGCGAGGTCGGTCAGCGTGCGGGCGGTGTGGCTAGCCACGGTGCCGGCGGCGGGGCCGCTGACGCGGGAGAAGCTGGGCTGGGGACCGTCCTCGCGCAGGAGCGCGTCTTCGGCGGCGAGGAGAGCACGAGCGGCCAACAGGTTCTCGCCGACGGCTGCATAAGCGCGAGCGTGCGTGATGTGGAGGAGCGCTTCCGTCTGGCCATCTACGTGGCCGAGGCCGCGGGTGAGGGCTCCATTGACGAGGTCGACGCAGTGGTGGGGTTGCTTGAGGCTGAGGGACTGGTGGGCGAGGGCGCGCATCATCCATGCGGCGTGACCGTGGGGATCGGCTTCGCAGGCGAGTTGGTAGCCGGCCTGGTAGTAGCGCTGGGCGGCGCCTTCGTGGCCGAGGTCGTGGTGCTTCCACCCTGCGAGGTAGGCGAGTTCGGCGACGGCGCCGAAGGCGGCCTGGCGTAAGGGCTCCGAGGGGAAGCGGCCCCGCAGCATGGGGGCTGCTGTGTCGGCGAGGTACGCGGTGACTGTGGTCAGGCCGTGGCCGCCGCCGAGCCGTTCGTCGGCAGCGCTGAAGGCTGCCGTGATCTGTCGTACGACGTCGATGTCGTCGCTGCCGACGAGGGAGCGTGCGGTGCGGGCGCGGAGCATCCGCGAGGTGGCTTCGTGGTCGTGCAGGAGCGGCATGGCGACGCCGGCCGTGGTGAAGGCGGCGACGGCGAGGAAGCGGCGGCGCTCGACGTCTGCGCGGCCGAGGTCGGTGACCGCGGTAACGGGGTCGGTGTCCGGCGTCGACTCCGTGTCGGGGGAGTGGAGGCCGAGCTCGGTTCGGGTGACGACGCGGCCCAGCCGCCGGGAGAGGGCTTCGGCGAGGTACTGGCCTGCCTGGCCGGACGGCGTGCGGGCACCGCCCACCCAGTGGGAGATGGCCGACTTGTTCGTCTGGAGCAGTTCACCGTTCTCGGCGGCGATGCGGCGTACGTCCTTGGCGAGTGCCTCGTACGTGCACCCGGCGGCGTTGATTGTGTCGCGCAGGCGGGAGTTGGCGCTGGTCGGTGTCGGCACGATCGCCTCCGCTCCGGGTCCGTAAACCGTGTATACCGCTTGACCTCGGTCACACCGTACCCACTCTGCGTAGCGGGCGGTTCACTTATCGACAGCCGCCCCACTCTCGGGCCGGGCGGCCCCCAAGTTCCGTACGCCCCAACGGGCTCGGGCATTCCTGTGCCCCGGCCCGGACGATCAGAGACGGAGACACGGTGACCACCATCGACACCGCGACCATCACGGTAGAGCTGCCCGACGCCTTCGACCCGCGCTGGAACCGCTTGCCCGGCATCCAGGTGGACGGCCGGCGCATCACCATCGACCCGGCCGAGTACTTCTTCCGCTTCGAGTCCAACACCTGGCTCGTCGCCGACTGGGAGCTGGTCAAGGCCCAGCTCCTGGGTGCGGACGAGACGACCGAGAGCGCGGTCGAGCAGCTCGCGCTCGACTTCATCAAGCAGCACAGCGAGTCCACGTCCGACGCGGCCCGCGTCCTGGCCACCGCGTACAAGGTGTACGCCTACCTCTTCCGCGACGAGCACCTGGCCGGCCTCGGTCTCCCGCAGATCACCGCCGACCACCTGCGCATGCTACGCGAAGCGGCCACGCTGATGGCGCTCAACAAGGTCGAGCTGGACGGGCACATCTCCAACGTCGGCCCGTGCTGGTTCTTCCCCGCTGCCACCTCCGTCGTCTTCGACCTGGACGACAAGACCGGCGGAATGCTGGACGAGGTCTACCACGGCGGCTGGTTCAACGAGCACCGCCGGATCGAGTCCATCAAGGCCCACGCCGCGCTCGGCGGCCGGCTCGTGCACGGCTGCCAGTCCGTGCCGGACCAGTCCGGCGGAGTCGTCGCGCCCTACGGTGCCTCGATGGCCAACTTCCGTGACGAGCTGGCCGAGTTCAAGGCGGGCTGGATCGAGCAGGTCTATGCCCACCGCGTGACCGCAGCCGAGTAACCCCACCCTCAGTACCGCTCTGGGGCGGGTCAGCTCGCGCGCGCCCGCCCCGGAGCCCACCAGTCCCCTGGAGACCCTCATGAACGAGAGCCTGTCCGCCACCCTGCTGGACGACCTGTGCACCCTCGTCGGCAAGCCCCTCCCCGAGCGTGCCGAGATTCGCGTCTGGGGCATGTCCGGCGTCGAACGCGTCACTTTCCCCGACGGCACCTCGGCCGTTTTCAAGTACGCCGTGGAGCCCTTCGACCGCGAGGCCCAGGCCCTGCGGATGGCCCACCAGCGCGGGCTCCCGGTCCCCGCACTCCACGCCACCGCCATGCAGGACAAGTGGCTCGGGATGCTCATGGACGACCTCGGCACCCCCGTACGGGAAGCAGACGACCTCGACGGCGTCGTTGCCGCCGTGATGCTGCACGCCGCCCGCCCGGCGGGCGGTCTGCCCCTCCTCGACGGGGCGGGCCTCGCGGCCCTGCCCGGCCGAGCCCTCGATCACCTCCAGCAGCTGCGGAAAGCCGACCGATGGACGGACTGCAACGACATCGAGACCGCGCTGGGGAAGATCTCCGCCGCAGCCGAGACCCGTGTCCAGGGGGCGACGCTCGACCCGTTCGGCTGGGTCCACTCCGAGTTCCACCCCACGAGCGTCCACATCGGGGAGAACGGCTGGCACCTCCTCGACTTCGCCCGCGCCTTCACCGGACCCGGCCTGATCGACCTCGCCTCGTACCACGGCACCACCGACGTGCCGAGCCCCTTCCGCATGCGGGTGTTCCTGGAGCAGTACGTCACCGCGGGCGGTCACGAGGACGCCCTCGCCGCGCGGGGCGGACTGGCCGCAGAGGCATGGGCCCTGGGCTGGCACCGCATGTGGGCCGTGGAGTGGTTCATGGAGCAGGCCATTCGCTGGATCGACAATCCGGCCAAGGACCCCGCGTACATCCCCGTTGTCCGCCGCCACCTGGGCGATGTGGTCCAACTCCTGGAGGTCTAGGTGCTCGCCCAGATCTCCCCCTGGTACGCCCACGCAGCCCAGCGCACAGCCGCCGCCCCCGCGCACGCCCTCACCGCACCGGCCCGGATGGAATGGAGTACCCACGCGGGCATCGGTCCCGGCGCCGAGATCCTGGGACGGAACCTCGTCGGCAAGCGCGTCCTGGAGCTGGGCTGCGGTCCCGGCCACAACGTGGCCCACCTCGCGAAGCACCACCAGGCCCGCGCCACCGGCGTGGACCTGGTCGGCCTCCAGGTGCGTCGGGCCCGCTCCCACTACGGCCACATCGGCGGCGCCACCTTTGCCGCCGGCCACGCACTGCACCACCTACAGGCCACTGGTCAGACCTTCGACGCGATCTACTCGGTCTTCGGCGCCGTCGGCCTCGTCGCCCCCGAGCTCCTCCTCGCCGCCATTTCCCGACGCCTGAAGCCTGGCGGTGTGCTGGCCTTCTCCGTCCCTCACCCGGCACGGGCCGGAAGACATCCATCCACGGACGACCGTCCGCGCGAGGACTACGTCACCATGCCCGACCGAACCCGACTGCCCCTCACACGATGGGAATTCGACGCCCGCCGCTGGGAAGCCCACCTCTCCCGGACCGGCCTGCGTATCACCTCAACGGTGGACCTGCGGCACCCACGCCGCGACCCGTGGCCCACCACCCTCCTGATCACCGCCCGCAAACGCTGACCGACGGAGGCACCGATGACCCTGCCCTACCTGCTCCTGGACATCGACGGCGTCCTCATCCCGTTCCCGGCCGCCGACGGCAGCACCCCGCCCACCCACGTCCGCCACACCGTCCTGCCCACCGGCCGGCACCCCGACGACCCCGTGCCCATCTGGCTCGACCCGAGCCAGGGCCGCATTCTCGCCGACCTCCTGACCAGCGGGCTCGTCACTCCCGTGTGGTGCACGAGCTGGCGCAAGGACGCCACCACGATCATCGGCCCTCTCCTGGGGCTGCCCGACTTCCCTTACCTCGACCTACCTAGACCCCAGATCACCACCAGCCACCCCGACGGCTACCTCTGGAAACGTGACCACGTCGACGTCTGGCTGGCAGACGCCCCCGCCGTCTGGATCGACGACGACTTCATGGGCCTCGACCATGCATGGGCGGCGGAGCGCACCGCCAGAGGAGTGCCTACCCTCCTCGTGCAGCCCGACCCACATCTCGGTCTGCAACCCGAGCATCTGACCGAGGTGACGAATTGGGTCTCGCAGTTGCCCACAGCCCGCGCCGTCTGACGACTGATGCCCTCGTCGCCACGAGCAGTGAGGGCATCAGGGTGTCGCTCGTGCGTAAGCCGCCTGCGGTTTCATGGCAGGTATCGGCAACGCCAATGTCGGAGTCGACTGGAACACTGCGGCTGTGATCAACGAAACAACCCCAGACCTTCCCAATACGTCCGTCAGTTCCCTGCCACCCACAGCACGTGCGGAGCTCGCCGGAACAGCCTGGGAAGAGCTGCCACACTCCCGCACGGGCCTGCATGGCGTACCCGATACACCGGACATCCTCGGCGCCGTGCTCGCCGACGACCCGGCCCACCGGGTGCGAGCGGTTGAGGATCTGTACCAACTACTTCTCAACGAAGCGCGGGTGTTCCCGGCAACCGCCCCGGCGGCTCTGGTCCTCTCTCGCCTTCTCGACGATCCGCGCACCCTCGCCGAGAACCGATGGGGGCGCAGGGCCGGCCGACGACCGCTCCGCGCCGAACTGCTGAACTGGCTGGCTTCGTTCGCCGACATCACCCGCCTGGACGTCAAGGACGGTGCCGGGGCCGCGCAGGATCTGACCGCTGCCCGTGCGGCACGGCCGGTGCTTCACGTCCGCATCGCGGAATTCTGTGATGCCGATGATCCACTGGTGAGGGAGGCCGCGCTCGCGGCCACCGCCCTGCTCTTGGCTGACCCCGCCCTCGCCCCGGCTGTCCCCCGATACGCACCCGCCGTCCGTACGGTCCTCGCTGTGAGCGCAGACTCGCACTACCGGTGGATCGCCCGGGAGCGCATGGCGGCCTGGGGCGAGGACGTCACCGACCTCGTCGACGCAGAGAGGGACCACCGCGCGGCTCTGAACAGGGCACACGCTTTGGCGGACGACCCGTTCGGGGAGGGCCAGGAGCAGGCGATCCGCTGGCTGGAAGAGCAACCCGAGGACACTGCAGCTCCGGAACAACTCGGCCGCCGGAGTGAGGACCGGACAGCACCACCACAGGCGGCTCCTTGCGAGTCGGCACCCGAGACGCCCATCGCCAATCCGGGGAGCGAGGCGGGGTACCTCGGCGCCTGGCGGATCGCCAGGGAAGAGGAGCGCGCCGAGTGGACGTTCACGCCATACATAGGAGTCGGTCCTCTGCGTTTCGGGATGACCCTGAAGGAGATCACAAGCGCCCTCGGGGAAGAACCGACCGTCTTGTCCCACTCCAGTCACGGTGAGGACCAACAGCTCAACTACGCCGATTTCGCGGAGAGTGGAGTCAGAGCCCTCTTTGAGGAAAACCGCCTCGGGTGTGTCGCCGTGAACGCCCTCACCGGCCCCCAGGTGAGACTGGACGCAGCCCCGCTGACCGGCTGCGCACCGTCCCACGTGGAGGACTGGCTCGTCCACCGCACAACACGACCCGGGAGCCTGACGTACAGCCCCGCCGCCGATCCGGTCTTCCACGACCTCGGCCTGGCGATCAGGTCCCAGCGGGCCGGCGATGTCGTCCTGACTCGACCGCTCTTCCTGCTCCATGACTGGCTCGACCTGTGGCACTCGCTGCCGAGCGAAGAGTGGAACTACGTCTGAAAGGGCGTGGTGAGAGCATCTGCCCAGTCCGTCAGCGGTGTCGGCTGCGCTCTTCGGACCTCCTGACCACTGATATAGCCGAAGGGCGCGGACTGGCGGACGTGGACGTCGTTTCGCTGATGATGCTTCGGCTGCGAGCCGCTTGCGTCCGCCGGTTCGGCTGAGCGGTGATGCGCCAGTTGAGGACCTCGGCGGGGCGCTCGGCGCTGTCGAGCTCTCGCTGGGATCCCACCTCGATCAGGAGACGTCGAGGGTTGTGGCCAGCGGTTTCGGCTTGGGCGAGAGTTGTGGTCAAGGCGGTCCAAGTGGGGTCGGCGAGGATCCGGTCGGCGTGGTTGGGGAGGACCGCGCGAACGTCCTGTTCAAAGCGGCGGGCGGTTGCGGCTCGTGGTGCGCGGTGGGCCAAGTCCGCCAGGACGGGTGTGGCGGCCTGCTGGTAGCCCGCCTGGAGGTGGCGGAAGGCTTCTTCGGCCGCTGCGGCCTGCTGTGCGTGGCCGCGTTGCTCGTGCCACTTGGCGGCGGCGCCAGCGAGGTACACGGTGGTGAAGAGCAGGGCGATGGCGAGTCCGCCCGGCTCGTTGGAGGCGTAGGCGAGTTCCTTGGCTGCCTTGCGCAGGGCGGTGGCGGCCTGGTGGTCGGCGCGGGTGGCGGAGCGGCGGGCACGGTTGAACGCCATTGCCGCTGACCGCAGTTCTGCCCGGTGTGGGCCGGTCGTGCCGCTGGCGATGTTGTACAGGGCGTCGCCGAAGGCGGCGAGGTGGCCTTGGGCGGCAGCATCGTCGTCGGAGTCGAGGACGATGTGCGCCGTCTGTATCGCGGTGATGGTGTGCTGCCACGGCTCGGCGGGGTCTGCCGCGAACCGGGGGCGGTCGGCTTTCTCCTGGTCGGGGAGACGTTCGCGGAGGCGGTTGATCGAGAGGTCAGGGGCGAGCTTCGAGCCGCCGTACCAGATGGGTTGCCCGGCGCTGTTGGTGTCGCCGGGCGCAGCGAGGCTGTAGCCGATCACGTCGCCGCTCTCGGGGCCGAGGCGTGTCTTGATCTTGATCCCGAGGGACTGCAGCACGGTGAAGTAGTCGGCCTCGGTGTGTACGGCGGCGGCGACCGCGTACGCCCGCTCGCGCAGCCAGTGCCGTGCCGTCGCGGTCTGGCCCTGGCGCTCGGCCTTGGCGCGTTCGGCGCCGGTGGGGGTGCGGGGGGCCGTGAGGTCTCCGGACTTCAGGCGGCGCAGGCCGTACTCGGTCTCGATCTTGCGGCACTCGGCTTGGGCCCGTCGGCCGTCCTGGTGCGTGCGGGGGCGGCGGCCGTCGGCGCGGACGGTGGTGGCCATGATGTGGATGTGGTCCTCGGCGTGGCGCACCGCGATCCATCGGCATGCCCTCTCGTCGCCTTCGGGGGCGATGCCCGTGGCGTGCACGACGCGGCGGGCGACCTCGGCCCATTCGGCGTCGGTGAGGTAGCGGTCGCCGGGCGCGGTGCGGACAGGGCAGTGCCAGACGTGCTGAGGTGGTTTCTTGCCGCCCAGCTCGCGAGTGCGGAGGTCGACGTGGTGGTCGAGTCGCCTGGCGAGCTGGGAGTAGGTGGCTGCCGGGTCACGGCCGGGATCGGGAGCACCGGCCATGTCCCAGGCGGCGACGATGTGGGGGTTGGTGTGCTCGTCGCGGCGGCCGGGACCGAAGAGGTAGGCGATCAGTCCGCGGCTGTCGGAACCGGTGGAGACGTCAGGAACCATGAGCCGTGACGTTCGTCAGGAGCTGGTCGATGAGGTGGAAGCTGTTCTGTGCTGCTTGCTCGACACGGTCGAGAACCGCCTCGGCGCGCTCGGGCACGGTTCCTCGGTTGATGGCTGCGGTGATCTGGTTGAGGTTGCCGCCGATGCGGTTCAGCGCGACCGTGTGCGCCTCGACGGCCTCGATCAGCGGGCGCAGAGGATCGTCCTCCGGGCTGCCGACCATCCCCGCCTTGCCCACCGCAACAGCCAGGGCTGCATCCCCGACGAATCCGGCGAACCTCTGACCGCGCTGCTGAGCGGCGGCGCTGATCACCTGGACCGCGGTGCGCGTGAAGCGAATGGTCTTCTCCTGGTCGCGCTTCTCCACGGTGCGCTTACGGTTCATCTGCGTGGGCAGGGCGGGGGCGTCGAGATCCCGCCAGGAAGGCTGCTCAACGGGCGGCGGGGCAGTGGCCGACGTACTGGGAGGAACGAAGTCGGCAGCAGGCTGACCAGAGTCCTCGGGCGCCCCCTGGCGCTCGGCCTTGTCCTCCGCCACCCCTGGGGCGGGGGCAAGCGCGGACGAAGCCTCGTTAGAGGCTCGTTCGCTCCAGCTTGCTGCTGGTCGTCGGGTGAGCCTGAACAACTTCCTGCGGCGGCGGGAGGTGGGGTCGTCGGCGTTCGATTCGGGCATGGTGGTGCTCCGTCAGTCGTGTGGGGTGGCCCGTCGTCGCATCCGTCGCATCCGTCGCGTGGCTGGTCAGCACAGGTACGGAGATAGCCGCAGGTACGGAGTGATCCGTAACGCCGAGGCGATCCGTCCCCGCGCTGACCTGCGCGGGGACGGATGCGACGGATTGATGCGGACCCGGTGTCAGCGAGTGGGCCTGGGGCCTGCCGGCCCTGCCGGCGGGCCGGTGGGCAGCGTCCCGGACGGAGCGGCGGGCGGCCTGCCTCGGGTCGGACGTGCCGGGACCTCGGCGGTGGATACCGATGGAGCGGGGTCCGGGCAGTAGCGGGCCCAGGCGTCCGCGAACTGGTTGCGGGCGTACGCCTTGGCCTGCCTGCCGTTCTCGAACCGGTAGTTGGCCGGGCTGATACCGAAATCGCGCAGCAGATTCGCCAGGTGGTAGGCGTTCAACCCCTTCGTGCCGTACTCCGCCCACGGGGCCTCGGCGTCCTGGATCAGCACGGCCAGCAGGTCCTGGCTGCGCATGGCCTCCTTGCCAGCCTCCTGGTCGAAGACGCGGCGGATGTCACGCAGCAGCCGCGTCTTCAGCGTCGATTGCTCGTCCTGGACCACCTCGTTGCGCGTCATCGCGAGGCAAGCGGCACGTGCCCGCGCAGGCCAGTGCCCGCCGGCGAGGTCGGCGACGATGACGAGCGGCTCCCATGTGTCGGCGGCGCGGTCCTCCACGGGCATCTTCGGCACCGCGCCCGTGACGGTGCCGCGCAGCGGGACCAGCCAGTCGGCCAGCCGGTCGCGCAGCGCGTGCAGTTCCGGTACCGAGTACCGCGATCGGAACGGGGTGATCCGCTCGCCCGGCTTGCGCTTCTGCATGCGGATGACGATGGCCCGGTCCATGATCGTGTCCGGCAGGTCGCCGATGCCGGCCAGCGCCGCCATGGCGAAGGTGGGGAACGCGGTCGGCTTGTGCTCCGGCCCGGAGATCCGCCAGGCGGGCCGGTTGCGTTGGTGCCCGGCGTTCAGAAGGCCGCGCAGGTCCTCCTTGTCGCCTGCCTTGGGGCCGAAGATGGTGTCGGCCTCGTCCACCAGCAGCGTCGGCGGGTTCTTGCCGATGACGCGGAAGACCACGGCGGGGGAGGTGTTCACCGTCATCATCGGCTGGTGGACGGTCTCGTAGAGGACGTCCAGGAGACGGGACTTGCCGCACCCCTTGGTCGGCCCGACCACCGCCAGCCGTGGCGCGTGTTGGAGGCCAGGCTGGATGTGGGAGGCCGCGACCCAGAGGGTGACGGCGGTCAGGGCCCCGTCGCTCGGCAGCACGACGTACCGACCGATCGCCGTGCGGAGGTCGTCCAGCAGCGCGGTACCTGCACCTACTGTCCTACCACCGTCAGTGGCTTCTGGTGCCTCGGGAGCGGCGTCGTCTGCACTATTGGGCACGATGGCCGGGGTGCTGGCCTCTGCAGACTGCGTATCCAGCGTGTTCCGATTCGGAACGCCGGTTGAGGCGTCGGCAGTGGCTCCTGCGGAGTCGTGTTGCTCTTCCGTCCGCTCACGGTTCCGAGGCAGACCCTGGCCCGGGACTGCGATCGGTGGCCAGACGACACTGGATGCGTTCGAGGTGGCGGGGGACGTAGGGTCCTTCATAGACGTTCCTCTCGAGTGAGGGGCGAGACGGGCAAGGTCTCGCCCCTCACGGGTTCGTTCGTTCAGGGATGGGCGACGTGCAGGGGAATCTCCGGCCCTCGGCGTTGGCGCGCCGAGGGCCGTTGCTGTGTCTGGGCCCGTCGGTGGCTCATGAGGCCAGGCCCCAGTCCTCTCCGCCGTCGATCAGCGCGCGCTCGTAGCGCAGCAGTTCGACCTCGGGGTAGAGCACCCGCTTGCCGATCTTGATGCCGCGCGGTCCCTTCTCCAGATGGCGCCAGTAGCGGACGGTGCTCTCGGCGGTGCGGTAGCGCTCGGCGACCTCGGAGGTGGTCAGGTATCGCATGCGTTCCCATTCGGCTAGATGGCGATTCGATCCGCATAAGCAGTACCTCATGATCGGCGGTTAGCCAAATCGGGAAGCTCATGTTTCAATTCGGATAGCGATAGTCGCGATGGAGGTCCGATGGCAGGCGAGATGGCCGGGGGCGGCGAAGTGCCGCTGCTCTACAGCGAAGGCAACGTGGCGGGCCGAGTGGCCTTGGAGCGCGAGGTCAGAGGGTGGAGCACGACCGAGCTGGCCGAACGGGTGACCAGAGCGGGCGTGAAGATGAACCAGACGGCTGTCTGGCGCATCGAGAACGGCTCACCCCGCCGCCGGATCAACCTCGACGAGGCGCTCGCCTTCTCCCGCGTCTTCGAGCTCCCCCTCGAAGAGCTGATGTCACCGCCCTTGGAAGGGCTCGACATCGACAGCCGACGACTCGTCCAGGAAGCCGTCGAAGCGTTCTACGAAACTCGCGACGCCCGCGACCGCCTACACCGCGCCGTGGTCGCCGTCGCCGACCACATCAAGGCACACCCCGACAGCTCACGCGCGATCAACGAGCAGTGCCTCCGCCTCATGGGCGACGAGCGGGACGCTCGCACCCTCACCAGCGACATCGAGGACGGCGGCCACTACTGACAATCAACACAAAGGAGAAGCCACTTGGCGAACATCCAGAAGCGACCCAACGGCAAGTGGCGGGCCCGCTACCGCGACCTCGACGGCAAGGAACACGCCCGCCACTTCGACCGCAAGATCGACGCCCAGCGCTGGCTCGACGAGGTCACGACCAGCGTGGTCACCGGGCAGTACGTCGACCCGCGCTCGGCGAAGAAGCCCTTCAAGGAGTACGCGGAGGAGTGGCGGGCCAGCCAGCCGCATCGGCCGTCGACGGCCAAGGCCGTAGCCCAGCACCTGCGTTGTTACGCCTACCCCGTCTGGGAGAAGCGAGCACTCGGCGCGATCAAGCCCGGTGACGTGCAGAGTTGGATCACCAGCCTGACGACCACCCACAAGCTCGCCGCGAGCACCTCCCGCACCGTCTTCAACACGGTCAACGCCGTCTTCCGGGCAGCAGTCCGCGACCGCATGATTCCGCACAACCCCTGCACCGACGCGAAGCTGCCCTCAGTCCCGAGGAAAAAGGTCGTACCCCTGGCCGTCGAGCAGGTGCGGACGCTGGCCGAGGAGATACCCGGCCGCTACAGGGGCTTGGTCCTGCTGGGCGCATGCACGGGGCTCCGCCCCGGCGAACTCTTCGGTCTCCAGCTCCGGCACGTGGACCTGCTGCACGCCACCGTCTCGGTCGAGCAACAGGTCCAGCAGACGGCCAAGCACGGCGTGTACGTCTGCCCGCCCAAGACCGCTCGATCGCACCGCACGGTCCCGCTCCCCCGCATGGCGGTGGACGCGATGAAGGCCCACCTGCGGGACTTCCCCGCCGATGGACCCGAAGGCTGGCTCTTTACGGCGCCGCAAGGCGGACCCGTGGTCTACACGCACTTCATGGACGGGTCCTGGCGCCCCGCCTGCGCGAAGGCCGGCATAGCGAAGGGCACCGGACCCCACGCCCTCCGGCATCACTACGCCAGCCTGCTGATCAAGCACGGCGAGTCCGTGAAGATCGTCTCCGAGCGCCTCGGCCACACCAACGCGGCCATGACGCTGAACATCTACACCCACCTGTGGCCCGACTCCGAGGAGCGGACCCGGGCCGCGGTCGACAAGGCGTACGCAGACTACTCTGCGGACGACGAGACGCTTGCCACTGAAACGGCAGAGGCGGCTGCCCCGGCTGACCAAAGTCAGCACGCTGCCGACTCCGTGCGGACCGTGAAGGCCGCCCGACCTGCTCCCCTGCAGATTCCCCGCAGTGGAGCCTGAGACTCCCTAGACTTCGGCGACTCTAGTAGTACTCCCGGATGTATCCCAACGCCCTCCCGAAGACATCCTGGTCGCGGATCTTGAACTTGATGTAGAGCGCCTTGCGAAGCGCCTGTTGAACGAGGCGATCGCCTTCGTTGGTGTCCTGCCAGCCGTCAAAGCGAACGGTACGGACGACGGAGTCGACCTCGTCGACGACCCTTTCGGCGATAATCGGGGTCTCCTCACCCTTGAGCGACTCGAAGAGGTCGGTCAAGGCGGCCTTTCCACGCTCCTCGCGGGGCACCTCAGCGGCGACCTTCTCCGCTGCGACCGTGTCACGTGCCAGCGCGAAAAGCTCCTTGAGGAAGTCCAGAGATGACTGCTGAGAGTGGGTGTACTTCTCGCGCAGGGCATTCAACCGCTGGCCAAGCTCGACGAAGGCCGGGTTGCCGACGTGCTTGGCAATGCGGGCGGTGATCCATTTCTCGACCTCGACGGGGTCGATGTCCTTGCGGTTGCCGGTCATCAGGTCCTCGATAACCTTCGCATCGAGGACGATGATGTCCAGGTCGGTACGGGGGACCTCGACGGTGACGTGCTCGTTTATGAGGTCAAGGGTCTTAGCGCCCAGCGTGTGCCAAACCAGTCGGCCAGTGACGTCCGTGGGTTGCACGGACTGGTAGACGTCGGTCAGCCAGCGGTAGACCGCTTCGTATTCGGACAGGCTCGAGTCCGGGGACAGAGTCTCCCACAGCTGGGCGACGATGCTGTACGCGGCTCCGAAGGCGTCGCGGGACTCATCGGAGTCGATCGCGGTCTGCGCCTGGATCAGGCCCTCATAGCCGCCGACGGTGCGGTCGACGCCCGGAAAGAACGCCAGAGCAGCCTCGATCGCAGGGCCGATTTGCTCGCGGAGTACAGCGATGTTGGAGATGACCTGCTGGACAGACTTGTCGTCGAACTCGAAGGCCTTGGCAACGTCGTCGAAGATGCCTAGGTAGTCCACTATCAGGCCGTGGGTCTTCGCGGGCGGGTAGACCCGATTAGTGCGGCAGATCGCCTGGAGCAGGGTGTGCTCGCGCAGCGGCTTGTCGATGTATTGGGCGTAGAGGATCGGGGCGTCGAAGCCGGTGAGCAGCTTCGCGGTCACGATGATGATCTTCAGCGGGTCGGCCGGGTCGTTAAAGCGGGCGGTGATCCGCTCCAGCTCCTCACGGCCCGGGGTCCACTGCTTCCACGTCGGCTTGTCGCTGCGGCCGGTGGACATCACGATCGTGGACACGTCTGGGCCAAGCAGGCCGTCGAGCTCTTTCTTGTACGCCACACAGGTGGCCTTGTCGTAGACCACGACCTGCGCCTTGAAGCCCTGTGGGGCGACCTTAGCGGTGAAGTGCTCGGCAATGTCGGCGGCGATCTTGCCGACCCGGGCGGGGGCCTTGATCAGGACCTCCAGGGAGGCGGCCTTCTTCGACAGGGTGGTGCGGTCCTCCTCGGTGAGCCCGTGGCGGTTAGCGAGCTCGGTAAAGGCCGTGGTGATCGCCTCCTCGTCCAAGTGGATCTCCGAGAGGCGTGGCTCGAAGTGCAGCGGCAAGGTCGCGCCGTCGCGGATGGAGTCGGAAAAGGAGTAACGCGAGAGATACCCGTGCTCGTCGGCCTCGTCCCCGAACCACATGAACGTATTGCGGTCACGCTTGTTGATCGGCGTCCCGGTCAGCCCGAACAGGAACGCGTTGGGCAGCGCCTCGCGCATCTTGCGACCGTAATCGCCCTCCTGGGAGCGGTGGGCCTCGTCGACCATCACGATGATGTTGTCGCGCGCGTCCAACACACCCGGGGCTTCGCCGAACTTGTGGATCGTGGTGATGATGATCTTCCGCGCGCCCGCAGCCAGGAGCTCCTGCAGCTCCTTGCGGGACTCCGTTGAGACGAGGTTCGGCACGTCCGAGGCGTTGAACGTCGCGGTGATCTGGGTGTCCAGGTCGATCCGGTCGACCACGATGATCACCGTCGGCGAGGTCAGCCCCGCCGTTGCGCGCAACTTCTGCGCAGTGAAAACCATCAGCAGCGACTTCCCCGACCCCTGGAAGTGCCAGATCAGCCCTTGCTTGATCTGCCCGTGCAGCACCCGCTCCACGATCAGGTTGGTCGCCTGGAGCTGCTGGTACCTCGCGATCACCTTGATCTTGCAGTGCTTCTTGTCGGTCGCGAACAGCGTGAAGAACCGCAGGAAGTCCAAGATCGCGTCCGGAAGAAGAACGCCCTCTACCGCCTCCTTGACCGCCGAGAGGCCTACCTTCACCGGCGTGTGGTCGTCACCGGACTCATCCGCTCGCCACGGCCCCCACAGCTCCACCGGCATCCCGACTGAGCCGTAGCGGAAGTCCTTGCCCTCGGTGGCGAAGTTGAGCACGTTCGGCACGAAGAACGCCGGCACGTTGACCTCGTAGTCCTCCTTGACCTGCGCGGCAGCGTCGATCCAGGAGTACGCCGGCCGCACCGGCGACTTCGCCTCCCCCACGACGAGGGGGAACCCGTTGCACCAGATCACCAGGTCGAAGCGCCGCTCCAGTCGCCCAACCCCGAAGGACACCTCGGTGGAGACGATCCAGTTGTTCGCACTGTGCTCGCCGGGGTGGTCGAAGTCGATCAGCTTGACGCTCACATGCTCGCCGTCGTGCCCGAACGGCATCGACTTCTGCCCCGTGAGCCATGCCGCGAACTCCTCGTTCGCCACCACCGGATTCGGCGTGTTGCGCGCGGAGACCAGGATCGCGCGCAGCCGGTAGATCACCTCATCGGCCAGACGCGGATCCGCCTCGATCGTCGGGTTAAGGCGGATTAATGCTTCCCGCACCTGCTGCTCCAGCAACACCTCGTCGGTGCGCCGCGGAAGATGACTTCCCGGTACGAATCGCACATTGACCGATTCCACCAGATCCCGGACGAAGTCGCGAACGGAGTTCGCCTCGTTGAAGGTCACCCCGCACCCCCGAGAACCTCTGCGCTGATGACTGCACGGAGAGTCGTCAGATGCCTCCGTGCAATGGCGGTCTCGTCGATTGCTTTAGTAAGCGACTCCGCCTCACGGATAACATCTACGGCATCAGATCTATCCGATGGAACTGGCACATCGAGCTCCCGAAGAGCACCAAGGTTGAGGCCAAGGACACGAGTACCCGTGGTCTTACGGCGGATCTGTTCTTGGCAATACTCAGACTCCAGGGCCAGGCGAACGTACCGTCGATCATGCTTTGGATCGATGCTGAGTCGGGCTGAATCCTGCGTAATGTTCGCACCTACAAGCGATGCCGGAACCTCAGCGAGTCTCCCGATCGTGCCACGAATCGAGATCACGAGATCTCCCTGCTTGAGGGTCGACCGCCGGTATTCCTGAGCAAGCTCCTCCGTGGTCAGAAGCAACTGCCCTTCACGGATTCGACCATCGGGGAAGTCCTTCACCTTGATCACCGGGATGCCGTTCTCCACCCCGGAACCGGGCATCAGGATTCCGTACGTGATAGGGCGACCAGACTCGATCAGTGAATCGAGTCGAGCAACTCCGCCCAATTCAGCGACTCTAGCCAGCCGGTCGCGCACAAGGATCTGTCTCGTCGAACGCAGCGCGGCCTCAGTTGAAGCCAGACCTTGCCCGTGCCGCTCAAGGGCCCACAGGAGGTCGGCGAGGCGCTGCTGTTCGTCAAGGGGGGGCAGGTCGAACTCGTACCTCTGAATCTGCCCCCAAAGCAGGCGCGGATTCATCGAGCCGCTGGCCTCGGCGGTCGCGAAGGCGATGAAGTGCTCGGAGGCGAGGACGAAGGGCAGGAACTCCTGCAGGAGGCCGTTCTCGGGAATGGCGTCGAGGACGTAGGTCTTGTCGGCGACGACGCCGGAAAAGTTCACGACGCCGGACTTACGAAGGTAGGGACGTGCTGAGACGAAGAGGACCTGGCCAGGCTGGAAGAGATAGGTGAAGGTCGAGCCCATCTGGCCGTCGTTGACATCGCCGAAGCGCTCGATGGTGAGACTGTCGCTGTCGATGTGCCCACCGCCGACGTAGCGGTCGACATCGCCATTTGCCGGAGCAACCTGGGTACGAGAACGGCGGATGACGTCGCCCAGTCGCACTCGTTTCCAGGTGACCTTGTCAAGGTTGAGACTCATCGGGCACCCCCCGCGCGCAGTAGACCGAGAACGTCCTCGGTAGCGACGTCCGCCGCTGTCGCAGTCTGACGCCAACCTGCAAGCGCCGCTGAGACCGAGTCAGTATCGGAGTCAGTAGGCGTCGAGGCGCGACCTGGCGCGGTAAGTCTGACGTACTGCGGGATAGCCATGTTGCCCTTGTTGGCACGGATCTCATCAAGGGTGGCGACTCGGGCGAAGCCCGGCACATCGGCGAAGTTCTCGAACGCGTGCAAGATCCTCTGCTGATGAGTCTCGGAGAGAAAGGACTGGACGCCTGCTCGGTAGAACTCCTTCTTCGCGTCGATGAAAAGCACCTTGTGCTTGCGGTCAGTCGGCTTCTGCTTCCGGAGGACCAAGACGATCGCTTCCATGCCCGAGTTGTAAAAGAGTCCATGGGCTAGGCCGATCACTGCCTCGACGGCGTCGGCGTCGAGCATAACCTTGCGAACCGTCGCCTCTCCGATTCGGTTCAGGACCCCGTGAGGCAGCAGGATGGCGGCACGACCGGTCTTGGAATCCAGGCTCGCCTCGATGTGCTGGATGAAGGCGTAGTCCGCAGCATTCTGGGGCGGTACGCCCCACATGTTGCGGCCGTAGGGGTCCTTGGTGAAGGCGGCCCGGTTCCAGGTCTTGATGGAGTAGGGCGGGTTGGCCAGGACGACGTCGAAGGTCTGCAGCTGGCCGTGGGCGTCGAGGAAGGTGGGCTTGGAAAGAGTGTCGCCGTGGGCGATGTGGCCATCGGCGATGCCGTGGAGGAAGAGGTTCATCTTCGCGATCGCCGAGGTGCCGTAGTTGAGCTCCTGGCCGTACAGGCGCAGATTGCGCCACTCCTTGTCCTGGCGCTTGAGCTCGGCGACGGTGGAGATGAGCATGCCGCCGGTGCCGCAGGTGGGGTCGTAGACCGACTCCCCCGGCTCGGGCTGGAGCATCATCGTCATCAGATGCACCAGGGTGCGGTTTGTGTAAAACTCCTGGGCGGTGTGGCCGGAGTCATCGGCGAACTTCTTGATCAGGTACTCATAGCCCTGCCCGAGCTCATCCTCGGGCAGGTTCGCCACCGACAGCGTCTTGGTAGAGAAGTGCTCGATCAGATCGGACAGGGTCGCGTCGGGGAGCAGGTCCTTGTTGGTCCACTCGCCGTCGCCGAAAACGCCGGTCAGGGTGTCGGGGTTGGCGGACTCGATGGCCCGCATCGCGGACTTGAGCGCTGTGCCGACATGGCTGGTGACCTTGCGCAGGTCGACCCAGTGGGCGCCGTCAGGGATGGCGAAGCGGTGGTTCTCCGGGAGGTCGGCGAACTCCTCGTCGCCGTACACCTCCAAGGCGGCGGCGTGCTCCTCGTCGTAGACGTCGGAGAGGCGCTTCAGGAAGACCAACGGAAAGATGTACTGCTTGTAGTCGCCTGCGTCGATCAGCCCTCTCAGCAGTACTGCGGCGCCCCACAGGTAGGACTCCAGTTCCCGCTGGGTGATCCGCTTCGGGCACGTCGTGGTCATGCGCCCAGCCCCCACTTCGCCAGCTCGGCCTCCAGCGCTGCGCGGGTCTCGCGGGCCTTCGCATGCGCGGTCTTCAGGTCGGCCACGGCCTGCTCCAGGGTGATCTGCTCGCCGACGGCCGGTTCGACGTACAGCGGGATGTTCAGGTTCCAGCCGTTGGCCTTGATTTTCTCCAAAGTCGCGACCGCGGCCAGGCCGTACTGATTGGCGTACTGCTGATATGCCTTCAGGAGGGTCTCAGCATGGTCGGGCTCGAGGGTGTTCTGGTTGCGACCGCGCTTGAAGAGCATCTCTCCGTTAACGAAGAGCACCTTGTTTTGCTGCTCGGCGGGGCGTTGACGACGCAGGATGAGCACGCAGGCGGCTAGGTCGGTGCCGTAGAAAAGGCTGGGCGCCAGGCCGATGACGGCCTCCACGAAGCCGGCGTTGAGGATGCGCTCGCGGACGCGGCCCTCAGCGCCCTGGCGGAACAGGGCGCCTAGCGGGAGGACAACTGCGACCCTCCCTCCGGTGGGTGCAGAGGAGGTAAGCATGTGCTGGACCCAGGCCCAGTCGGCATACCCCTTCGGCGGCACCCCGCCCAACTCATTGCGACCCCACGGATCGGAAGCCCACTGCTCGTGGCCCCAATTCTTCAACGAGAACGGTGGATTGGCGACCACGCAGTCGAACCTGGCCAGCCGACCGTGGTCGAAGTAGGCCGGGTCTCGCAGCGTGTCGCCGCGCTCGATGTGGAAGTCCTCCATGCCGTGCAGCAGCAGGTTCATCCGGGCGATCGCTGAGGTGGTGAGTACCTTCTCCTGGCCGTAAAGCTTGCCAAGCACGGTCTTCGGGTCGCCGCCACGGGCCGTGATGTGCTGGATGACCTCAATCAGCATGCCACCGGTGCCACAGGCCGGATCGTAGACCGTCTCGCCCTCTTGAGGGTCGAGGATGTTGACCAGCAGCGCGACCACCTCGCGCGGGGTGTAGTACTCGCCGGCCTTCTTGTTGGACTGATCGGCGAACCGCTTGATCAGATACTCGTACGCCTGCCCCAGCACGTCGGGAGCGGCCTGGGAGATCGAAAGAGTCTTGATCGAGAAGTGCTCAATCAAGTCAATCAGCTTGCTGTCCGGCAGCTTGTCCTTGTTGGTCCAGGTCGCGCCGCCGAAGATGCCGTACAGCGCACCCTGGTTGGCCTGCTCGATACCGCGGAAGGCGGTCTTGAGGGCCTCACCGACGTTCTCGGTACGTTCGCGTACGTCTGCCCAGTGGCAGCCAACGGGGATGGCGAACCGGTGGTTCTCCTCGAACGCCGCATACGTGTGGTCACCACCAGACTCGTCCAGCGCTCGGGCGTACTCCTCGTCATACACATCGCTGATCCGCTTGAAGAACATCAACGGGAAGATGTACGCCTTGAAGTCCGCTTGATCGATGCTGCCCCGCAGCAGATCAGCCGCCTTCGCCAGATACGACTCCAGCTCCCCCAGCGTCAACGGCATCGGAAGCTCCTGCTCCCCCGCACTTGACCCCACTCGATCACTGCTCGTTTCCATACTCTGCCTGGTCGGCTCGCCGCACCGGCGACCACGTGTCGGAGCGTAGCGGGATCCGCCAGGGCTGTACTGAATACGCGTCAAACGTACGCTGCGGACTCTGTGCGGACCGCGAAGGCCACCTGACCGCTCCGTCGCAGGTCAGGCGGACTTTCACTAGATCGACTACACGTTGAAGCGGAACTCCACCACGTCGCCGTCCTGCATCACGTAGTCCTTGCCCTCCATGCGCGCCTTGCCCTTGGCGCGGGCCTCCGCGACCGAGCCCGTCTCGACGAGGTCGTCGAAGGAGACGATCTCCGCCTTGATGAAGCCCTTCTGGAAGTCGGTGTGGATCACACCTGCCGCCTCAGGAGCCGTCGCGCCCTTCTTGATCGTCCAGGCGCGGGCTTCCTTCGGGCCTGCCGTGAGGTAGGTCTGGAGGCCCAGGGTGTCGAAGCCGACGCGGCCGAGGGTGGCCAGGCCGGGCTCCTCCTGGCCCATGGACTGGAGGAGTTCGAGGGCCTCCTCGTCGTCGAGCTCGATCAGCTCGGACTCGATCTTGGCGTTGAGGAAGATGGCCTCGGCCGGGGCGACCAGGGCGCGCTGCTCGTTCTTGAAGTCCTCGTCGACGAGCTCGTCCTCGTCGACGTTGAACACGTACAGGAAGGGCTTCGTCGTGAGCAGGTGCAGCTCGTGGAGCAGGCGGCCCTTCTCCGTGCCGGCCGTGATGCCCTGGGAGAAGAGCGTGTCGCCCGCTTCGAGGATCTTCTGGGCCTCCTCGACGGCGGCGAGGACCGCGACCTTGTCCTTCTGGAGGCGGGCCTCCTTCGTCAGGCGCGGTACGGCCTTCTCGACGGACTGGAGGTCGGCGAGGATCAACTCGGTGTTGATCGTCTCGATGTCGTCCTTGGGCGAGACCTTGCCGTCGACGTGGACGACGTTCTCGTCCTTGAAGGCCCGGATGACCTGGCAGATCGCATCGGACTCGCGGATGTTCGCGAGGAACTTGTTGCCCAGGCCCTCGCCCTCGCTCGCGCCCCGCACGATGCCCGCGATGTCGACGAAGTCGACGGTGGCCGGGAGCAGCTTCTGCGAGCTGAAGATCTCGGCGAGCTTGTTCAGGCGCGGGTCGGGGACGCCCACGACGCCGACGTTCGGCTCGATGGTGGCGAACGGGTAGTTGGCCGCCAGCACGTCGTTCTTGGTCAGGGCGTTGAACAGGGTCGACTTGCCGACATTCGGCAGGCCGACGATTCCGATCGTGAGCGACACTTTGGCGACTTCCTGAAGTGGAGGAGAGGGGCTGTGCGGGCGGGCCGGGAGTGGACCGATTCTCCAGTTTACGGGCGGGGCCGGGCGGCCCGTCACGGGTGCGGGCACGGGGGTCGGGGAAGGGCCTGCCGGGGGCCGGTCCAGGGCCGAACGGTCATGTTTCGGCCGTGCGGTATCGAACGCAACGCCAAGGTCACCCAAAACGCGTGTCCAACGCCCGAAAGAGTGCACCCGGCGTCCTAGGTTGTCGGGGTGGAGCAGCACAGGACACGTACCCCGCAGCGCACCCAGCCCGCGCAGGGCCGGCCCGCACCGCCCGGCGGCCTCGGTGAGGTCACGGGTGCGGCCGGTTATCCGGTGGCGGTGGCGGTCGCCCCGGCGCCGGCGGCCGGTCCGGGCCCCGGGCCCCGGCGCACGGCCCCGCCCGTGGTCCTCGCGCTGCGCAGATTCCCCAACCCCCGGCTGACCGGCATCGGCGCCGGACTCTTCGCGGCGCTGGCGATGTTCCTGCTGGCGTGCGTGGACCGGCTGCTCCTCGGCGGTTCGGAGCTCGTGTACGGGCTGCTCTTCCTGCCGGTCAGCGCCCTGACCGCCCTCTGGGTGCGGCCCGCCGACCTGGTGACCGCCCCGATCATCGTGCCCATCGCTTTCGCGGTCGGCGTGATCCCCGTCGCCGGGGGCACGGGCGGCTTCGGCGGGCAGGCGATGGCCGTCGTGACAGCGCTCGCCGTCCAAGCGGGCTGGCTGTACGGGGGCACGCTCGTCGCGGGTCTCATCGCCTCCGTACGGAAGATCCGGCAGATGCGGGAGCGGCAGCGCCACCTGGCCAGGGCCGACCGGGCCGTCCGCCGCCCCCGCGCGTAGACGCTACTTGCCGGCGGCCGCCATGGCCGCCCCGACGATGCCCGCGTTGTTCTGCAGCTGGGCCGGGACCATCTCGGCGCGCACGTGTTCGATGAGTGGCAGGAACTTCTCCGCCTTGCGGCTGACGCCCCCGCCGATGATGAAGAGCTCGGGCGAGAACAGCATCTCCACGTGGACCAGGTATTTCTGCACCCGGTGCGCCCAGTGCTGCCAGCTGAGGTCCTCGTCCTCCTTGGCCTTCGTGGAGGCGCGCTTCTCCGCGTCGTGGCCGTGCAGCTCCAGGTGGCCGAGCTCCGTGTTGGGGACGAGCTGCCCGTCGGTGAAGACCGCGCTGCCGATGCCCGTACCGAGGGTCAGCACGATCACCGTGCCCTTGCGGTCACGGCCCGCGCCGAAGGTCATCTCGGCGATGCCGGCCGCGTCGGCGTCGTTGAGGATGGTCACGGACTGGCCGATGCGTTCGCTGAGCAGCGCCCGCGCGTCCGTGTCGATCCAGCCCTTGTCCACGTTGGCCGCGGTCCTGGTGACGCCGCCCGTGACGACTCCGGGGAACGTGATGCCGACCGGCCCCTGCCAGTCGAAATGGCCGACGACCTCGGCCACACCGTCCGCCACGCTCCCGGGCGTGGCCGGGTGAGGTGTCAGTACCTTGTGGCGCGCCTGCGCCAGCTCTCCGCGGTCCAGGTCCACGGGCGCACCCTTGATCCCTGAACCGCCGATGTCCACACCGAAGATCTCCATGCGATCCACGGTACGGGCAGGTGGCGAGGATCACTCCCCGGAGGGGCGATCCGGCGGGCGCACCCGGGTCGCCCGGCGGGGGGCCGGGCGCGCCCCGGTCACTCCGCGGCGAGCGCGGCGGCCTCGGCGCGCAGGTCGCGCCGGAGCTCCTTGGGCAGCGAGAAGGTGATCGACTCGTCCGCGGTCTTCACCGTCTCGACGTCGGCGTAACCCCGCTCGCCCAGCCACTCCAGCACGCCGTCGACGAGGACGTCCGGCACCGAGGCGCCCGAGGTGAGGCCGACGGTGGTGACGCCCTCCAGCCATGCCTCGTCGATCTCGTCGGCGAAGTCCACCAGGTGGGCGGCGGGTGCGCCGGCGTCCAGGGCGACCTCGACCATGCGGATCGAGTTGGAGGAGTTCTTCGAGCCGACGACGATGACCAGCTCGGCGTCCTCGGCCAGCTTCTTCACCGCGACCTGGCGGTTCTGCGTGGCGTAGCAGATGTCGTCGCTCGGCGGGGAGAGGAGGTTGGGGAACTTGTTCTTGAGGGCGCCGACCGTCTCCATCGTCTCGTCGACGGAGAGCGTGGTCTGGGAGAGCCAGACGACCTTCGACTCGTCGCGGACCTCGACGTTCGCCACGTCGTCGGGGCCGTCGACCAGCGTGATGTGGTCGGGCGCCTCACCGCTCGTGCCGATGACTTCCTCGTGGCCCTCGTGGCCGATCAGGAGGATGTCGTAGTCCTCCTTGGCGTACCGGACGGCTTCCTTGTGGACCTTGGTGACCAGCGGGCAGGTCGCGTCGATGGTGGCGAGCTTGCGCTCGGCGGCCTCCGCGTGGACGGTCGGGGCGACTCCGTGCGCGGAGAACATCACGATGGAGCCCTCGGGCACCTCCGCGGTCACGTCGACGAAGATCGCGCCCTTCTTCTCGAGGGTCTGCACGACGTACTTGTTGTGCACGATCTCGTGACGGACGTAGACCGGGGCACCGTACTGCTCCAGTGCTTTCTCGACGGCGATCACGGCGCGGTCCACGCCCGCGCAGTAGCCACGGGGCGCTGCGAGCAGGACACGGCGGGCAGGAGAAGCAGTCATGCGTCCCATCGTAAGGCCGTACCGAACAGGCGCCGGGTCGGCGGGGTCGCGAGACTGATGCGTACGCAACCAGCGACGGAGGGTTCATGGCGGGGAGCAGCACGGAAGAGGGAAAGCTGCGGCGGACACTCGGGTTCCGGGACCTGGTGGTCTACGGGCTGCTGTTCATCGCCCCCATGGCCCCGGTCGGGGTGTTCGGCACCCTGGACGCCAGGTCCGACGGGGCCGTGGCGCTGGTGTATCTCGTGGCGACCGTGGTGATGGCCTTCACCGCGTTCAGCTACGCCCAGATGGTGCGGGTGGCCCCGCTCGCCGGGTCGGTCTTCGCGTACGCCCGTAAAGGGCTCGGGGAGGGCCCGGGGTTCATCGCCGGCTGGATGGCGATGCTCGACTACCTGCTCATCCCGGCCGTCGCCTATCTCTTCTCCGGGATCGCGATGAACGCGCTGGTCCCCGAGGTGTCGCGGTGGGTGTGGACGGCGATCGCGGTCGTGGTGACGACGCTGCTCAACCTCTGGGGCGTACGGGCGGCCGCCCGGGTGGGCTTCGCGGTGCTCGCCATGGAGATCGTGGTGCTGCTGGTCTTCGTGGTGTCGGCGGCCGTGGTGCTGGCCAGGGACGGGGCGCGGCGCGACTGGCTGTCGCCGCTCACCGGGGACACCGGGTTCTCGATGACGGCGGTACTGGGGGCGGTGTCCGTCGCGGTGCTGTCCTATCTGGGGTTCGACGCGATCGCCTCGTTCGCGGAGGAGGTGACGGGGGGTTCGGCGAAGGTGGCGCGGGCGGTGCTGTTCTGTCTGGTGCTCGCCGGGGCGCTGTTCGTGGTCCAGTCGTACCTGGCGGCGCTGCTGGAACCGGTGAGCTCGGCGGAGCTGGCGGCGGATCCGGTGAAGCAGGGCTCCGCTTTCTACGACGCGGTGGACGCCTCGGTCGGCTCCTGGCTGCACGATCTGGTGGCCGTCAGCAAGGCGATCGGCGCGGCTTTCGCGGCGCTGGCGGGGCAGGCGGCGGCCGGTCGGCTGGTGTTCGCGATGGGGCGGGAGGGGCGGCTGCCGGCGTTCCTGTCCCGGGTCGACAGCCGGTCCGGGGTGCCGCGTGTCGCGATCGCGTGCGCCGCGGTCGTGACGCTGGTGGCGGCGGTGTGGGCGGCCCGGCGCGACGACGGCCTCGACCACCTGGTGTCGGTCGTGAACGTGGGCGCGCTCACCGCGTTCGTGCTGCTGCACGCGTCGGTGGTCGGCTGGTTCGCCGTACGCCGGATGGAGGGGCCGCCGAACTGGTGGCGCCACATCGTGGTGCCGGTGGTGGGCGCGGGCGTGCTGGTCGCGGTGATTTTGGAGGCGACGACGAGCGCCCAGCTGGTGGGGGTGTGCTGGCTGGGCATCGGACTGGTGGTGCTCGCGGTGCAGTGGGGGCGCCGGGCGGCCTGATTGTCCGTACCGGCCGATACGCTCGCCCGTATGGCTCTCACTACGTCCCCGGAAGCCCCGCTGCCCGTCGGCGACGTGTCCCGGCTGATCGGCGGCTGGATCGACCGGCTCGGTGCGGTCTGGGTCGAGGGGCAGATCACCCAGCTGTCGCGCCGGCCCGGCGCCGGGGTGGTGTTCCTGACGCTGCGCGACCCGTCCCACGACATCTCGGTGAGCGTGACCTGCTTCCGGCAGGTCTTCGACCGGATCGCCGATGTGGTGACGGAGGGCGCGCGGGTGGTCGTCCTCGCCAAGCCCGAGTGGTACGCCCCGCGCGGGCAGCTGTCCCTGCGGGCCACGGAGATACGGCCGGTGGGCATCGGCGAGCTGCTGGTGCGGCTGGAGCAGCTGAAGAAGTCGCTGGCCGCCGAGGGGCTCTTCGCCCTGGACCGGAAGAAGCCGCTGCCCTTCCTGCCGCAGCTGATCGGCCTGGTCTCGGGCAGGGCCTCGGCGGCGGAGCGCGATGTGCTGGAGAACGCCAGGCGGCGCTGGCCGGCGGTGCGCTTCGAGGTGCGCAACACGGCTGTCCAGGGTGTGCACGCAGTGAATCAGGTGGTCCAGGCGGTCCAGGAGCTGGACCGGCTGCCCGAGGTCGACGTGATCGTGGTCGCCCGTGGCGGCGGCAGCGTCGAGGACCTGCTGCCGTTCTCCGACGAGGCCCTGATCCGGGCGGTGGCGGAGTGCCGCACACCGGTGGTCTCCGCGATCGGGCACGAACCGGACTCGCCCCTGCTCGACCTGGTGGCCGATGTGCGGGCGTCGACGCCGACGGACGCGGCGAAGAAGGTCGTGCCGGACGTGGGCGAGGAGCTCGACCGCGTCCAGCAGCTCCGGGACCGGGCGCTGCGGACCGTGCGAGGGCTGCTCGACAGGGAGGAGCGTGGGCTGGCGCACGCGCTGGGCAGGTCCTCCATGGAGCGGCCGCAGCGGATGGTGGACGAGCGGGAGGCCGAGGTCGACGCGCTGGTGGGGCGGAGCCGCAGGGTGCTCGGCCATCTGCTGGACCGTGCCGACTCGGAGCTCTCGCACACCCGGGCCCGGGTGGTGGCGCTCTCGCCCGCGGCGACGCTGGAGCGGGGATACGCGGTGCTTCAGCGGCCGGACGGCCATGTGGTGCGCTCTCCCGCGGATGCCGGGGCGCCGGGCGGGGAGCTGCGGGCGCGTGTATCCGAGGGCGAGTTCACGGTACGGGTCGCGGAGTGAGCGGCCTGGTATGTCCGACCCCGCGCATAGGGTGGTCGGCATGACGGACGACGGGACGACGACGGCTGCCGCGACCGGCACGCTCGGGTACGAGCAGGCGCGGGACGAGCTGATCGAGGTCGTACGCCGCCTGGAGGCGGGCGGCACGACGCTGGAGGAGTCGCTGGCCCTGTGGGAGCGCGGCGAGGAGCTGGCGAAGGTGTGCCGGCACTGGCTGGAGGGCGCGCGGGCCAGGCTGGACGCTGCACTGGCGCGCCCCGAGGAACCCTCGGAGGCCGGCGGCGACGCGGAGTAGGGGGGTCCCGGAGGCGCATCGCGGGCCGGTTGTGCCGTGGATCACTCCGGGAACGATTTAGTTGAAGTTTAATCTATTCTTCGGTTACGGTGATCGTGTCGCTTGACCCGCAGCCCGGAAGGTAACGCTCCAGATGTCCCTCGTTCTTGACCCCGCCGCCCAGGACCTCCTCTTCCGTGAGGCCCGCACTGCCAACACGTTCACCGACGAGCCGGTGACCGACGAGCAGGTCCAGGCGATCTACGACCTGGTCAAGTACGGCCCCACGGCCTTCAACCAGTCGCCGCTGCGCGTCGTCCTGGTCCGTACGCCCGAGGGCCGCGAGCGTCTCGTGAAGCACATGGCCGAGGGCAACCGGGCGAAGACCTCCGCCGCACCGCTGGTCGCGCTCCTCGTCGCGGACCACGAGTTCCACGAGGAACTCCCGGCGCTCCTGCCGCACTTCCCGCAGGCCAAGGACGCGTTCTTCTCCGAGCGCCCGGTCCGCGAGCAGTCGGCCGCGCTCAACGCCACGCTACAGGCCGCCTACTTCATCATCGGCGTCCGCGCCGCCGGCCTGGCCGCCGGCCCGATGACCGGCTTCGACGCCGCGGGCATCGAGAAGGAGTTCCTGGACGGCGACCACAAGCTGCTCATGGCCGTCAACATCGGCAAGCCGGGCGAGGACGCCTGGTTCCCGCGCCTGCCGCGCCTGTCCT
The DNA here is from genome assembly GCF_002941025.1 of Streptomyces sp. QL37. NCBI lineage: Bacteria > Bacillati > Actinomycetota > Actinomycetes > Kitasatosporales > Streptomycetaceae > Streptomyces > Streptomyces sp. QL37. Next base: position 5,344,400 of record NZ_PTJS01000001.1, on the reverse strand, counting down.
ACGACGAGGTCATCACGACCGTCTGACCCCTCCGGGAACAGCCGAAGAGCCCCACGACGCCGAGCGTCGTGGGGCTCTCGCGGTGGTACGGGGCCGTCAGGAGGCGGCGGGAGCGCCGGAGGCGTCGGCGGCGGGGGCCGTCTTCAGTGCGGCGGCCATCTCCGCCAGCCGGTCCGCGGGGGCCGAGCCGGTGACCACCGTCGTCACGCCCTCGGCGTGCAGCACCAGCGCGTCGTACTTGGGGCCGTTCCAGATCTCCCAGTCCTGACCCGAGACCTCGCGCGTCCGTCCGGTGTTCTCGGCGTCCCGGCTGACCTCGGACACGTACTTCTTCGCCGGGGCCGTCGACTGCTCCACGGCCACGTACTTCTTGTCCGGGTCGAGGAAACCGAGGTGCCAGCCGGCGCCGTTCTGCCCCTCGTACGAGACGGAGGTCGGCTTCCAGCCCTCCGGCAGTCCGGCCGGGGCCGCCACTGGATACGGTGCGGCGCGACGGGCCGTCGCGAGCTCGACCCGGTAGTCGACCGCCTTGATGGGGTCGGCCTTGTCGTCGTGCGGGATGAAGATGTAGACGACGCCCGCCACTGCGGTGATCACGAGCATCGACAGGATCATGTCCCGGACGGTCTGCTTGCCTCGCTTGCTTGCCACGGACTCAATGGTGGCATGGCCCACCGGACGCCCGGCCAGCGGGCACCCGCTCATAAGTGACCCGCCCTGCTCGTTTTATCGACCTGACGATAGAGTCGAAGCACCCTCTTTTCCGGTCGTCGTCGTACAGAAAGGTGCGCTCCGATGTCCGAGCATCATCTGCCGTCCCAGCTCGAGGTCTCCCCGGAGGCCCCCGACCGCAACCTGGCTCTGGAGCTGGTGCGCGTCACCGAGGCCGCGGCCATGGCCGCGGGGCGCTGGGTCGGCCGCGGCGACAAGATCGGCGCCGACGGCGCCGCCGTCAAGGCCATGCGCACGCTCGTCTCCACGGTGTCGATGAACGGCATCGTCGTCATCGGCGAGGGCGAGAAGGACGAAGCCCCCATGCTGTTCAACGGCGAGCGCGTCGGCGACGGCACCGGAGCCGAGGTCGACATCGCCGTCGACCCGATCGACGGCACCACGCTCAACGCGAAGGGCATGCCCAACGCGATCGCCGTACTGGCCGCCGCGGACCGCGGCGCGATGTTCGACCCGTCCGCCGTCTTCTACATGGACAAGCTGGTCACGGGGCCCGAGGCCGCCGACTTCGTCGACATCAACGCCCCCGTGGCGGTGAACATCCGGCGCGTCGCACGGGCGAAGAACTCCACACCCGAGGACGTCACCGTCGTCGTCCTGGACCGCCCACGCCACGACGGCATCGTCAAGGAGATCCGCGAGACCGGCGCCCGGATCAAGTTCATCTCCGACGGCGACGTGGCAGGCTCCATCATGGCCGCCCGCGAGGGCACCGGCGTCGACCTGCTGATGGGCATCGGCGGCACCCCCGAGGGCATCATCTCGGCCTGCGCCATAAAGTGCCTCGGCGGTGTCATCCAGGGCAAGCTCTGGCCCAAGGACGAGGCCGAGCGGCAGAAGGCGCTGGACGCCGGCCACGACCTGGACCGGGTGCTGTCGACCGACGACCTGGTCAGCGGCGACAACGTGTTCTTCGTGGCGACGGGGATCACCGACGGTGAGCTGATGCGCGGTGTGCGGTACCGCGCGGAGACGGCGACCACCGAGTCGATCGTGATGCGCTCCAAGTCCGGCACGATCCGGACGATCTCCTCGACCCACCGGCTGTCGAAGCTGCGCGCCTACAGCGCGATCGACTTCGACCGGGCCAAGTAGCTCCGGAACGCGCGGATGTGGGGGCCGCCCGGCCGGGCGGCCCCCACATCCGCGTACGGTCTCAGCCGGCTATGCGGCCTGTCGGCGCCGCGGCCTTGAGCTCCATGTCGCGCCTGCGGCGCCGGGCGAGCACCACGCGGCGTTCGGCGGCGGTGAGGCCGCCCCACACCCCGTAGGGCTCGGGCTGCACGAGTGCGTGCTCCCGGCACTCCACCATGACCGGGCATCTCGCACAGACCTGCTTCGCGGCCTCCTCACGGGCCAGCCGGGCAGCGGTCGGCTCCTTCGACGGGGCGAAGAACAGCCCTGCTTCGTCCCGGCGGCACACAGCCTCCGAGTGCCAGGGCCCCGCCTCGTCCTCCCGCGCGGGTGTGCGCTGGGACGGCACGGCGGCGACCTGCAGGGGCTGATGCGGCATGTGCAGCACGGTCCACTCCTGACGACGGCTTCGGCTTCGTGAGCGAGAGGCGATGCGCACTCCCTACCCGCTGTACGCACGCCTATGCACTGCGTGGCGCCGCCTTCCGGCCCCCGCGGCGCCATCTCGTCGCCCACTGGCCGGAATTCGCGGTGGACCGGCCGCGCGCGGCCTCAGTGGCCGAGGTGTTTGCGCAACTGCCGGTGGAGGTTGGCGATGAGCTTGCCACGCTTGGGCTTCGCCTCGACGTTCCCGAACACGGAATAGCCGTTCACGACGACCACCGGTGCCTCGGGGTCGGCCGATTCCAGTGTGTCGACCTCGAAATTGCCGAAAATGCCCGTCCCGCTGCCGCGCAGCGAGATGTTCTCCGGGACCTTGATCTCGACACTGCCGAAGATGGACGTCGCGTTGATGATCGTCAGACGCTGGCCGAACAGCGCCTCGGTCAGGTCCATCTCCACACTGCCGAAGAGCGCGAAGGCGTTCGTGCGCCCGCCGACGCGCCAACGGCCCCTGCGGGTCGAGCTGCTGAAGACCGCCACCAGGTTCTCGGCGGGCCCGGTCGCCGCCTCGGGGCCGTAACCGTAGGGCGAGGCGGCGGGGCGGGTGGCGCCCGCCGCCGGGAGGTCCTGGACCAGCGGCTCCAGCTCGCCGACGGTCTTGGCCCGGTAGACCAGGTCGACCCGCTCGGAGTGCTCCTCGGCCGTCAGCCGGCCCTCGGCCATGGCGTCCCGCAGGATGTCCGCGATCCGGTCGCGGTCCGCGTCGGATGCGCGGATTCCGGCGGGCGCGGGACCGGCCGGAGCGACGGGTTGCTGGGGCTGCTTCTCGAGGTCCACCGGAACAGCGTACCGAAACGCGATAGATCGCGACAGCACCTCTCCGGCCCCGCGCGGATTCCGTGGAGTGCGAATCCGCCGTGCGGGATCAGGCGTTCCGGGGTGAGCCTTACCTCACAGGCCCGGCGCGTCGGCGGCGTTCTACCCTGGTGGATGCGCTGCCCAAGGGTGGTCAGCCGCTGTCGCCGAGTGAGGAATGGCCGTAATGCCAGAGTTTGCGTACTCCGATCTGCTCCCCCTGGGAGAGGACACCACGCCGTACCGGCTGGTGACCGCCGACGGCGTCTCGACCTTCGAGGCCGACGGCCGTACGTTCCTCAAGGTGGCTCCGGAAGCCCTGCGTACCCTCGCGGCCGAGGCCATGCACGACATCTCGCACTATCTGCGCCCCGCCCACCTGGCGCAGCTGCGCCGCATCGTGGACGACCCCGAGGCGTCGTCCAACGACAAGTTCGTCGCGCTGGACCTCCTGAAGAACGCGAACATCGCCGCCGCGGGTGTCCTGCCGATGTGCCAGGACACCGGTACGGCGATCGTCATGGGCAAGCGCGGGCAGAACGTCCTGACCGAGGGCGGTGACGAGGAGGCCCTGTCGCACGGCATCTTCGACGCGTACACCAAGCTCAACCTGCGCTACTCGCAGATGGCCCCGCTGAACATGTGGGAAGAGAAGAACACCGGCTCGAACCTCCCGGCCCAGATCGAGCTGTACGCCACGGACGGCGGCGCGTACAAGTTCCTCTTCATGGCGAAGGGCGGCGGCTCGGCCAACAAGTCGTTCCTCTTCCAGGAGACCAAGGCGGTCCTCAACGAGGCCTCCATGATGAAGTTCCTCGAGGAGAAGATCCGCTCCCTGGGTACGGCGGCCTGCCCGCCGTACCACCTGGCGATCGTCGTCGGCGGCACGTCGGCCGAGTTCGCGCTGAAGACCGCGAAGTACGCCTCCGCGCACTACCTCGACGAGCTGCCCGCCGAGGGCTCCCCGACCGGCCACGGCTTCCGGGACAAGGAGCTGGAGGAGAAGGTCTTCGAGCTGACGCAGAAGATCGGCATCGGCGCGCAGTTCGGCGGGAAGTACTTCTGCCACGACGTGCGCGTGGTCCGCCTCCCCCGGCACGGCGCCTCGCTGCCCGTCGCCATCGCCGTGTCCTGCTCGGCCGACCGCCAGGCCACCGCGAAGATCACCGCCGAGGGCGTCTTCCTGGAGCAGCTGGAGAAGGACCCGGCGCGCTTCCTCCCGGACACCACGGACGAGCACCTCGACGAGGCGGGTGACGTCGTACGCATCGACCTCAACCGGCCGATGGACGACATCCTCGCCGAGCTGACCAAGTACCCGGTCAAGACCAGGCTCTCGCTGACCGGCCCGCTGGTCGTGGCGCGCGACATCGCGCACGCCAAGATCAAGGAGCGGCTCGACGCGGGCGAGGAGATGCCGCAGTACCTCAAGGACCACCCGGTCTACTACGCGGGCCCGGCGAAGACCCCCGAGGGCTACGCGTCCGGCTCCTTCGGCCCGACGACGGCCGGCCGCATGGACAGCTACGTCGCACAGTTCCAGGCGGCGGGCGGTTCCAAGGTGATGCTCGCCAAGGGCAACCGTTCCAAGCAGGTCACGGACGCGTGCGACGCGCACGGCGGCTTCTACCTCGGCTCGATCGGCGGCCCCGCCGCGCGTCTCGCCCAGGACTGCATCAAGAAGGTCGAGGTCGTCGAGTACGAGGAGCTCGGCATGGAGGCGGTCTGGCGGATCGAGGTCGAGGACTTCCCCGCGTTCGTCGTGGTCGACGACAAGGGCAACGACTTCTTCACCGAGCCCGCCCCGGCCCCGACGTTCACCAGCATCCCGGTCCGCGGCCCCGGCCTCGGCTGACCTCACATACGCCGAAGGGGCGCCCCGGCCACCGGGTGCGCCCCTTCGGCGTGTGCGGGCGCACCCGGTGGACGCGTGAACGTCGCGGCGGAGCGTGATCCGTCCGGCCCTCCGGGGCAGGAGTAGCCGGGAATACGGCGGGCGCGGACCGTGCTCGCCCCAGCAGGAGGTAACAACACCATGGGCGAACCGGCCGAGGACACGCAGTACCGCGTCGAGCACGACTCGATGGGCGAGGTGAGGGTCCCCGCCCACGCGAAGTGGCGGGCACAGACACAGCGCGCGGTGGAGAACTTCCCCATCTCCGGGCAACGGCTGGAGAGGGCACACATCGAGGCCCTGGCCCGGATCAAGGCGGCGGCGGCCAAGGTCAACGCCGAGCTGAAGGTCCTGGATCCGGACATCGCGGACGCGATCCAGGAGGCCGCGGCGGAGGTGGTGGCGGGACGCTGGGACGAGCACTTCCCCGTCGACGTGTTCCAGACGGGTTCCGGCACGTCGTCCAACATGAACACCAACGAGGTCGTGGCCACGCTCGCCACGGAGCGGCTCGGGCGCGAGGTCCACCCCAACGACCATGTCAACGCCTCCCAGTCGTCGAACGACGTGTTCCCGTCGTCGATCCACATCGCCGCGACCGCCGCTGTCACCGCCGACCTGATCCCGGCGCTCGAACACCTGGCCGCGGCCCTGGAGCGGAAATCGGCCGAATTCTCGGAGGTCGTGAAGTCGGGCCGTACGCATCTGATGGACGCCACCCCGGTCACCCTGGGGCAGGAGTTCGGCGGCTACGCGGCACAGATCCGTCACGGCGTCGAGCGGCTGCACGCCTCGCTGCCCCGCCTCGCCGAACTCCCCCTGGGCGGCACGGCGGTGGGCACGGGGATCAACACCCCGCCCGGGTTCTCAGCCGCCGTGATCGCGGAGGTCGCCCGCACGACGGGGCTGCCGCTCACCGAGGCCCGCGACCACTTCGAGGCGCAGGGAGCCAGGGACGGGCTCGTCGAGGCGTCGGGCCAGCTCCGCACGATCGGCGTGTCGCTCACCAAGATCTCCAACGACCTCCGCTGGATGGCCTCCGGGCCCCGCACCGGCCTGGCCGAGATCAACCTGCCCGACCTGCAGCCGGGCTCGTCGATCATGCCGGGGAAGGTCAACCCGGTCATCCCCGAGGCCGTGCTGATGGTCGCGGCCCAGGTGACGGGCAACGACGCCACGGTCGCCGCGGCGGGGGCGGCCGGCAACTTCGAGCTCAACGTCATGCTTCCGGTCATCGCGAAGAACCTGCTGGAGTCCGTACGGCTCCTCGCCAACGCCTCCCGGCTGCTCGCCGACCGCACGGTCGACGGCATCACCGCGAACGTGGAGCGGGCCCGGCAGTACGCGGAGTCCTCCCCCTCGGTCGTGACCCCGCTGAACAAGTACATCGGCTACGAGCAGGCGGCGAAGGTCGCCAAGAAGTCCCTGGCCGAGGGCACGACGATCCGCGAGACCGTACTGGCCGGAGGCTACGTCGAGCGCGGTGACCTGACGCTGGAACAGCTCGACGAGGCCCTGGACGTGCTGCGTATGACCCGGCCCTGACGAGTGACGGACGGTGCGACCGGGGGGACCGTCCGTAAGATCTCTTCATGACAGCGACGGAAGCGGGCACGGGAGCGGGCACCGGGGCGGGTGCGGGAGACGGCGGGCGCTGGTCGCCGGGGGACCGGATCCTCTGGCGGTACCGGGGCAACGGAAGGCCGGGCGACGGTGAGGGGCAGGCCGTCCACATCTGCCGGCCGGTCACCGTCGTCCAGGACACCGACGAGTTGCTGGCCGTGTGGATGGCGTCCGGCACCGAGTGCGTGAGGCCGGTCCTCGCCGACGGCACCCAGGTGCACGCCGAGCCGCTCGCCACTCGCTACACACGCCCGCGCACCACTGTGCGGTCCCGGTGGTTCGGCTCGGGTGTGCTGAAGCTCGCCAGACCGGGCGACCCCTGGTCGGTCTGGCTGTTCTGGGACCGCGGCTGGCTCTTCCGCAACTGGTACGTCAACCTTGAGGAGCCGCGCTCACGCTGGTCGGGCGGGGTGGATTCGCAGGACCACTTCCTCGACATCTCGGTGCGTCCCGACCACAGCTGGGAGTGGCTCGACGAGGACGAGTTCGCGCAGGCGCAGCGGGTCGGGCTGATGGACGAGGCCACCGCCCGGCGGGTGCGCGAGGCGGGGCTGGCGGCCGTGGAGGTGATCCAGCGCTGGGGCGCGCCGTTCAGCGACGGCTGGGAGCACTGGCGGCCCGACCCCAGGTGGCAGGTCCCCCCGCTGCCTGATGACTGGGACCGCTCCCCCGCCCCCACGCCGTCGTGAGACCCTTGATGCACCCCAGGGGGGCAACCGTAGGATCACCCTCCATGAACCGCTCCGCCGGACCGACGCGTCACAACCGGCGTGGCCGGTCAGGGGCCTGACCACCAGTCACCGAACGCACCGCACGAGTCGCACGGCCCACGGAGCCGGGTGGGCCGTGCGGACGCACGAACCACTACGAGGGGTGGAGACGTGTTCGCTGTCCGCTGCCCGGCCACCGGAAGACCCCTTACCGGTCGCCCTGGTGGCCGTACGGTTTCGGCCCGTTTTCCAGGGGCATCCGGTGACAGCCGTTGTTCTCACCGCTCTTGCCGGGGCACAGTGGCGCCCCACAAGGTGATTGCCTCATACAACCGGCCCGGACGGACGGAATCCCACGCGTGACGGAGCACCCCACCTCCCACGAAGGCCGGCAGCCCCTCGCCGCACGGCCGCAGGAACGCGCCCGGCCCCGGCAGGAGGAGGCCCCGCCGGGCGCCGCCGCGACCGCCGCGACCACTGCGATCCCCGGCCCCTCCCCGGTGCCGCACCCGGTGAAAGGACCGGTGGCGAACGCCGTACCGAGTCCCTCGCCGGGCACGGACGCGGCCGCACCCGTCGCCGACACCCAGACGGTCTCCCGGCGCGAGGGGGACCGGCTGCGGTTCGTCGGCGCGGCGACCCGCCGCATCGCGCGGGGCATAGACCTGGACGAGATCGTGCTGGGCCTGTGCAGGGCGAGCGTGCCCACGTTCTCCGACGCCATACTCGTCTATCTCCGCGACCCGCTCCCGGTGGGCGACGAGCGGCCCGTCAGCCCCTTCGTGCTGCGGCTGCGGCGTACCGACAGGCTGCGGCTGGCCGACGAGGAGAGCGAGAGCGGGCAGGAGGGCGAGCGGCTGCGGCTGTCCGTCACCGATCCGCAGGCCGGGCTGCTGCCCGCCGCCGATCTGTGCGAGATCCGGGCGGGCGGCGCGCTCGCCGAGGTGCTGCGCGGGGTGCGGCCGGTCTTCGGGGACTCCGCCGCGGCCCGCGTCGCCCTGCCCGAGCTGCTGGGGGCCGGGCGGACCGTGCCGACGGGCCACCGCGCGATCCTGGCTCCGCTGCGGGGCCGGCGCCGGGTGATCGGTGCCGCCGTCTTCCTGCGCGGCACGGACCGTCCGCCGTTCGAGGCGAACGACCTCCTGGTCGCGGCCCAACTGGCGACGCACACCGCGCTCGGCATCGACAAGGCCGTGCTGTACGGCCGCGAGGCGTACATCGCCGACGAGCTCCAGCGCACGATGCTGCCCGACTCGCTGCCGCAGCCCACGGGCGTTCGCCTGGCCTCTCGCTACCTCCCGGCCGCCGAGACGGCCCGGGTCGGCGGCGACTGGTACGACGCGATCCCGCTGCCGGGCAGCAGGGTCGCCCTGGTCGTCGGTGACGTGATGGGCCACTCCATGACGTCCGCGGCGATCATGGGCCAGCTCCGCACCACCGCGCAGACCCTGGCCGGCCTCGACCTGCCTCCGCAGGAGGTCCTGCACCACCTGGACGAGCAGGCGCAGCGGCTCGGCAGCGACCGCATGGCGACCTGCCTCTACGCGGTGTACGACCCGGTCGCGCACCGCATCACCATCGCCAACGCCGGGCATCCCCCGCCGGTGCTGCTCCACCTGGGCGGCCGGGCGGAGGTGCTGCGGGTGCCGCCGGGCGCGCCGATCGGTGTCGGCGGGGTCGACTTCGAGGCCGTCGAGCTGGACGCCCCGGCAGGCGCCACGCTGCTGCTGTACACGGACGGGCTGGTGGAGTCCCGGATGCGGGACGTCTGGACGGGCATCGAGATCCTGCGGGAGCGGCTCGCCGCCACCGCCCAGCTGACGGGCCCGGACCACTCGCCGCCGCTGGAAGCGCTCTGCGACGACGTGCTGGACATGCTCGGCCCGGGTGACCGGGACGACGACATCGCCCTGCTGGCGGCGCGGTTCGACGGGATCGCGCCGAGCGATGTCGCGTACTGGTTCCTGGAGCCGGAGGACGCGGCGCCCGGCCGGGCCCGCAGGCTGGCCCGCAGGGCGCTCGGCCGGTGGGGTCTGGACGACCTGTCGGACGAGGTGGAGCTGCTGGTCAGCGAGGTGGTGACCAATGCCGTGCGCTACGCGGAGCGGCCGGTGACGCTGCGCCTGCTGCGTACGGACATCCTGCGCTGCGAGGTCGGCGACGACTCCCCGCAGCTGCCCCGGCAGCGGCGTGCCCGGGAGACGGACGAGGGCGGACGCGGGCTGTTCCTCGTCAACCGGCTGGCCAGGCGGTGGGGGGCGACCCGGCTGTCGACGGGCAAGGTGGTCTGGTTCGAGATGGCCACCCCCTAGGGGACCGGCCATCCGGGCCGGCCCGGGCCAGGAGGGACAACGGCGGCTGACGCCGGGACATGTGTGAGGGGCGGGTGCCGAGTCGGCACCCGCCCCTCACGCGTCTCTACTGCCCCAGCAGGTCCTCGCCGCCGGGCCGCTCGCCCGGCGGCCGGTCACCGTCCTCGGGGTCCTTCGTCGTGCTGGGTGACCCGCTCGGCGACCCGGAGGGGGTCTCGCTCGGCGTCTCGGCCGGGGGCGACTCCTCGCTGGGGGTCTCGCTCGGCGTCTCGCTGGGCGTCTCGGGCTCCTCGGACGGCGTCTCCGACGGTTCCTCGGTCTCGGACGGGGTGGCCGAGGGGGTCTCGGTCACCGGCGTCTCGCCCTCCTCGACTCCTTGCAGGTCGAATGTGGCGTCGGAGCCGCCCCCGAGCGCGCCCAGGGTGTAGTCGGCCCAGATCTTGGCGGGGAACCCGCCACCGTTGGCCCGGCCGGAGTTGGCCGTGCCGGTGAGGCTGACCTGGCCGCCGCCGTCGGCGGTGGACTCACCGAAGAGCGCCACGGCCGTGGTGAGCTCCGGGGTGTAGGCCGCGAACCAGGCGGCCTTGTTGTCCTCGGAGGTGCCTGTCTTGCCGGCCGCGTCGTAGGCGGAGGTGTTGGCCTCCCGGCCCGAACCGATGTCGACGACCTCGGTCAGCGCCTTCGTCACGGTGTCGGCGGACGCGCGGCTGATCGCCTGGCCGCCCACGCCGTCGACGGGCTCCATGGTGCGGTCGCGGTGCTCGGCCGACTTCACGATGGTCGGGGTGACCTTCTTGCCGTGGTTGTCGAGCGTGGCGTAGACCCCGGCCATGTCCCACGTCGAGGCGTTCATCGTGCCGAGCGTGATCGCGGGACGCTCCGGGAAGTTCTTGTCCGGCACGCCCATGTCCAGCGCGGTCCTCTTCACGGCGCTCGGGCCGACGTCGACGACCATCTGCGCGAAGACGGAGTTGATCGACTTGTCCATCGCCCTCTGGACGGTCGGACTGTCGTAGCTGATGTCGTCCTCGTTCTGCGGGGCGAACGGGGTGTCGCTGCCGACGACCGGGCGCTTGCTGGTGCCGTCGTAGACCGTGTTCAGGCCGATCAGGTTGCCGTCCTGGGTGACCGACTCGTTCTCCAGGGCGGAGGCGAGCACCAGCGGCTTGAAGGTGGAGGCCGGCTGGTAGTCCTGGCGGGTGGCGTTGGAGATGTAGTGCTCCGTCGCGCCGACACCGCCGTACAGCGCGACCACCTTGCCCGTCTTCGGGTCCACGGAGGTGGCGCCGGCCTGGACGGTCGCGTCGACCTTGCTGTTCTTGCGGTCGAGCTGGTTCTCCAGCTGATCGGCGACCGACTTCTCCAGCTGCTTCTGCCGCTTCTTGTCGATGTTGAGGGTGACCGTCCAGCCGCCGGCGTCCAGCTCCTCCTCGGTGACGCCCTGCCGCTTCATCTCGTCGTTCGCGGCCTCGACGAGGTAGCCGGTCTGACCCTCCATGCCGGGGGCCGCCTTGGGCGCGTCCGGGACGGGGAAGGTCATCTTGTCCCGCTCGGCCTTGTCCAGCCAGCCCTCGTCCACCATGTTGTTCAGCGTGTAGGCCCAGCGTTCCTTGACGAGCTTCTTGCCACCGGGGGTGGCGTTCGCCCAGTCGTACTGGCTGGGGGCCTGGAGCAGGGCCGCGAGATAGGCGCCCTGGGCGGTGTCGAGATCCTTGGCGTCGACGCCGTAGTAGGCCTGCGCCGCCGCCTGGATGCCGCTCGCGCCGCGTCCGTAGTAGACCGTGTTGAGGTACCCGGCGAGGATGTCGTCCTTCTCCATGCGCTGGTCGACCTTGAGGGAGATCACCAGCTCCTTGAGCTTGCGGGTGACCGTCTGGTCCTGCGTGAGGTAGTAGTTCTTCACGTACTGCTGGGTGATCGTGGAGCCACCCTGCTTGCCCTTGCCGGAGAGGGTGTTGAACAGGCCGCGTGCGGTGCCCTTGAGGTCGACGCCCTGGTCCCGGTAGAAGGACTTGTTCTCGGCGGCGACGAAGGAGTGCTGGACCGCCTTCGGCACGACGTCCAGGTCGACTATCTCCCGGTTGACCTCGGAGTTGCTCCGGGCGAGGAGTGTGCCGTCGCTGTACTTGTAGACGTTGCTCTGCTTCTGGGCCTGGGCGTTGGCCTCAGGCACGTCCACGTAGACGTAGAGGGCCGCGAAGACGCCCATCGCGAGCAGGCAGAGACCGAAGAAGGTGCCCAGGATCTTCCGCCAGGTGAAGAGCCGGCGTATGCCGCCGCTCCGGTCGGCCCGGCGCGCTCCCCGCCCCTGGGCTCGTCGCGCATCCGCTCGACCCATCGCTGTGGTGCTCCTGTTCTCCTGCTCGTACCGATCCGGTCAGACCTGCCAGCTAACACTGAAAGCCTGGACAAATGACAAGCGATCCGGTCTTTTCCGGACGTGAGAATCAGCACCCACCCCTGAAGGAACCGACTCCCGAGGGATGCACAAGGTTGCGAGAAGCATTAATGTGTAATCACATTGCTAGCGCGGCGCTATGCCGTACGAGACGGGGGACCCATGTCCGCACCACACGACCTGCCCGGCACCACCGACCCCGGCGCCGACCTGACACCCGACGCCCCTGAGATGCCCGCGCCCCAGGTCAGGGAGACGACCGCCCACTCCATCCCCGGCGGCCTCGGCCTGCTCCTGACCGTCTTCGGGGTGTTCCTGGGCGTGGCCCTGGCCATCATCGGAGGTGTCCTCGGCTCGAACGGCCACAACGGCGCCGGCATCCCTCTGTTCATCCTCGGGCTGCTGCTGACCATCGCCTCCTTTTTCTGCATGAGCGGTGTGAAGATGGTCGCTCCGGGCGAGGCCCGGGTCATCCAGCTCTTCGGCCGCTACGTCGGCACGATCCGCGCGGACGGCCTGCGGTGGATCAACCCGCTGACGTCGAGCCGCAAGATCTCCACCCGGGTCCGCAACCACGAGACGGCCGTCCTGAAGGTCAACGACGCCTACGGCAACCCGATCGAACTCGCGGCGATCGTCGTCTGGAAGGTCGAGGACACCGCGCAGGCGCTCTTCGAGGTCGACGACTTCCTGGAGTTCGTCGCCACCCAGACCGAGGCGGCGGTCCGGCACATCGCGATCGAGTACCCGTACGACGCCCACGAGGAGGGCGGACTCTCCCTGCGGGGCAACGCCGAGGAGATCACCGAGAAGCTCGCGGTCGAGCTCACGGCCCGGGTGCAGGCGGCGGGCGTACGCATCATCGAGTCCCGTTTCAGCCACCTCGCGTACGCCCCCGAGATCGCCTCGGCGATGCTCCAGCGGCAGCAGGCCGGCGCGGTCGTCGCGGCGCGCCAGCAGATCGTCGAGGGCGCGGTGGGCATGGTCGAGATGGCCCTCACCCGGATCGCCGAGCAGGACATCGTCGAGCTGGACTCGGAGCGGAAGGCCGCGATGGTCAGCAACCTGATGGTGGTCCTCTGCGGTGACCGCGCGGCGCAGCCGGTCCTGAACACGGGCACGCTCTACCAGTGACCGACGACGCGGCCCCTCCCCCCGGCCGGCCGGCCCGGCGCGGCCCCGCCCGCAAGCAGATGCTGCTGCGGCTCGACCCGGCGGTGCACGACGCGCTGGCCCGGTGGGCGTCGGACGAGCTCCGCAGCGCGAACGCGCAGATCGAGTTCCTGCTGCGGCGGGCGCTGGCCGAGGCGGGCCGGCTCCCGGGCGGTGCGGCGCCGATCCCCCGCCGGGGGCGGCCCCCGAAGAGCTCACCCCAGGAGCGGCCCGAACCACCGGAATGATTCCGCCCCTGCACCCTCCCGGCACAGGCCCGCACATTCAAGCCCCGCCGGCGATCGAGGCGCGGGGGTTCGGGGGCGGAGCCCTTGAGGCGGGTCCGCCCCGGGCCCGCAGATCCGTATACATGCCGGGTATACATGCCATGTATAGTGCGCGCCATGTCAATCGGTCACACTCTCCTCGGGCTCCTGGAGTCCGGCCCCCGGCACGGCTACGACCTCAAGCGCGCCTTCGACGAGAAGTTCGGGCACGATCGCCCCCTGCACTACGGCCAGGTCTACGCGACCATGTCCCGCCTGCTCAAGAACGGGCTCGTCGAGGTCGACGGCGTCGAGACGGACGGCGGGCCCGAGCGCAAGCGGTACGCCATCACCGACGCGGGCATCACCGACGTCAGCTCCTGGCTCGCGCAGCCCGAGAAGCCCGAGCCGTACCTCCAGTCGACCCTGTACACGAAGGTCGTCCTCGCGCTGCTCACCGGCCGCGACGCCGCCGACATCCTGGACGCCCAGCGCTCCGAGCACCTGCGCCTGATGCGCATCCTCACCGACCGCAAGCGCCAGGGCGACCTCGCCGACCAGCTGATCTGCGACCACGCCCTGTTCCACCTCGAAGCCGATCTGCGCTGGCTGGAACTGACCGCCGCCCGGCTCGGCAAGCTCGCCGAGGTGGTCGCCCCGTGACCCCCGCCGGCTCCCTGCTCGCCGCCCACGACCTCCACAAGATCTACGGCTCGACCCCCGCACTCGACGGCGCCTCCTTCTCCGTCCACCCCGGCGAGGTCGTCGCCGTCATGGGCCCCTCCGGCTCCGGCAAGTCGACGCTGCTGCACTGCCTCGCCGGGATCGTCACCCCCGACTCGGGGACCATCACCTACGGCGGCCGAGAGCTGTCCGCGATGTCCGACGCCGAGCGCAGCGCCCTGCGCCGCAGCGACTTCGGTTTCGTCTTCCAGTTCGGTCAGCTCGTCCCCGAGCTCACCTGCCTGGAGAACGTCGCCCTGCCGCTCCGCCTCAACGGCGCCAAGCGCAAGGAGGCCGAACGCACCTCCCGGGAGTGGCTGGAGCGCCTGGAGGTCGAAGACCTCGCCGCACAGCGCCCCGGCCAGGTGTCCGGCGGTCAGGGCCAGCGCGTCGCCGTGGCCCGCGCCCTGGTCGCCTCCCCCAAGGTGATCTTCGCCGACGAGCCGACGGGGGCGCTGGACTCCCTCAACGGCGAGCGGGTGATGGAGCTGCTCACCGAATCCGCGCGGCTGGCGAACACGGCCGTCGTGCTCGTCACGCACGAGGCGCGGGTCGCCGCCTACTCGGACCGCGACATCGTCGTACGCGACGGCCGGTGCCGCGATCTGGAGTACGCCGTATGACCTGGCTGCGTGACCTCGGCCTCGGCATACGCTTCGCCGCCGCGGGCGGGCGCGAGGGCTGGGCGCGGACCGCGCTCACCGCCGTCGGGGTGGGCCTCGGTGTGGCGCTGCTGCTGGTCGCCTCGTCGGTCCCCCATCTGCTGGACGAGCGTTCCGCACGCGACCGCGCCCGGGCGGAGGGCGCGGCCTCCTGGAACGGGAAGGTCGAGAAGTCCGACACCACCGTGCTCCGGATCGGTGCGGACACGGAGTTCAGGGGGCAGGTCGTCACCGGTTTCCTGATGCGGCCGGACGGCGCGCACCCGGTCACCCCTCCCGGGGTCGGGTCCCTCCCCGCCCCGGGCGAGATGGTCGCCTCACCCGCCCTCAAGGAACTGCTGGCCTCGCCGGAGGGCAGCCTCCTCAAGGAGCGCCTCCCGTACCGGATCTCCGCGACGATCGGTGACGCGGGCCTGCTCTCCCCGGGAGAGCTGTACTACTACGCGGGCAGCGACACCCTGACCCCCTCCACCGGCGGTCACCGGGTGGGCGGTTACGGGGACAGGGACTGGAGCGACGAGCTGCCGCCCGCCCTGGTCGTCCTGGTCATCATCATCTGCGTCGTGCTCCTCGTCCCCGTGGCGATCTTCATCGCCACCGCCGTACGGTTCGGCGGCGAACGCCGGGACCGCCGGCTGGCCGCCCTGCGCCTGGTCGGTACGGACATCCGGGCGACCCGCAGGATCGCCGCGGGTGAGGCCCTCTTCGGCTCCCTGCTCGGCCTGCTGGCGGGGGCGGCGTTCTTCCTGACCGGCCGCGGATTCGTGGGCGAGGTGGAGCTGTGGGGCCACAGCGCCTTCCCCTCCGACCTGGTCCCCGCCGGGTGGCTGACCGCGCTGATCGCGGTGGCGGTGCCCCTCGCCGCGGTGCTCGTCACCCTCGCCGCCCTGCGCTCCGTGGTCATCGAACCGCTCGGCGTCGTACGCAACACCACCGGTCGGCGGCGCCGCCTCTGGTGGCGGCTGCTGGTGCCGGCCGCGGGGATCGCCGTGCTGGCACTGACGGGGCGCGTGGACGAGTTCACCCCCGTCAACCCGTACCCGATCGCGGCCGGCGCCGTGCTGGTCCTGGTCGGGCTCGCGCTGCTGCTCCCCTGGCTGGTCGAGGCGGTCGTGCAGCGGCTGCGCGGCGGGCCGCTGCCCTGGCAGCTCGCCGTCCGCAGGCTCCAGCTGACCAGTGGGGCGGCGTCCCGCGCGGTCAGCGGCATCACGGTCGCGGTGGCGGGCGCGGTCGCCCTGCAGATGCTGTTCGCCGCGATGGGGGACGAGTTCGAGCGGATGACCGGGCAGGACCCGTCCCGGGCGCAGTTCACCACCTTCTCCGAGGACGTGAGCGGGGAGGCCGCCGCCAGGACCATCGAGGACTTCCGGGCGACCGAGGGGGTCGAGACCGTCATCGGCACGGTCGAGACGTACGTGACCAAGCCGGGGACGTACGGGCAGGACGAGATGCAGCCCACCACCACCCTGACCGTGGGCGACTGCGCCACCCTGAAGGAGCTGGCGGCGATCGGTTCGTGCAAGGAGGGGGACGTGTTCGTCGTCCACCCGAAGGGCGACAAGGAGCAGGCCGACTGGATCGACGAGACGGCGCGCAAGGGCGAGGAGATCGAGCTCAACTCCTCCCACGGCCTGGAGCCGGGTGCGAAGTCGATGCTCTGGACCCTGCCGGCCGGGGCCCCGACCGTGCGGGCCGGGCTCGACCCGCTCGGCAAGGAGCACTGGGGCATCATGGCGACGCCCGGCGCGATCGACCCGGGCACCCTGCCGAACGCCCTGATCACGGCCCAGCTCAGGGTCGACAAGGGCGTGGAGGACGTCGCCGAGCACGTGCGGAACACGGCGGCCAGGATCGACCCCGCGATGCGGGTCACCACCCTGACCTCCGTGGCGCGTGACCGTCAGTACGCCAGTGTCCAGACGGCGTTGCGACTGGGAGCGGTGGCCACTCTGATGCTGATCGCCGTGTCCATGCTGGTCTCCCAGCTGGAGCAGCTCCGGGAGCGCAAGCGGCTGCTGTCGGTGCTGGTCGCCTTCGGCACCAGGCGGGTCACCCTCGGCTGGTCGGTGCTCTGGCAGACCGCCCTCCCCGTGGTCGTCGGCCTGCTGGTCGCGACGGCGGGCGGCCTGGGGCTGGGGGCCGTGCTGACGTGGATGCTGGCCAAGCCGGTCACCCAGTGGTGGCTGTTCCTGCCGATGGCGGGCGCGGGCGGGGCTCTCATCGTGGCCGTGACCGTGCTCTCCCTGCCCTTGCTGTGGCGGCTGATGCGCCCGGACGGGCTGCGTACGGAGTGATGGCGGGGGTGAGCGCGCCGGGGGGGCGCGCTCACCCCTCCTCGGGCACCCGGACCGGCAGCGCCCCCATCGCCCCGCGCAGCGCGGCCGCGAGCTCCTCGAACTCCTCGTGCCTCGCCGAGCCCGTGCGCACCGCCAGCGCCACCCGCCGGGAGGGCGCGGGGTCCTCGAAGTACCCGGTGGCCAGCGCCTCGTTACGCCCGGTCTCCACCGTCACCGCCGTACGCGGAAGCAGCGTCACCCCGAGCCCGCCCGCGACGAGCTGGACCAGCGTGGAGAGCCCGGCCGCGGTCGTCGTCACCGGGGCACCCTGGGTGCGCCCCGCCTCCCGGCAGATGTCCAGCGCCTGGTCGCGCAGGCAGTGCCCCTCGTCGAGCAGCAGCAGCGGCAGATCGCGCAGTGTGCCGCGCGGCAGGCCGGTACGCCCGGCGAGCTGGTGCTGCTTCTCCATGACGAGCACGAAGTCCTCGTCGAACAGCGGCAGTTCCGTGACGCCGGGCACCCCCAGCGGCACCGCGAGCAGCAGCAGGTCCAGCCGGCCGGCCGCCAGCCCCTCCAGCAGCGAGGAGGTCTGCTCCTCATGGACCTGGAGATCCAGGTCCGGGTAGCGCTCATGGACCAGCCGGAGCACGGCCGGCAGCAGATACGGTGCGACGGTCGGGATCACGCCGAGCCTGAGCACCCCGGTGAACGGCGCGCGCACCGCCTCGGCCTCCTCCATCAGCTCGCCGAGCGCCTCCAGCACCGCCCGGCTCCGCACCGCGAGGCGCTCCCCCGCCGGCGAGAGCAGCACCTTGCGCGTCGTACGCTCGATGAGCTGGACACCCAGTGCCACCTCCAGCGCGGACACCGCTCCGGAGAGCGCGGGCTGACTCATCCCGATTGCTGCCGCCGCGTCCCGGAAGTGCAGATGCTCCGCCACGGCCGTGAAGGCGCGCAGCTGCGAGAGGCTGGGCTGCTTGACCCTAATAGCCTGATTTACATACGCCACTGATAGGCACCTCCGATCATCCCGACCGAGTGTAGCTATTTCCGTGATCAATGCACTCTGTGCCAAGGTGGGGACTGTCCAACCCCCAGGAACGCCCTCAAAAGGGGATTTCCTACGCAGCAAGGAGTGCGCGTGCTCACTGTCGGTGACAAGTTCCCCGAGTTCGACCTGACCGCTTGTGTGTCGCTGGAGAGCGGCAAGGAGTTCGAGCAGATCAACCACAAGACCTACGAGGGTCAGTGGAAGATCGTCTTCGCGTGGCCGAAGGACTTCACCTTCGTGTGCCCCACCGAGATCGCCGCCTTCGGCAAGCTGAACGACGAGTTCGCCGACCGTGACGCGCAGATCCTCGGCTTCTCCGGTGACTCCGAGTTCGTGCACCACGCCTGGCGCAAGGACCACCCGGACCTGACCGACCTGCCCTTCCCGATGCTGGCCGACTCGAAGCACGAGCTCATGCGTGACCTCGGCATCGAGGGCGAGGACGGCTTCGCGCAGCGCGCCGTCTTCATCGTCGACCAGAACAACGAGATCCAGTTCACGATGGTGACCGCCGGTTCCGTGGGCCGTAACCCCAAGGAGGTCCTGCGGGTCCTCGACGCCCTGCAGACCGACGAGCTCTGCCCCTGCAACTGGACCAAGGGCGAGAACACCCTCGACCCGGTCGCGCTCCTCTCGGGCGAGTGAGCTGATACGACATGGCACTCGATGAACTGAAGTCCGCCATACCGGACTTCGCCAAGGACCTGAAGCTGAACCTCGGCTCGGTCATCGGCAACAGCGAGCTCCCGCAGCAGCAGCTGTGGGGCACCGTCCTGGCCTGCGCGATCGCCTCGCGCTCGCCGAAGGTGCTGCGCGAGCTGGAGCCGGAGGCCAAGGCCAACCTCTCCGCCGAGGCGTACACCGCGGCGAAGTCGGCCGCCGCCATCATGGCGATGAACAACGTCTTCTACCGCACCCGGCACCTGCTGTCGGACCCCGAGTACGGAAACCTCCGTGCGGGCCTGCGGATGAACGTCATCGGCAAGCCGGGCGTGGAGAAGGTCGACTTCGAGCTGTGGTCGCTCGCCGTCTCCGCGATCAACGGCTGCGGCCAGTGCCTGGACTCCCACGAGCAGGTGCTGCGCAAGGCCGGCGTCGACCGTGAGACCATTCAGGAAGCCGTCAAGATCGCATCGGTGATCCAGGCGGTCGGCGTGACCCTCGAAGCCGAGGCCGTGCTCGCCGAGTAGTACCCATGAACGAGAAGGGCCCCGAGGACGACCGACCGTCCCTGGGGCCCTTCTTTCATGTGCGCCCGGCGGCGGAAGCCGGGACACGCGGCCGGAGCCGAGGCGCGCGCCCGGTGGACGTGGAGGTCAACGCTTCTGGTCGTCCGGCGGGCCGGCCCCTGGCTCGTCGGCGCGGTCGTCCGCGGCGACAGGGGCCGGCGCGTCCGCGGGCCGGGCGGAGGGTGGTTCCGTCGGCGGCAGGGCCGAGAGCGCCGTGGCGCCGTGCGGCCCTGACCCGTGGAGCACGGCGGGGTCCTGCCCGTACGAGCGCAGATAGCCGACCACCGTGTTGGTGACGGCGACCAGGGGTACGGCGACGACCGCACCGCCGATACCGGCGACCATGCCGCCCGCCGCGACCGACAGCACGACGGCCAGCGGGTGGACGCGTACGGCGCGGCCGAGGATGAAGGGCTGCAGGATGTGGCCCTCGATCTGCTGCACGGCGAGTACCACGATCAGCACCATCAGCGCGGTGAACACGCCCTGGGTGACGAGCGCGACGACCACGGCGAGGGCGCCGGAGACCACGGCGCCGACCAGCGGGATGAAGGCGAAGAGGAAGATGAAGACGGCGAGCGGGACCGCCATCGGCACATCGAGGAAGTAGATCCCGAGCCCGATGAAGATCGCGTCGATCAGGGCCACGATCACCGTGCCCCGCACATAGGCGGTCAGCGTCCGCCAGGCGCGCGGTCCGGCGCCGGCGACGCCCGGCCGTGCCTGGGAGGGCACCAGCTTGAGCACCCACTGCCAGATGCGCTTCCCGTCGTAGAGCAGGAAGAGGGTCGAGAACATCGCCAGCAGCAGCCCGGTGAGGACCTCCACCATCACGGTGACGCCCTGGAGCCCGGCGGAGGTGATCTCCTCCGTGTTGGTGCCGATGGTGTCGCTGAGGTTCTTCGCGATGTCGTTGATCTGCGACTCGGTGACATGGAAGGGGCTGTCCAGGAGCCAGCGCTTCAGCTCGTCGATGCCGTCACGGACGCGGTCCGACAGGGTGTCCAGATTGTCCATCACCTGCCAGACGACGAACCAGCCGACCAGCCCCATGACGACGAAGCCGAGCACCGCCGTGACCGCGGTGGCCAGACCGCGCGGCAGCCCGAGCCGTCTCAGCCGTACGACGGTCGGCTGGAGCATCGCGGTCACCAGCAGGGCGGCGACGAAGGCGAGGACGACCAGCTGGACCGCGCTGATGATCCGCATGAGCACCCAGAGGGTGCCGGCCAGGACCAGCAGCCGCCAGCCCGCCTCGGCCGCCACGCGCATCCCCCAGGGGATCGCGGCCACCGGGTCGGGCTTGGCGGCGACGGAGGGGGCGTAGGAGGGCGGGGCGGGCACCTGATCGGCGACGACCGTGGAGAGCGTCGACGACGAGCCGCTCACGGCGTCCGCTTCGGCCCGGCGCTGCTCCTCGGCGCGGCGTTCTTCCAGGCGCGCCCCGATCTCGGTGAGTTCGGCACCCACCCGGCCGAGCCACCCCGGAAGTTTCGACATGGATTTTCCCTTTCCCCCGTCCGCTCCCCGCACGCCCCCGGAGCTGTCCGGATCGACCGTACACGCGAGAAGCCCCGCACCGTAGGACGGTGCGGGGCGTCTCGT
Organism: Streptomyces sp. QL37; assembly: GCF_002941025.1. Lineage (NCBI taxonomy): Bacteria > Bacillati > Actinomycetota > Actinomycetes > Kitasatosporales > Streptomycetaceae > Streptomyces > Streptomyces sp. QL37. The sequence continues at coordinate 5,323,394 of NZ_PTJS01000001.1, read as the reverse complement.
GGTTGAGCGCGGAACCTTACGGGGCTCCTAGTACCAGTTGTTGGCCTGCCAGAAGGACCAGGCGCCGCACGGGCTGCCGTAGCGGCCGTCCATGTAGCTGAGGCCCCACTTGATCTGGGTGGCCGGGTTGGTCTGCCAGTCGGCACCGGCGGACGACATCTTGGAGCCGGGCAGCGCCTGCACGAGGCCGTACGCACCCGAGGAGGGGTTGCTCGCCCGATAGTTCCAGGTCGACTCGTGGTTCACGATGTTGCTGAAGCACTGGAACTGGTCCGCGGGGACCATCTGGCGGGCCATCGCCTGCACTTCGGCCACGCTGTAGGAGCTCTGCGCGGAGAAGGAGGTGGCGTCGCGCACGGAGGAACGGCTCGCACGCTCGGCCTCCTTCTTCTTGGCCTCGCGCTCCGCCTCCAGCTTGTCCTCGGCCGCCTGCTTCTTCGACTTGGCGTCCTTGGCGGCCTGGATGCGGGCCGTCTCCTCGGCCGACTTCTTGGCCGCCGCGTCGGCCGCGGAGGCCTGGGCGTCGGCCTGCTGCGTCAGCGAAGCGGTCTGAACCTGGGCCTGCTGGCCCGCGGGGATGTCTGCGAGCAGCGTGGTGTCGGCTGCGGCCGCCTCGAAGTTGTTGTCGTCAGCAGCGGGAGTGCTGCCCGACGCAACGCCTACGACGGCGCCTACGGTGGTTACGGCGGTGGCGGATGCCACGGCGAACCCCCGGACCGAGATCCGGCTCACACGGTGTCCTTCCAGCATCGCCCGCTTAGGTGACCTCGCGGGCGCAATCGTGCCCCTGACACTGGCCTCCCTACTGCTTGGGTCACGGGAGGCACGGGCCCGGTGGGCGACTCCCTTGCGGAAGCGCCGCGTGGTGCTCGCGGGCGGCATACGGACGGCGATTGTTGAGTTGTGTGGTGCGGAGCGCCTCTGGAGGTGCCCAAGTGCCGTATGCGGGGCCTGACGGAAGCAAGACTCTGCCGGACGGACACGGCACGTTGCAATTCTGTGTTGCGTGTGAAAGGTCACACCCCGTTTGGCGCACGACTTTTTCGGAAATGACGGCGCAGCACAATGCCGCCCGGCTAAGCTCCTTGGCTCGCCGGGCGGCACCTATGGGGTGTTACGTGTCAGATGTGGCCGTCCTCCAGCATTTCGGTCACCAGAGCGGCGATCGGTGAACGCTCGGAGCGGGTGAGCGTGACATGCGCGAAGAGCGGATGCCCCTTCAGCTTCTCGACCACGGCGACGACTCCGTCGTACCGGCCGACCCTGAGGTTGTCCCGCTGCGCCACGTCGTGCGTGAGCACCACCCGCGAATTGGCCCCGATACGGGACAACACGGTCAGCAGGACGTTCCGCTCCAGCGACTGCGCCTCGTCCACGATCACGAACGCGTCGTGGAGCGAACGGCCGCGGATATGGGTGAGCGGCAGGATCTCCAGCATCCCGCGCCCCAGCACCTCTTCGATGACCTCGCGCCCGGCGACCGCCGACAGCGTGTCGAAGACGGCCTGCGCCCAGGGGCTCATCTTCTCGGCCTCGCTGCCGGGGAGATAGCCGAGCTCCTGCCCGCCGACCGCGTACAACGGCCGGAAGACCATCACCTTCTGGTGCTGACGGCGCTCCAGCACGGCCTCCAGGCCCGCGCAGAGCGCGAGGGCCGACTTGCCCGTGCCCGCCCGGCCGCCCATGGACACGATGCCGACGTCCTGGTCGAGGAGCAGATCGAGGGCGATGCGCTGCTCGGCGCTGCGGCCGTGGATCCCGAAGGCCTCCCGGTCGCCGCGTACGAGACGGACGTTGCCCTCGGCCGTGACCCTGCCGAGGGCCTTGCCGCGCTCGGACTGGAGGACCAGCCCCGTGTGCACGGGGTATTCGGCCGCCTCGGGGATGTAGAGGCTCTCCTCGCCGAACAGCAGGTCGACCTGCTCAGCCGCGAGGGTGAGCTCCGCCATCCCGGTCCAGCCGGAGTCGGTGACGGCGAGTTCGGCGCGGTACTCCTCGGCGAGGAGACCGACCGAGGACGCCTTGATCCGAAGCGGCAGGTCCTTGGAGACGACCGTGACGTCATACCCCTCGGCCTGCAGATTGCGTGCGACCGCGAGAATCCGTGAGTCGTTGTCCCCCAACCGGTAGCCGGCCGGAAGGACGCCGGGGTCGGAATGGTTGAGTTCGACACGGAGCGACCCGCCGAGATCTCCGAGCGGGATCGGGGCGTCCAGCCGGCCGTACCGGACGCGGAAGTCGTCCAGCAGGCGCAGGGCCTGCCTGGCGAAGTATCCGAGCTCGGGGTGGTGCCTCTTGGCCTCCAGCTCCGTGACCACGACGATCGGCAGCACCACTTCGTGCTCGTCGAACCGGGTCATGGCTTTGGGGTCGGCCAGCAGGACGCTGGTGTCGAGAACGTATGTGCGCCTGTCGGGCATGCGGCGCTTGGTGCTGGTCACCACGGAAGGACGTACCCCCTCGGACGAGGTCGGGGAGTGCGACGCAGGTCGCGGAACTTCCCGAAGGGAGAGGACGGACCGGGTTCGGACCCCGTGCGCGGGCCGAACACCGGCCCTCCGCGTCGGCCGCACGGTGTGCGGTCCTTCGTGTGCAAAGGGCCTCCCGGGCGAGCGGGCGGGCCGCTCACTTGGCTGTGACGTCCGCCTGGTTGCTGACCGGACGTCGACCTGAGAGCTGTATTCCCTCGAACACGCGAAGCCATGCCCCCGCCTGCGACAAGGTCGTCCCGGGGTGCCTGTTCCGCCCCTCGGCCGGCCGGCCGGGCGCGGCGCCTCTCAGGCCCCGTAGCGCCGGTGCCGCGCCGCGTAGTCGCGCAGGGCGCGCAGGAAGTCGACCTTGCGGAAGGCCGGCCAGAAGACCTCGCAGAAGTAGTACTCCGAATGGGCGCTCTGCCAGAGCATGAAGCCCGACAGCCGCTGCTCCCCGCTCGTACGGATCACGAGGTCCGGGTCGGGCTGTCCACGGGTGTAGAGGTGCTCGGAGATCAGGTCCGTGGAGACGACCTCGGCGAGCTCCTCGAAGGTCGTGCCCCGGGAGGAGTGCTCCAGGAGCAGGGAGCGGACCGCGTCCGCGATCTCCTGCCGCCCGCCGTAGCCGACGGCGACGTTCACGATTATCCCGTCGACGCCCGCCGTGGCCTCCTCCGCCTCCTTGAGGACGGTCTGGGTCCTGGCGGGCAGCAGGTCGAGCGTGCCGACGTGGTGGACGCGCCACCGCCCGTCCGAGGCCAGCTGGCGCACGGTGTTCTCGATGATGCCGAGCAGCGGGATGAGCTCCGCCTCCGGCCGGTCGAAATTGTCCGTGGACAGCAGCCAGAGGGTGACGACCTCGACATCCGTCTCGCTGCACCATCCGAGCAGCTCCGAGATCTTGTCCGCCCCGGCCTGGTGTCCCTCCACGGCCGAGCCGCCGGACGCCTTCGCCCACCGCCGGTTGCCGTCGAGGATGACTCCGATGTGCTTGGGCACCTGGTCGTGATCCAGGCGGCCTTCCACCCGGCGTGCGTAGAGCCCGTACACCAGGTCGCGCAAGTTCACTGAGTTCACCCTCTCGGTTCCGTACGGGCCCCAGGCCCGTCCTCCCCCTCGCGGGGGGTCCGGGGCCGCCCCCCGGGGGATCGCCGTGCGGTCCGCGCACCGCGCTTCCGCGCCGCGGATCGGCATGTCCCGAAGCCGCCACATTACTGCGGCGGGGGCACAGGGGCCCAACCCGGCCTGTCACAACTCCGTGATAAGGCCCCGTGCGCCGGTCGGCCTTAGAGTGAAACGTGACTGATTCCCTTACCTACCTCGCCGACGCGTCGCGCTACGACTCGATGGAGTACCGCCGCACCGGCCGCAGCGGGCTCAAGCTGCCGGCCGTCTCGCTCGGCCTCTGGCACAACTTCGGCGACGACCGGAGCCTCGGATCCCAGCGGGCGATCCTGCGCCGCGCCTTCGACCTCGGGGTGACCCACTTCGACCTGGCCAACAACTACGGCCCGCCGCCCGGCTCCGCCGAGCTGAACTTCGGCAAGCTCTTCCGGCAGGACTTCGCCCCGTACCGGGACGAGCTCGTGATCTCCACCAAGGCGGGCTACCGGATGCACCCGGGTCCGTACGGGGAGTGGGGGTCCCGCAAGTACCTGCTGTCCTCGCTGGACGCCTCCCTCCAGCGAATGGGCCTCGACCACGTCGACATCTTCTACTCCCACCGCTTCGACCCCTCCACCCCGCTCGAGGAGACGATGGGCGCGCTCGCCTCCGCCGTGAGCCGGGGCAAGGCGCTCTACGCGGGCGTGTCCTCCTACAACGCGGTCCAGACCGCCGAGGCGGCGCGGATTCTCAAGGAGATGGGTGTGCCCGCCCTGATCCACCAGCCGTCCTACTCGATGGTGAACCGGTGGGTGGAGGCCGACGGGCTGCTCGACACCCTGGAGACGGCCGGCATGGGCTGCATCTCCTTCGCGCCGCTCGCCCAGGGACTGCTCACCGGCAAGTACCTCGCGGGCATCCCCGAGGGTTCGCGCGCCAGCCAGGGCAAGTCCCTGGACCCGGACCTGTTGTCCGAGGAGATGGTGCGCCGGCTGCGCGGGCTGAACGGCATCGCGCAGGGCCGTGGGCAGTCCCTCGCGCAGCTGGCGCTCAACTGGGTCCTGCGTGACAGCCGTATGACGTCGGCCCTGATCGGCGCGTCGAGCGTGAAGCAGCTGGAGGAGAACGTGGCCGCGCTCGCCGCCCCGGCGCTGACCGCCGCCGAGCTGAAGGAGATCGACACCTTCGCCGTGGACACCGCGAGCACCAACATCTGGGCCAACCGGGGCTGAGACGCGGGCTCCGCGTCGTCGGATTCCCGTACGTCGCCGGGACGCGGCCATGAGCCGCCGCGGGCCCCGCACATCCGGCACACGGTCCGGGCACAAAAAAACGGGCCGGTCCGTGGGGGGGGTTACGGACCGGCCCGAGGGGGGGTTTCCACCATAACCCTTCGTAAGTGCTGCTGCGTGCCACGGCACGAAATAATCACTCTCCGAATTCGTCGGACTGCGCTGCGGGCACGACTTCAGAGGGCTCACCGGAGCGCGGAACAGGCCCTACAGGACAGTTTCTGTCCTGTAGGGGCCCTACATTCGGCCCATGACGACACGAGCCCGCACGACGACCGTGAGCTGGCCCCAGGCGAACGCCCGGCGCCTGGACCGGCAGTTCCTCCATGGGAGCCCGTCGCCGGCCGGCCGTCCCGCCCATGACGTCACCGGTGCCGTCGCCGCGATGCTCGGGGCGCACGCGCAGGTGTTGTCGGCCGCCGAACACTCGGTCGGCCTCCGCGCACCGGGGACGACGCGCACAGATGTGCGCACGGCTCTGTGGACCGACCGGAGCCTGGTCAAGACGTTCGGCCCGCGCGGCACCGTGCATCTGCTGCCCGCCGAGGAGCTGCCGATGTGGACGGGAGCCCTGTCGGCCGTACCGGCGGGCGGCAGCCCGTTCGCGAAGGACGCCCGGATGACTCCCGGTCAGGTCGAGGCGGTCGTGACCGCGGTGGCCGACGCCCTGACGGGTGCCGAGCTCACCATCGACGAGCTCTCCGACGAGGTGATCGCCCGCACCGGCCCCTGGGCGGGCGACCTGGTGATGCCCGCGTTCCAGGGCATGTGGCCGCGCTGGCGCCAGGTGCTGCATCTTGCGGGCCACCGGGGTGCCCTGTGCTACGCGCCCAACCGGGGCCGGAAGGCGGCGTACACCAACCCCGGGACCACCCCGATGGACGCCCAGGAGGCGACGGGCGCCCTCGTCCGGCGCTATCTCCGGGCCTACGGTCCCGCCACGCCGGCCCACTTCGCCCAGTGGCTCGCGGCGCCGCGCGGCTGGGCCGGGCGGCTCTTCGAGGACCTGGCCGGGGCCGGGGCGATCGAGGAGGTGGTGTTCGAGGGCTCCGGCGC